>JBEKQC010000009.1:0-103542 GCA_049520095.1 Terriglobales bacterium
CCGGGAGACAACGTAAGCCTGGTGATCGAGTTGATCACGCCGGTGGCCATGGAAAAGGGCTTGCGGTTCGCGATTCGCGAAGGCGGGCATACGGTGGGCGCTGGAACGATCGCGGAGATTATTCAGTAAGAGTGTGGCGGCGGGGCTCCCCCCGCCTGGACGGAGCAAAGCCCCGTCCCAACAAAAGGAAGAGTTTGAGAGACAGGGAGTGAGCAATGCCCAGAGAGATTATTACGTTGCAGTGCGGTGATTGCAAAGAGCGGAACTACTCGAAGACCAAGAACCGCAAAACGACACCGGACCGTCTAGAACTAAAGAAGTTCTGCAGCCGGTGCCGCAAGCACACATCGCACAAAGAAGTGAAGTAGTCAGAAGTCAGTCTGTCAGGGGTTTAACTGAGAACTGACAGCTGAGAACTGACAGCTGAGAGCTGTTTGTAGGGGCGTAAGCTCAACGGTTAAACTGTCGGTCTCCAAAACCGAACTTGGGGGTTCGAATCCCTCCGCCCCTGCCAGAGTTGAGGCCCGAGAGGGAGTAGTCGAGGAAAGCGGGAAGTATGGCGACAGCGGTAGAACAAAACGCGGTTGTAACCAGTTTGCGGTCCTGGCCGGAACGCATCAAGTCCTTTTACAACGACGTTCGCACGGAGATGAAGAAAGTCACGTCTCCCACGCGCAAGGAGGTGCAGGCAACGACGACGGTGGTGATCATCACCGTGTTTCTCTTTGCGTTTTATTTCTGGCTGGTGGATCTGGCGATCAGCAACAGCCTGGAGCGGATGCTGCATTATTTCTCGCGCCATTAGGCCGCGAGCGAAAGAAGCAACTGAATGCCGGATACGGATAAAGTTACGGACAAAGAAAAGAACGAAAGCGCTGCAGTTATGGGTCAAGAGAGCCAGCAAGCACCAGCTCCGCCGGCGGAAACCGTTCCGGGCGGCGAGCCCCCGCGCAATCCGAATATGAAGTGGTACATTATCCACGCCTATTCGGGATTCGAACGCAAGGTGCGGGAGTCGCTCGAGTCGCGCGTGCAGGCTTTCGGGTTGCAAGACAAAATTGGCAAGGTGCTCATTCCAACCGAGTCAGTCACCGAAGTCCGTGGCGGTAAGAAGTACACCTCGGAACGCATGTTCTATCCCGGCTACGTGCTGGTGGAGATGGACATGGACGATCATGTCTGGCACGTCGTGAAGTCGACGCCGCGGGTGACGGGATTTGTGGGAACCGGACAGCAGCCGACTCCGCTTTCGGAAGAGGAAGTCAATCACATTGTTTATAAAGTTGCCGACAGCCGGGAGAAGCCGAAGCTCAAGGTTAAATTCGAGAAGGGCGAGACGGTGCGCATCGGCGAAGGTCCGTTCGCGACATTTACAGGCGTGGTCGATGACGTGAACGAGGATCGCGAGACTTTGAAAGTGATGGTTACCATCTTCGGCCGTTCCACTCCGGTGGAATTGGAATTTGGGCAGGTAGAAAAGGTCGCATAGATTTTTTGTAAATTGGGAAAGGCATCATGGCCAAAAAAGCTACAGGTTCGGTAAAGTTGCAGATTGCGGCCGGGAAGGCCACGCCGGCGCCTCCGGTGGGACCGGCGCTGGGGCAGGCGCAGGTCAACATCATGGAGTTCTGCAAGCAGTTTAATGCGCGCACCTCGCAGAAAGAACTTGAAGGATTGATTGTTCCGGTCGTGATCACAGTCTACAGCGACCGCTCGTTCACGTTTATCACCAAGACGCCGCCGGCGTCGGTGTTGCTGAAGCGCGCGGCCGGCATCGCCAAGGGATCGGGCGCTCCGAATAAAGATAAGGTCGGCAAGGTGACGCTGAAACAGGTCGAGGACATTGCGAAGCAGAAGATGCCGGATCTGAACGCCGCGTCGGTCGATGCCGCTATCAAGAGCGTGCGCGGTACGGCGCGATCAATGGGGATTGACGTGGTTGGATAGAGTTTCGAAGTGTTAGTCGAAAACACCACGGTTCTTCGGAACAACGAAGCGGCGGTGGGAGACTGAGGTGAGAATGAAAAAGTCAGGCAAGAATATTGAAAAGTCGCGGAAGGCAGTTGAGCCGCGGCCCTATACGCTGCAGGAAGCGGTTCCACTTCTGCAGAAAGTGAAATACGCAAAATTCGACGAGACGGTCGAAGTGACTTTGCGGCTGGGCGTCGATCCGAAGCATGCCGATCAGATGGTGCGGGGCACGGTGGTGCTTCCGCATGGACTGGGGAAGTCGAAAAAAGTTCTCGTCATCGCAACCGGCGAAAAAGTTCGCGAGGCCGAAGCGGCGGGCGCCGATTTTGTGGGCGGCGAAGACATGGTCGAGAAGATCACGAAAGAGAACTGGACCGACTTCGACGCGCTGATTGCGACACCCGACATGATGAAATCGGTCGGCCGTCTGGGCAAGGTTCTTGGACCGAAGGGACTGATGCCCAATCCGAAAACGGGCACGGTCACCATGGATGTTGCTCGTGCTGTACAGGAGGTCAAGGCCGGCAAGGTCGAGTTCCGCACCGACAAGACGGCGCTGGTTCATGTGCCGGTGGGAAAGATTTCGTTTTCGCCGGACAAGTTGATCGACAATGCAACCACGCTGATTTCGAGCGTGATCAAGGCGAAGCCTTCGGTGGCCAAGGGCAAATACATCAAAGCCTGCTACCTGAGTTCGAGCATGGGGCCAGGGATCTCGCTGGATACGACTCCGATCGAGGTTGCGGCTAAGGCATAGTTGCGCAAAGCTGCCGGGCTTTGTCCGGCTGGACGGGGCAGAGCCCCGTCACCACACAAGATTTGAAAGGCTTAGGTATGGCGGTTACTAGAGCTAAGAAAATTGCGCAGGTTGAGAAGTTGGGTGGCGAGCTTAAGCACGCTTCGAGCATGATCGTGGCCACCTACTCCAAGCTGACGGTGACGCAGGATTTCGAATTGCGCAAGGCATTGCGTCCAACCGGGGCGAAGTATCGCGTGGTGAAGAACACTTTGGCGGAGCGCGCCGGTAAGGGCACCAAAGTTGAGGAAGCGCTGAAGAACCTTCAGGGCGTGACTTCGATCGCTTACACGGAAGGCGATCCGGTGGCTCTGGCGAAGGCGCTGGCGAAATACGTCAAGGATAATCCGGCATTCAGCTTCAAGGCCGGGGTGGTTGAAGGCCGCTTGATTTCGGTCAAGGAGATCGAATCGCTGGCCACCATGCCGTCGAAGGAAGAGCTTTACTCGAAACTGCTGTTCCTGTTGAACGCTCCGTCGCAACGCCTGGTGACGGCGATGAATGCGGTTGGGCGGAACCTGGCGGTGGTCGTCGGCCAGGGCGTGGAGCAGAAAAAATTCAGAGAGGCATAAGCCTCTGTGGTGGCCGGGCGACGACGCCCGGCACTCCATCGACGAAAGTTTCTGAGCAGCAATGCTGCTCGAAAAAAGATTTAGCTATCGTGAAGCTCGGGGTGGCGCGGTCGGAAATTCGGGCGTTGTCTGGCGCTGGAATTGAAGACCTGGTCGCATTGGAAACCTGGCCAAACGATGGCGAAATCGCAAATCTTACATAAGGCGGAGAGATTCACATGGCAGATCTACAGCAGTTGGAAGAGTCGATCGTTGGCCTGTCGTTGCTGGAAGCGGCGGAGCTGGTGAAGAAACTGGAATCGCGTCTGGGCGTTTCGGCGGCGGCAGCGGCCCCGGTGATGGTTGCCGGCGGTGCGGCGGCGGGTGGCGCGGCCGCTCCGGCAGAAGAAAAGACGGAGTTCACCGTCGTTCTGAAAGAGGTTGGAGCCAACAAGATCAATGTAATCAAGGCAGTACGCGAGGTCACCAGCCTTGGCCTGAAAGAGGCAAAGGACCTGGTGGACGGCGCTCCCAAGAGCATCAAGGAAGGTGTTTCGAAAGACGAAGCCGAGACGATCAAGAAAAAGTTCACCGAAGCGGGTGCGGTTGTCGAAGTCAAGTAGCTCGGGCGAAGAGGTCCTTCGCTTCGCTCAGGATGGTGGCGGCGGGCTCGGACGCCCGCCAATCGCCACCACTTGCAATTATTTGACCGAACAGTAGCTGAATCCTGGGGAGTGGTGTTAATATCTAATGTAATGACCCGCTTACCTTGGCTTCACTGTGAGGCGACGGCGACCCGCATCCTCCAAATAGACCCAGGAAGCGGAACAGGGTCGCTGGAATAGAAGTATGGCAGCCGGTCCCGCGGGCGGCGGGACGGAAACAGGCCTTTTGAACTGGCGCGGAATTTTACAAGTTATTCAAGAGTAAGCGTCGCACACGGCGCCCGCGGACGAACTTGTCCTTGCGGGGGCCTATGTCTTTTCTCCGCGTACACCGCCCGCTAGCAGTATTTCGGCGCGACTTTTTCGCGCCCCTCATTCCGCGCTGTATTGCAGCCCCAGGCTGCCTGAAAGCAGGAGTTCCAGAGAATGCCAAAGCACAATATCCATCGCAAACGTTTCGATTTTTCCAAGATTCCAGCAACCATCCAGATCCCGAACCTGATCGAGGTTCAGAAGCGCTCCTATGACCGCTTCCTGCAGATGGACAAACTGCCCAGCGAGCGTGAAGACGGCGGGCTGCAGGCGGTATTTCAGTCGGTGTTTCCGATCACTGACTTCCGCAATGTTTCCCAGCTTGAGTTTGTCGACTTCGCGATTGGCAACTGGGAGTGCAAGTGCGGCCACTTGAAGGGGCTCCATCACCTGCGCACGACTTGCAAGAGTTGCGGATCGACGGTGATTACGGATCCGTTCCATCCCGGCGACGTTCTCTGCCATAAATGCGGCACCTACAACGCGAACACCCCCGACTTTTGCAACAAGTGCGGCGATCCAGTTGGGCTGCAGTTGAAGTATGACGTGGCGGAGTGCGAAGAGCGCGGCATGACCTATTCCGCGCCGCTCAAAGTTACGATGCGGCTCACCATCTGGGACAAGGATGAGGCGGGCAATCGTTCCATCCGCGATATCAAGGAGCAAGAGGTTTTCTTCGGCGACGTCCCGCTGATGACGCAGAACGGCACGTTCATCATCAATGGTACCGAGCGCGTCATTGTCAGCCAGTTGCACCGCTCGCCTGGAGTGTTTTTCGAGACGGCGGCTAACCGCACTTACTTCTTGGGAAAGATCATTCCCTACCGCGGTTCATGGGTTGAGTTCGAGTACGACCAGAAGAACGTGCTGTACGTGCGCATCGACCGCAAGCGCAAGTTCTTGGGCACGATTTTCCTGCGCGCCCTCGGCCTGCGTTCCGGCGAAGACATTTTGAAGACGTTCTACACGACTGACCGCCTGGTTGTCCGCGACAAGAAGCTTTTTTGGACGCTGGATCCCGTGAGCGACAAGCCTACGAATCTGCTGGGCATGAAGCTGGCGCACAGCATCAAGTCGAAGTCGGGCGACGAAGTGGCACACTCCGGCCGCAAGATCAGCCCTGCGACCCTGAAGGAAATTCAGAAGGCTAAGATCACCGAGATCGAGGTGGACACAAGCGACCTCGAAGGGGCGTGGGCGGCGAGCGACATCGTCGACACCACGACTGGTGAAGTTTTGCTCGAGGCGAACTCTGAAATCACGGCCGACAAGGTGGCAAAGATACTGGAATCGGGCGTGATCGAGATGAGCGTGTTCTTTCCTGAGCGCGACGACGTGGGCACGGTGATCAGCCAGACGCTGCGCCGCGATTCGGTTGCGACGCCATCGGAAGCCCTGATCGAGATTTATCGCAAGCTGCGTCCCGGCGATCCGCCGACTCTTGACACGGCGACGGCATTGTTCCAAGGCATGTTCTTCGATCCACGCAAGTATGACTTCTCGCGCGTGGGCCGGTTGAAGTTCAACATCAAGCTGTTTGAAAACCAGGAGGCTACAAGCCTGGAACAGCGCACACTCGATCCCACGGATTTTTACGCGACGATCAAGTATCTGCTTAAGCTGCGCAAAAACATCGGCGCAGTGGACGATATCGATCACCTGGGCAATCGCCGGGTGCGCGCGGTTGGCGAATTGCTGGAAAACCAGTTCCGCATCGGCCTGGTCCGCATGGAGCGCGCGATCAAGGAAAAGATGAGTGTGTACCAGGAAATGTCGACGGCGATGCCGCACGATCTGGTCAACGCTAAACCAGTGATGGCCGCGATTCGCGAGTTCTTCGGATCGTCACAGTTGTCGCAGTTCATGGATCAAACGAATCCGCTGTCGGAAATCACGCACAAGCGGCGTTTGTCGGCCCTCGGGCCGGGAGGGCTGTCTCGCGAACGGGCTGGATTCGAAGTTCGCGACGTCCACCCGACACACTACGGGCGTATCTGCCCGATTGAAACGCCGGAAGGTCCGAACATCGGACTGATTTCGTCGTTGAGCTGCTTTGCGCGAATCAACGACTACGGCTTCATCGAGTCGCCATACCGCAAGGTAAAGAATGCGCGCGTGGTCGACTACGTCATCGTCGTCAACGCCGGCGACAGCAGTTACAAAGTCGGCGACTACGTCGAGAAGAGCGAGATGGAAAAGATCAACGCCGATCTCAAAGAACGGCGCAAGAAGCCGGTCGAGGTCGAGCCGTTTTCCTTTTATCTCTCCGCGTGGGAAGAAGACCGCCACACCATCGCACAGGCCAACATCGAACTGGACGACAAGGGCCGCATCGCCGGCGAACTGGTCAACGCCCGCAAGGCAGGTAACTTCGTGCTCGTGAATCGCGATGAAGTGGATTACGTCGACGTCAGCCCGAAGCAGCTGGTTTCGGTCGCCGCTTCGCTCGTACCCTTCCTTGAGCACGACGACGCGAACCGGGCGCTGATGGGCGCGAACATGCAACGCCAGTCGGTACCACTGTTGCGGGCGCAGGCTCCGATTGTGGGAACGGGGATGGAAGGCGTTACTGCGCGCGACTCGGGTGCGGTCGTGCTGGCTCGTCGCAATGGAATCATCGATTCGGTCGATTCCGAACGCATCATCGTTCGGGTCGAGGGCGAGCATCATCCAATGCAGCTTTCGCGAGAAGTGGGCAGCGACATTTACCAGCTCACCAAGTTTAAGCGCTCGAATCAGAACACCTGCATCAACCAGAAGCCGATCGTGAAGAAAGGCCAGCGGGTGGTGAAGGGACAAGTGATTGCCGACGGTCCGTGCACCGACTTTGGCGAGTTGGCGCTGGGACGCAACGTGCTGGTGGCGTTTATGCCATGGCGTGGTTACAACTTCGAAGACGCAATCCTCGTTTCGGAAAAGATGGTGAAGGAGGATTACTACACTTCGGTTCACATCGAAGAGTTCGAACTCGAAGCCCGCGATACGAAGCTGGGCCCCGAGGAAGTGACGCGCGACATTCCGAACGTAAGTGAATCCACGCTGCGAAATCTGGACGAAGCGGGCGTGATCCGCATCGGCGCCGGCATCAAGCAGGGCGATATCATCGTCGGCAAAGTTACGCCAAAGGGTGAAACTCAGCTCACGCCGGAAGAGAAACTGCTGCGCGCGATCTTCGGCGAAAAAGCCGGCGACGTACGCGACGCTTCACTCTACTGCCCGCCTGGAATTGAAGGCATCGTGGTGGACGTGAAGATCTTCTCGCGCAAGGGCCAGGAGAAGGACGAGCGCGCCAAGGCGATCGAAGCAAATCAAATCGCAAAGCTGGAAAAGAACCTTTCGGATGAAATCCGAATTCTGACCGATGAGCGCCTGAAGCGTTTGGAGGGCTTGCTGGGCGGCAAGGAAGTGCAAGCCGATCTGCACGACGAACGCACCAACAAGCGGTTGCTGACCAAGGACACGATTCTGGACCGCGACGCGATCGAGCGCATCTCAACCCGCAACCTGAAGCGGATCAAGTATGCCGATAAGGACCCGCGGGTGAACGAGCAGATCGACGAGATCGAGGAAATGACCTCGCGCCAGATCGACGTGCTCAAGAAGATCGTCAACGAAAAAAAAGAGAAGCTGACCAAGGGCGATGAACTGCCGCCGGGCGTGATCAAGCTGGTGAAGGTCTACATTGCCATGAAGCGCAAGCTGAGTGTCGGCGACAAAATGGCCGGACGCCACGGCAACAAGGGCGTGATCGCGCGCATTCTGCCGGAAGAAGACATGCCATACCTCGAGGATGGAACGCCGGTCGAGATCGTCCTGAACCCGCTCGGCGTGCCCAGCCGTATGAATGTGGGACAGATTCTTGAAACTCACCTCGGATGGGCAGGTTATGAACTCGGTCTGAAGATTGGCGAGTTGCTGAAGCAGAACACTCGTAATGACGCCATCCGCCGCGACCTCAAAGCTTTGTTCAAGGACACGGTGCTGGCGGACACCATCGCCGACATGAGTGAAGATGAGCTCGAAGCGTTGGCCCCCACATTGAAGAAGGGCGTATTCATGGGGTCAGCCGTATTCGATGGCGCCCGCGAGACAGAAATCAAAGCGTTGCTGGAGAGCGCGGGCTTGCCCACTTCGGGCAAGACCACCCTGCGCGACGGCATGACGGGCGAGAAGTTTGAACAGCCGGTCACGGTCGGCTACATCTACATGTTGAAACTGTCGCATCTGGTGGACGACAAGATTCATGCGCGTTCCATCGGGCCGTACTCGCTGATCACGCAGCAACCGCTGGGTGGCAAGGCGCAGTTCGGAGGCCAGCGCTTCGGAGAAATGGAAGTCTGGGCTCTCGAAGCATACGGCGCGGCGTTCATCCTGCAGGAACTGCTGACCGCGAAGTCGGACGACGTGTACGGGCGCACCAAAATCTACGAGGCCATCGTCAAAGGTGAGGCCGCGATGGAGCCGGGCGTCCCCGAGTCGTTCAACGTGCTGATTCGCGAATTGCAGGCGCTGTGCCTGGATGTCGAGTTGATCAAGGCCACGGAGAAGAAGCCGGTGGCGGTGGCAGCAGATTAGTCGTTGGTCGCCAGTCGTTGGTCGTTCGCGGCTAGCAGGCCGACTCAGTTTTGGGAATAGACCCGTAGTCCTCGCTCTTGGGCTTCCGGGTCAGAGATTTCGCTAGCGACTAACGACTAGCGACTGTTCTTAAGAGCCGCGTACGGCGGCGTACAGCCGTAGGAAAGCGGAGGAACATGTTTCGTTCGAGCCCGTTCGATATGGCAAATCCGGTGGCTGACTTTGATGCCATTCGCATCAGCTTGGCGTCCCCGGAAAAGATTCGGAGCTGGTCGCATGGGGAAGTGACCAAGCCGGAAACCATCAACTACCGCACTTTCAAGCCGGAGCGCGATGGCTTGTTCTGCGCGCGCATTTTCGGCCCAGTCACGGACTGGGAATGTCTCTGCGGCAAGTACAAGCGCATGAAGCATCGCGGCGTGATCTGCGACAAGTGTGGCGTGGAAGTCACGCTGTCAAAAGTCCGCCGCGAGCGACTGGGGCACATCGAGCTGGCTTCGCCGTGTTCGCACGTGTGGTTCTTCAAGGGGCTGCCCAGCCGCATCGGGCATCTGCTCGACATTTCCCTGCGCGATCTGGAAGCGATTCTGTACTTCGAGGCCTACGTGGTCGTCGATCCCGGCGACTCTCCCGTAAAAGAACGCGAAGTCATCAAGGACGAAGCCAAGTACCGCGAACTCGATCAGCAATACCGCCCCGCCGGCTTCAAAGCCATGATGGGCGCGGAAGCGATCAAGGAACTTCTCAAGCGCATTGAGGTCGATTCGCTGGCCGCCGAACTGCGCGAGAAGATGAAGCACGAAACCTCGCTGCAGAAGCGCCTGAAGTATGCCAAGCGGCTGAAAGTGGTCGAGGCCTTCCGCAGGAGCGGCAACAAGCCACAATGGATGATTCTCGATGTGCTCCCGGTGATTCCACCGGAACTGCGCCCACTGGTTCCACTGGATGGCGGACGCTTCGCCACTTCCGATTTGAACGACCTTTATCGCCGCGTCATCAACCGCAACAACCGGTTGAAGAAGCTGATGGACCTGCACGCTCCCGAAGTTATCGTGCGCAACGAGAAGCGCATGCTGCAGGAAGCGGTCGACGCCCTGTTCGATAACGGACGCCGCGGGCGTGTTCTGCGTGGCGCCAATAACCGGCCGCTGAAGTCGCTCTCCGACACGTTGAAGGGCAAGCAGGGACGCTTCCGCCAGAACCTGCTCGGGAAGCGCGTGGACTACTCGGGACGTTCGGTGATTGTGGTTGGCCCCGAACTCAAATTGCATCAGTGCGGTTTGCCGAAGAAGATGGCGCTCGAGTTGTTCAAGCCGTTCATTTACCACAGGCTCGAACAAACCGGAAACTGCACCACTATCAAGCAGGCAAAAGAAATGGTGGAGCAGCAGGAACCGATCGTCTGGGACATTCTGGAAGAAGTAATCAAAGACCATCCGGTCATGCTGAACCGCGCGCCTACGCTCCATCGCCTGGGCATTCAGGCTTTTGAGCCGGTGCTGGTGGAAGGCAAGGCGATCAAGATCCATCCGCTGGTATGCACGGCGTTCAACGCCGACTTCGACGGCGACCAGATGGCGGTACATATTCCGCTTTCGCCCGAGGCGCAGGTAGAAGCCAGCGTTCTGATGCTGTCTTCGCACAACATCCTGTCGCCGGCGTCAGGCCAGCCCATCACCGTGCCCACGCAGGACATGGTGCTCGGCCTCTACTATCTGACCAAAGCGAAACCCGGTGCCAAGGGCGAAGGCCGTTCGTTTGCGAATATTGACGAAGTCGTGATCGCACTCGAAATGGGTGAGGTGGAAACGCTCACCCCGATTCGTCTGCGCTACACCGGCGAAGTCATCGACCTGACACAAGCCTACGACGATCAGGACGTGAACCATACCGAGCCCATCAACCTTAAGCGCGAGTACTTGAACACGACCGTCGGCCGCGCCATCCTGAACGACCATTTGCCCAAGGATGTGCCTGGGGTCAATGTGGCCATGCCCTACATCAACGGGCTGCTCAAGAAGAAGGGCGTCGGCCAGTTGGTCAATTACTGCTATCTGCGGTTCGGCCTCGAAGTCACGGTCAAGATGCTCGATGAGATCAAGTCGCTGGGCTTCCGTTATGCCACGCGCGCCGGCCTCTCCATCGGTATCGATGACATGGTGATTCCTGACAACAAGAAGACCCTGGTGAAAGACGCCGACAAGCAGGTGATCAACGTGCAGCAGCAGTACCTGGACGGTGCGATCACCAACGGCGAACGCTACAACAAGGTCATTGAAATCTGGTCGGCCATTACGGAGAAAGTTGCCGATGAAATGTTTGGCCAGATGCAGAAACGGGATAAAGAAGGCGAACTCAACCCGATTTATGTCATGGCCGATTCGGGCGCCCGCGGATCGAAACAACAGATCCGTCAGCTCTCCGGAATGCGCGGACTGATGGCAAAACCGACGGGCGAAATTATCGAGACTCCGATCACGGCCAACTTCCGTGAAGGTTTGACCGTGCTCGAATACTTCATCTCGACCCACGGCGCGCGCAAGGGTCTGGCCGATACGGCTCTCAAGACCGCCGACTCGGGCTACCTGACGCGGCGTCTGGTGGACGTCGCGCAGGACGTGATCATCAGCGAATATGACTGCGGCACCGTGGACGGAATTTTCGTCTCCGGTATCGTCGAAGCCGGCGAAATCATCGAACCGCTGCGCGACCGTATCGTGGGCCGCGTGTCGCTCGAAAAGATCAAGGACTATGAAGGCCAGGTCGTGGTCGATGTGAATCACGAGATCACCGAGGATCTGGCGGGCGCGATTCAGGCTGCCGGTATCGAGCGGGTGAAGATTCGCTCGGTGCTTACCTGCGAGTCGAAGCGCGGCGTTTGCGTCATGTGCTACGGCCGTAATCTGGCTTCGGGGCGCTTGGTCGAACTCGGCGAGGCTACCGGCGTGATCGCGGCGCAGTCTATCGGCGAACCTGGAACCCAGCTCACCATGCGTACCTTCCACATCGGAGGCACAGCGTCGCGAGTTTCGGAACAATCGCGCCTCGATGCCAAGAGCAACGGTATCGTGCGCTTCGTCAACTTGCAGACCGTGAAGTCCAAGACTGGAGACCTGGTAGTCATGAATCGCCAGGGTTCGATCGCAGTCGTGGACGAGAAGGGTCGCGAACGCGAGCGCTATGCGGTCGTGTATGGCGCCAAGGTCAAGGTCGCGGAAGGCGGTCCGGTCAAGCTCGGCGAAGCTCTCGTCGAGTGGGATCCGTACACCTTTGCCATCCTTACGGAAATTGGCGGCACTGCGCAATTCAAGGACTTGCAGGATGGCATCACGCTGCACGAAGAAGTCGACGAAGTCACCGGTCTGTCGCGTCACGTGGTGGCGGATTCGCCCGACGAAAAGCGCCAGCCGGCAATCGTAATCAAGGGCAAGGCAAGCAAGCGATACTTGATGCCTTCGCGAGCTCACCTCATGGTGCAGGATGGCGACACGGTGTTTCCGGGCGACGTGCTGGCCAAGATCCCGCGCGAAACAACGAAGACCAAGGACATCACGGGTGGTCTGCCGCGCGTGGTCGAATTGTTCGAGGCGCGCAAGCCGCGCGAGACGGCCGTCATCAGCGAAATCGATGGCGTAGTGCGCTTCGGCGAGGTTGCCAAAGGACAGCGCAAACTCTACGTGGCTGCCGACAACGGCACGGAAAAAGAATATTCCGTTCCTCGCGGCGTTCACATCAATGTGCAGGAAGGCGAGCGCGTCCGGGCGGGTGAACCGCTGATGGACGGCCCGCTCAACCCGCACGACATTCTGGCCGTGCTCGGTGAAAAGGAGCTGCAGTCTTACTTGGTGAACGAAATCCAGGAAGTCTACCGCTTGCAAGGCGTGAACATTTCGGACAAGCACATCGAAGTGATCGTCCGCCAGATGATGCGCTGGGTGAAGGTAGAAGATGTAGGTGACACTCAGTTCCTCCTCGAACAGCAAGTGGACAAATTTCGCTTCCACGAAGAGAACGAGCGTGCCATCGCCAACGGTGGCAAACCGGCCACTGGGCGACCGTTGCTGCTCGGTATCACCAAGGCATCGCTTTCCACCGATTCGTTTATCTCCGCTGCCTCCTTCCAGGAGACAACGCGCGTGCTTACCGAGGCTTCCATTCAAGGAGCGGTCGATCATCTGCGCGGCCTGAAGGAGAATGTGATCGTGGGCCGCTTGATTCCCGCCGGTACCGGCATGGAATATTACCGCAATGTGCGTCTCTCTCCGGAGATGGAAGAGGCCGCCAGCAAGGTGCAGGAGGAAGTGTCGCAGGCCTACGAAGATGCCGAGCGCGCGCTCGAACTCATGCGGCACGAAGGCGAGACCGAAGAACTCGCCGCGGAGTAAAACGGGACGAATCCAGGACAGGGGCGACGCGAGTCGCCCCTGATTTTCTTGAATAGCGTTTCTTAACCCCATGGCTCTAGCACTGGAACCACAGCGCCTTACAGGACCACCTCCGGACCGCAATGCCGCGCCAGACCCGGTTCCTGGCGGACTGGTGTTGGCGCCGGCCCTGGGGCGTTTCTGGCGTCTGTTCCGACTGTCGATCTGGCGTGCCTTCGAGCACGACGCCTTCGGGACCGCCAAAGCCTCAGCTTATTCATCCCTTTTCACTTTTTTCCCGGCCTTGCTGGTGCTGGGCTCGATTCTCGCTACTCTGAACCGCGGCGAGGTCTACCTCCGCGAAATCTCCTATGCCCTAGGAACCATCTTGCCGGCAGGTAGCGCCACCGTACTGGCCTACCTGCGAGGCAGTACGGACCGCCCGGTTGGGCTGCTCATCACCACTTCATTGATAACGCTTTGGAGCGCTTCGGGCGTTATCATCTCCTGGATGGATGGTTTTCGCCGCGCCTACCAGCTTCCCAAGACTTGGGGATTACTCCAGGAGCGTGCGATTGCGATTTCTCTGGTTTTGATGGCGGGTCTGCCGCTGACCTTTGCCACCATCCTGGTTGCCTTCGGCAGCCGCATTGAAACGCGGATTCTGTTTCACATCGGGCATGAATTCGGGCCTTTGATTCTGTTGTTGTGGGGCGCGATCCGCTGGGCCATCGCGATCATGACCAGCATCGCGGTGATCCAGCTTATCTATCACAACGCAGTGCCCCGCACGCAACCCTGGCACAGCGTTTTGCCGGGCGCGGTTCTTGCAACCGCCATGTGGTTGATCTCGACCGCATTGTTGGGATGGTATTTACAGCACTACGCCGACTACAGCGTCATCTATGGATCGCTCGGTGTGGGCATTGCGCTGCTTATCTGGATGTACCTGATCTCATTGGTAGTGCTGATTGGCGCCGAATTCAATGCCATGCTCTTTCCTCGCTGTCTCACAAAAGTTGTGCCTCCGCGGGTGGAAACCGCAGCTCGCTGACCGCAAATTGAAGGCCGACAGCCACGCCGTGAACAACTCAATCACCGAACTCCGCGATGATTCACTCGATCCGGCCGTATGCGGCTTCCTGCACTCGCCCGCGAATCCCAACGGCGACGGCGTGATCGTGACGCATGGCGCGGGCTCGAATTGCGCGGCTCCTCTGCTGGCGGCCCTGAGCGAAACCTTTGCCGGCCGTGGCTACGTGGTTCTGCGGTGCGATCTCCCCTTCCGCCAGGAGCGGAGAACCGGCCCGCCCGTTCCGGGCAATGTGGAACGCGATCGAGCGGGCCTGCGCAACGCGGTTGCGGCCTTGCGCAAGCGTGTCACGGGCCGGATCTATCTTGGCGGCCACTCCTACGGTGGCCGCCAGGCAACAATCCTCTGCGCCTCCGAACCACAACTCGCCCCCGGGCTATTGTTACTCTCTTACCCTCTGCATCCGCCGCGTAAGCCTGAGCAGCTTCGCATTCAACATCTCCCCAACCTGCGCACGCCGAGCCTGTTCGTCCATGGAACGCGCGACCCGTTCGGCAGCGTGGAAGAAATGACCAAAGCGTTGCAGCTAGCCCCAGCCAAAACCGAATTAATGCAAGTGGAAGGCGCGGGTCATGATTTGGGGTTCAAAGGGAAGGCGCAAGCGCAAGAACTCCCGGCAAGTATCGTAGCCAGATTTGAAGAGATGTTCAGCTAGACTGTGGAAGCAGGACCCCGCGCCGTTTGGACGGGGCAAAGCCCCGGCCCCACACAAGAGAATAGGACAAGCGCTTCTCCGCGTCTCGGCAGTGAGATCGCCCTAGTTCACCCAGCCCGATTTCGACCCGCCATTCGTTTTATCGTTGTCGTCTGGGGGCACATAGTTTCCGTGCTCGTCGAAGGTCACCTTGCGATCGTGATCTCGCATATAGACTTCGAATTTTCTCGCAGCGCGCCGCCGCTTCCAGCGGTAGTAAGAGTTGCGCACTCCGAAATAGCGCTCCGATGCCGCATAGCTCATGCCGCGAGAAGGCATGAACTTCACCCAAAGGAAGCCGAAAAACAATCCGCCGAGATGAGCAAAAACCGCAACTCCGCCTTGCGATGGCTCAAAAACCGCAATAATCGCGACGATGACCCAAATGCCGACCAGATATTTGGCCTTGATCCTGAACGGCAGCGGAAACAAATACATTTCCTGATCGGCGTAAAGAATTCCAAAGGCCATCAGCAGTCCGAAAATTCCGCCGGACGCGCCCACTGTTGCGATTGCCGGATTCGCCCCTAGGAAATGAGTATAGGAAATGACAATCGTTACTAACGCGGCGCCCACTACGCAGAACGTGTAGCACTCGATGAACCGTCGTGATCCCCAGTCGCGTTCCAAGTAGGCGCCAATAAACCAGAGCGTGAGCATGTTGAAAAACACATGACTGAAGTTAGCGTGCAGCAACGAGTACGTCGCCAATTGCCAAACTCGGCCATGCATGACGTCAACTGGGATCAATGCCAGCCACTCCCGCATCTGTAGGACGACGTTCGGGGCAAACCAAGGCACCGCCACCTGAAACAGGTAGATTCCCGTGCAGGTCAGAATGATGCGCTTAACCCATCCTGCAAAGGGAGGGAAGCTGAACGAGATGGTTTGTCCGCGGCTCATTGTCTTTATCTCTCGATCTATCTTTCTGGCTCGGGTACAACCGGCAAACTGCGATGTCCCGCCGCATCGACCGCGCGCACAGCGAATATCACATTATCCTTCGAAACCTTCAGAGTTGCACGCGTACCACTGTTGACCGTTTGGACGTACTCCCAATCGGCCGCGTTGGTCGAGCGCCAGACCACCTCGTAGGCGGCCGCGCCGGCCGAAGGTTCCCACGTCAAAGTCGTGTCATTTTCGAGGTTCTTGGTCAGCATTTTTACATTCGTCGACGGGGCAGGAGCCGATGCCAGCGAGGCCAGGGTCGCCGCGTTCAGCCGCGCTACATGTGCCACATAGTCGAAGTCAACGAACTTCGGCAGATCTCCATATTCGACGCCGCTGGCGTCATCTTTGCGAACGTTCTGATGTTGATGGTTGTAGTCTTCGCGGAATTCGGTGAAACGCACGGCAGCGAAGCCATGCTGATTGAAAGCGGAGTGGTCGCCACCGCGCAGGAAGCGGTCCAGGCGGAACATCAGAAGCGGCTTCACTCCGGCATCGTAGGAGCGCCCGACGTCGGAGATGTACCGGGCAAGTTCGCGCGAATTTGAGTCGCTCTCTCCGCCGAGCATTCGAATTCGCTTGATTTCAGCGTCGCTCGCCGCTGCCGGCAGCCCTTCGGAAAACACGCGCACTACGCTCGCATCCTGCCCCGGGCCGAGGTTGCCACCCACGATGTCGTTGTTCAGAACGGCTTCGATTTTCCAGCCCTGCTGCTTGGCCATCTGGGCGAAATGCTTGCTGCCGTTCAGACCCTGCTCTTCTCCTGCGACGGTCAGAAAAATGATCGTTGCCGGGAACTTAAGCTTGCTAGCAGCCTTGCTCAGAACGCGGGCGCATTCCAGGCTCACCGCCGTGCCGCTGCCATCGTCATTGGCCCCCGGCGCAGGATCGGTGCCGTTCAAAGGGTCGCTATTTCGCGAGTCGTAGTGTCCAGTCACCAGCACGATGCGATCGGCCTGTTTCGGGTCAGACCCGCGCAACACGGCATAAACATTGGTGATTTCGGTTGGTTTCGGGATACGTTCGCCGGGCGGCTCGGTGAACGCGTCGGTCTTTACCTCCAAACAGCCGCCACAGTCTTTGGAATAGCGCTCAAACTCCGCTTTGATCCACTCCCGCGCCGCGCCGATTCCCTTGCCTGCGTTGATGGATTCCTCGTCCTGCGCGGAGATCGTCGACCGATTCTGAAAGCTGACCAGTTTCTCGATTGTTTGCCGGATGGAGTCCGCCGAAACCTGCCGGATCGCTTCGGCTATGTGCGCATCGGTGTGCCGGTCCGCCGCCAAGCGCGGTGGTTCCTGAGCCATTTCCTGGGCAAGGCATCGCGGAGCGCAAAGCGCTGGCGCCAGGGCGATCATCACGCCTGCCGCAAAACTTGTGCAGCCGCGCCCGAAATGGGAAGACGGAGCGATTTCAGAATTTTCTTGGTAAGCCACTTGACCTTTTCCTCTCGAAGAAACTAAATATAACAGGGTACCCCGAGTGTGGAGGAAATCATGGTGTACTGTCCTGAATGCGAGACGGATCTCGACATCGAGGAAGATGAAGTCGATGAAGGCGCGGTCGTCTCCTGCCCGGAGTGCGGCACGGACTTCGAGGTGGTTACAGTGAATCCCGTGGAACTGAAAGTAGTCGGCGAAGACGAGATTGAGGAAGATGAGGACGAAGAAGACGCCGACGAAGAAGAAGACGAGGATGAGGATTCCTGAAGACTTCTGCACATATCCGCTTGTTCCCGTGCTTGGTCGTGATGGCTGCTTCAGTCTCGTTCCTGGCGTCTCTGCCAGCGCCGGCCAGCGCACGGGGTAGCGGCCCCGAGAAACCGCAGCCTTACGCCCTCATCTTCGGAACAGTCTGGGACCCCGACGGGCGCCCGCTCTACGGGGTCAAGGTGAAAATCCGGCGGGCCGACGAGAAGAAAGCGCACTGGGAGGTCTATTCCAATCACACCGGCGAGTTTGCCCAGCGGCTTCCTGTCGGCAAAGCCGACTACATCGTCTGGGCGGATGTGAAGGGTTACAAGCTGCCCTCGGGCAAAACGTTGAAGCCCGGTTCTGAAGTCACCGTGCATATCGATAGCGACGAGCGTTCCGACATCGGTCTTCATTTAGACTGGTAATGGACACCGGCGGCAATGGGAGACTCATTGGGATACTCATGAAGAAGGCAATTGCGGCTTCGCTATTGGTTACGTTGTTGCTGGTTCTGCTGTCGGCATCGGTATTCTCGAGGTCGGTCCTCGCAGCTCCAGCGCAGTTGTTCGGCCGCGATCCAAAGAAGGAGGACAAGACCCGCTTACTGACAGGCAAGGTACTGGACAGCGGCGACAATCCTTTGCCAAACGCGGTTGTTTATCTCACTAACACCCACACCCGCTCCGTGAAAACCTATATCGTTGGCCCGGACGGAGCCTATCGTTTCCCGGCGCTTCAGCCCACCATCGATTACGAAGTGTATGCGCAATATAACAACCGCAAGAGCGGCACTAAGACAGTCAGCCAATTTGACGATCGGACGCAGGTTTACATCAGTTTGAAGATCGATACCAAGGTCGAACCCAAGTAGGCCCTTGCCCTTTTGCGACCTTTCAGAGAATCGAGCGCGGCCAAGAAAAAAAAGGCCACCGCTACCGGTGGCCTCCGATTTCCCTATATGCATTCGTAGAACTAGTTGCTGTCCCCGCCGGCCCGTTTCCACGAAATCAAGTCGCCAATGGTGGTGCTGGTTGAGGACGACGACGCCGGGTGCTTGTAAGACTCGACTTCCTGGCGCGACGCTTCTTCGCCGACCGCCTTGATGCTCAGGCCGACTTTCTTCTCTTCCTGATTCATCTTGATGATCTTGAAGTCGAACTCGCCGCCGGGTTCCAGATGCATCGGCTGCCCGTTCCCGTCGACGGCTTCCGAGTTGTGACAAAGACCTTCGATGCCCTCAGCAATCTCGACAAAGGCGCCAAAGTTCGCTACGCGCAGAACCTTGCCATGCACGATATCGCCGACGCGATGCTGCGCGAAGAACGAATCCCAAATGTCGGGCTGCATCTGCTTCACACCGAGCGAAAGGCGGCGCTTATCCGGTTCAATGGCCAGGATCACGGCCTTCACCTTGTCGCCCTTTTTCAACACCTCGGATGGATGCTTCACGCGCGTGGTCCAGCTCAGGTTGCTGACGTGCACCAAGCCGTCGATTCCGTCTTCGATTTCAATAAAAGCGCCAAACTCGGTCAGATTGCGCACCCGGCCCTCAACCGTTGCTCCCACTGGATATTTGTCATGCAGCGTATCCCAGGGGTTGGACGCCAGTTGCCTCATGCCCAGCGAAATCCGCCGCTCGGTCGGATTCACGCTCAGGACGACGCAATCCACCTGATCGTTTACATTGACCAGCTTCGACGGATGCTTCATCCGCTTCGACCAAGTCATTTCGCTCACGTGGACGAGTCCTTCAATGCCCTGCTCGAGTTCTACAAAGGCGCCGTAATCGGTGACGCTGATCACGCGTCCGTGAACGTGTGCGCCCACCGGGTAGCGGTGCTCCGCATCCAGCCACGGATCGGGCGTGAGCTGTTTGAAGCCCAGCGAGACGCGCTGCTTGTCCTTGTCGTACTTCAGGACCTTCACCTGAATCTGGTCGCCGACGTTGACCAAATCGCGCGGGTGCGTCAGACGACCCCACGACATATCGGTGATGTGCAACAGACCGTCAATCCCGCCCATGTCGACAAACGCGCCGTACTCGGTGAGGTTCTTGACGATTCCAGTGAGAACGCTGCCTTCTTCGAGGTGCTCCAGCGTCTTGCCGCGCTTTTCGTTCTGCTCTTCTTCCAGAAGCTGTTTGCGCGAGACCACGATGTTACCGCGCTTCTTGTTGAGCTTGATGATGGCAACTTCCATCGTCTGGCCCTTCATGCCGTCCAGATTACGGATCGGACGCAGATCCACCTGCGAGCCCGGCAGGAAGGCGCGCGCGCCGTGAATGTCAATGGTCAGACCGCCTTTGATGCGTTCCACGACAATGCCCTTGATGGGCTTCTTTTCGTTGTATGCGCGCTCAATTTCGTCCCACGAACGCAGCCGCTGCGCCTTCAGGTGCGAAAGGTTGACGTAGCCCTCTTCGGTTTCACCCTTCTCGCGCATCACGTCGATCTCGTCGCCGGGCTGGAACTTCGGCTTACCCTCGTGATCGAGAATCTCGGCAATCGGCACCATGCCTTCGGACTTCGCTCCGACATCGACGACGCCGTGGGTCGCGGTCAGTTTCACTACGCGGCCCTTGATGACGTGGTCCCCGCCCACCGCTTCCTCGGTTTCGGTCTCGAAGCTCTGCAGAGCGGCGGCGAAATCATCGCTGCCAGCCGCAGGGACCTCGGCGACGGAAATCTCAGGAGTGTCACTTTGGGCAGCGTAACTCTCGGGAGCCGCACCTTCAGGAGCGTCGTTTTCACGAGATTCAGGGGCGGAGGCCTGTGCTTCCGCGGGTGAGGGTTGTGCGTGCTCGGGAGCGTCTAGTACGGCCGGGCCGCCGGTGTGGGTATTGTTTGCAGGTGTCATGGTTTCAACGCTGGATTCAAGATTGCGGGCGGTGCTGTCGTCAAACAAGTTCATAGCCTCTGTGTCGCACGCGTTGGTGCGCAACTCATGCGGGACGTGGTGTAGCGGACTGCTGGCGTGGTCATTAGGTTACGTTGAGGCCGACCTGGCGGACGACCCTAGGACAATTCCAGCTGGTTCGAAACCGCGTCCAATAGGGACCCTTTGACTATAGCAACCGCGTTGGAACAGTGTCAAACACGATTCCGGCCAATGGCCTAAGAATTTACAGACCTGTCACACTGGCGGTGATCTACGAACTTCGACCCGCAAGCTTTGAGCCGACCTTTGCCGTGTGGTTAGCGCGTAGCTCGCTGCTCGCAGCGTATTTCTGCTACCCTCCCCCCATGGATCATCTCTGGACTCCGTGGCGCTACGCCTATGTCACCGGCGCCGAAGCGATGTCGGGTTGCATCTTCTGCAATGCTCCCAAGGAGAGCGACCAGCAAGCCCGCATCGTCCACCGTGGGGCGCATTGCTACGTCATTCTCAATACCTATCCGTACACAAACGGGCACGTCATGATCGTCCCTTACGCGCACCTGGACGAACTGCAGAAGCTTCCCGCCGATGCCGCCCATGAGATGATGATTCTGACTCAGAAGATGGAGACGGTTCTGCGCTCTCTCTATCGGCCGGACGGCATCAATCTCGGCATGAATATAGGAAAAGCCGCGGGCGCCGGCGTGGCCGGACACATCCACATGCACATTCTGCCGCGCTGGGCCGCGGACGCCAATTTCGTCAGCGTCATTGGGGAAACCAGAGTGCTGCCCGAGACGCTGGACGTGACTTGGGAGCGGATTCGAAAGGCATTTGCAATTGGCAATTTGTAATTGGTAATCTTAAGGGCGCAAACATCGGGAGAAGGTCATGCATCTGCCGCCACATCCCGTTTGGTTTTGGCTGATCTTGTTATCGCCGGTTCTCGTTTGGCTAACTCTGTGGATCGTGGCACAAAATCCCAAGGTGTCGCTAAAGCCGCTAAGGCCGTGGCTTGTGGCTGGTTGCATCCTGTTCCTTATACCCTACATCTTTCTTGATGTTTCCCCGACGGGCGGCAACAAGGTAGTGCGTCTTGCGGTCGAGGCGGCCTTTTATACTTGTTTGTTCGTATCGCTCTGGATCCAGAGACGGTACATGTTCGAGACGCTTCGGTCTCCCCATGCTAGGTGGTACTCCAGATGGAAATCCGCAGAGTTTTCCGTTCCCGCATCCAGCCTCCGCATCCTGGTCAGGGACATCGATTCGGTGTCGCCCTGGTACATTGAAAAATTGGGACTCCGAAAGTTGGCCGACCCATCACCGGCAGAACCCTCCGCCGCAATCTTCAGGTTCAAGGCGGACGGTAACTCGATCATACTGACTACCCGCAGCGGCTTCCAAACTGTCAAAACCCCGATTCTGTTCGCAAAAAAAATCGACAGAATGAGAGACGTGATGTCGGCACGTGGCGTTGACGTCGGAGCAATAGAGCGGGACCGTCAAGGCATTCATTATTTCCAAATCCACGATCCGGAAGGGAACGCGATTGAGGTAGTGGAGGAACGCTGAGAAGAATCCCAGGCGAACGCCTCCGCGGTAGTCGTCTTCAAATTACAAATTTCCCCAACTCAGTTCCGAGCTGGCTGCCGACTGGTGTAGAATTTCAAGGTCGAACCCCACGCTGTCAGCGTCATTCTGCGGGCAGCGGATTCCATCGGGACGTAGCGCAGCCTGGTAGCGCACTTGCTTGGGGTGCAAGGGGTCGCGAGTTCAAATCTCGCCGTCCCGACCATTTATCTACCTCATACTAACCGGCGGCCTTGCCCAGTGGCCCGGGCCGTTTCCAGTTGCCCGGAGCTACACCGCCTCCCAACAAATCCATCCCTCTGTGACCCCCGCCCTTGCATTTTTCCCGCATTTGGAGCACCTTTTCAGCGTGAAAGGAGTGGCTCCGAAAACATGATCAACGTTCTTATCCACCACGAAGTTGCCGACTACACCGCCTGGAAAGCAATTTTCGATTCCAACCTCGCTTGGCGGCACAAACACGGCGAGCGCAGCTGCCGCATTTTTCGCAGCGCGGGAAACGTCAACGACCTCACTCTTTTCTTCGAGTGGGACAATCTGGACTCGGCCCGCGCATTCATCGCTTCCGAGGAACTCAAAGCGAAAATGGCGAGCGCGGGTGTGAAAGGGCCACCCCGGGTCGACTTCCTGACTGAGGTACACAGCGTCCGGCGCAGCGCGGCCGACTGAGCTTCTCCGGAGCTGGCGAGAAGTTCTCTTTTTTGGTCTCGAACCGATTTCCCTCGGTTGGCATCCAATGGGGTGCACCGGCAAACAGGACCCCAGCAAGCAGGACGGAAGACAGATGCCTCCGTCTTTGTCGTTTCCATCTTTCCCGGCTTGCCCCAAATTCGCAGTCTCAGGAGAGCTTCATGGCCAAAAAACCAACCTCCAGCAATTCGCACAAAGCTTCAGCTCAACCCCGCTACCACCAATCAGCGCGCGAACTTCAGGCATTTGGCACCGTGACCAGTGTGATGCCGTTGCAATTGGAAGAACCGGTCCGACTGGAAATGACCGAGCAACTCAACCAACTGTTGGCCGACACCATGACGCTTCGCGACCTCTACAAGAAGTCCCATTGGCAGGTGTCCGGAGCCACGTTCTATCAACTCCATCTTCTGTTCGACAAGCATTACGGAGAACAGAACGAGCTCGTCGACACCATCGCGGAGCGAATCCAGCTTCTCGGTGGAATCAGTATCGCTATGGCGCCCGACGTTGCCGAGACGACCCGTATTCCGCGTCCGCCCAAGGGACGCGAAGAGGTTCCCGTGCAACTGTCTCGTCTGCTGGACGCGCACGAGGTCATCATCACCCATTGCAGAGAACTCGCGGAGCTCGCCACCAAACTGGGCGATGCCGGCACCAACGACATGGTAGTGAGCGATGTGCTTCGCACCGGCGAACTGCAGGTCTGGTTCCTGAGCGAACACCTGGTCGATGCGCCGCTGGTCGAAACCGAGCCCCTGCGGGAATCGGCCTGAGACAAATTCACCAGATTTTGTCATCCCGAGCGAAGCGAGGGATCTGCAGTTAGCCGCAAAATGCAGCCCCCTCGCTTCGCGAGGGATGACAATTTATAAGGGGTGTGGTTCGTGCATCGCTCGGGACCCAACTTTCAGTAGGCTCCCTAGTGCCGTGCGGAAAGAATATGCAGGATCTGCTGCAGTTCATTCCGTAAGTGCGCCACGCTTAAGGAAGAATTCATGGGAAACGGGAGCGCGGTCTGGTTCCGTTCAGACTTGTTTTCCTCGCGCAGTTGTACCCGTGCACCGGCGATCGTGAAACCATCTTCATAGAGCAGCTTCTTGATCCGCACCACCGACTCCACATCGCGCTTCCGATACATGCGTTGCCCGGTGCTGCTTTTTACCGGCTTGAGCTGCGGAAATTCGGTTTCCCAGAAGCGCAGCACGTAGGCTGGCAGACGGCACAAGCTGGCAACTTCGCCGATGCGGAAATAGAGCTTGTCGGGAATAATGATTGCGGTATTGCGGGCTGTTTTCTTCGACGCTTTCTTGCGCAGGCTCATGGAGGCCGCTTCCGTAATCCTGTATACGCGTTTCTAGCACGAGCCGCGCCGCGGGACAACCCCCAAAAGTACAGACGGGCCCTGCTAAGGGCGTTTTGACGCTTCGCTCTCTTGGCCTGGCTCCGGTAAAGGGGGCTAGGTTGCGGAATTTACGTTTCTGGCCAGACCGGCCAGGCTGATTCCCAGACCAGCAAGCATCAAGAGACCGAGAACCGCCAGCGTGGCAGCTGAGACCCCACCTTTGTGGAGGAACACGAACCAGCGATCCCAGCCCAGCCCGAGACGCGCCGGTTCGCCACTCGCCAGATACCTCCACAACAGACGGATCTGCCCAATAAGTGAGTAGCCGAGGCGGTACGTCCAGTTGGCATTGTAGTAGCGCCCGCGCGGGACCTGGTCTTCCATAAAACTCGTGGCGAGCGAGACACATTGCACAAACGCCCCGAGACCAAGCAGCACCAGGGCGGTCTTTCTTACTCGCGGTGCGCCCTCGGCTAGCATCGGGCCCAACGCGAGGCACAGTAGCACGATCGACGGAACCAGATATCTTGGCCCCACGCAATATCCGCCTTCCCACTGGGTATAGCGGGCAAAGAAAAATAGATACATCAACGGAAACAACATGGCCACGGTCGCCGCGCCCCGCTCCAGTTTCCACAGGCGCGGGAGTCCAGCCAGAGCCAAGATCACGGGAGGCGCAAAAACAAAAAACGACTTGCCCGGAGACAACAGAAATCCGTAAAGGCCCTTTACGAGCGGCGTATCGAAAGTATTCAGGGCCTTGGCACCTTCCGCTGTTGCGGGATATCCGAATTCAAACGGACCGCCAAACAACAGCGTATTGTATGTGAGCAAGATCGCCACCCCGACCGCCGATGCCGCGCACATTAAAAACGCGGCGCGCAGCGCAGGTTTTCCGTCGCGCACCAGAACCGCCACCGTAAACGCAGGAATCGCAAGCACGTTGGTCGGCCGGACGATCGTCCCGAGCCCCAGCACCAGCCCCGCAATGGAGGCAGTCCGCAAAGTGATCGGATCGTGGCCGCGGCCGAAAAGAAGCAGCGCCACTCCCACAAAAACGGCAGCCGATATCGGCTCCGAGAACAGCCACCCGGAGTAAGCAAAGATCGGAGTGCCGAGGCCGACCATCGCCGCGGCAAACAGGGCAGCCCGCGCAGGGATCCCAGTGCCAGTCAGCAGCAGAAAGAACAAGGTCACAGTCAGCGCCGAAAAAGTCGCGCTGCTCAAGGTGGAAGAGAACGCCACTACCAAGTCCGTATCGTCGGCGGGTACGCCCGGCAATCGCACCATCAAATATTGCCCGAGGGCATACCAGGGCGCGCAAAGCAAAGCTTGTCCCGGCGGATACGCCGCGCGCGGCTGGCCGTGCAGATCGTATCTTCCGTAGAAATTATGCAACTGCACTGCTTGGGGAACAGCCGTAGACCCCCGGAGCACCAGGCTCTCAGTCGTGTAGAGCGTGTTGTACTCGTCCGGCGTACGCACGCGCCCCGTGGAAGTGAGCAGGTAGAGGAATTGGAATGTCGCAAAAAGCCACATGGCAATGCGTCGTGACGAATGGGGGCTTGGGCGATTCGCGGGGCATTCCGATGTGATGCTGGAAGTCGGCACAGTGGCTTGATCGTATCAATCGGCACGGGCGCTGGCGCAATTGCGAATCTGCCGCGTTACTAGCGGGCCTCAGTCGCCAATGGAAAAGCCTCTCAAGAGGTGCTTCTCCTGAGAGGCTTTGGGGAATTTCTGAACGAGCATCGGTCCGCTTAGTGTTTCTTTTTCTTGGCGGCTTTCTTCTTGGTTGCCATGTAGTGTTTCCTCCGTTTGAACGATTTGTTCTCCCAAGGTTCTCGACAGGGCACCTTGATGCCCGGGCCACTCAACTTCTAGTATGAGCAGCTGTCCTACCACAAGATATTGCCATTCGTATGTAATTTGTCAACAACAATTTCACTTCAACGGACGATTCTGGTGAGGCGCGTGCTCGGATTGCTCCGGCGAGACTCACCGAAAATTTCATTCTCACGACAAGACCGTCTCGTCAACAGGCCGTGAAGCCGCGACGCCTGTGCGATAATCTCGGAAGAAAATTTATGTCAGATCACAAAGTCTTTTGCGCAAAATTGAAACAGGAATTGCCTGGGCTCCCCGAGCCTCCTTTCGACAGCGACTTGGGGAAAAAGATCTACGAACATGTGTCACAACAGGCGTGGAGCCAGTGGATGGAACACTGCAAGATGTTGCTGAACGAATATCGCCTGAATCCCGCGCGCAAGCAGGATCAGGAAGTCATCGTGAAGCAGATGGAGCAGTTTTTCTTCGGAGAGGGAGCCGCCCGCCCCGCCGAATACGTTCCACCGTCGCACTGAACGGACGGCGTAGGAACGCCGCCCCGCGAGCCCTTTGCAACCGGCAGCACACGGGCCGGGCACGTCCTAGGGCAGGTTACTGACCAGTTACCTTTGCCCTCTCAACGGTTTTACAATTCATCACCTCGTAACACTAATTGGTGACAATGGAAGCCGTGGCGGCGCAGGTTTATGACACGCTGATCCTCTCGGATCTGCACCTCGGCGCGGACATGAGCCGCGCCCGCGAGGCGTTGTGCGTTCTCAAGGAAAACCAGTATCGCCGCCTCATTCTGCTGGGCGATATTTTTGCCGACCTCAATTTCGGACGCTTGAAAAAAGAGCATTGGAAATTTCTAGGCTTCATTCGCAAACTCTCCAATCCCAAGCGTAACGTCGAAGTGGTCTGGGTCGAAGGCAATCACGACCACGGCCTGGCCCCAATCATGTCTCACCTGGTTGGCGTCCGCGTGTACCAGGAATATCAATGGGAATATCAGGGCCTGCGCCACATCGCCGTGCATGGCCACCAGTTCGACGGCTTCGCGGTGAGCAATGTCCGAGTCAGCTATTGGATCGGCACGCTGCTCTACCTGCAACTGCAGAAGTGGGATTCGAAAAACAAAACCCTGACCCGTTTCCTCGATCGGCTCAACACGCGCTGGCTGCGCCTGTCGCCAAAGGTCGCCGACGGCGCTCTGGCTCACGCCCGTCACCACCACGCGGCCCGCATCTTCTGCGGCCATACCCATGCCGCCTTGCACCAGCATGACCGCGAACACGGAACCGATTATTTCAATTGCGGAGCCTGGATTGACGAGCATCCTACCTACATCACCGTTGGCGAAGAAGGCGTTCAAATCCATGAATACGTCGAGCGGCCCGAGGTTCTAGATCCCGCCCGAGATCCAACTCTGACTGATGCCGACGCTGTTGAATTTGCAGAGGATGCGGAACTACTCGAAGATGGCGAATATGAGGGTGTGGCTACTTGACGTTCATCCACCCACCAAATGTCTGTTAGAAAAACGACTTTGCTACAAACGAGGCAAAGGAAATCTTGCGCAAACTGACCATCGTCTTCCACCATGCCGGCGGAGGCCATCGCAGCGCAGCGGAAGCCCTCAAAACCACTCTCTCCTTTCAAGAACATCCGTGGGACGTCAGTCTCCTCGACATTCAGGAATTGCTCGATCCGCTTGACCTCATTCGTCGGGCCACGGGGTTGCGCATTCAGGACACCTATAACCTCATCCTTCGCAAAGGCTGGACCCGCATCACGCCGCAACTGTTGGTCGTTCTGCAGACAACCATCCGCCTCTACCATGCCCCAATCGTGAAAGCTCTCCAAACTTACTGGTCGCAGCATCCGGCGGACCTGGTGCTCTCCGTGATTCCGCACTTCAATCGCGAGATCGCCGACAGCCTTAGCCCGGTTGGTATAAAAACGCCCAGCACAAAAACGCCGTTTGTCACCTTAATCACGGATTTGGCGGATTACCCGCCCCACTTCTGGATCGAGCAGCAATCGGAGTACATCATCGTCGGTACGGACCGCGCCCGGCAACAAGCCTTGACCATGGGCCACGCCGCCGACCATATCTTCCAGACATCGGGAATGATCCTGAAGCCAAAATTCTACGAAAAGACCACCGTCGATCGCGTCGCCGAAAGGAAGCGGCTCGGCCTGGAACCTGATTGTCCGACGGGCGTTGTGCTATTCGGAGGCTATGGTTCGCAGGTGATGGTCGACATCACGAAGAAGCTCAACGAAGCCGGCAGTGGCGTACAGTTAATCCTGATTTGCGGGCACAACCAGAAGCTCGCCACTAAGCTCAAAAGCCTGCAAACCAGAAAGCCGCTGGCCGTAGTCGGATTTGCTCAGAATGTCGAATACTACATGGCGTTGGCCGACTTCTTTATTGGAAAACCAGGCCCGGGCTCGATCAGCGAAGCACTGCAATTCCACTTGCCCGTCATCGTTGAATGCAATTCCAGAACACTGCCGCAAGAGCGCTACAACGCGGAATGGGTGACGGAGAATGGTTACGGAATCGTCGTGCCAAGCTTCAAGAGAATCGGCCCCGCGGTGGAGCGCTTACTCCAGAGCTCGATCTTCGATCAATTCCGCCAAAAGGCCAACGAATACTCCAATCGAGCCCTGCATGAAGTGCCCGCAATCCTGGAACAATGTGCGCAGCACGCGGCAGCTCCAACTCAATCTGAGGCAGCTGTCTAGTCACCGCACGGGTTGTGAGGTCAGCGGAACAGCGCGGAAAAAAATCCGCCAATCTTTCTGAAGAATCCTCGCACCGGCGTGTGCTTCGCCGACGCCATTTCGGTGCCCGCAGACTTCGGCGTGTCGTTCGCGGGCGGAGGAAGTGGACTAGCCAATGCAGGCGTCGCGCCTGGACGCGAATCGAGAGGCAGCGTGCTCACCTCCTCAACCGGCGCCGGCGGAGGGCCGGTCGCGTGAAACACGAACGGCGCCTCTATCTGTACGTGAAGCTCGTTCGGCTCGGCAGAGGGGTCACGCGGCTCAGCCGCTGCCGGTATGCCAGTCGAGCCGGCGCTTTCCGCGTGCACCGTCTCCGCATCCGGCGCTGGGCTAGCGTTCAAGGGCGGCACCTCTCTCCTCGACGCTCGACTCTGCGTAGGCAGATTGTTTTCCGCCCTTAGCGGAGGATCCCGCGGTGGGGGACATCCGCACTCCAGCGGCACTGCCATATCCACGCGATCCAATTGCCCGGAACGAAACACGAGCTGATCGGTTGCCTTAACCTGGTAAGTGCGATCGCCGAGCAACTCGGTAACAATCGCCGATGCCGTGTTGCCGGGCAGCGCGCGCACGCAGGTATTGCCCTGAGTGTCCGCGCTGATGGCGTAGTGAAATTCGCCCGGCCCCACTAGAAGGATGCGGAAGTCCGGCGTCATCACCGAATCCGAAGAGGCGTCGAGAGCGAAGTGCGCTTCCAGCGCGCCCGTGTTCATGCTGAGCATCAGGTTATGCTGATTCCGCGACGGCGTCACCGACACGGTCGTTCCCGGACAAACATGCACCTCACCGCCACTCGACAGACTGAGCACGGCGGTATCGGGTCCGGCCGTAATCGAAGAACCCGCACCGCCGTTATTTCCAACCAGCGCCAGAGGGCCGGCCGCGCGCACCGCCGTCACGACCCGTTGCGGTGCGGGCGTCAGGCTGGAAACTGTAGGAGCCTCAAATGGCGAACTTGACGGCTGGTCGGGATTCTTGCCGAGATGCACGACCAGGCGGTTTCCGGCAGCATCCCAGGTGTAGGCCCGCGGCGCGAGCAAATCGACAACTAAGCGTGCCACCGGCGGATTCTGCTGAAACTGGTCGGCGCGTATGGTGCTGATCTGATGGGCTTGAATCCTAATCCGCTTCTCCTGCGTTTCCAGCCGCGCGTTCGGCAGGTCGATCACCAGCCGATCGGGATTGCCGATTGCCTGGATCGCGGGAACCAACGGCTTGGTGGAAAGAATTTCGAGTGCCGAGCCATCCTCTTCCTGCACAATCCGGAAGCTCTTGATCGCGGCAATCTTGCTCGCCGAGGAAGGAGCGGCAGGCTTGGAGCCGGGGTTAACCTCAGAGCTACTCGGGGTCTGGGAACGAAGCCACGGCGCTCCGAGTACGAGCATTCCCAGCGCAATCGCCGCACGCAAATGCGGCCGCATATTGCAGTGAAACAGCGGTTGCCGGAACGCAAGATTCGGCGAGAGGTCTTTCACAGAGGCACTCGAGTGTTACAGCAAACATACCACTCGGCGGTTGCGTGGAGAAAGCCACGTGAACAAAGTGCTGGAAGAAGATGTCCGGAGAAAAAGCGCAGCTCAGGATTACGACTCGGCCAGAAACTCGTACTCATCGATGACGGCTGCCACCGACATCTTGTTGGCGGGACCGCTGCCTTCGACTCGCACCACGCGGCCCTTGCAGCGCACTCGGATGCTTTCGGTCAGGGTGATCTCGGGCGGCAGGGTGAGCGTGAATTCAATCGCGGATCCCGCCTGGATGGCGGAATCGACAAAAAAGCAAATTCCGCGCGCGCTGACGTCCCGAGTCTGCGCCGCATGCTCCTGCTCATTTTCCCCGTAGCGGACGGTTACCGGCAGACGAAGCGCAAACCGCCGCGTGGCCCGCTTATCACTGTTTTTGTCATGGTCATGGTGCTGGTCATGATCCTGCTGCGTCTCGGCCATTCAACCTCCAGGAAAGCAAGGTTTCAGAGTTTCCAGGGTTCAGAGTTCAAAGACTTTTCAGAGATCGCTTGTAAGCATGTCAATTAGCGGCAAGCCTGTCAAGCCGAAGCCAGTTTCAAGGTTTCAGAGTTTCCAGGCCAAACATCAGCTCGCACAGCTCTTGCTCTTTCCCGTTGAAACCTTGGGAACTTTGAAACCCTGAAGCCTGGTTTTTTAACAGCTACAATAAACTCGTGGTCTTCGTCCTCGATAACTACGATTCGTTCACCTACAACCTGGTCCAGTACCTGGGCGAACTGGGCGCCAAGGTTGAAGTTCGCCGCAACGACGAAGTGACCGTCGGAGAGATCGAGGCGATGCACCCCGAGCGCATCGTCGTTTCTCCCGGACCCTGCACTCCGCAGGAAGCTGGCATCAGCATCGAACTGATCCGCCATTTCGCCGGCCGATCTCAATACAAAGTGCCGTTGCTCGGAGTCTGCCTCGGACATCAGGCCATCGGCGAGGCCTTCGGCGGCCAGGTGGTTCGCGCCAAGAACCTTATGCACGGCAAGACTAGTCAGGTCGAGCACGATGGCAAGACCATCTTCCGCGGCCTGCCTTCGCCGATGACCGCAACCCGCTACCATTCGCTGATCGTCGCCGAAGATGGTTTGCCGAGCGATCTCGAAATCAGCGCCTGGACTTTGGACAAAGACGGAACCCGCGTCATCATGGGTCTACGACATAACAAATTCCCGGTTGAGGGCGTGCAGTTTCATCCCGAAAGCGTGCTGACGGACGAGGGGAAGAAACTGGTGGCGAATTTCTTACGCGGATAGAAACCAAGTCTGTTAACTTGAAAGGTATTACCCGTGTTTACTACTACCCCCCCTCCCCCCTCCCTAGTGGAATGATTGGGTTAGTGGGGTAAGAATATAGTTGACTGACCATGCGTAAAGTACCTCGAACCTGCCGTAGGTCAAAGAATATTATCGCGCCGGTCGGGCGGTGGTCTGTGATGGCACTCACAGATTGGATGTGATGAAAAAATCAAAAGGCCGACTTGTTTTCACGATGCATCAATGAGAGTAATCGCGATTTATCGCCAATTGACGGAGGATTGGTCAAGTCTCGTTCCGTGTTTGAGTGCCGAATGGGGCGGTGGATCAATCGTGACGAGACTCTCGCATCAGTCGTTCCACCGCATCTTCCGCCGCTGTGTGGCTCGTTGTTGCGGTCTCGCACTAGCGCAAACGTCGAAGATGGACTACTCAAACAACTGCCCTATGGTTGGTAGCACCAGAGGTCATCCAACCACCCGCCGGTAGAGGCGTTTAAGCCGGCACCACCGAAAAGACAAAGATTTCCAGAAGAATCAATCCAACTCAGGTCGCTGTAACGCGCTCCGGGGACGCTGGTGGGGGCAGGTACACCTTGCGCGCCGTAAGAGCCGAATTGATCGATAACATTCGAGCCACTGACCCAGGTCCATTGGCCGGCGCTGTACTTCCAAAGATCGTTGAGGAGGTCCCACTGGCCGGTCGAGTCGTAGCCGTTGCCGCCGAACAGATAAACGTCTCCTGAGGAATCGATCCAAGTAGCGGCGGCGAGCCGTGCGCCGGGAATATTCGTAGTGCCAGGGATTCCCTTAATGCCATACGTGCCGGACTGGTCGATCGAGTCCGAGCCACCCATCCAGGTCCATTCGCCGGAGCTGAAGGTCCAGAGGTCGTTCAAGAAGTTGGCTTGTCCCTTAGGGCCGGGAGAGCCACCGAACAGCCAGAGCGTGCCAGAGGAGTCCGTCCAGCCGCTGGCCTCAAGGCGCGCCCCAGGAACATTGCCCGGGGCTGGAACCCCTAGCGTGCCGTAAGAACCCGGCTGATCGACAAGATTCGATCCACTGACCCAGGTCCATCGCCCTCCGCTGTATTTCCAAAGATCGTTGAGATACTCGTCGTTTCCGGCGGAGTCGTAACCGTCGCCGCCGAACAGCCAGAGATTTCCCGAGGGATCGATCCAGGTGACGGAAAGACTTCGAGCACCGGGGACATTGCCGGGCGCGGCGGTCCCGAGCGTGCCGTAGATGCCGCTCTGGTTTCCAACATTGGGGCCGCTCATCCACGTCCATTCGCCGTCGCTGTACATCCAGAGATCGTTAAGGAACCCCTGTTGTCCAGTCGAGTCGAAACCGTAGCCGCCAAACAGCCACAGATTGCCAGTGCAATCCGTCCAGCCGTTCGCTTCGATCCGCGCTCCCGGAACATTGCCGGGAGCCGCGACGCCCATTGTGCCGTAGTTTCCCGCCTGGTTGTCGACGCTGGCACCGCTCATCCAGGTCCATTCGCCGTCGCTGTATTTCCAAAGGTCATTGAAGTAAATGAATCCGCTGTTCTGAGCGCTCAAGCCGCCGAAGAGCCAGAACTTTCCCGACTTATCCCGCCAGCCTACGGCGAACTGGCGTCCTCCCGGCGTGTTGCTGGCTGCGGGAGTGCCTTCGACTCCGTAGACTCCGGTTTGGTTCACGGTGTTCGAACCGCCGACCCAGGTCCACTCACGCTGTGGGCCGTAGTTGGAGCCCCCGCAACCAGCAAGACCAAGACCAACAATCGCCGCAGCCAGTATTCCCGTGCGAAGATCGCAGTGATCCATATCCGTATCTATGTTAGATCCATCTGGATTACATCTGAGGAACGCAGCGACTCACTCATCTTGCACTCACGCTGCCGAAGGAGGCAGTTGACACTATCCGGCGATTACACTCACGACCCAAGATCAAGTTCTATTTGCCCCTCGCCATCTCCACTGCCCGCAGCACGCCTCGCGCTTTGTTCTCCGTCTCTTCAAATTCACGCTGCGGATCGGAATCGGCTACGATCCCTGCGCCCGCTTGCAGGTATGCCTTCTTGCCTTTCATGAGCAGGGTCCGAATCGCGATGCACGAATCCAGATTCCCCGCGAAATCGGCATAGAGCACGGACCCGCCATAGACTCCGCGGCGCGTCGGCTCCAGCTCTTCGATGATCTGCATGGCTCGAACTTTCGGCGCGCCGCTCAGTGTTCCGGCGGGAAAGCACGCGGCAAAGGCGTCCATCGCATTCAGGTCCGGACGCAGGCGCCCTTCGAGCGCCGACACCAGGTGCATTACGTGCGAGTAGCGCTCCACGTACATCAGATCGCGAACCTTTACCGAGCCGTATTCGCTGACTCGGCCGAGGTCGTTGCGGCCTAGATCCACCAGCATCACGTGCTCGGCGCGTTCCTTCTCGTCCGCGAGCATCTTCTTTTCTAGCGCCGCGTCTTCTGCTTCGTCGCGACCACGCGGATGCGTTCCGGCAATCGGACGATATTCGAGGTTTCGTCCTCCTCCAGCGGCCCGCACCAGCATTTCGGGAGACGAACCGAGCACGTGTAGTCCTGCTGAATTCTTTCGCCCATTCTTCTTCCCGGCGCCGAAGCGCAGGAAATACATATAGGGCGACGGATTCACCGTGCGCAGCGCGCGGTACAGATCGAGCGGGGCGACTCCGGGCTCGAAATCCCAGCGCTGCGAAAGCACGACCTGGAAGATGTCCCCGGCGGCGATGTATTCCTTGGCACGACGGACGCTTTCCAGAAACTTTGGTTTCGGAGTGCGCGCCCGCGTTTTCAACTTTGAGTTCGCGAGCTTTGACCTCGTCGCCGCTTTGCGCCAATGCGCCGGCTTCCATCCCGCAGCGAGCTTTTTCTCGATGCGCGCGATGTCGTTCACGGCGCGATCATAGGCAGCTTTGGGCGGTTCCCGCGTCACGTCCGCCGACGCGACAATATGGATCTGGTGCCGCAGGTGATCGAACGCGAGCACGCGGTCGAAAAACATAAGCACACAGTCGGGAACGTCGAGGTCATCAGTAGCGTGCGCCCCGATGTTTTCGAGGCGCCGCACAATGTCATACGCGCAATAGCCGACCGCGCCGGCGGTAAATGGGGGCAAACCTTCCATCGCCGCCGGACGATGTTGCTGCAGGAGTTCTTTGATGACTGCAAAGACATTTCCCGTGCGCCGCTCGATTTTGCGGCTGCGTTCGATCTTGATTTCGGCGCCACGCGACTCCAGGCGCAGAAACGGCCGTACCCCAAGAAACGTATACCGTCCGATTTTTTCTCCGCCTTCCACCGACTCCAGCAGGAAGGCATCGGGCTCGCCGTCCGCCGCGGCGAGGAAGGCGGAAACCGGCGTCAGCAGGTCAGCAGAGATCGACTTCGCCACCGGAACCAGCGTGGCTCCGCGTGACAGGCGGGCGAACTCTTTGTAGTCAGGACGGATCATGTTTCAACCGAGAATTTCATTATAAGGAAGCCGATGATTGTGCCCAGGCTTCCAATTCATCACACCGGCGCTTGCCTAGCCTGCTGGGCGGCAATATACTTTGCGAGGCTTGCCCGCTAACTTGGGAGGGCCATCGCAATCATAATCATGGGGGAGACTTTATGACGACAGCCTTGGACCTGGAGCAGGAAACTAATCCGTGGCAGGCGCAAGCCGCCCGCTTCGATCTGGCCGCGCGTAAGCTGAATCTTGATGAAGGGCTGTGGAAGGTTTTGCGGAGTCCGAGCCGCGAAATCATTGTTCATATCCCGGTGTCAATGGACGATGGGCACCTGGAGGTGTTCACGGGATTCCGCGTGCAGCACTCCATTGCGCGCGGCCCGGCCAAGGGCGGACTGCGCTATGCGCCCGACGTGAACCTCGACGAGGTGCGCGCGCTGGCGAGCTGGATGACGTGGAAGTGCGCGGTGGTGAACATTCCCTTCGGTGGCGCCAAGGGCGGCATCATTTGCGATCCACACAAGATGTCGCAGGGCGAGCTGGAGCGGATGACCCGCCGCTACACGGCGGAACTCTTCGAATTCATCGGCCCGGAAAAGGACGTCCCCGCCCCCGACGTGAACACCAATGAACAGACCATGGCTTGGATCATGGACACCTACTCCATGCACATGCGGCAGACCTGCACCGCGGTGGTGACCGGCAAACCGGTGAACATCGGGGGATCGCGCGGGCGCCGTGAGGCGACCGGACGCGGCGTGCTCATGGTCTGCGAACAGGCGATCAAGAAACTGCGGCTGAATCGCGACACCACCCGCGTCATCGTGCAGGGCTTTGGCAACGTCGGTTCGAACGCTGCCCGCCTCATGGCGGAAGCCGGATACAAGATCATCGGCATCATCGAGGTGGGCGGTGGCCTGTACAAGAGGGATGGCATCGACATCGAAGCGCTGTGGGAATTTCGCCAGCGCAATGGCACCATTCACGGCTTTCCGGGCGCCGAGAAGTACGATCCGGCCGAGCTTTTGCTGGTCGATTGCGAAATTCTGATTCCGGCGGCGACCGAAAACGTGATCACGAGCCAGAATGCGGATCGCGTAAAGTGCAAGATTCTGGCCGAAGGCGCGAATGGCCCCACCACCGCCGCCGCCGACGATATTCTCTCCGAGAAAAAAGTCTTCGTCATTCCCGACATTTTGGCGAACGCCGGTGGCGTCACTACCTCTTACTTCGAGTGGGTGCAGGACCGCCAGGGCTACTTCTGGAAAGAATCGGTGGTCAACGAACATCTGGAAGAGATCATGGATGAGGCGTTCCTTGATGTTGTCCGGTACTCTGAAACTCACGGCGTGAACAACCGGATCGCCGCCTATATGCTGGCTATCGACCGCGTGGCATACACCATCCGCCAGCGCGGAATCTATGCCTAGGTGTAGAGGAAATATGAATCACTCCGCAAGCAAACTTACTTTCTGGATGCTCACTTTCTGTCTGATTACGGCCGGCATTTCGCCTGCTCTGGCGAAGCCGCAGGCGACTTCGAGCAACACCAGTTCCACCGCAGCAAAACCTGCAGCTCAGGCTCCAGCCGCTCCGGCTTCCTCGGGCAACACGGCTGCACCCAACACGGCAAGTAAGTCAGCGGCTGGCAAGCCTTCCAGTTCGGAGATCGCGGCCGCAAAAGCCAGCGGCAAGGTCTGGGTCAACACCGAGAGCGGCGTTTATCACAAGAGCGGCCGCTGGTACGGTAAGACGAAGACCGGAAAGTTCATGACCGAGTCCGAAGCGAAGGCTGCGGGTTACAAAGCGGCTCACAAGGAATAAGGAATAGGGAGCTGAAGGTGCTGCCGCTGTCTTTTTATCACCGGGTCGGTCCAGAATGGTACCCGCTTTGGCACTAGCTCTCGTTTTCTTGGACGATGGCCTCCTCTCCGTTGCCTTGGCCTCGGATGTAGAGGATAATCGCATTGTCCGCCCGTGCGGCCCTGGTTCAGTCGTTGCGTGAATCTTCCTAACTACATCACGCTTACTCGCATCGCCGCGATCCCGCTTCTCATCTGGATTCTTTGCACCCCTCGTTTCTCAAGCGAGCGGACCGGGGAAAGAGAAATCCTGGCCTCGGCCGTTTTCATCCTGGCATCGATCACCGACGGCATCGACGGCTATCTTGCGCGCAAACGCGGGCAGATCACCACCATGGGGATACTGCTCGATCCGCTGGCTGACAAGCTGCTGATCGCCGCCGCTTTCATCGCGCTGGTGCAGTTCAATCCCGCTCTGGTGCCGGCGTGGATGGCTGTGGTTATTATTGGCCGCGAGTTCCTGGTGAGCGGGCTGCGCTCCATTGCCGCTTCCGAAGGCTTCACCATTCAAGCGAGCGAACTGGGCAAGTTCAAGATGCTGGTGCAGATCATTTCCGTGGTAGCCGTGATTCTCGCCCGCCGCTGGCACGAGTGGCCGGTGTATGGCATTTACATTTTCCCGGTCTACTGGATTGCCTGGCTCGCCATCTGGTTCATGGTTTTGCTTTCGCTGGTTTCCGCGCTCGACTACTTTGTTGCCTTCTGGTCGAGGATCGACCGCAAATCGGAAAAGCGGCGACGGCGGGCCTTCGTCCTCTCCCGGCGGAGAAAACGCGATGTCCAAGCTGTCTGAAACGTCCGAAAATCCGGCTGCGCTGGAAATGGCTGGCCCCGCCGCCCCGGCATTCGCGGAATTTTCTCAGGAGCAACGCCGGACCCTGCTCGGCATCGCACACGAGGCTGTTCTTTCGGTGGTGGAGCATCGCCCTTTTGCGCAAGCGCCGCCTCTCCTGCCCGGCCTGTCGGAGCCACGAGGTGTCTTCACCACTCTTTATTTGCCCTCCGATCCCCCAGGCGACTTAGTTGGCGATTTCCGCCGCGATCTTAATCGGGAACCTCATCGTGAACTTCGGGGATGCGTCGGTTATGCCGTGCCCATTGCGCCCCTGTATCGCGCCGTAGCCGAAACGGCCCGTGCTGCCGCCTTCGAAGATTCCCGCTTCTTGCCGGTGACAAGAGATGAGGCTCTGAAGCTGGAGGTTTCTCTGAGCGTGCTTTCCCTTTTATTCCCAATTCGTCCCGAGGCAGTGGAAGTCGGGCGTCACGGCCTGATCGTCTCGAAGGGCGCTCGCCGTGGCCTGCTGCTACCCCAGGTTCCCGTCGAACATGGTTGGGACCGGGAAACGTTTCTGGAGCAGACCTGCCGCAAAGCTGGTCTGCCGCTGGATGCCTGGCGCAAGGCCGCAACCATCGAAGCCTTCACCGCCGAGGTGTTTGGCGACAGCGACCTCGAGGTTGCCTGCTGAGTCCGTTTCCGAAATCCGCTTTACGTTTGCCGCATTCCGCTGCTTGTGCGCCTCCCCCACTTTCGTACCCTTGTTTTCTCTGCAAGAGGACGTAAGCTGAGCGCTGGCCGCTTGCTTCAGCGAGCAAAGTTGTTAGGGCAACATGGTGAGGTCAACATGGAACTCGTGGTTGTAATCGTCGTAGTGGTCGTCGCGGGTGCGATGATTCCTGGAAATCCAAAAATCCAGTTCTACCGCTGAACTTCTTCCGCCGAACCTAGCGAACGCGTAGGGACAGCCCTCCCGGCTATCCACGCGAGCGCAGCTTGCGCGGTTAGGCGTGTCCACCCTTAATTCAGCAGCGTGGCGGAGCAGGACAGCCGAGAGCGACTGTCCCTACGCATTCACTTCGGACAAAAGAAAAAGGGGAGATTCACTCTCCCCTTTTTCCGGTCAAATTGTTTCGTTCTGCTGCCGTTCCTCGTCTACTGTTGATCGTCCCTTTCCACCGAGTCGCCGGCGTGCACATCTTCCAGCGCGAAGACCACCATCGCTGACGAGGCAGTCGGGGTTACGTTCAGAACGACCAGTTCTCCCACGGCGCGGCGCGGCAGATCGGCCACGTGAATGTTCGGCCCCTTGCTCTTTGTGAAGCGATTGGCGTCAAAAGACGGCTCGCGCATCTGCGTGTCTTCCGAAGTGCTCGCTTTGAAGGACAGCGAGTCCACCGGATCGTGCAAGGTGGCGCTGTAGGAGCGCACTACGCGAAAATAGTCCCCCACTTTTACGCCCTGGTTCGAACCCAGGTTCAGATAAAGCTTCATGCCCGTGCCGAGGAAGCCGTCGAAGTCTTTACCGAGCACAATGCGTCCGCTCAGTTTCCCATTCGGCGGCGCGAAGCGGTCAAAATGCTCGGGCACGCGGAATGTAACCGGCGGTTTTTCCACGAAAGGCAGGACGAGATCGCCCGGATTGATGGGATCGCAATTGAATTCCACTTGGGCGATGGCGCTGTGACTGCGCGTGTCGACGACTCGCACCCTCCCAATTTCCCCGTAAGGTCGTCCCGCGGCAGCCAGCACCTTCCTCTGCCCCGGATAAATTTCGTACTCGTTGATATCCCGCAGTTCGCGTACGACCGAATACAGTTGTCCAGCCTGGTAGCCGCTCCCCGCCAAATAGACCAGGTCCCCGATCCCGAACTTGGTATCGGCAGGGGTCTGCAGACCCCCGTTCACGTAATTTGCGTCGGGAACCCGTTCCTTGGTAAGAAATCCCGCACAATTAATGTCTGCCGCGGTCGGCGTCTGGAAACGCACGAAGGGCGTGTTAACCGACGTTTCGACGATACCGGAAGCATCTGGGGTGACCGCCGTCGTCGACTGCTGGGCCACGGCCGTCATGGTCGCCGTCCCGATTAATAGCAATAACAATCCTGTTTTGTTCATCTTACCTCCGACTCCCAACTGCTGCGGGGCTACCCCGGCTATCTCTCTCGGAAGACAAGGGTTACAGCCAAAAAGTAACAAGCGCGCAGGGAGGGGTCAAGGTTACGAGGGTGTTTAGCCCCTTTGCCCCAAAGTGTTTTCCTGAGTGTTCGGAGATCCCTTGCATCTGCGAGTTGCATCTGGGCTTGCGCCCCTGTAATATCGCGCCGTCGTTAGAGAATAAGCTGAAAACAAATGGCCTTGGCTTTTTCCTCCACTGCCGCGCCCCGCTTTCTGCCTATGCGCCTGCCTAGGGTCTGCCTGGCGCTGGGCGGCGACACGATCGGCGACACGATCGAAGACATGCTCGCGATTGCCGAGTCTATGGCCCGAGATAACCCATTTCTCGAGTTTCGCTTGGACTACCTGAAGCAGCCTCTGGCTGCGCTTCCCAAAATCCATCGTTTTCTCGAAACCCACCAGTACGTCATTGCCATCGGCACCTGCCGCCGCGCCGAGAATGGCGGCAAGTTCAAGGGATCGCTCGCTTCTCAACTGGAAGTGCTCACCAAGGCTCACGCCGCGGGCTGCCAGCTTGTCGACTTGGAACTTCAGAGCGCGCTGAAATCGAAGCCCGAAGCGATCGCTCGCCTGCGCAGCCGCGCCGGACTCATCTTGTCGTTCCACGATTTCCGCGCCACGCGCAACCTCGATGACACGCTGGAGAAAATGCTCAAAATCCCGGCCGACTTCTACAAGGTCGTCACCACCGCCACCTCGCTCTCCGACAACGTGGCCATGATGAAGTTTCTGCAGACGCAGAGCGGCAAGCATGCGCTGATCGGATTGTGCATGGGAGAGCAAGGCCTTATCAGCCGCGTGCTGAGCGTGCGCGCCGGGAGCGCGTTCACCTTTGGCGCGATCGATGCTAGTGCCGGCCTCAAAACCGCGCCCGGTCAGATCAGCGCGCGGGATCTGCGCAGTATCTACCGCATCGATCAAGTGGACGCCGCCACTCGCATCTATGCCGTTGCCGGCGATCCCATCGAACATTCGCTCTCGCCGGTGATCATGAACACGGCGCTGCGCCGGGAGAACGTGAACGGCGTTTATCTCGCGCTCCACGCCAAGACGCTCAAGGATCTGATCCACTGCGCGCGCGAGATCCCCCTACACGGCCTCAGCATCACCATGCCGTACAAGCAGGCGATCCTTCCCTATCTCGATAACACCGACGCGCACACGGCGAAGGTCGGGGCCTGCAATACCGTCGTGCGCGGACAGGAAGGCAAGCTTTACGGATTCAATACCGATATCGCGGGCGTCATTCGTCCGCTGGAGCAGCGCCTCACCATTGAGAACGCGAAAGTCCTCGTGCTCGGCGCCGGCGGCGCGGCCCGGGCCGCGGTGTTCGGTCTAAAGGAGCGCGGCGCTGAGGTCTGGATATTGAATCGCACATCCGTCAAGGCGCAGAAGCTCGCCCGGCAGGCAAAGGCACGGACTATCAAACGAGCGGATCTCCGCAAGATCGCCTTCGACGTCATCATCAACGCTACTCCGGTGGGCATGGGGAACACGCGCGACTGCCCGCTCAAAGATCAGGAGATTCAAGCCCGCGTCGTCTTCGACATGGTGTACGACCCGGTCGAGACGCATCTGCTGCAAGTCGCACGCGCCAAAGGAATTGCGGTCATCCCCGGAATCGAAATGTTTGTGCAGCAGGCCGCCCGGCAGTTTGAAATCTGGACGGGCAAGCCCGCTCCCGCCGGCGATATGCTGCGCGCGGTCACGATTACTTTGCAGGAGCGCGCGGCTGCTCAGAAGCAGAAAGGCTGAGGCGTGGGGCGGGGCATGCTGGCCAGTTCGGGGCGACATTGTATGTACAATGTTTCACGTGGGACATTTTGTGCAGGTATTATTGTACATACATATCCATACGTAAAACGACCGCGTAAGAAATGCGTACGGCATCGGATCGCGATTTGGCGGGTTGCAAGTCATTGAAAATGCTAGGGAGCCGGTGTGGCTAAATAGGCGCACTCGGGTACTTATTGCACTGTAATTATTACAGAACTTAGTATTGGCTGGGACGAGAGGGTTCCCGGGTGACAGACAGGGTGGGACTGCCCTGCGGCTTAGGGAATGCGCAACGGCGGTAATTTCTTAACGATCTTAACTGTTTCGAGGCTGACGGTGACGTCGGCTTGAGGTTGAGCTGAGACATCGCTCCAAGTTTCCCCATTGGCTGTGGATGCGGCTCAGTTATGACTGCTGGAGACATGGAGGCAGGTTTTTCCACAATTTCCTTGGCCGAGGAGGCAGCGAGACGGATTGCTGCAAAGGCCTTGCTAGCGCGCCAAAAACGCTTTTGTAGCAAATTGAGACAATTTGCGATGCATTTGTCTCAAGAAAGGTTGCAAATAAGACGTTCCGGCGGTAGTATGAGTTTTGGACGCGGCTTTTCGCGCCCATCTTGTCACAAAACTAAAACTCAAAACTTCCAGGTAGAAACGCAGCCCTAGCCCTAAAGTAAATCTAAAGGGGTGCCCAAGCCCCGGTGCAATTCGGAGAGAATGCATGTCGTGGTACGCGTACTGCCTCACGGAACACCAGACCCTTGCTAACGGTGTTCGCGCCCGCCGTCCCTTCCTGCTAGATGGAATTCAGGGAGTCAACTCCGCTCCCGTCATGAGCTACCCGAGCGGAGAATTTGCGGTGATTGTCAGTGAATATGACCGCGCAACCTCCAAACTCGACGAAAAGTCCGTGCTTGAACATGCCCGCGTGGTCAGCCAGAGCTTCCGGACCGCGACCGTCCTGCCGTTCCGATTCGGAACGATTTTCGACACCGAAGATGCCATCCGCCAGGCGGTACGATCCAACCGCCGCACTTTTTGTGAGAGTGTGGAGCGGCTTCGCGGCAAGTCGGAAATGCGCATCAAGCTGACCGTCCGCGACGGTACTCTTCGGGGCAACATGGAAGAGATTGTCTTGCCGGATACGGTCGGCCGCGAGTACCTGATCAAGCTCCGCGAGAAGGCGTCGCGTGAGCGTGAACGCCAGACCAAGGCTCGCGCTCTCTCCGTCCAGGTGCACAAGCTCTTCAACCCTCTGGAAGAAGAAGTCAGCTGCAAGAAGGTTGACGCCGACGGAATGCTGCTCGATATCGCTCACCTAATCGACACCAAGTCGATCGAAAAATACCAAAACCGTTACAGCACGGCAGCCAAACAGCTCAAGAATTGTCAGATGGTGGTGACCGGTCCGTGGCCTCCGTATCACTTCCTGCCCGGGAAGGTGCGCACGGTCGCCGGAGACAGCTAGAAATCTGCGCCGATTTGTCTGAAGGCCCCCTTCCGAGGGGGCTTTCCTTTTCTGGGGGAACGGAAGGGTTCAGCGGGAACTTCTGCTCTGAACTTTTGCTCTTAACTTCTGCTGTGAACTTCTACCAATATGCAGCTTTGTGCATCCAGGCGTCTGCTATCCGACGGTCCGCCAACCGGTCCGCCCCCTAGGGGATTCACCCTAAGGTATTGATTCTGAGTAAGTTCCCAAAATGGACTTCGTCCTTCGCCACCGTTTCTCATTTTGGTTCCGCAAATGCTGATTCCCTCTGTACTGAAGAGGTCGTACCGTTGGAACAACTTCACTCTCGATGTTTGCGACATCTCACCTCTGTCCGTTCCACTCCCCGGACGGCGTCCAAATGACCTACCTCTGATTCCCGCCACTTAGCCTCTTTGAAAAGGGTGGCCCCGAAAGGGGCCGCTTTTTTGTTCCCTCCGCTCATGCATTCGCTGCCCAGACGTTAGAGACGGCAAAACAGGCTGCCAAACACCAAGACATGGTTCCTAGTTCCGATGTGCGCGATGCGTTCTCTCAGCGCGGAGGATGGCGATCGTTTGTACGTGAATCTCTCTCCCAAATGAAGATCGCGCTAATTTGGAAAGCTACCACTCTCTCTTGTGTCCGAGTTACCGGTTGTTCGAAAAGGACCCAACACCACTCGCGTCTTCGAGTTGACGCCCGTCTCTCGCGCGCTTACGATAATTGTTCGACTTCACCCGGGATGGGCTGCTGTGAAGCAGGACTCCCGCTTCACGGCAGGCAGCAAACGTCAGGCAGCAAATGTCAGGCAGCAAACATGGATAAGAAGAAACTAGAGACGTTCAGAAAAAGACTGGAAACCCGGCGCCAGGAACTGCGCCACATGGTTGTCCGCAATCAGCAGGACGGTCGCACCGTCGACGATGAGGCCACGCAGGACGTGGCCGACCGCGCCGCGAGTTCTTACAACAAGGAATTCCTCTTCAGCCAGAGCAACAACGACCGCCAGTTGCTCAACATGGTCGATGGCGCTCTGGCGCGAATCCGCGAGGGCAGCTTCGGGGAATGCGTCTCCTGCGGCAAAGAGATTAATGCCAAGCGCCTCGAAGCGGTGCCCTGGACCCGGCATTGCATCGCGTGTCAGGAAAAAGCCGAGAAGGGCCTGCTCGAGGCCGCGCAATAGCTTTCGGTTGCAATGAGGTAGGATATGGCGCGGACACTCCTGTCCGCGCAGCCCGTCGCCTAAACCTATGATTCCAAAAGATTGGAGGGGAAGGGATACTCTTTGTCCGAGAGGAGCGAAAATGGCTCTTTCGGGCCATGCCGTTCCCCAACTTCCTGGGCGAAAACAACCATGGCAGTGGTATGATTCCTCTAATCTTCGCGCCGCGCTTTGGGGTTCGGCGAGCGAAAAATCTCTAACTAAAGGTGAAAGTTATGGCTTGGACAAGTCCTGTTTTCGAAGAAGTTGTTCTCTGCTGCGAAATCAACTCCTACGTGAGCGCAAAACTCTAAACCTGCAAAAAGAAGATGCGCATTCGGATCCTCGGTTCTGCGGCCGGGGGTAGGTTCCCGCAGTGGAATTGCGGCTGCGGCAACTGCGTTGCTGTGCGTGAAAACGTGCGCGAAAACACGCGCCATATTGCACGCGAGAAAAAATTCCTCGGCAAGGCGCGCACCCAAGCTCAACTCGCGCTGAGCGCCGATGGCTCCACGTGGTTTCTAGCTGGAGCCTCTCCAGACTTGGCCTTTCAAATCGAGAGCTGCCCCGATCTTCACCCTCGGGCATTGCGCGACACTCCGCGCGATTCGCCTATTGCTGGCGTGGTATTGGGAAGCTGCGATCTCGACCACGTTGTGGGATTACTTCTGCTGCGCGAACTCCAGCCTTTGCGGGTGTATGCGGCGCCATCGATCTTGCGGATTCTGCGGGAAGAGAACAGCATGTTCGGCATGCTGAACCGGGTCGAGCCGCAGGTGGTTTGGACGCCCATGACCGCGGATGCGCCGTTTCCCTTGTTGTCCGCCGATGGGAAAGACTCGGGATTGCGATGTGAGGTCCACTATCTTTCCGGCCGCTATCCGAAATATGTTAAGACTGAGATCGGGAAGCTTGCCCGCGAGGAAGCGACGGCTGCGTTGTTCTTTTCCTCCAGATCTGACTCTAGATCTGAATCAGCTTCGGGAAAGCGAGTGGCTTACGTTCCCGCCGTCGGCAGCCTCAGTGATACGCTGCTCGAAAAGATCGGGCGCGCGGACCTGCTTCTGTTCGACGGCACCTTCTGGAGCGATGACGAACTACAGCGCGTTCAGGGCAGCGGCGAGACCGCGCACCAGATGGGACACATTCCAGTCGAAGAAAGTCTGCGCCTGCTGAAAAATATTACTATTAACGTCGGGCGCAAGATATTCGTTCATCTCAACAACACGAATCCGACCCTGAACGAGGCGAGTCCCGAACATCAAGCCGTGCGCCAAGCCGGCTGGGAAGTGGCGGAGGACAATTGGCAACTGGAACTGTAGCCCCGGGAAATATGCCAAACAGTGCCAAGCTTACGTTTGAGGAATTGCGCGCCGCGCTGCGCCAGGTTGGCGAAGAGCGCTATCACCACAAGCATCCTTTCCACTTGCTCATGCACGAGGGCAAACTGAGCCGCGGACAATTGCAAGCCTGGGCGCTGAACCGTTATTACTACCAGTCGATTATTCCGATCAAAGACGCGATCATTCTTTCGCGCGCGACCGATCCGTCATTTCGCCGCGTCTGGCGGAAGCGCATTGTCGATCACGACGGCCAGGACGGAGATGACCAGCTGCAAGGCGGAATCCTGCGCTGGGTTAAACTTGCGGAAGCGACTGGGCTGGATCGAGAGCGGGTGGTGAGCGCGCATGAAGTTCTGCCGGCCACGCGCTTCATTGGTAATGAGTATCTCCACCTAGTGCGGACGCGGCCTTTTCTGGAGTGTGTCGCTTCGTCGCTCACCGAACTTTTCTCGCGCGACCTGATTGCGCTGCGCATGGAGAAGATGCGCCAGCATTATCCGTGGCTCGCTTCCGCGCTCGATTATTTTGAGGCGCGGCTGACCGAGGCTCCGGAAGACGCTGCCTTCGCGCTCCGCTACGTGTTCGATCACGCCACTACGCGCGCAGATCAAGAACGCGTCATTCAGGCATTGCGCGACAAGTGCGACATTCTGTGGGCGCAGCTTGACGCGCTCTATTTCGCTTATGTCGAGCCGGGCTGGCCGCCGCCGGGCGCTTTTTGCATAGGGGATGAAGCGAAGCACATAGAGGGGAAGCGTGGCTGAGCTTAGCGATGCGAGCGTTCCCAAGTTTGCCGCGGGATGCCGCTGGGGCGGGACTACCGAAGCGCCGGTCGTGCTCTTCCCGGAAGGCGCGATCCGTGTGGAAGGAACGGGCCGCGTTATCCTCGAACTTTGCGACGGTCATTTCTCGCTGGCTGAAATTGTGCAGAAGCTGGAAACACAGTTCATGCTGGCGCCGAAGGGCAAAATCCGCGCCGATGTCCTGACATTTCTGGAGCAATTGCACGCCAAGCGCATTATCGACTATTGAGAGAGCAGCTAAGAAATAGAGCTGTCATCCTGAGCGACGCGAACGATCTGCTTTCTTGCCAGTGCGGGAGACAGCAGGTCCTTCGCTTCGCTCAGGATGACAAAATTTGATGGGATGACAAAGCCTGTTGAATTGAATTCCAATGGCGAATCCGCTGGCCCTGATTGCCGAGATCACGCACCGCTGTCCGCTGCACTGCGTGTACTGCTCGAATCCGCTGGAGCTGACTTCGCGTAAAGAAGAGCTCGTGACTGCCGACTGGCTACGCGTTTTCGGCGAGGCTGCCGCGCTCGGCGTTTTGCATCTTCACCTCACCGGGGGCGAGCCGCTGGCGCGTCCGGATCTGGTTGAAATGATCGCGGGCGCGCGCCAGTCGCGTCTGTACACGAACCTGATCACCTCCGGAATCGGGCTTTCACGCGAGCGTCTGGCTCAGCTTGTGGAAGCGGGACTTGACCATATCCAACTCAGTTTCCAGGATTCGAGCGAAGGCCCTGCAAATTGGATTGCCGGAGCGCGCGCGCACGCGCACAAGATTGAACTGGCCGGGTGGATTCGCTCGCATCCCATCGCGTTCACCACAAACCTGGTCGTTCACCGGCAGAACATCGGGCATCTTGAGGAAATGGTGGCTGCTCTTGAAGCGCTCCATCCCGATCGGATGGAAATCGCGCACGCGCAGTACTACGGCTGGGCGCTGCAGAACCGGTCGGCGTTGCTGCCGACGCGCGCGCAACTTGACCGCGCCGTGGCCGTGGTTGCGGCAGCCGAGGAGCGTTTGCGCGGCAAAGTTCGCATCGACATGGTCGTTCCCGACTACCACGCACGCTTTCCCAAGACCTGCATGGGCGGCTGGGGACGCCAGTTGATGCTGATTGATCCCGCCGGCCGCGCGCTGCCGTGTCATGCGGCGGGAGTGATTCCGGGCCTGCGTTTTGACAACGTGCGCGAGCACTCGCTCGATTGGATCTGGCAGAGTTCGGAAGCATTCCAGAAATTTCGCGGCGAAGACTGGATGCCCGAGCCCTGCCGCTCCTGCGACCGCCGCAAAGAAGATTTCGGCGGATGCCGCTGCCAGGCTTTTTTGCTGACGGGCGATGCCAGCGCTACCGATCCGGTGTGCGAGCTAGCGCCCATGCATCATCTGATCGAAGACGCTGTGCGTGAAGATGCTGGGACGGGTTCGGCTCCCGAAGTTCGCGAGGCGCCGTTCCACGTTCTGCAGGAGAAGATGGCTGGGTTCTGGAGTTATCGAACGGACCCGAAGTGATGAGCCCTACGGCGATTTATCAACAGTTATCGGTCGGCGTTCGTCTTTAGGTCTAAAGACGTGCCGCCGCCGCTTCCCGCACCTGGGTCTCTTCTCGTCAGCAGAAGCGTGTTCCACCTCGCGTCCGGACTCAGGTTGATCAGCAGGTCCGCAGAGTCATATTCGCGAGTCGGTGTCTTTCCACCCTCGACATGGAGAACGTACGTACCATGCGGTACTGAATCAAACGCGAAGCTGCCGTCCGCGTCCGAGATTGTGGTGTACGTTCCGCCAGTTGTTGGGCTCTGCAATCTGAACCGCGCTCCCACTACTGGGACTGGCGTACAGTGGAGAAGGTTCAATAAAGGACTTTCACCCTCACCGCGCAGGCAATCCATCAACTTGCCTGCAATGCGGCTCGTAGCGGGAGCTAAATCGCCCCAATCGTATCTGAGTGCGCTTTTAGCCTTTCTTGAAGAGATATCGGCAATATGAAAGCAATGGTAGGCTGCCGTAATCCCAAGCAGTTGCGCCTTCAACCAATAATCGCCGGGTGGCAAACCGGCGACGCGCACTCTCCCATCCGCGTCAGTGATGCCAGAGAATCGTTGAACCTCATCACTATCCGAATTCGTCGTGACCTCAACGCTCACACCCGCAAGAGGACGGTCTTCATGCAGCACGGTGACAACAAAATCGCGGCGCATCTCGAATCCGTTACCTAAACACGCAACAGCCGAAGAGGCGCGCGCATGAACCGCTAACAACAGGAGTAGCGGCAACACAACTCTCGTTGCGACTATTTGTTTCATCGACTCGCTCGCACAGCAGTTTACGCCTTGCAAGCTCTTGTTCCAAGCAACTGACGTTGCCAGGCGATTTTGCTAACGAGAATCATGTTTATTCGGGCTGTCCGCTTTGACGCTCCCGAAATCCGCCTGATAAACTGAATAATTGCCATCCTACATCTAAGCCATAAAGGAAGCCCGTGCGCGCAGAAACCCGGCATCAACTGAAACAAGACCGTTTTAGAAAAGGTACATTGGAGGCAGCGGAGAGCGCTGCCCACTGGACGGTGGAACACCAGTCGAAACTCATTGCCGCGGTGATTGCGGTTGTCGTGATTGCAGCGATCGCGTTTGGCGGCTGGTACTACGTCAACACGCAGGACGAAAAAGCGAGCGCCGAACTTTCGACGGCGGTCCGGACTTTTGAAACACCGGTGCGTCCGGCAGGCGTGCCAGCGCAACCGGGGTACGACAGCTTCGCGTCGCCGCAGGAGCGGGCTACGTTGGCGCGCAAACAGTTCCAGGAAATCGTCGATAAGTATCCGCGCACTCACACGGCCGACCTGGCCCGCTATTTTGTGGGGTTGGCCGCGGCCCAGCTTCGCGATAACGCCGCCGCGGAACGTAGCCTGCAGGAGGCGGCCGGCTCTTCGAACGCCGATCTTGCGGCCTTGGGCAAGTTCGCGCTGGCTTCTGTTTATCGCGCCGAGAATAAGGACACGCAGGCGGTCGATATTTATAAGCAGTTGATCGATAAGCCGACGATCGTCATCGGCAAGGCGGCGGCGCAGCTTGAACTCGCCGGGTTCTACGAGTCGCAACAGAAGCCGGACGAAGCCAAGAGGATTTACGACCAGGTGGCGAAGGAAAATCCATCCAGCGAAGCGGCATCGCTGGCGCAGCGGCGAGCAGCCGCGCTTAAGCAGTAGTTCTTGCGTTGCTTCCTGTCGTTTTCTTTAGCGGGAAGCGATGCGACGCAGGCAGGCGATTAGCCTCTCGCAGTCCTCGACTGTGTTGTAGACGTTGGGCGTCACGCGAAGCGAGTTTCCGCGAACGCTGACGAATACTTTCTCTCGGGCGAGCATTTCAGGAAGTTCCTTCGGAATTGCCGCTTTCCTTCGCAGGGCCAGGTAGTGAGGCGCGCGCAACGGTTCAGCGGGCGCGGAGAATCCCATGTCCGCGGCGGCGCTCGCCAGTTGACGATTGAGCGCGCCGGCGGTCTCGGAAATTTGCGCGACATCCCACTCCAGCAATTGCTTCATGGCGCGCACGGCGGCCGGCAGCAGCGCGAAGTTGGAGCGCTCGCCCATGTCGAACCGGCGCGCGCCTTCGTCGTAGTTGTTTGTATACAGGAGGTTCGCAAAATCGCGAGCGTTCGCGCGCTGAATCCAATTCTCTTCCAGAGGAATTCCACCATGCCATTTTGGAGCGACATAGAGAAGTCCGACGGAATAGGGCCCGAGCAGCCATTTGTAGCTGGCGGCAACGGCGAAATCCGGCTGCACACCATTCTGCAAACCGTTTTTCGGATTGCCCACGCTGAAGGGCAATGCGCCGAGCGATTGGGTCAGATCGAGAACGAGCGCGGCGCCGAGCTTGCGGCAAGCTTCGCCGATGCGGACGAGGTCGAGCCTGCCGCCGCTCGTCCACTGCACGTGCGGGAGCGCGGCGATGGCCACGTCGGGGGTCAGGGAATTCAGAACAGCGGCGGTCCAGTCGTTGCTTTCGGGCCAGGCGACGACTTTCAGCGAAGCGCCAGTTTCTTCGGTTAGACGTTGCCACGGATAGTAATTGGATGGGAACTGCTCGGCGAGCACGAGAATGCTCTGGCCCTTTTTGACCGGCACATTTCGCGCGGCAGTCGCGATGCCGTAGCTGGCAGAAGGAACAATCGCGATGCAGTCGGCCGGGCAGGCGAAGAGCTGCGCGGCAGTCGCGCGGAATTCGTCCGATCCGGTGAAAAACTTGTCGGCAGTGAGTTCCCACGGGTGCGCTTTGCGGGCAAGACCCGCCGTTCCGGCCTCCAGCGCCGGCTTCATCAGCGGCGACATGTAGGCGCAGTTCAGGTAGGCGACGTCGGCGGGGATGTCGAAGAGATGGCGCTGGCAGGGAATCATGGGCTAGGCTTTGGACTTGGCCTTCAGTGTATCAATCGAGAAGGGACTGCCGCGATGGATGGAGTGAAGATGAGTGGGGCAAGGATGGATCGCCTGAAAGCGCGGGCCGCATTGCTATTGTTGTCAGTTGTCGTGGCTGGTGGCGCGGCGGCGCAGACTGGTCACGCCGGTGGCAGTGGGTCAGCTTACCGCGCTCCGCTCGCTTTCGCGCGAGCTGAAAGATTGAGGCGGGGTATCAACGCCAGTGAGTGGTTCGCGCAGGTGTATGACAAGCGCGGCTACACGCCGGAGCATTTTCAAGCCTGGACGACACCTGAAGACATCGCGCTGATTAAGTCGATGGGCTTCGATCATGTGCGGTTGAGCGTGAATCCGCAACCGATGTTTAACGAGCATGAGGCCGATAAGATTCCGGCGGATTATCTGGGCTATCTCGATGCGGCGGTGAAGATGATCCTCGATCACGGGCTGGCGGTGGTGATCGACCTGCACCCGGAGAGCGACTTCAAGGCGCGGCTGGCAAAGGATGACGAGTTCGTTGAGCGATTCGCCGATTTCTGGCGGGCGCTGGCCGGACACTACTCGACATGGGACGTCAACCGCGTGTTTCTGGAAATTATGAATGAGCCGGAGTTCACCGACCGCTATCGGTGGCTGGGCGTGCAAGTGAAGCTGGCGGCGGCGATCCGCGGAGGCGCGCCTGCGCACACGATCATCGCGGCGGGAGCGCGCTGGTCGGATGACGATGACCTGGTTTTTCAGGAACCGCTGCACGATCCGAATGTCATTTACAACTTCCATTTTTATGAGCCGCACATCTTCACCCATCAGGGAGCGACTTGGAGCGCGTATTACTGGCACTGGCTGCGCGGTTTGAAATATCCGTCGAGCCCGGAGACGGCGGAGCGCGTGGCGGCGCTGGTGCCGGATGAAACTGAGCGGTTGCAGGTCATTCGCTATGGGCACGATCACTGGGATGCGGCTCGCATTGAATCCGAAATGAAGCAGGCGGCGGAGTGGGCAAGGCGGCGAGGGGTGCCGCTGGTGTGCAACGAGTTTGGAGTGTATCGGGAGCATGCCGATCCCGAGGACCGGGCGGCATGGCTGCACGATGTGCGGACCGCACTCGAGCGCAACGGGATTGGCTGGGCGATGTGGGATTATTCGGGATCGTTTGGCGTGGTCACGAAGAAAGACGGGAAGACGGTGGCGGACGAGGGGGTGCTGCGGGCGCTGGGGATGAAGTGAGGTAACTTCCCAGTCATTCCACTCACTCGCAAAAGCGAACGCGAATGAGCGGGGCAATACGAGCCAGGCGGGATTAGGAATTCAGAAGCGCCCTGAGTTTGTTGGCAACAAGCAACAACTCCTGTAAGTCAGCTTCCAGGGATTCGGCGCTGGAGATGGGCATGGCCCCGTATCCCCGGATTCGGGCAGGCCGGCTGTCCTCCAAGGCCACCCATATCTGGGACACGTCCGATGCCAAGATGCGACGAAGGTCTTTCTTTGAGGGCTGAAGGTCATACTTCCGCGCAAACGAAGCAATGAGCGACTGCAGCTGAAGCAGACTCGCCCTGACCTGCTCTCTTTCAGTTTCAGTTACGGAGCCCTCGATGGTATTGATGGCTGCTGGCGATTTCCGGTCTTCCAATAGATCGAGCATACGAACGGCTGCCGCATCGACGATCAGCATGCCGCTCGCGATGACTCTACGATGGTTGTCAGTGAGTCCATCATCCATGAGTGGCATCCCATCTCAGCCTGAAGTCTATGTACAAGGGCGAAAGCTTGACGTGCTGCTGGGTAACGTACTTCGGGCTGGCTGCCATGTGAAGCATGGCGACGATGGCGCCCGGACTCCCCTTGCTGTAGCGGACGATTTTCTGAATCGCTTCGTCCCGGTTTGCGGCATTTAGGTGCAACTCCTGTGCGGTGCGCGCAGCAAACTGTCTTGATGTATCCGAATCGAAATTCCGCAGGGCATACTTCTCGGAGCGATCGGAAAACATCGGCAACAAGAATCCGACGTCTTCCATGTGCGCGGAGCGGGCTACCGCAATGAGGGGAGTTGCCGTCCAATTGCACACATCCTTCAGTGAGGCAGCAAACGACTGGGACGAAGGTTTCAGGTGGTCGAGCACAATCCAATGGCTGGCTTCACGCAAGGCATCGGCGACGATCCCCCGGATGGACACGGCGGACTTGTCATTGATGGCATCCAGACCGCCAGCCCCGCAGGCTTGGAGGACGTGGCCATTCTTCCTCGCAAACAGCCCAGCCGCAAGCTTCCGAAAAACAGTTTGACTGCTGGAAGATTCGTCGCAATACACCATCTCCGGTACTTCGCCTGTCAGTTGTTTCAGGAGCAGCGTTTTGCCAACCCCGGCGGGGCCGTGAAGCAGGAAGGAACGGCGCCGAGACACGAACTGCCGGAGTTGCTCAAGCTCAGCATCTCTGCCGTAGATGGCGATCGGACTCATGAATGCTCCAGATGGGAAGCTTCGACTCCGCTTAGGCGAGTGAGTTCAGCCTCGACGCCCGCCAGGCTTTTTAATGACGATTCAACGGATGGCGCACCTGCTGCGTGGGCGGCGCGTGCGCGCGCCAACGCCCGCTCTGCGACCGCACTCAGTTCGCGCAGCACGGCGCGTATCTCGGCTTCAAGACAACGGCGGCTTTTGGTTACGCGCTCCTCAAGATCGTTTCGCACGCGCTCGCTGTTGGTCTCCAAGAGCAGGTCGAGAAAATCGTGGGTGGCGGCGTCAAGCAGCGAGTGCGCCCAAATAACGCCGAGCACGAGGTCGACTACGTACCGTACAGGGGAAGCTGGGTTAGCTACATCAATGTAATCGTAGAACTTGAATTCAGAGCGAGTTCGGAAATCCTGTTCAGCATCCAACTCTTTTGGCAAATACTCCAGCTCAGAGGTTCGGATGCCGCGCGTCTTGGACAAGAAATCGGTTGTCAAATCCGTGAATCTCTTCGCTATCTTGCGGTACGCCTCCTCTCCCTTTGTTTTCTCGGTTGCCAACCACGGCATCGTGTGATTCCGAGCGACATCTTGGGCCGCTCGCATCGCCGATCGCCGATAGCGAGGGCCGTTGGTTCGCGGCAGCGCTTCGAGGGCCGACTTAAGTGCGCTGTGCGCCACCTTTTGCACGGACTTGAGGAAGAACTCCCGGTGATCACCAAACGTCTTTGAGAGGCGCTGCTGCTCTCCTGCGAACAGGTATCCGAGATCGTTTAGGGACTGCTCCGCTTGCAACACTATCTCTCGCAGTTGGCTGATCCGCCTTTCAGACTCATCAAAGGGTCGAGTCAACGCGTCTCGCTCCTCTTTCACCACGATAAGGAGTTGACTGGATAAGCGTCGCACTGAACGCTCCTCAGCATCGCGGACGAGTTGTCGGCTTGATTGCCGCACCAACTGCTCCAGTGCATCCACCAACTGAGCCCAGTCTCTTTGAGAACCGCCGTTGTTGAGTTGTTCGAGGGCACTGATTTCAAAGATCGAACCGACAGGATGCTGGAGCCGATTTGCAAGCACTTGTCTGGCGAAGGAAACGGCCGCATCCCGCTCGGGCTTGGTGACCCGATCTGCCTTGTTCAAGACGAACAGGATGTCGGGAATCTCTTTCGCAACGCTCTCGACCAGGGCCAATTCATCTCCGCCAATCGGAGGATCGGCGCCGATCACGACGATAGCAGCGTCGATGTGAGGGAGAAACGCATGGGTGGCAGCGGTGTTGCCCGCGAACACGGACCCTAGCCCCGGCGTATCCACGAAGCACATGCCCTCTGCCAGCAGCGGGCTAGGCACAAACACTTCCAACCCCGCGACTCCCTTGCGGTTCTCCGGGTTCCGTACTTCGGACACGTACTCCTCGATGTCGGCTATTGCAATCTCCGTCCATTCACCACTTCTTAAACGAACACGTGCCCCGAGACTCTCTCCGAATCTCAATATCGTGGGGACGGCCGTGACCGGAACCACTCCGCTGGGCAGGATGGGTTCACCGATCAATGCGTTTAGCAAAGTGGACTTGCCGCGTTTGAACTGGCCGACGCACGCTACGTAGAAACGCCCCTCCGCAATGCGCTCGGCGGCGGAGCGGGCATCATCCATGATTTGGTCGCTATTAAACTGCTCGGCTAGACTGGCAATTCGAAGCAGTTTGTCCGCTTCCACACCAACGATGCCGATTGCATCCAAATCGGGCCGAGGACCAGGGGCTCGCAACTCGTCGGATACCGCGAGGCGCTCGGCATCGCTTGTGTGACGATCTGGTGTCCGGCGCTCTGAACTCATTGCTCTGACCGAACTCCCTCCTGGTGCCGGGCGCCGCACTCAGTGTACGGAAACCCGCTTCATGTCTTCTGCGTCTTCTCCCTCTCCTTCAGTCCAAACTGCCCTGCTCGATGACGACGTTTTCGCGCACGATGAGCCGGTGGGCGGCCATCTCTCTGAGCTTGGGCAGAGCGCGGTTGACGTGCTCGTCGGTATCGACGAAAGAGATGACGACAGGCAACTCGCCTCCGGCTTCGACCAGGTGCGCGGTGTGGACGCGGCCGCGGCCGAGGAAGCCGGCTACGGCGTGGAAGGCGACGGCTCCGAAGACGTTTTCTTCGCGCAGATATTTCAGGATTTCCAGATGCAGCGGACGATGATGCCAGGAATCGCCTTCGGTGAGATAGATGGTGACTTGAACGGCCATAGCGGTTGCCATTTTACAACCCCCGGGCAAATGCGGCGCCAGCCAAAACAGCGGCCAGGCAGAGGACGTTGCTCGCGAGGATGTTGATACCAGTGAGGAGCCATTGTCCCTGCTCCATCAGCGCGAAGCTTTCGAAGGCGTAGCTGGAGAAAGTAGTGTATGAACCGCAAAACCCAATAGCGACCAGCAGACGCCAGCGCGGATCGAGCAGTACGCGTTCGGTCGAGAAAACGAGAAAGAATCCGAGGACGAGGCTGCCCGTGATGTTAATCAGCAGCGTGCCGTAGGGGAATGCCGAGGAGAAATCGCGGGCGATGAGGGTGCTGAGGAAATAGCGAGCGCTGGCACCGACCACGGCGCCGAGCGCGATCCACACATAGTTGGAGAGATAGTTTGCGAGATGGTTCACGACGGAGTCCTCCTGCAAAAATTCTGTAGGAGTTATCAGCCGAAGGGCGTTTACCGGCGAACTCCATCGCCAACGGATTAGTGTAACTGAAATGGGGTTCCGGTTGCCTCCCTTTCAGTCGTGAAAATTTCTGTCAGCTCTCGATGCGCGGAAGCGCAGGGACCGACGCCTACACTCGGCAAGGGTATGGCAATGCCCGACGCATCGGGGCCGGCCAGATGCCGCCGTTTACAAGTAATGCCGTCCGCTCGTTTTTCGCTAACCGTGCATCAGGGCCGACTCCACGATTTCTCTTGGGTCTTCCACTTTGACTGTGGAGTACTCCCAGAGACAGAGTTCGTTACCGTCGGGATCGCGGAAAAAGGCCAGCCTGCCGTCTTTCTTTTCCTTGATCTTGCTGGTGGCTACGCCGCGGGCATGCATTTGCTCCACCGTCTCCTGCAAGTTCGCGACGGAAAAACAGATGCGGGCATTACCACTGCCGGGGACCACTGTTCCGGGCGGGAGGGGCACGAGTTCGATAAGGACGCCATCGAGATCGAACTGCGCGACGTACTCCTGCGAAACCAGCGGGAGTCCGAGCGTGTCGCGATAGAAGGCGATGGCCGCCTCCATGTCGGTGACGTAGTAGAAGACGGTGTCGAATGAGAGTTTCAGCTTGTTGGTAGTAGAAGATGAGAAATGCATGGCAAGGTGCCTCCTTTCCTCCGCTAGGTGGCTGAGGAAGTTGTGGACTAGTTTGCCGACGACGAACAAATTCCAAGCAAATTCTAAGTGAGCGGCAGCTGACTTGTCGGTGAGGATTGGCACCGGTGGTGGTGACGGTGAAACGGTGCGGGCAGCGCTGCTGGGACACGAGGAACGGCTTAGAAAGCTCCCAGCCAGCGGACGGGGAAGCGGCTTCCGAGGGCGTTCACCAGGCGCTCGTCGGCGGTAATGAGTTCGGTCTTGGTCGACATGGCCAGCGCGACATAAAGGCTGTCATAGAAACTCCTTTCGAAAGTTACCGCAATCCGCAATGCCTGAATCAGCAAGTCGGAGGTCGGGACGACTTGGATCGAAAGAGCAGTGAACTGTCGCAAGGAGTTCTCGGCTTCTGCTTGGCTGATCCGGTTGCGCCGCACGGCCTTCCAGAGGACATTGCCGATTTCTGCCTGGATCAAATCCGGCACCAGCAGTTGCAACTCGCGCCGCACGTGCAAAGCGGCTAACCGATTCGCCTGTTCGAGGAGCCCTTCGCCCGCCGCAGGCAGAAGCCACTTGGCGGCGACACTTGCGTCCACCACGCAGATTGTCACCGTTCCCGATCCTCGCGGATCATCTCCTCGGTGCTGGGAAAAGGACCGGGGCCGGGTGGAGCGGAGGCTTGCACTAGCTTCAGCTCTTCAAACGCGCGCATCCGGCGCCGCACCTCCGCAGGGGTTGGAACGAACTGCTCCAGCAGCGCGATCACCTCGGCGGCGATCGAGCTGCGGTTCTTGCGGGCGCGGGCGCGCAGGGCTTCGTAGAGGTCCTTGGGCACGTTTTCCACGTATAGGGTAGCCATAGGAATAGTCTAGCATATCCCTAGGGTGAGATTTTGCGTCGCTGGCTTGACACCGCTATTCCCTGGCCTTTATTGTTAGTAATTGCTCCCTGAGAGAGACTTTCGTCTCTGTGCGCACTTCCGCGGGCCTTTGCGGTAATTTGAGTGGGGGCGGCGGAGGTTCTAATGCTCATCGAAATTGAGGATCTGGAGATTCACCCGGTCGATTTCCGGGAGGAGTTCAGCCCGGGTGCGATTGATCTGGGTGCGGAAGTCCGGCAGCGTTCGCCGCTGCGCAGCGAGGGCCGGGCCGATCTGGTCGAGGAGCATCACGGCAAGCATAAGGTGGTGCAGGACATCCGGGTGAAGGGCAAACTGGAGACGAGCCTGGAAGTGCCATGTGCGCGTTGTCTCGATCCGGTCGTGCACCAGGTGGAGCGCAGCTTCGATCTCTTATACCGGCCGCTGGGAACCGATTCCGGGCACGAAGAGCTTTCGGTCACGGACGCCGAGGCCGATATTGGGTATTACGAGGGCGAAGGGTTGTTGCTCGAAGACACGCTGCGTGAACAGGTGCTGCTAGCGCTGCCATTGAAGACGATTTGCCGCGAAGATTGCAAAGGTTTGTGTCCGCACTGCGGCAAGAACTTGAATGAAATTCAGTGCTCCTGCGTGGACGAGGTCGAGGATCCGCGTTGGTTGGCACTGAAAGAAATACGCGATAAGCTGACTCAGTAAACCAGCTCTCAGCTCTTAGCTGTCGGCTCTCAGGAAGGCGGTTTCCCTTAGAGCTTGGAGCCGCGAGCTATAAAGGACATCATGCCGAATCCGAAACGTAGACATTCCCAAAAGCGCACCGCTACCCGGCGCGCGCACGACTCGCTCTCGAAACACTCGCTGTCGGAGTGTCCGAACTGCCATGAGCGGAAGATGCCACACCGCGCCTGCCCGAAGTGTGGAACCTACAAGGGCCGCGAGGTTGTTGAGGTCGAGGAGAAGTCCTAATTTCCTTTCATGCCTAGCGTAATCGCTCTGGATGCGATGGGGTCCGACAAGGCGCCGAGGCCGGAGATCGAAGGCGCGCTGCAGGCAGCCCGCCATCACGGTGTCCGCGTGCTTCTGGTTGGGCCGGAACCACAGTTGCGGGCCGAGCTGGCGCGCTATCCGGGCGCGCGGCGGCTGCAAGTCGATGTGGTTCACGCCAGCGAAGTCATCACCATGGAAGACAAAGTGGACGCGATTCGTGCCAAGCGCGATTCGTCGATCCGCGTCGGACTGCGGCTGGTGCGCGAGGGGCTTGCTGCGGGCTTCGTCACGGCGGGTAACACGGGCGCTGCCATGGCTACGGCTAAAGTGGTGCTGGGCGCGCTGCCGGGAGTGGATCGTCCGGCGCTGGCGGCGGCTTTTCCTACTGTCCTGAACACGGCGGCGGTGCTGCTTGATGTCGGGGCGAACGTGGATTGCACCCCCGTCAATCTGGAGCAGTTCGCCGTGATGGGCGATATCTATTGCCGTTCGATATTCGGCATGAAGCATCCGCGTGTGGGGCTGCTTTCGATTGGAGAAGAAGAAGGCAAAGGCAACGAGTTGACCCGTGAGGCGTTTCAACTGCTCAAGCGGCTGCCGATTAATTTTATCGGCAATGTGGAAGGCCGCGATTTATACAACGGCCATGTGGATGTAATCGTGGCCGACGGATTTGTCGGCAATGTTGCGTTGAAGACTTCTGAAGGGGTGGCGCGGCTGGTGCGAGCCGTGTTGAAAGAAACTTTGAAGTCGACGATCACGCGGCAGGTGGGTGCGTATCTTTCGCGCAATGCGTTTTCCGATTTCAAGAAGCGGCTGGATCACACCGAGTATGGCGGCGCGCCCCTGCTGGGCGTCAAAGGCGTATGCATCATCACGCACGGATCATCGAATACCAATGCCATCAAGAATGCGGTACGAGTGGCGGCGGAATTCGCCGAGGGCAAAGTCAACGAGACGATCGAGCGCGAACTGGCGGCGCTGAGCGTGGCTGTTGCGACGTAAGCATCTCTGAGCATGTCTAATGACTAGTTCAACTTTCTCCATTGCTTTTCTCTTTCCCGGCCAGGGTTCGCAGGTGGTGGGCATGGGCAAAGAACTGGCACATAGCCACCCGGTGGCGCGTCAGACCTTCGAGGAAGCCGACGACGCGCTCGGTTACAAGCTGTCGCAGCTCTGCTTTGAAGGTCCGGAAGAAAAATTGAAGCTTACGGAGATCACGCAGCCGGCCATTCTGACGGCTTCGGTGGCGGCGTGGCGCGTGCTGCAGGAAAAAGGTCTGAAGCCCGATTTTGTCGCCGGGCACAGCCTGGGCGAGTATTCGGCGCATGTCGCCGCGGGCACGTTGTCGTTTGCCGATGCAGTGCGGACAGTTCGCAATCGCGGCAAGTATATGCAGGAAGCGGTGCCGGTGGGAGTGGGCGCGATGGCGGCGATTCTTGGAATGCCAGCCAACAAGGTCACCGAAATTGCGAGCGAAGTTACGAACTATGCTGCGAACTACGCTGCGAACGGCGCGGCCCAGGGGGAAGTTTGCCAGGCGGCGAATATTAATTCGCCCGAGCAAATCGTGATCTCGGGAAATGCCGGCGCTGTGGATCGCGCCATCAAGCTGGCCCACGAGCGCGGAGCGAAGAAGGCCGTGAGCCTGCCGGTCAGCGCACCTTTTCATTGTTCGTTGATGCAACCGGCGCAGGATCGCCTGGCGGCGGACTTGAGTGCGCTGAGTTTTCAGAATCCGTCGTGCCCAGTGGTCTGCAATGTCGATGCCGCTGTTGTTACCTCCGCGGAGGCTTCGCGCGAAACCCTGATTCGGCAGGTGACCGGCACGGTGAGGTGGGAGCCGTCGGTGCGGCTGCTGATCGAAAAGGGGGTCGGTCTGTTTGTCGAAGTTGGTCCGGGAAAGGTTCTGTGGGGATTGATGCGGCAGATCGACCGCTCGAAGACCTGCATGACGGTGGGGGATGACGCGTCGCTGCAAAAGACGCTGGCACAGATTGCAGCCACGGCGGCTTAAAGCGGGCAACAGACGCGGGCCAGGTTTCCAGAGCGCATCTTAGTACGGATACACGGTCAGCGTCTTGTCTGATTTCTGCACGAACATGCGGGCGTGCTCGGCGCGCTCATTGACGATCACCTCGACCACAACGCCTCCGCCACCAAAACCTTTGGTGTTCGCCGATCCGTAGATTTTGTGGGACTTGACGATGCCCCACTCGCCTCCCGGTCCCCAGTCGCGATAAAAGTCGGCATACGTGTATTGAGAATATTTCTGCTGATGCTGGCGCCAGCTGGGATCGTTGAAATAAATGCTGTAGGCGGCTTCGTAATCCTGCTGCTGCAGCGCGGCGAAGAACCTGTCCACGGAGTGCTCTTCGGGCCAGTTGCGGTACATCCAGGCCAGCGCCGCCAGGACGACTACGCCCACGACGGTGACCGCGATCTTGATTTTTCGCCGCCGTGCTTTCGCCGTGTCGTAGGGTGGGGCGTCGAGCAGGGTCATAAGTCTCTATTAAGCATAACGGATTTTCGGAAGATTAAGGGAAGTGTAAGGATCGTACTGGCTGAAATCTCCCTCCGGTTACGGAAGTCCCGACTTTCCCATATTTCGGCCCGCAAGTTCCGACGATCTCAGGCTCAGACTATAAGTACTTCCGGCGCAAGCGTGATCCGTGGTGAGCACGGTGGTTGACAGCTTGCAATTGTTCTCCTAAAGCGCCAGATCGAACTGCCGATGTACACCAAGTCAGCCGGAAAATGGCAGGCGATTCCTGGCTGGCAGTGGAAACCGCAGAGTGGTGGAAGCCCATGGATAAGATACGAGCGCTCATTGTGGACGACTCGTCGGTGATGCGCAAGATAGTGGAGCGTTCGCTGCGTCAGGCGGGCGTTGAGATCGAAAAGGTTTTGGAAGCCTCGAACGGGGCCGAAGCGCTGGCTGCGCTGCGCGACAACACGGTCGACCTCATCCTGTGCGACATCAACATGCCAGTCATGGACGGATTGGAGTTTGTCCGCGAGGCCGCCAAACTGGAGAGCGCCAAAGGTGTTCCCATCGTGATGATCACCACCGAAGGCAGCGAATCGCACGTGGTGCAAGCACTTACGGCCGGCGCTCGCGGATATATTCGAAAACCGTTCACTCCCGATCAGGTGAAAGAGCACGTGTTGCCCGTACTGGGGAAGAAACCATGAGTACAGATACCTCATTTATCACGCGTTCTCACGAGGAGAACTGGCTGCCGGTTCTCGAACTTGCGGTCGAGGAAGTCTTCGAAATCATGTTGGGCTGCCGGGTCAAGCCGGTAGCGCAATCCGAGCACAAGCCGAATGGGGAATATACCGCCATGATCGGTTTGGCCGGGGCGCTGTGCGGAATTCTAACCGTCTGCTGCAGCGCGAAGACCGCCGGGCACATCGCTAAGAAAATGTTAGGGGACACAGCGACCTCCGCGGAGGAGGTAGGGGACGCGCTCGGAGAGATCTGCAACATGATTGCCGGAAACTTCAAGAACAAGCTCGCCGGCACGGATGAACGATGCATGCTGAGCGTGCCGACGGTTATCAGCGGCGAAGAATATAGCTTCCATTCGATGGCCGACGGGAATTCCGTGGAAACCGTCCTGCTGTTTGAGGACGCACCGGTTGCCGTCCGTCTTCAATTGCAAAGCTGATTCCAAACTCTCGCGCCTCTCGAGCAAGGTTGTAGAAGAACCCATGAACCCGGATACCGCATTTGCCAAACCGTCTCTCGAAGAGAATTTTCTGCCGATTCTCGAACGTGCGACGCAGGACGTTTTCGAGATCATGCTGGGCTGCCAGGTGACGTGTGCAGCGCCATCCGAGCACAAGCTTAAAGGCGGCCTTACCGCCATCGTCGGGCTGGCTGGGGCGCTGTGCGGAGTGGTAACGGTGTGTTGCGCCGCGCGGACCGCCGGCCAGATTGCCAAGGGAATGTTGGGGGACACGGCCGAGTCCGAAGGACAGGCGGTGGATGCGCTCGGAGAGATGTGCAACATGATTGCAGGCAACTTCAAGAACAAGCTCGCCGGCACGGATGAACGATGCATGCTGAGCGTGCCCAGCGTCATCAGCGGCGCAGAATACAGATTCCATTCGCTGGTCGATGGAAGTTCCATGGAGACGGTCGTGCTGTTTGAGGACACACCAGTTGCGGTTCGTCTTCAACTCAAGAGCTGATCGCAACCCTCCAACCTGCTCCCACCTCAAGCAAGCTTTGCCGGGCTTGCGGGTTGTGCTGGGCAAAGTTTTCCGCTTCCGCAAAATTCTAAGACGCTTCCAATGTTTCTTTCGCCGGCCTCCCTGCTAAGCGGTTCAGAACTTAGTCATTTGTGAAAACGCTCCTTTCTTCGGCATGGCGATTGGCTTGCTTCCTCTTTAACCACAAGGAGCCAACGTGGACAGTGGATTCTACGCAGCGTGCGCGGGGCTACGAGCGCAGAGCCTGGCACTCGAAGTGGCAGCCCACAATCTGGCCAATCTGAACACAGCTGGGTTTCGAGGTCAGCAGACAACCTTCCAATCGCTGCTGGCGGTGTCGCGCCCGACGGTTCCGAATGTACTCAATCTGGCAACCAATAATTTTGGAGTGCTCGAAGGGACGCACCTGGACATGACGGCGGGCAATCTGGAAACGACTGGAAACCCGTTGGATGTGGCGATCGAGGGCAGCGGCTTCTTTGCAATTCAGACCTCGGGCGGCACCCGCTACACGCGCAACGGAAGTTTCCAGGTGTCGAGCAGCGGGCAACTGGTGACGGCGGCGGGCGATCTTGTGCTCAGCAATCCCGCGCTCAAAGAGAAGGGCGCGATCAACGTTCCGGTGGGAGCCGTCTCCATCGCGTCGGATGGAACGCTCTCGGTGAACGGCGCGGTCGCGGGCACGATCGGGTTGGTGGACTTCGCTTCCGGCACTCCGCTTACTTCCGAAGGTGGAACTTTGCTCTCCGCCCCTGAGGGCAGCGCCAAGCTGATGTCGCCGCCCGCGCTCAAGCAGGGTGCCCTCGAGTCTTCGAACGTGAATTCCGTCAGTTCGGTAGTAGCTCTGATCGGAGTGCAGCGGCAGGCTGAAATGCTGCAGCGCGCCATGTCGCTGTTTGACACCGAATTTAACCGTATTGCCACGAGCGACCTTCCCAAGGTTTAGAGGAAAGCTTGCTAGGGCGAGATCACGTTAGGAGGAAATCATGTTTCGAGCACTCTATACCGCCGCTACCGGCATGCAGGCGCAGCAAACGAATCTGGATACGATCGCCAATAACCTGTCCAACTCCAGCACGGCCGGCTTCCAGAGCCGCCGCATGCAATTTCAGGATTTGATCTACCAGAATATGGTGATGCCGGGCGCGGCGGCCTCGCAGCAAACCACGGTGGCCACGGGCCTGCAGGTGGGACTGGGCACGCGTTCGGCGGCATCGGAGATCCTGCAGATGCAGGGCGACTTGAGTCAGACGAGCAACCCGCTCGATCTGGCCATCGAAGGGCAGGGATTGTTTCAGGTGCTGTTGCCGACCGGTCAGATCGCCTACACGCGCAGCGGCGAGTTTCACCAGGACGCGCAAGGCAATGTGGTGACCGCCGACGGGAACCCGCTGCAGCCCGCCGTGGCGATCCCGGCGGGCGCCACCTCAGTCACGATTGCGTCGGATGGCACAGTATCGGTCACGCTGGCCGGGCAAGCCGCGGCGCAGCAGGTGGGCACTCTGCAACTCGCGCTGTTTCCGAATCCGGGCGGTTTGAACAGCGTCGGCCAAAACATGTATCTGGCCACCACTGCTTCGGGCGATCCGGTCGTCGGGACGCCGGGCAGCAGCGCTGGGTTAGGACAGATCGAGCAGGGGTATCTGGAGCAATCGAACGTCAGCGTGGTCGACGAGTTCATCAACATGATCGTGGCGCAGCGTTCCTACGAAGCCAGTTCTCGCGTGGTGCAGGCCGCCGATGAAATGCTCCAGTTGGTCAATAACCTGGGCAAGTAACCAAGAACATAGCCTGAGAAAGTAGAGGGACCTGAGTGATCGCCCGATTGATTCTCGCTTGCTTCCCGTTCGTCTTCGAAATCGTAGCGGGCTCATTGCTCGCGGCCACGCTTTCGGCCACGCTCTCGGCTGAAGAGTCCCGCACGCCGCCTGACACTCGGCCGACTCCGGTGACGCGCCAGGAAGTGTGGCAGGCGGTGGTGGCTGAGCTTCACGAACGAGGACTCTCGGAACTCCAGTTGCCGCGGATCGAGGATCTCGATCTGCCGGTCGCTCTTCCGGCGGTTGCCGGGCGGAAGTTGCGGGTCTCGTCGGCCTGCTGGGACGAGGTTCCCGAACGCACCCAATTTCGCCTGGAATGCGGCGAGCCCGGGCAGTGTCTGCCGTTCCTGGTCTATGTTCATGTCCATATCCATAACGACGACGAGGGCAAGGCAGACGCGGGCGCACACGCCGCGCCGTGTCGGCTCGCATCGAAATCGCACCTGGCGCCCGAGGCTCCGCCGAAACCCCTCGCACCCACGGTGCGCGCCGGAGACCGGGCGACAGCGGTATTCCTTTCCGACCGCTTGCGAATCAGCGCGAGTGTGACTTGTCTGGAGCGTGGCCGCGAGGGCGAAGTCATTCGCGTGCGCGGCGAAGAGGGGCAGGTTTTCCGGGCGCGGATTTCCGGCCCCGCCCTGCTGGAAGCTTTGCCGCAGTAATAAGCGGCGAGTAACTGTTGTTAGTAAGTTAATAAGGAGAGCGCCAGTGAAAATCCTGCTGTGTTGCATGTTCGTGCTGACCGCGGCCTGGCTCAACGCGTCGAAGCGGGATGCGCGGAAGGACAATCTGACAAAATACCTTGCCCGTGTCCAGATGGCGCAACCGGCCGCGCCCGCGCTCTCCTTGGGGAGCATTTGGGTGGATTCGGGACCGATGGCTTCTCTTGGCGCCGATTACAAGGCCAAGGCTACCGGGGACCTGATCACGATCATCGTGGTGCAGGACTTGACCTCGTCGAACGCCAACGCCGTGAGTACCGCGCGGACGTTAAACACCGGTTCGGGCATTAGCTCGCTGCCCGGCAAGATCAATGTCGGAGGGGTCACGAACCTGCTCGGGCTGAACTCGTCCGAGACTTTGTCCGGGAAAGGCGCGGCTTCTACGGCTACGAGCGTGACCACTAACCTGTCGGGTCGAGTGGTCGCGGTACTCGCCAGCGGCAACCTGGTGGTCGAGGCCGAGCGCGTCATCAACATGAACCACGAGAAGCAGACGATCCTATTGCGCGGGGTAGTGCGCCGGGGCGATATCGGACCGAACAATACGGTCGCCTCGGACTCCGTCGGCGATCTGGAACTGGAAATCAAGGGCAAAGGCGTAATCTCGGACGGGGTGCGGCCGCCGAATCGGGTGCTGCGCGCCATCCTGCACCTGCTGGATTTTTAGGAGTTCATTTTCTAGCTCTAGGAGTTCGTTCTTAGGAGTTCTATGAAAGCCCGTTTGGCCGCCGGTGTCCTGATGCTCGCGCTTCCGGGAGCGCTTTTTGTCTTGGCGAGTGCGGTCTTTGCGAGCGAACCGGTCGGGGTCAAAATCCGCGATCTGACGAGTGTTGAAGGGGTGCGGGAAAATCCCCTGATTGGATACGGCATGGTGGTGGGGCTCACGCAAACCGGGGACAGCCAGCAGACGATATTCACGACCCAGACCCTGGCCAACATTATGCAGCGCATGGGCGCACAGATTCCGCCGGCGACGGCGATCGTCAAGAATGTGGCGGCGGTGTTTGTGACGGCCAGCTTGCCGGCGTTCGCGCGGCCCGGCACCCAGGTGGACGTCACCGTCTCCTCGATCGGCGATGCCAAAAGCCTGGAGGGCGGTGTGCTCCTGATGACTCCGCTTTATGGCGCGGACGGGCAGGTCTATGCCGCGGCTCAGGGCCCGGTCGCGGTTGGAGGTTTTGCGGCTGGAGGCGCGGGCGCGACCAAGCAGATGAACCACCCCACGACGGGAAGAGTTCCGGCGGGGGGCCGGGTGGAACGCAGTCTGGCTTTCGATTTCAACCGCTTGGATCCGGTTTCGCTGCTTTTGCGCGAGTCGGATTATTCGACGGCGGGGGAAATCTCCGACGCTATCAACCGCGAATTCGGACACGCGGTCGCGAGCGCCCGCGACGGCGGACGCGTCGAAGTCGATCCGGCGGCAACCGGGGTGGCGAATCTGACGGCGATGCTGGCTCGCATCGAGAACCTCGCCGTTCCCGTGCACCGGCGCGCCCGCGTCGTGCTTAGCGAACGCACGGGAACGATCGTGATGGGAAAAGACGTGCGTCTGGGAGCCGTGTCCATCCTGCACGGCGGATTCTCGGTGCAGATCCAGACTGAGTATTCCGTTTCCCAACCGGCGCCGCTCTCGAACGGGAAAACCGAAGTCGTAGGCCAGACCGAAGTGCAGGCCAAGGACAGTCCCGCAAAACGCCTCGAAATCGGCGAAGGCGCCAGCATCGACGAATTGGTCGGCGGATTGCACAACATGGGTGCGACCGCGCGCGATGTGATCTCGATCATACAAGCGATCAAAGCGGCCGGGGCGTTCGATGCCGACCTGGAAGTTATCTGAGTTTCGCTGTTCGCTCCTCGCTATTCGCAAAAGCGCTCGCATCACGGTCGAACAGCGAACGACGAACAGCAAACGACGGCTGGAGACAATTCTTATGAAGATTACACTCGCTACGAGTTCCGTCCCACTGACCGCGACCAACCCCACGGCCGCAAAAGCGGTCCTGAAGAATGAAAAGGCCGCGCGCGACTTTGAAGCCATGCTGCTCACCCCGGTGTTCGACGCTTTGCAGAAGACGTTCGCCGGCGACTCCGAGGACTCAAAAACTCCGGGGGCGAGCGACTATCGCCAGATGGGGAGCCAGGCGCTCGCCCAGGCAATCGCGGCTCGGGGTGGGATTGGCATCGGGCAGCTCATCTTGCGCCATTTGCAGCCACCAAAGGTATCGGGTGGAGGCTGAACGGGGGGTTCACTTCGAGCGCTAAAGTTTTTCCAGACTTTGCCGATCTTGGAATTGACCTGTGATGCGCCTGCCAAGAAACAGCCGCCGCATTAAGGATTGTTAAGAATCTGCCGATACAAAGGCAGAAGGGGATCGGAGAAATCTTATGAGAGTCGATTTCACAAATTTTGCAGTGGAGCCACCGGACAAAGGCAATACGGGCCGCGCCGGGCAGACCGGGGACGCGGGGAGCGGCGCGACCAGCAGCACCACGGGCAGCACGTCCAGTAGCGCGTCCAGCGGCACCTCGGGTCTTGACCAAACCCGCTTCTCGTTCGATCAGACGCGGGTGCAGTCGCTCGAAGCTCAGGTATTGGCGCAGCCGGAGATTCGCGAGGCCAAGGTTCAATCGCTGCAGCAAGCGATCGGCAATGGCGAATATTCGGTTCCCGCAAGCCGGGTGGCCGATGCGATGGTCAGCGAGTTGGGCGGGGCCCAGGGATAGCCAGAGTACATAGGTAGATAAATTATGGACCCGTTAATCACGAACGGGATCGATCCGGCGCTACTGCACGTACTGGAGAAGCGAGGCCAAGACCGCGACCCGGCCCCCCGGCGCAAGCGTCCGGCTGTGCCCGAGAAAACGGTCGAGGAAGCCGCAGAAGAAGAGAACAACCAGGAGCCGGGCCACGACACTCCGAAGCACACACTGGATGATCTGGCCTGATAGTGATTAAGAACGGTGATCAAGAACGTGGAACCAGGCCGCCAGCCCGGCCCTGACGGCGGCCTTGGTCTGACGATCGGGAACTGACATTTGGAACCGAGATCTGGAACCACGAAAAGCCGAACAGCCATGTATCTTATCGACACCTCGCTTCCCGAACTGAGCAAACTGATCGAGCAGCGGCTTGCGCTCGTGCGCAGTCTGACGGAGAGTCTGGAGTCGAGCAGCATGGCGCTGGCGCAAAACGATGCGGAGGCGATCGCACGCGGTGCGGCGCATCAGGCAGAGCTTTGCCGGCAATGGAGCCGTCTCGAAGACCAGCTTCGTCGCGAGGCAAGCCGACGTTGTGCACCGCCGTCGGCTGGCGCATCCGGCAAATCCTCGGAAGCCGAGTACTCGGCGCGGCTGCAAGCTGAGTGGAAGGCGCTCGGAACTCGGATCCGTTATCTCACGCGAGTGCACTGGTCGCTGCTGCGGCACTTGCAGCGCAGTCTGGCCGTCATGAATCGCGTGGTCGACAGTTGCGCGCTTACCTACACGCCCGATGCCGGCTTGCTCAGGACAGAAGTCCGGCTCGGATCTGGAGAATTCGCGGGAGAATAACCATGTCGGGTTTGTTCGGTAGTCTTTCGATTGCGCTGAGCGCGCTTTCGGTCAGCCAGCAGGAGATGGCCACCACTTCCAACAACGTGGCCAATGCGAATACTCCCGGATACTCGCGGGAAGTTACCGACATCGCCGCGGGCAAGCCGATCACTGAGGGATCGCAGAGCTATGGCAGCGGAGTGGTCCTGCAAAAGATCGAGAGCTTGCGCGACCCCATCCTCCAAATCCAAATCAATCAGTCAACGCAGCTGAACAGCTCGCTCAACGCGTCGCTGACGCAACTACAGCAGATTCAAACCCAATTCGCGAGCTCCACTTCCGGTATCGGCGCCGACATCAGCAATTTCTTTAACAGCCTGCAGCAACTCTCTCCCGATCCCACGGATCTGACGTTGCGGCAAAGCGTGTTGAGCGCGGCCGACACGTTGGCCACCGATTTCAACAATGCGGCCAGCAGTCTGCAGACCCAGCAGAGCAACATTGACTTAAACGTCGTGCAATCGGTCGCCCAGGTGAATTCCCTGACGTCGCAGATCGCCAGTGTCGACCAGCAGATCAGCAGTCTGCAGAGCGCAAACGAAGGCTCCGCAAGCGGCTCCGGCGATGGCACCCTGGTGGACACGCAGAACAATCTCATCCAGCAGCTTTCCGCGCTGATCGATGTGCAGGTGATTCCGACCGGCCAGGGCATCACGCTGGCGACTTCGAACGGAACAACGCTGGTATCCGGATCGCAGAGTTTCGCGCTCACCACCCAGGCCGACGATAGCGTGCAGCATATCCTTTCCGGGAGTCAGGACATCACCAACTCACTGACCGGTGGAAGCCTGGCCGGGCTGATCCAGGTTCGTGATCAGGAGATTCCCAGCATTGGGAGCAGTCTCGATCAACTGGCAGCCGGTCTCGCCACCAGTCTCAACGCCGCAAATGCAAAGGGTACCGATCTGAATAGCGCGGTCGGCGGCAACATCTTTGCGCCTCCGCCCGTGAGCGGAATGGGCGCAGCGGCCACTTTGACCGTCAGTATGACCGACCCGTCGAAGATTGCCGCCAGTTCCGATGGCACTACCGGCAGCAACGGAAATCTGGCCACGCTCCTAGCGGTCGCCGATACCGCCCTGGCTAACGGGCAGACGCCGATCGATTCCTATGCCAACGTGGTATCTCAAGTAGGAAGCGCTACGGCCAATACCTCGGCCGATGCCGACTCCTCCAACTTGATTCTGCAACAACTGCAGGACGAGAACGGGAGCGTCTCCGGCGTATCGCTCAACGAAGAAGCGGCCAACCTCATCGAGTATCAGACAGCCTATCAGTCCGCGGCCAAGGTCGTTTCTACCATCAACCTCTTGCTTCTCGATGCCGTAAACCTTGGCATGGACGCGGCAGAGGAGTAAGCGGCGTAAGAAGGAAGGCAAACATCAATGCGTGTCAATCCGAATCCCATGCCCGATCTGCTGGCGGCGCTCAACCAGACACAACTGGAGGCGCAAGAGGCGGCGCTCCAGATTTCGACCGGCAAGAGCGTGAACGTGCCCTCGGACAATCCGACCGCCGCCGGCCTGCTGGTCGAGAACAACGATCAGGCCACTTTCAACAGCGGCTATCTGCAGAGTATCAGCGCGGTGCAGGTGCAGCTCTCGACCGCCGATTCGACGCTGAGTTCGGTCACATCCGCGTTACAGCAAGCCATCAGCCTAGGCGTCGAAGGCGCCAACGGCACGGTCTCCGCCAGCGACCAGGCCGCCATCGTGGTTCAGTTGCAGGGCATTCAGAGCCAGCTTGTGTCGCTGGCCAACACGACGTACCAGGGTAACTATGTGTTCGGCGGCAGCATTACGAATACGGCGCCGTACGTGGTGGACGATGCCTCGCCATCCGGCGTCGACTATGTTGGCAACAGCGATGTCAATGAGGTATCGATCGGCAACGGATACAAGATCGCCGTCAACCAGCCCGGATCGCAATTGTTTTCCGCACCGGGCAACGATGTTTTTCTCGCCGTCAACAACCTGATCCAGGCCTTGCAGACTAATAGCGGAATAAGTACCGCAGTTAACGCCGTTAGCGCAGCCTCCAGTTATCTTTCGGCGCAAGCCGTGTTCTATGGCAACGCCACCGACCAAACGCAGTCGCAGACCACCTACCTCAATGCCGCCCAGCTTCAAATCAGTCAGCAACAGAACACGCTCGGCGGCGTGGACCTGGCCACTGCCGCCAACAATCTCGACCAGTCCAACACCGACACCCAGGCCGCGCTCGCCGCCATCAGCAAGTTCTCGCAGAACAATCTCTTCGATTATCTGCAATAGTTCGTGAAATAGGTCCTGGAATAATTCCTGAGATAGACTCCCGCGAAAGCGCCTGGCCAGAACGAAGTTGCAACTGCCTTGATCCTGATTCATCATCAATTCATGCCTATTCGAACGGCGAGGTTGGGTCTCGTCCTCATCGCGGTCCTCCTCTGGCTTCCGTTGTACGTTCCGTCGTCTGCCCAAGCTGACGTGGTCGGAGATGTTCGCGCCCAATTGGCCCAGAATTCTTTTTCCGCGGCGGAGGCCGAACTTCGGACCTATAAGGCTCAGCATGGCGTCACTCCCGAGTATCTTGAAGCCTTGTCATGGATGGCGCGCGGGGCAGCATCAACCAAGCAATGGGACCAAGCCGCTGCCTACGCCACCGAGACGCGCCGTCTCTCGGAGCAGCAACTGGCGACGACTAGGCGCAAGCTGGACGCCGAAGCTCATCTGCCCATTGCCCTCGGTGCCGCGTACGAAGTTCTAGCCCAGGAGACGGCGGAAAAAGGACAGCGCGCGCAAGCCGTCAGCCTGTTGCGCTCGGCTCTGGCGCGCTATGGAAATACCTCCATTCGAGCACGCCTCCAGAAGAACCTCAACCTGCTGGCTCTGATCGGCCAACCCGCGCCGCCCTTACAAGAAGCGCAATATCTCGGACCGAAGCCGCCCGCTCTGGCGTCGCTGAAGGGTTCGCCCGTTCTTTTGTTCTTCTGGGCCCATTGGTGTGTGGACTGCAAAGCAGAAGTCCCCGTCATAGCCCGCTTGCGGCAGGAGTTCGCTTCCGAAGGCCTGGTCGTCATCGGCCCAACCCAACTCTACGGCTACGCCGCGCAAGGAGCCGATGCCGCACCGGAACAGGAGCGGGCGTACATCGAATCCGTCCGCGCACGCTATTACGCCAGCCTGCAGGACATGCCGGTGCCATTGAGCAAACAGAATTTCAATGCCTATGGAGCGAGTACGACGCCGACGCTGGTGGTGCTGAATCGCGCCGGGCAAGTGGCGATGTATCATCCGGGGGCGCTTTCGTACGACGAACTGCGCTCCGCTGTGCAGAAGGTGGTTGCCCGCTGAATCCGCGTAGGGATGGGCGGCCCCCTCGCAAGAGCTATAGCGCCGCAGCCTGTTCCCGCCGCCGGCCCTGAATCTCGATATATACGTTGATCAGCGAAACGGCCGCCGGCGTCACGCCGGGAATGCGCGAGGCTTGGCCTAGCGTCTGCGGGACGACTCTCCCAAGCTTCTCCTGCATCTCGCGCGACAGTCCGCTCACGGCCCGGTAATCGAACCAATCCGGAATGCGGCGCTGCTCGGCCTTCTTCAGACGTTCGATAGCGCGCTGCTGCTGGTCGAGATATCCGGCGTACTTAATTTCCGTTTCGACCGATTTGAGTTCGTTGCGGACTTCGGACGAAAGCTTAACCGCAGGGGGCACAGGGGAATCTCTCTCGAAAAACGAGGGCAATAGGTCATTCAGAACCGACGCGAGTTGCTCGATGGTAATCTCCGGTCGCTTCAGAAGTTGCGACAGCGGCTGTCCCAGAGCCGAGGAAAAATCGATTGGAGCCCGATCGATCTGCTCCGTCATCGCCGCCGTCACTTTCGTTCTCTCCAGCACGTGCTTCACATCCTCCAGGCGGCGCTGCTTCGCCTCGAACTCCGCCCACGCTTCATCCGAGATCAGCCCCACCCGCCGCCCATGCGGAGTCAGCCGCCGGTCGGCGTTATCAATACGCAGATGCAAACGGAATTCCGCTCGCGAAGTGAACATCCGGTAAGGCTCGTTGGTGCCTTTCGAGATCAGGTCGTCGATCAGAATCGCGGTGTAAGCTTCAGTGCGATCAAGCACCAACGGAGCTTCTTTCTTCACCTGCAGTGCCGCGTTAATCCCGGCCATGATTCCCTGGCACGCCGCTTCTTCGTACCCCGACGTCCCATTGATCTGCCCGGCGAGAAACAGCCCCGCTATCTTTTTCGTTTCCAGCGTGCGCTTGAGTTCCGTGGGATCGATCGAGTCGTACTCAATCGCGTAGCCCGGCCGCATCATCTCCGCGCTTTCGAGCCCCGGAATCGACTTGAGGATCGCCAGCTGTACATCAATTGGCAAGGAGGTGCTCATGCCGTTGACGTAGATCTCGTGCGTATTCAGGCCTTCCGGTTCCAGAAAAAGTTGGTGCGTCAGCTTGTCGGGGAACTTGACGATCTTGTCTTCAATCGACGGACAATAACGCGGCCCTGTCGACTGAATCTGCCCGCTGTACATCGGCGAGCGATGCACGTTTTCACGAATGATGCGATGCGTCTCTTCGGTGGTGAAGGCGATGTAACAGGGCACCTGCGAGTCGTGATGGGCAACGCGCCGGGTGCGAAAGCTAAATGGAGTGGGATCCAAATCGCCCGGCTGCCGCTCGAAGCGCGCCCAGTCAATGGTGCGCCCATCGAGACGCGGAGGCGTCCCGGTCTTGAGCCGGCATCCGCGCAGCCCGAGTCTCTTAAGCGCTTCGCCGAGCAGAACTGCTGCCGGTTCTCCCGAACGTCCGGCGGGATACTGCTGCTCCCCGCAATGAATTAGTCCGTTAAGAAAAGTCCCCGTAGTAATGATGACCGCGCCAGCTGAAACGCGGCGGCCATCGCGAAGCAAGATGCCGCGAATGCAGTTCTCAGTTCTCAGTTCTCGGTTCTCAGTAGTGTCGGGTGTAACTGAGAACTGAGAGCTGAGAGCTGAGAGCTTCTCCACAATCACATCCGCCACTTCCGCCTGCTTGATCTTCAAATTAGCCTGCGACTCCAACACCTCGCGCATCTTCAGACGGTAAGCCTGCTTGTCGCACTGCGCCCGCGGCGACCAGACGGCGGGTCCACGCGAAGTGTTGAGCAGGCGAAACTGGATCCCGACGGCGTCCGTGATCTCGCCCATGATGCCGCCCAGCGCATCTACTTCGCGCACCAGGTGCCCCTTCGCGATGCCCCCGACGGCAGGATTGCACGACATCTGCGCGATCAGATCGACGTTTAATGTGAAGAGCGCAGTCTTCAATCCCATGCGGGCCGCCGCCATCGCCGCTTCGCATCCGGCATGTCCAGCGCCCACCACCACTACCTCGAAATGTTCGTCAAACGGCTGCATCTGCGCTTTCAGGACCCACAACCGGGGAGGGAATACTGGATTGGTCAATTGTAACAACGTTCATCGCTCTGGTTTCGCGCCCTGGTTTCGTGCGTTGGTTTCGCACCCTAGACTCGCGGACGCGCCGCTTGTGCAATCGGCGTCCGCCGCTGGTAGCATTGTTGGAATCGCCGCGGAACGCGTAAAATATCCAGTCCGCCACTGTTTTCAGGAGAGCCCGGATGCCGCAAGATACCTTAACCATCACCGACAACCGTACCGGACAGAGCTACACGCTTCCCGTCGAAAACGGAACCATCCGCGCGATGGATCTGCGCAAGATCAAGACCGGTCCCGACGATTTCGGCTTGATGACCTATGATCCCGCTTTCATGAATACCGCGTCCTGCCGGAGCGCGATCACCTACATCGACGGCGATCTGGGAATCCTGCGCTACCGCGGTTATCCCATCGAAGTTCTCGCCGAAAAGTGCACCTATCTCGAAGTTGCCTACCTGCTTCTGTTTGGCGAATTGCCCACCGCAAGTGAATTGAAGAACTGGGTGCATGACATCACGCACCACACCATGCTCCATGAAACTACCAAGAAGTTCATGGAAGGCTTCCGCGATAACGCGCACCCCATGGCGATGCTGGTGAGCACGGTGGCGGCGCTGTCGACGGTGTATCCGGAATCGAAGAACATTCACGACCCCACGATCCGGCTGCTGCAGATCAAGCGCCTGATCGGCAAGATGCCCTCCATCGCGGCCTTCTCGTATCGCCATCTGGTCGGATTCCCCTACATCTATCCGGACAACGACCTCACCTATGCCGAGAACTTCATGAACATGCTGTGGAAGATGGTCGAGCCGAAGTATCTCGCGAATCCCGTGCTGGCGCGGGCGCTTGACATCCTTTTTATCCTGCATGCCGACCACGAGCAGAACTGCAGCACGAACGCGATGCGAGCCGTGGGCAGTTCCCACAGCGACCCGTACTTGGCCACGGCTGCGGCCGCCGCCGCGCTTTCCGGCCCCCTGCACGGCGGGGCGAACGAAGAAGTGCTACGCATGCTCGACGAGATCGGTTCCAAGGAGAACGTCCCCGGCTACATCAAAAAGATCAAGGAAGGCAAGGGCAGGTTGATGGGCTTCGGGCACCGGGTTTACAAGAACTACGATCCGCGGGCCAAGATCATCAAGTGGACCGCCGACCGCGTGTTCGAAGTTACCGGACGCAATACCAAACTTGAGATTGCTCTGGAACTGGAACGCATCGCGCTGGAAGACGATTATTTCGTGCAGCGCAAGCTCTATCCGAACGTGGACTTCTACTCCGGCATCATCTACCAGGCGATGGGCTTCAAGCCCGAGATGTTCACCGTGCTATTCGCGATTCCGCGCACCATCGGCTGGCTGGCACAATGGCAGGAAATGCTGACCGACCCCGAACAGAAGATCGCGCGCCCGCGGCAGGTGTGGATTGGGCATGAGACGCGGGAGTTCGTGCCTATGGAGAAGCGGGGGGCAGGAGTAACGCGATAGATAGTTGCAGGACCCTCATCGCAGCGGCACCGTCCTCCAAAGCTACCCTCCCGCAATGGCCCCGATGACGATAAAAGGCTCGGTCCCGGATGCGACCGCATCGGGTAGTGGGGCGTCCGGCGGTTCATGGGACAGATCCTCTTCGCAGGCGAAGAACCGCAAGAACGCGCGCCGTTGCTGCGTACCTTGGTCGCGGATAGTGCCGCGCAGCATCGGATAGCGGGCCTCGAGCGCGTCGAGGACTGAACGCTGCGTGACCGGACCGCTAACTTCGAGTTCCACTTCCCCACGAACTTGCGCCAGCGTTCGCAGATGTTGCGGGAGTATGACTCGGATCATGTCTGCTCGATCACACCAGCGTCTGCACTTCAACCGAGAGCACCGCCGGAAGATCGCGGACAATGGGGGCCCAGCTGTCTCCGGCATCGGCGGAGGCATAGACCTGCCCGCCGCTGGTACCGAAATACACTCCGCATTGGTCAAGCGAATCGACGGCCATCGCGTCGCGCAGCACGTTGACATAGCAGTTGCTTTGCGGCAGGCCTTTGGTGAGCGGTTCCCACTCGTTGCCGCCGGTGCGGCTGCGGAAGACGCGCAGTTTGCCGTCAGGGACAAAGTGCTCCGAGTCGCTCTTAATGGGGACGACGTAGATGGTCTCCGGCTCGTGCGCGTGCACATCAATCACGAAGCCGAAATCGGTGGGCAGATTTCCGCTGATCTCCTGCCATGAATCGCCGGCGTCGTTGCTGCGCATGACGTCCCAGTGCTTTTGCATAAACAGCACATTAGGACGCGACGGATTCATCGCGACGTGGTGAACGCAGTGCCCGACCTCGGCTCGGGGGTCGGGGATGTACTGGGAATAGAGCCCACGGTTGATCGGCTTCCACGTCTTGCCGCCATCGTCGGTACGAAAAGCGCCAGCCGCCGAAATGGCGATGAAGATTCTATTAGGGTCGCTCGGATCGAGAATGATAGTGTGCAGGCACATGCCGCCCGCGCCCGGCTGCCATTTCGGTCCGGTGCCGTGGCCGCGCAGTCCGGGGAGTTCCTTCCAGTTCTCGCCGCCATCAGTCGAGCGAAAAAGGGCGGCGTCTTCCACGCCGGCGTAAACCGCATCCGGGTCGGTGAGCGACGGCTCCAGATGCCACACGCGCTTGAACTCCCACGGATGCTGCGTGCCGTCATACCACTGATGCGTGGCGAGCGGACTGGCAGACGCATCGTAGGCGAACTTATTGCTCGCGCTCTTCGGTGGACCTGGCACGACCGGCGCTCCGGCGGGCGTTCCCGGCTGATGCCAGGTTTTGCCGCCATCGTCGGAGCGTTGGATGATCTGGCCGAACCATCCGCTCGTCTGCGAGGCGTAAATGCGATTCGGATCGGCGGGCGAGCCTTTGAGGTGATATATCTCCCAGCCCGCAAAATGGGGGCCGCTGACCTCCCACTGCTCACGCTTGCCGTCCGACGTCAGGATGAAAGCGCCTTTGCGCGTACCGACCAGAACTCGTACCCCGCTCATACCGCGCTCCTTATTCTTCTATTCACCCCGATTTCATTCCCCACGATGAGCTCGCTTCAGACCTTCAATGTCGATCTTGGTCATTTGCAGCATAGCTTTGACGACCCTTTGCGATTTCACCGGATCTTTGTCCTGCATCAGTTCGAGCAAAGCGACCGGGACGATCTGCCACGACACGCCGAATTTGTCTTTCAGCCAAGCGCATTGCAGGTCTGATCCGCCCGCCGAGAGCTTCTCCCACAACTCATCCACCTCTGCCTGCGTCTCGCATTTTACGAGGAACGATATGGCTGGCGAAAATTTGAATTGCGGACCACCGTTCAGCGCCATGAATTCCTGCCCTTCGATCTGGAAACTCACCGTCATCACGGTGCCTTTCGGTCCCGGCCCCGCGTCTCCGTAACGGGCAATGTTCAGGATCTTCGAGTTCTTAAAAATGGAGGTATAAAAGTTTGCTGCCTCTTCGGCCTTGCCGTCGAACCACAGGAATGGAGTGACTTTTTGCATAAAGTTCTCGCCTGTTGTACCGAATTTCAGGCGCTTGCTCCTTGAACTAAATCTGAGCCTGTGCCGCGGAGGCATTGTCGTGCAGCGCGGCACAGGCTCGCTACTTACTCTCGCATCCGGATTTAGGCCTTAGGCTGCCTTTGCAGGTTGAGGCCGCATCTGTTTCATGAATTCGCGCATGGCGGCGATATGACCAGGAGAGCGGCTTTCAATCCACGTTTCGTAGCGCTTTCCAGCTTTTTCCAGATGCTCCAGAAAGTGTGGATTCACGAATTTCTCTCGAGCCTGCGGGAGGACGGGCTTGACGCGCTCCCACACCCCGAAAAACTCGCCACTGGTCTCAAAGAAAAGGTCTTCGTGGAGCAGATCGTAGTTGAGCATGGCGCAGGCTTGATCCCAATAGGTGAGCACCATCATCGAGAACGCGCCCGTGGGCGTTCCGGGGGCCGCGACTCGCATCCAGTCGTCGAGATTGTCCACGAAGTAGTTCTTGAAGAACCACTCGCGAGCTTCGCGCAGCCGGGCCTCGCGGCGCATATCGTAGATCTGCAGGTGGAGTTGTGCTTGTTCGTGCGTTGGTTTTGCTTCCATGGTTTTGTCTCCTTTTCTTGCTTAGTGTTTTTTAGATTTCTGCCTGGTTGGTTTGGGCTTCAACGTCTTGACATACTCGTAACTCAACTCGAGATACTTCTGCAGTTCCTTGGTATTTTTCAATAGTGTATCGGGAACAGCTACGTATTCCTTCATGACAGCACCGTACGCTTCGAACAGCGTGGTCTTGTACTTCTTCAAAAACTCCTCTCGCTCATCCTCAGGGAGTCGGATGGCCAGGGAGCGAGAGGCGTGAAGAATTGTGAACATGTGGCCATTCACGGACGTGTAAGGATTGTTAGCGCCCTTGCGTTCGATCTCAGGATGGGTTGCGATGAGTTTGTCGTAGAGATTTACTTTGAGATCTGCTTTGGTGGCGGGGATACTGTTCTTCTTGGCTGAGCTCACGGTCTTTCCTCGATTGCGACATTGCGAATGCAGGAGGAGCAGGATACACCATTAAATGGCTTTGTGGCACCTGGGAACCGTTTCTCGCTCCCATTCTGAAAGCGGGAGGCAGAGTGTTTTCGGAACCAGACGTACACTCCCTTTCGGTAACCCCCGGTAATCGTCGGTAACCATCGGACTAACGATGCCCGGCCTTACAATCAGCTTACTCCGCGATCCCGGTTGCGCGGTCGCGGTGTTTCGTCCGGGAATCTCCCGGCGAGGGTTGGACCCGTTCGGCAACGCTGGCGGAAATAGCAGGCGTTCGACGGGAAAAAGGCTGGAGTCCGCACCCCTTATGGCGTTTGGTTTTGGCTTTAATAAACAAAAGGTTCTCAGCGCCGCGGAAAAGTTTGTCCAGCAGGGCAAGCTGCAGAACGCCATCGCTGAGTACGACAAGATCCTCAAGCACGATACCAAGGATCTTACCGTCAACAACACCATTGGCGATCTCTACGCGCGTCTTGGAGACAGCGCCAAAGCTATCGAGTGCTTCAAGACGGTGGGCGATGCCTATGCGGCGCAGGGCTTCACCGTCAAGGGCATCGCCATGTACAAGAAGATCACCAAGCTCCAGCCGAGCGTGGATTCATCTCTGAAACTGGCGGAACTCTACACCCAGCAGGGGCTGTTCAACGACGCCCGTGCCCAGTATCTACAAGTCGCCGAAGATTTCATGAAGAATGGCGACCTCGAACAGTCCGTGCGCCTTTTCCAGAAGGTCCTCGAAATGGACCCGGAGAACGTGCCCATGCGGGTCAAACTCGCCGAGGTCTATGTCCGGCTGAATAAAAAGAAAGAGGCGTGGGAGATTTTCAGCGCGGCAGCGGAATCTTTGCGCTCGCGCGGATCGCTCGCGGCCGCTGAAGACATCCTGAAGCGGATGCTGACGCTCGATCCGGGCAACAGTTACGTTCTGCTGCTGCGCGGGAGGGCCGCCCTCGAGGGCGACGATCCCAAGAACGCCATCGCGCACCTGGAAAAGGCAGCCGACCTTGATTCTCATCCCGAAGGTTTACGGGATCTCCTGAAGGCCTACCTGCAGGTCGGGGCCTCGCCCAAGGCTGCCCCAATCGCCGAGAAATTGCTCGCCGTACACAACGATCCCGAGGGTCTGTTCCTGCTGGCGGAGGGGTACGCCCGTCTCGGTCAACATCGCGAGGCGCTCCAGGTTTACAACCAGCATGCCGATCGCCTCCTGGCAACCGACTCAACCAAGCTGCTGGCCAGCCTGCATTCCATGATCGGGCATGTGCGCGACGACTCGGGCGCGCTGGATATGCTGCTGCTGTTGCTGAACAAAGCCGGCGAGAGCACGCACGTCAACGAAGTCACCGAACTTCTGGCGCACGCTTCGGTCAAGGACGGAAACTTGACACGCGCTCGCGATCTGTACCAGATGCTGGCCACTACCGAGCCCCAGAACCTGTTGCACATGCAGAACTATCAGCAGGTGGTCGGGCGCATGCAGGGAGAGTCACCGGCCATCGGGATCACCGCCGAAGAAGGGGCGGTCATCGTGGAGGAGTTGGAAGCAATCGCGCCGGTTATCGACCAGTCTTATCCCGACCACGTTGCGATTGCAGTGCGCTCGGCGGTCACCGATGCGGATCTGTTCCTTTCATACAATCTACCGGAAAAGGCGGTCGTGCCGCTGCTGGGCGCGCTACCCCAGGCGCCGCGCGACGTGCGCCTGAACCAGCGCCTGGCCGGTCTTCATACGCGTTTCCAGCGCTTTACCGAAGCCGCTGTCTGCTGTCGCACACTGGAAGGCGTCTACCACGACGCTGGGCACCCGGAAGAAGCGGTGCGCTACGGAGAATTGGCCGCACGCTACGAACAGAGCGCGGAAGCGGCTCGACTGATTTCCGCAGTATCGGTTTCCACAGCATCGATTGCTCCATCATTGACTTCTGCATCAACGACTTCAGTTCCATCCGCCCACGCCGGTGCTGCGGCTCCGCCCTGGCCGATGGTCGCGCCTGCGGCTTCCGATCACGAAATCGCCGCTGCCGCGCATCCGGAATTCGCCGTCCACGAATTGGCAGGGCACGAGTTTTCCTCCGACCTCTCCACCGACCTTTCCTCCGAGTGGGAGCATTCTCTTTCCGCCGACCAGGACGCTCCGGTCGCAGAACTGTCGGCCACGATCGAAGCCGCCGACGATGCCCCCAGCAATCCCGAAATCGCCGAGACGGTCGAAGAAATCCGTTTCTATCTCGAGCACTTCATGACAGACCAGGCTCGCGCTGGGATCGCGAAGCTGGAATCCCTGACCAGCGATGCCCGCATTCTCGACCCGTTGCGAACCGCCGTCGAATCCGCCGGCCACACGCCGGTGGACGCGGAACCGGAGATCACCGAGATCAACGCCGACGAACCCGCGGATTTCGAAATTGCGATGGATACCCAGCACGGGTCCGAGATCACAACCTCGCCGGATCCGCTGGCCGGCTACCAACACCAGACACACGACGCGACCCACAACGAGGCTCTGGAGGAACAAACTCCGGAACCGGCCCACGCAGAACCTCATTCGGCAGAGCCTGCGCACGCAGAAGCCTTACCTGCGGAGGCAAGCGAGCTGACCGCATTTGTCGCAGATCTAGAAGCTTCGCTCGGCGATTCTTTCCCGCAAGCGCAGCCACCCGTTGCCCAACCTGTGGCCACCCAGTCATCGCTAACCCAGCCAACCGACAACCAAACTTTGCCGAGCTGGCCGGTCGCGCCCGCACCGGACGCTTCAAGCATGCCGGAGCCGGAAGCGGAGCCCGTGGCGGACGAGTCCGCGACAAGCATTGATATTCAAATTCCAACCGCCCCGGCGGCTATGCCTGCGATCGCAGCCTCGGCGGGAGGTGCCGCAACCGCTGCCGCCCGTGCCATGACCGTTCCGGCGATGAGCGTCCCTTCGATGACCTACGGCCCTGCTGTCGTGCGGCCGCTGGGAGGTGAAGCCCAAGCGATGCATCCCTCCGGCAGCGTCGATCTTGCGGAGATGTTTGGCGAGTTGAAACAGGAGCTCGAAGAAGAGATTATCGCGGGCGACGACGATCCGGAAACGCATTACAACCTGGGCGTTGCCTTTCGGGAAATGGGCCTGCTCGACGAAGCCATCGCCGAATTGCAGAAAGTCTGCGCTGCTATCGACCGCGGCAAGGCATTTACTCAGCGGGTCCAAACCTACACCTGGCTGGCGCAGTGCTTCATTGACAAGGGAGTTCCGGAAGCTGCCATCCGCTGGTATGAAAAGGCTCTCAGCCTACCCGGGCTCGATGAAGAGGTGCGTCTCGCCATCAATTATGAGCTGGGCTCGGCATGCGAAATTGCCAAGGACAAGCCCGCTGCTTTGCGTTATTTCACCGACGTGTACGGTGCGAACATCGATTATCGCGACGTGGCCGAGCGCATTCAGGCTCTGAAGTCGTAGAATGCACCAAGTGGGTTCGGACTTAGCGTGGGGATGCGACCCGGGGCCGCTCCACCCCACGGCCTTACTTACACGGCCTTACTCACAACGACGCGTGCAATGATTTCCGATCCCAAGCTACCTTTTGCCAGCGACACCACCGGTGTCGGGGGACTCAAATCTCCGGTGCAAACATCTGTCCCGGTGGTTGGAGTGCCCGTGCCAGTTTCCGTTTCCAGACCCGCGCCTTCGGCGGCGCGTCTATGGCTCCGTCGCATCGGAGTGCTTCTGTTCGTGTTCTTGTGCGCGACGATTGGGGTCATGCTCATGATCCTGCCCTGGCGCCCGGAGTGGTCCGACAATCCTCTCCTTCTCCCGTATCCCACGCTTCGCGCCGTGGTAGCCAGCGGGTTCGTGCGCGGCCTTTCGACCGGCTTGGGCGCGCTCAATGTGTGGATCGGATTTTGGGAGGCCATTCAATATCGAGAAGGGGATGAATAACGTCGTTGGTCGTTCGCGAACAACAAGCTTTGGCTACAACTCCATATAACATTCAACGACCAACGACTAGTGACCATCGACTGATTTACTTATGACCGATCATAGACTCAAGCCCGCCCCCCTCGCTTATGAGAACGAACCATTTCTCAATAGTCCTGACGGCCGAATTCTGCGCCTGCTGTCCGAGTACAGCGAACCGCTCTCGCGCTTTCGGCGCGAACAAATCCAGGACACGGTCGTCTTCTTCGGCTCCGCCCGCATTCCCAGCCACGACAACGCCTCGAACCGTCTGACCGAACTCCGCGACAACGGCGTTCACGTCTCCGCCGCGCTGCAAGCCAAGGATATGAAGCGGGCCGAAGCCGCTGTCGACATGGCTCGCTACTATGAGGACGCGCGCCAGCTCGCCCGCTTGCTGACCGAATGGTCACTCCAGATCCCCGCCAAGCGCCACCGCTTTGTCGTCACCACCGGCGGCGGCCCGGGAATTATGGAAGCGGCAAATCTCGGCGCTCACGAGGCTGGAGGAAAAACCATCGGTCTCAACATCAACCTGCCCTTCGAGCAGAATCCGAACCCGTACATCACGCCTTCGCTCAACTTCGAATTCCATTACTTTTTCATGCGGAAGTTCTGGTTCGCCTACCTGGCCAAAGCGCTGGTGATCTTTCCCGGCGGCTTTGGCACGCTCGACGAACTTTTTGAAATCCTCACCCTCGCGCAGACGGAGAAACTGGCTAAGAAAATTGTGGTCGTTATATATGGCAGCGATTATTGGAAGAAGATCATCAATTTCGAAGCCATGGTCGACGCCGGCGTGATCTCAGCGCCAGATCTCGATCTGTTCAAAATGTCGGATTCGCCGGAAGAAAGTTTTAAATTCTTGAAGGAAGGACTGACCAAGTACCATCTCGCCCCGCAACAACCCAAGCGGACCGGCGAAGCGGCGGTGCCCGAAATCGCCAAGACGCGGCCGTAGCTCGGGTGGCGCGGACAATCCCTTCGACTTCGCTCAGGGCAGGCTTTGTCCGCGCGCTCTCAATTAGAAACGCGAAGTGCCCGCGCCCCTGCGCCCGCTCAGATTGAACTTACGATACCCTTTTTTCCGTATACTGCTACGGGTCAATATTTTCCGGAGCCAAACAAAGATGCCCTCACGAACATTCTTGGCGACAGCACTCGGTTGCCTGATTTTTTTCTGCGCAACTTTCTGCACCACTGCCGCGCTCGCCCAGCCCCCTGCCGCCAACGAGATGCCCTCCGTGATCCAGGTTCCAGCGGAGGCGCAGGCATCGGCGCATTTCGATGCCACGGCAGCCACCAACGCTTACCTCGCGCAGATTCCTGCCGACAAAACGGCCCGGTCCGACGCCTATTTCGAGGGCGGCTACTGGCTGATTCTTTGGGACTTTCTCTATGGAGTTGTAGTCGCACTGCTGCTGCTGAATCTGCGTTGGTCGGCCCGCATGCGAGACCTGGCTGAGCGGGTCACTCGCTTCAAGCCGGTGCACACGTTTGTGTACTGGTTGCAATACTTCGTGCTCACCACCGTCCTCGTTTTTCCGCTGACGGTTTATGAAGATTATTTCCGCGAGCACAAGTACGGGCTCGCCACCCAGACCTTTGGCCCGTGGATGGGCGATCAAATGAAGAATCTGGCTGTAAACCTCGTACTGGGTGGCCTGCTGGCGATGCTGCTCTTCGGCGTTGTTCGCCGCCTCCCAAGCACCTGGTGGATCTGGGGTTCGGTCGTATCCATCCTTTTCTTGATATTCACCGTGCTGATCGCGCCTGTCTACATCATTCCCATTTTCAATAAGGTCACGCGTCTTGACGATCCGAAGATTGTCGTCCCCATCCTGAGCATGGCGCGGGCCAACGGAATCAGCGCAAAAGATGTATACGAAATCGATGCTTCACGGCAGACGACGCGGATGAGCGCCAACGTCAGCGGCTTCGCCAATACGATGCGCATCACGCTCAATGACAACCTCCTGCGCCGCGGCTCCACGGAAGAAATTCAGGCGGTCATGGGACACGAGATGGGCCACTACGTTATGAACCACATCTACAAGAGCATCATGTTTTTGTCGATTGTCACGGTGCTGGCCTTTGTCTACCTGCATTGGGGGCTCAATTGGGCGCTCCAGCGCTGGGGCGAGAAATGGCAGATTCGGAGCGTGGGCGACACCGCGGTTCTGCCCCTCGTGGTGCTGCTGTTCTCCATCTTTGGTTTTGTCATCACTCCCATCATGAACACCTCGACCCGCACGCAGGAGTACGAAGCCGACATGTACGGCCTGAACACGAGCCGGCAGCCCGACGGCTTTGCCCAAGCAGCGATCCATCTCGGCGAATACCGCAAGATGAATCCCAGTCCCGTCGAGGAGTGGATATTCTTCGACCACCCCAGCGGCCGCAGTCGCATCTACGCGGCGATGCGCTGGAAAGCTGAGAATTTGAAACTCTTCGCCGCGCAACCGCCGAATTAGCTCTTCTTCTCAGGGGCCGTCTGTGCATGCTTCACTTCGCCGTAGTGCTGCGCCAGCCACGCGCGCACTTCCTTCGGGTCATACTTGAAGGGGCCGTTGCCGCCCTTGTAGGAGATGCGGCCGCTTTCGTCAATGATGTAAAGCCGCTCCGGCCAAGCCGCGTAAGCGTCGTTCGCTGCATTGTTCATTTCATCCACGCCGAAGGGCAGGGGAAATTTGAAGCGCTGAGTGAAATCGTTGGCAATAACAATTCGCTGGTCCAGAGTCTTGGGTTGGGCGTAGCAGACATCGTCCTTATCTTTTTCGTTCGCCTTCATTTGCCACTCGTCGGTGGGATGCGCTTCACGGATGTAGATCGTCAGAAAATCGACGTGGTCTTTGTAATCGTTAAAGATTTGCACGATATCGCCCAACTGGCGACGAAAGGGCGGTCAAGTAAAGCTGCCAAAGACCAGCACCAGTGGCCGCCCGCCAGTCCGGTCATTAATCCGCTCACGAAGATGGAAGCGCGTCGTGCCATCCAGCGCCACCAGCCGCGCATCGGGAGCACGATCGCCCACCTTTAAGGTTCCCAGGCGCATATGCGGCAAGGCGAACCGCACCATCTCTATGGCATCCTTCGGGCCGCCCGCCATAAGGCTCAGCGCTACAAAGGCAAGAACCAGGAGCCCTCCGATAGAAACGGTTGTCCAGAACAGCAGGCGATTCATAGAGGTTCCAGTTTAGCGCCTATTGGGCGAGGAAAAGAGCGATGCTCTGCAAGAACCTGGCGATCGTTATCCAGATCCAGCCAGACCGACCCGGCACGCCAGCGCGAATGCGAGCTTCCGTAGTACGCTGAAAACCGATGGCTGACCGCGGTCTGCTCTATTACATCACCGATCGAAGCCAGTTTCGCGGCAACGAAAGAGCCCGTCGTTGCGCCTTGCTCGCCAAAATCGCCGAAGCGGCGCGTGCTCAGGTCGACTATATCCAGCTCCGTGAAAAAGATCTGAACGCGAGAGAACTGGAAACACTCGCAAGAGACGCCCTAACTGCCGTGCGCGACAGCGCTCCGCTGAGAACTGATGACCGGGACCTGAGAACTCGTCTCCTGACTAACTCACGCACCGACGTCGCGCTCGCCGCGGGAGCGGACGGCGTCCATCTGCGCGCGGACGATGTGACCCCAGATGAAGTGCGCCAGGTTTTGAAAGCTTCTGCCCACCGGCCACTGATCACCGACCACTTTCTGGTGGCTGTTTCCTGCCACTCAAACGAAGACGTGAATCGTGCCGAGTCCGCGGCCGCCGACTTCGCCGTTTTCGCTCCGGTGTTCGGAAAGAGCAGTGCTCCCGGAACCCGACCCACGGGACTCGCTGCGTTGCGTGAGGCCTGCCGGGCGAAAATTCCGGTCTTCGCACTCGGCGGCGTCACTCTAGAGAACGCCGCATCGTGCCTGGAAGCTGGAGCGGCTGGCATCGCCGCCATCCGCTTGTTTCAGGAGAATAAAATTGAAGACGTCGTCCGCGCCCTACGAGCACTCTGACGCCATGGACCCGAGGAGCCCAATGCAACCGACGCAACTGCCTTTCGCGCCCCGAGTCGCAGAATACGTTCCCGCGCTCGTCCGCATACCTGCGGGATGGTTCCTCATGGGCTGCGACACCGGACAGGACAACGAAAGGCCGGTGCATCGCGTCTGGGTGGACGAGTTTCTGCTCGCCGCGTGCCAAGTCACCAACGCCGACTACGGGCGATTTCTGCGTGACACCGCATCCCTGTCACCACCGTTCTGGGGCGATCCCAAGTTCAATCATCCTGAGCAACCCGTTGTCGGAGTGTCGTGGCACGAAGCAATCCGTTACTGCGAGTGGCTCAGCGCAAGCACTGGCAGAAATTTCCGCTTGCCGACCGAGGCCGAATGGGAGCGCGCGGCTCGCGGAGGCAAGGGTGATGCAGACGCAGGCGCACTATTTCCGTGGGGAGATGCGCCTCCGCAATCGTTGCCCGGCTACGCCGGTCGTTGCGCTAGTAGTTGGAAGACGGGCCCCGAGCCGGTCGGCCGCGGTGAATCCAACGCATACGGTCTCTACAACATTTGCGACAACGTCCACGAGTGGTGCAGCGACTGGTACGCGCCCGATTACTATGCGCTATCGCCCGAGCGCAATCCACGCGGCCCTGAAACTGGCGACCGGCGCGCTTCCCGCGGTGGCTCCTGGCGTCACCATATCAAGATGTCGCGCTGCGCGGCTCGGTCCAGCATTCCTCCGGAGTTCCAATACGCAGACTATGGGTTCCGCGTCGCCTGCGATGTTGCTACCGCCGTGCCGCATTAATTTCCAGAACGCCGGGAGTGATCATGCGGGCTCCCGGTGTGGCTTGGAATTGAACGAATGCTTGCCAGATAGATTCCGCGCGGCCAGGGGACAGGTATCCTAAATCAACGAGGCGACGGCGGCCGACATCGACGAAAGTCGCCAGCCAAGTCCTGCTCAAGTGATCGGGTTGCACGACATCGATTATGGGACGAGCGGTTCGAAGCTCGAAGCCGAGTTCTTCCAGCCAGCCAGGCAATGATAACGCGATGTCGGGCTCACCACCGTTGTCGCGCCAACTGGCCATCACCGCGCTCACGAATTCTTCGAGTTCAGAGCACCTCGGCGCGACGCGCCAAGTGGAATAGTCAAAGTACTCGTGCAGAACGATGATCTCTTCCGGTGCGAGCGCGGCGGCTATCCGCGCCAGAAGGGCGCGAGGATTCTTGACGAAGGCGAACACCCAGCGACACCAGGCACGATCGGCGATCACTTCCGGAAACTCACCGGCGTCGAGATCGGCGCGGAATGTGGTGATGTTATCAATGCTGCGCGGGCGACGCCGCGCCTCGAGCGCGCCGAGAAATCGTTCGGACTTGTCGACAGCCACAACGCGGCCGGACGGGCCGACCAGTTCGGCTAGGTCCAGCGTAGCGTAACCCGGCCCGCATCCGACATCCAGCACGGATTGGCCGACGCCGATTCTGGCAGACCGCCAAGCGTCAAGCGCCCGCTGCCGCCAGGCGCGGTGTTGCAAGCCGAGCCGCTCGATCTCTTCATCGTGCGTGCCCAACACATAATCTTTGCTGGAAGCCATTCCCGTTCCTCACGCCCGGCGTTTCGATTTGAGCTTACAGGAGATCGGCACGCAGCTTCTATCCGCTTCTTGCGGTCAAATTCCGTACCTGGAATGCGAGGTGATCAGCTCGATAGGCTGATAGGGCAGCGCGCGCAGCCATGGTCGCAGTGCATAATTAAGGAGGGAACGCCTTAAGGATCTTTATGACTGACCTCGGTACCCACTACCTCGAAGAAATCAAGCGCCAGCTCCGCGGCCACAAGCGCGTGGGCGAAGCTGCCATGGCTCAGCTTGAAGACACGGATTTCTTCGTCACGATCGATCCGGAATCGAATTCCGTTGCAGCGCTGGTCAAACACATTGCTGGCAACGCGCGCTCGCGCTTTACCGACTTTCTCACCAGCGATGGCGAAAAGCCGGACCGTTTTCGCGACCTGGAATTTGAAATCTCGGCGAAAACCACGCGTGAAGAAGTCATGCGCTGGTGGGAGCAGGGATGGTCGCATGTGTTTTCGGCGCTGGACGCGCTCAAGCCAGAAGATATACAGCGCATTGTGACCATCCGCCAGGAACCGCATACCGTGATGCAGGCGCTGAACCGCGCGCTAGCCCACTACTCACAGCATATCGGACAAATCGTCTTCCTCGCGAAACACTTGCGCTCTTCAAAATGGCAGACGCTGAGCATTCCGCGAGGCAAATCGGAGGATTACAAAACTACGAACCCGAAAACGCATTCTCGCGGCACGTACAAAACGTAGCCGCGATGGCGAATCGGCAGCTGGAGCGTAAAAAATCCGGAGACCCGGATATGCGAACGCTCCCTGGAACTGAATTAGGACCTGCCCTTGATCCGTGTGCACCCGCGGAAAATGCAGTTGATACGGCGTGGAGATCCATCCCCTGCTTCATACAACCCTGCAGACTGTAGTAAAACTGTAATAGTTCCGGAGAGGTGGCCGAGTGGTTGATGGCTCCGGTCTTGAAAACCGGCATACCCGAAAGGGTATCGGGGGTTCGAATCCCTCCCTCTCCGCCATTCCGACCTCTCTCCCCATTTAAGAGATCGTCATGCAAAACGCGACGCCGGCGGCCATTGCAGTGCTTGTGCTGGAGCTCGCACCGGCAGCCCTGTTTGGATTTGCCGGGGAACGGGCTGGGCAGGCATGCGCCCGCTGGCCGTCAACTGTACGAACCGCCTTGCCGGTTCTCTGCGCGTTACCTTACGTCATAATTTCCTTGTCGCAACAGATGTTTTCATGGAAATGGTGCGCTCTCTACGCGGCGCTGCCGGTGGCCATCGCGTGGCTGCTAGGGAAGGCGGCAATCGTCGATCCAGAACAACGCGGCAACTGGCGGGACGCGATCATTCTCCTGACGCTGGGGCTGGCGGTTGATTTGCGCTGGTTCGAGCGCGCGTGGCCGAGTGGCCTGGCGGGCTGGGGGAAACTGCTTCTCGTCGATGCGGCGCTTTATGGATTCGTGGCGATCCGGCGCCTGAGCGGCACCGGCTTTGACTTTCACCTTCGCTGGAGCGATTGGAAAACAGGGCTGAGGGAACTGGCTTTCTTTGCGCCGTTAGTTATAGGGCTGGGGCTGGCGCTGGGCTTTCTCCATCCGCATGGCAACGCGCCGCGTTTGTCGATGATTCCGAAGTGGATTTATGTCTTCATTTTCATTGCTGTTCCGGAGGAGCTTTTCTTTCGCGCGTGGGTGCAGAACCTGCTCGAACGCCGCGTGGGACGCCGAGTGGCGCTCGGGATTACGGCGGTGTTGTTTGGGCTCTCCCATTTCAACAAACGCTCGGCGCACTTCAACTGGCGTTACGTTGTGCTGGCAAGCATCGCCGGGATTTTCTACGGCCGAGCGTGGCGCCAGCACCGCCGGGTGCCGGCCTCGGCGATCACCCATGCTAGCGTGGACGCCATCTGGTCGTTCTGGTTCTAGCTCGTTGCCGCGGATTTGAAAAGACGAGAATGTGAAAATATAAAGACGGGGCCAAATGGCAGTTGAGTCGAAAAGTTCTCCTGCGGAAACATTCGCGATTCCTCCCGCCCGCAAGGGCTGGAGCCTGCCGCTTTCGGCCACTTACCGCCGGTATTTCGTTTGGGCCCAGATCATTATCGTGTTTCTGTTTCTGGAGTTTGTGCTTTGGGCGCCGACGCGAGACATACGGAACCGCTGGGCTGTCATTACGATGATCGCCCTTTTGGTTCTGGTGCTCATTGACCGCCCGTCGTTGGAGCGCCTTGGCCTCCGGTTGCCGAAAACATTCGGCGCCAGCGTGGTGTTAGGGATTAGTTTTGCAATGATTTTTTTGTCGGTGGCTCTGGTGAAATGGGTGGGCGGCCAGATTCCCGCTAATCAGACTTGGCCGGCGTTGCGGTCGGTCTGGGGATACGTAATCTGGGCTCTGATTCAGGAATTCATACTGCAATCGTTTTTCTTCAACCGCTTTGAAGAGCTGTACGGAGGCTCGGCTGCGGTTTGGATAGCGTCCACGCTCTTTGCCGCCGCTCATCTGCCCAGTCCCATTCTCACGACCGCGACGCTTATCGGCGCCCTTTTCTTCTGCGAGATGTTCCGCCGCTACCGCAGCATCTATCCTCTCGGGGTTGCCCACGCCATGCTGGGACTGAGCATTTTTCTCATCATGCCCGATAGCCTGCTGCATCACATGCGAGTCGGGATTGGGTATCTCAAGTACTAGAGCTCCATTGTCAAACTAACTGACAGCCTTTCCGTGGAACTGTCGCAGCCCGACGGCCAGAAACAGCACGTCAAAAACCGTTAGCACTACCAGCACGGCCAGCACCGGGAGGTGCGGGAACTGGGGTACGAGCGTTCCACGCAGTCCCTCGCTGGCGTAAACGAGCGGATTCACCAGGACGACTTTCTGCAGGATGGGAAAATGTCCCAAAGCGCTCCAGGGATAATAGGTGCAGCCAAAAAAGATCATCGGAGTCAAAACCATGCTGAACATCAGGCCGATGTGAGTCTGATTGACGCTGCAACCCAGCGCAAGTCCGCCGCAGGCCGAGAAAAGCGCCACCAGCAGCGTAACGCAGGCAAAGCGCAACGGAGAATGCAGATTCAATTCCACCCCCGGACGCAGCAGCAGCCAAGCTGTTGGGATCACCACCAATCCAGCGACCAGCGCTTGCAGCGTCCCAAAAATTACCTTCTCTATCGCCAGCCAGGAGATTTCTATCGGCGCCAGCAGGCGGTCTTCGATCTCGCGCGTGAACTGAAATTCAGCGATCAGAGGCATCGCGACCGCCCAAACCCCCGTGAACACCATGCTGATCGCCATGATCCCGGGCAACAGCAGGCTCTTGTATGCGGCGGGCATGTAGCCGCTCGACACCATCACTCGTCCAAAAATAAACACGAACATCATCGGCTGCAAGAAAGTCTGCAGCAGCAAAGGAACGACGTTGCGCCGCGCGACATGGGCATCGCGCCCGAGCAAGGCTAGAAAAGTTGTCCAGTTCAATCGCGCAGGCTCCTTCCGGTGTGGTGCAAGAAAAGATTTTCCAGGCTGGGCTCTGAGATATGCACATCACACAACTCAACCGAGGCACCGGAGGCAAGATTGGCAATCTCAGAAACCAGCGAGCCTCCGCGATCGGCGTACACATCGGCGGAATTGTCATTCGCAGCATGCACTTCTCTGACACCCGCCAGCGTCTGAAGACGTTGCAGCAATTCTGGCGAGTGCTGTCCAAAGCGCAACCGCAACAGAAAACCGCCAGGAACCGAAGCTTTCAACTCGCCAGGAGTGCCCAGGGCGATGTTGCGTCCATGATCGATGATGGCCACCCGCTGGCACAACGCGTCCGCCTCTTCCATGTTGTGCGTGGTCAGAAGGATGGTCTTGCCGCGTTGGTTGTATTCCCGAATGATTTCCCAGAGAAGCAATCGAGTCTGCGGGTCCAGACCGGCACTGGGCTCGTCCAGGAAGAGTACTTGGGGATCGTGCATCATGGCGCGCGCAATGGAGAGACGCTGCATCATGCCGCCGGAAAATCCGCGCACCATCTGATCGGCGCGGTCGGTGAGTTTGAAGCGCTCAAGCAGCGTCTCTGCTCGCTCGGCTCGCTCCCGGGAATCGATGCCGAAATAGGCGCCGTGGAAAAGCAGGATTTCGCGAGCGGTCAGAGAAAAGTCAAGGTTCGGACGCTGCTGAACCACTCCAATCAGCCGCTTGACCACGACCTGTTCCGCCCAAATATCGTGTTCGCCAATCCACGCCTGGCCGCTCGTCGGCCGCACCCGCGTGGTCAGGATTCCAACCGTCGTCGACTTGCCCGCGCCGTTCGGTCCGAGCAACCCGAAAATCTCCCCTGGTGAGATCTCAAGCGAGAGGCCGTCGAGAGCAACGATCTTCGGCTTGGGCTGTTTGTTCCCCTTGCTGCGGGTTGCGCCGAAACCGAAGCCGCCCCCGGACGCAAGAGGCGGAGGCGAAGTGTAGATCTTGCATAAATCGCGGGTTCGGATGCCAGCCAGCATGACAAAATCCCTCGGTAAGTCGCTGAATCGGTGTTCCCTTGAATCTCGGATCGAGATTCGTCGGCTAACCGAGCCATTCAGTAGCGAGGTTCTTCCGATGGAACCAGAGAGATGTGGGGATTGTCAATGTTCTGTTCGCTTCCGACAAGCGGCGTAAGCGCGCCCCAATCTTGAGCGTAAATAGATCCTACGATTGGCCTACCGGCTCAAAGTAAAATCGGCTTTGGCATCGCCCTCAACGTCCACGTGCATGGAGTGGTTCTTGATGCCCTCGTGCCAGACCGCAAGGCTGTAACCGCCAGCGGGGACGTTCTCGATTCTGTATTCGCCGGATGGGTTGGTCAGGGCAAAATAGGGAGTCGGCACAACCACGATGTAGCCCGACATCTCCGGATGCACATTGCATAAAAGAGGAACCGCGCCGGGAATGTCGAATTTGAATGCGCGCTTTTCATTTTGCGGCCAAGTGCCCAGATTGTGCCCGAGCTTCTTGCTGCCACCCACGGAAGGCCAGAAAACATTGTGCGCGACGCCGTCGTTGTTGAGAAACTCCACCGTGCTGCCCTGCTGTACAGGAAGGATGTGCGGCTCGAACATCAAGCGCCTTTGTGCCATGACCGGTTGCTCGGCCGAAGCCGGAAAAGTCTTTCCCGCAATCGCTTCGATATAGACCACCGAGTCGCCCGGAACCCCAGTGACTTTGCCGCTGATGACGCCAGCGTGAGCCGTCAGGCTCAGAGCCATGCTAAGAAACCCTACTTGCAGAAAATTGCGTTCCATTTTCTATTTCTCCCCTTATCTACGATATTTTTCTTTCTTCCATCACTGAGGACTTGCGTCCCACAGACTCAGTAACCCGGCTCGAAGAATCGATGCGAAGTTCGACTCTGGGATGAAGTGTGGCCCACGGGGCGAGCTCTATTCCCGGGCTGGGCGAGGCTCTGCGGGCCTGACTCTCGACCGAAATTTTCTTGAATTCACGCAACGTGATCCAACACCCTAACGCCAAAAGAGCAGCCGCGAACAATCCCATGCCGATCGGTAAAGCAACAGAATCGCCTTGTTCGCGCCGCTCTGGAACGCGAGCCGGTCCAGTTTGTGGCACGACGCGGGCCTCACCGCTGTCGTTAGGCGGATTTGTTGCATCGGGCTGAGCCTTCTGGGCAGTCTGATCGGAGCTGCCCGATTCGGTGGGTGGATACTGCGTAAGGTATTCATAAACATCCGCCGCTTCGTTTTCACTCAAATAGCTGAAGACCGGCATCCGCCCGCGGTAAACCGATGCTGGGGTACCCATGATCACGGGTGCGCCACTCGTGACCTTGCGCATCAACTGTGTCTGGTTTACACGCACCGGCAGCGCGCTCAGAGGAGGGATGGTTCCATCCAAGAGCTCCCTGGGAGTGGGATTCAGCCCGATCGCGTCATGGCAGACGTGGCACGTAGATTTCACGATCAACTCGCCAACGCGAGCGTGCGATTCTTGAATCGCAACTTGTTCTTTCTCAGCGCCCGGAACACCGGCAAGCTGATTGAGGTAGGCAACCAGCGAACGAATCTCCGCTTCCCTCAAATGATGGAATGAAGGCATGTCCTTTCCACCCTCGTGGAGACGCTTGAGCAGAACGCTTCTGGACTGGTTCACCAACTCCGCCGTTTCCCGGCGACTTAACGCCATGCCAGCCATTTTCATGCGCTGGGTGACCAGCACAACGGAGGTTGCCCGGACGGGATCGATTAACGATCCGATTTCAGGCGGAGCCCCGAGACCATATTCACCGTGACATCCTCGGCAATTCAGACGGTATAAATCGGAGCCGTTTAGAGTCTCCATTCTTAAACTGGACGCAGTTGAACCGAAGAGCATGGACGACCGCACACAAGGAGTGGGCTGCTCTGTCGCCGAATCGGGCGGCCCCAGGCGCCAAGTCTTGCCCATGCTGGTTTCGTCAAACGACCGGTTGAGGTGATGGAGCCAGCTCTCACCCGTTACGGCTGTGATCGCAGCATCTTTGCGGACGTTCCCTTGACCGAACCTCAGTTGACCGAACATCAATGCCGCCGAGAAAAGCAACGCGCAGATCGCCGTCAGTATCTTCATAACAAAAACGTCCGCGGAAGGGGACTGAGAACAAAGTAGAGAATCCTGCGCGTGCGGTTGTCATGAACGTGTCAAGTTATTGTTTTGTTTTTTTACCTGCGGCTGAGTGTTCTACACACTACGCTAGTGAGAAGCAACCAGAAGTGTGGTCGTGCAATTGGTGGAGATGTGCCCCGGCTAGCGCGAAATCAGGAATTCGACTTGCTGCTCAATTTCAGCAATCGCGATGGGAGCCAAGTTAGCCTCATGCAGTTGCTGGTTGAGTTGCGCCAATCTCGTTTGCTTGAATCGGACCCATCCCGCGATGCGTGCTTTTACCTGTGGGCTTGACTCGTTGTAAACCGCGATCGCCTGCGAAGGCACGGCTCGATCTCCGCTTTCGACGACTCGCAGAGTGGACGCCAGGCCGGTGTAGGCATCCTGCAGCCCCGGACCCTCCCCGGCTGCATGTTCCTTATTCGTAAGAATCCTGCTGATCCCGGATTGAACTTCCGCCAGCGCTGACTTGAGCTGTGCGCTTTGTGATCCCAATTTCTGTTGGTCCAGCTTCTGTTGAAGGTCCGTAAGCTGCTTCTGAACCGAGTTGATCTCGGCCAGAGTGCGCCGCGCTTCAATTGTTTCGCCAAAGACCTGTTTACCCAGCTGAAACTGCTGCGTGAGTATCTCGGAAGTCGCGGGCGAGCGCGGGTCCATGATGAGTTTTAGCGACTGGCTTTGCGTTTTTCCATCGACCGTCAGCCGGACCTCGTACATTCCCGGCACCACCTTCGGCCCGGTGGGATTGTGGTAATCGGCGTCTTCGTCCGCGTTCGGGCCACCGGAACTGCCCCAGGTAAGGTTCCAAACAAAGCGGTGCATCCCCGCAGTTCTCTCGAGAACTTCCGGCTTGGGGAACCAACGCCCGGCGACGGGCAGTGGCTGGTGCTTCCAGGTCTCCTGACCTTGCGAAGACTGATTTCCCCGGGAATGATCTTGTGAAGAACTTCTCTCTGAAGAAAACTTTCTGACGAGATTCTGTTCCGCATCGAAGACTTCCAGGCGCACCTCGCTTGCCGGAGACGGAAAGAAATAATCCATCATCGCGCCATTCGGAGGATTCTCAGCTGCGGGTTCCTCGGGCGGAAGCGGTGTGCCGGTAAAGGAGTCGTTATCCACGCGAACCGCTGTGGCCGGACGATAAAGCCAGGGACCACTCGCGCTCTTCGCATCCAGCGCCTGGCGAAGCGGCGTGATGTTATCGAGAATCCAGAAAGAGCGGCCAAACGTGGCAATTACCAGGTCATCGCCGTGGATCGTAAGATCGCGAACTCCAGTAATTGGCAAGTTCAGTTGCAAAGGCTGCCAGTGGTCTCCGTCATCCCACGATATGTAAATTCCAAATTCGGTTCCGGCAAACAGGAGCCCTTTGGTCTGCGGGTCCTCGCGAACCGCACGCGAGAATGCCGGAGCGGTAATGCCGTTCGTGACCAGTTGCCAGGTAGCCCCGTAGTCGCGCGTTCGATAAATGTAAGGCGTCTGATCGTCGACGCGGCTGCGATCGACGGCGGCATAGGCGACAGCGGGATTAAAGTGCGAAGCCTCGATCACAGAAATTTTGCTCCAGTCGGTCAGTCCGGGCGGAGTGACGCCTTTCCAGTTCTTTCCACCATCGCGGGTCAGGTGGATCAGCCCGGTGTCGCTTCCTGCCCAAATCAGATCGCGGTTGAGGGGTGATGGCGCGATTGTGAATACGACCCCGTAACCGGCGCGTTTGGCCTGCTCGAGAGTTGGCGGGCTCGGCGGTTTCTTTCCGTCCGCACTCCCCGCATCGCGCACATCACCGATCGTTCCGGTGAGATCGGGACTGATGGTTTCCCAGTGCAGACCGCCATCGACCGTCTTCATCACATACTGCGTTCCAAGGAAGAGCGTGGTTGAGTCCACCGGCGAAAGAACCAGCGCCGGAGTCCAGGGGTCACGATACTTGCGCTCATGGATTTCCGAGTCCCACGCAAATGCGGGCCATGGAGTAATGCTCTGGCTGAAGCCAGTCCGTTTGTTGAAGCGATCAACGGAACCATAAGTCCCACTCAGATAAATGATGTTGGGATCATTCGGATCGACCACAATGTAACCGCTCTCACTGCCGCCGGGAAGAAACCAGTCCCGCGGCGTGATTTGATCGTGGTCGGTACGGCTTAGAACCGCGGCACTGCCGCTATCCTGCTGCGTGCCGTACACGGCGTAAGGAAACTGATTGTCGGTGGTCACATGATAAAGCTGCGCCGTCGGTTGGTTGTACCAACTGCTCCACGTCTGACCGCGGTTGAGGCTGATCGTGGTTCCCTGGTCCGTTCCCAGGACCATGCTGGCAGAATTTTTCGGATCGATCCACAGCTGGTGATAATCGTCTCCACCCGGCGCGCCACGGACGATCGAGATTGTCTTCCCGCCATCCTCGGATCGATAAAGAGCGACATTCGGCATGTAGAGCACGTCGGGATTCTGCGGATCGATGGTGATGCGATTGAAGTACCATGCCCGGCTGGTAAGACGGAGATCGGCGTTAGCGAGCACCCAAGTGTTGCCTCCATCGTCAGAGCGATAGAGGCCGGATTTTTTCGCCTGGGTCTGGATCTCGATCTGGATACCGGTCTGGATCTCGGCCTGCATAAAGATGAGCGCATACACGCGCTTGCCGTCTGGTGCAACGTCGACGCCAACGCGCCCCCAATCGCCTTCGGGCAGCCCGTTTCCCTGGAGAGGAGCCCAGGTCTTGCCGCCATCCTGAGAACGGTAAAGGCCGCTGCCTGGTCCCTCGATCGGAGCATAAACGCTCCACGGCGGACGCTGCACATGCCATGCTCCCGCAAACAAAACCTGCGGAGCACCAGAACACATCGCCAAATCTGAAATGCCGATGTCTGGCCCCACATCGAGAACCTGCGCCCAATGCGCTCCTCCATCGACGGATTTATAGACGCCGCGCTGATTGGAACTAGACTGATTCGAACTAGACTGGCTGGAGCTATGAACGCTCGGACCAAAAGCGTGTCCCAGAGCGCCGACGTAAACGACGTCCGGATTCTGCGGGTCGATTACAATCCGGCTGATTTGGCGCGTGTCCTCCAGGCCGATGTGATTCCACGTCGCGCCGCCGTCCGCGGATTTGTAGACGCCGGTGCCGGAAGAGAGGTCCTCACGAATGTCGCTCTCGCCCGTTCCGGCATAAATCGTCTTAGGGTCGGAGGGAGCCACCGCCAGCGCCCCGATCGAGGCCACTGGCTGGCCGTCAAAAATCGGTGCCCAGACAACTCCGGCATCCGACGTTTTCCAGATCCCGCCATTGACCGAACCAAAATAAAACGTTGTCGAGTCGCCCGGCACGCCGGCCACCGCAACCGCGCGTCCGCCGCGAAACGGGCCGATCAAGCGCCACTTGAGCCCATTCACTAGTTCTGGAGGAACCGGCTGAGCAATCGCTGTGATGGCTAATAACAGGAAAACACACGTGGAAATATGACGTGCTAAACGCGATCTGAATTTATTCAAGTGCCAGGCCCTCGTTCTGGATACCCCTGCTTGGTTGACATTCTATGCTATGCCTGAGTTACCGATCGCGCATCTGTCTCGCATCATCTATCCGGCAGCCCACGATTTGCTGTATGCCCTGTCGTTGAGGTTTAATGCCCCATGCACTGGATCGACGCCGGAATTCTTTTCCTGATTCTGCTGGCGATGGTAACCCTGTTGCTCGTGCTTCTTCATCGCACGCGCCTCGGTTCACTTGTTCACGAGCACATCGCTGACCGTCCGCGCCGCCGGCTGTTTCTCGCATCTCTCAGCTTCTTTCTGACATTTGCCATTGTGCGAGGAATGGTTTATTGCATCCGGCACCGGATTCCGCCTTTTCACTACATCATCATGGGCGGCCGCCACATCCACCACCTGGTGCCCGGAATTCTGCTTCTGCTGGCCGTCGGTTATGGCTGGCTGTGTGAGTTCGGCACGGGCAGCGATTCCTCGTCGATTTTCGCCAGCCGCTGCATGTCGATCCTTTACGGAGTGGGCGCGGCGCTGACGCTCGATGAGTTCGCCCTTTGGCTCAATCTGAAAGACGTTTACTTCGTGCGCGAGGGACGGTCCAGCATCGACGCCGTCATCTTGTTCGGCTCGCTCCTCGCCATCGGGGGATGGGGCGCGCCTCTATTCGCCGCCCTGGCTAAGCGCAAGACGAAAGAGAACCGCTAGCCGTCGCGTGGCGAAATACAAGTCGGACATCCCCCCGCTTTGCATCGGTGATACTATCAACCTGCTTTAATCAACTCTCCATACTGGTATCGCGCCATGACTCGATCTCAACGTTCCGTTGCTTCTCCCCACGTGGTTTGCATTACAGACTTCCGCGCCATCGCCCAACGTCGCGTGCCCAAATCGGTCTTTGATTACCTCGATGGCGGCGCCGAGGGCGAAGTCACCCTGCGGGAAAATTGCCGCGTGTATGACGACGTCACTTTCCGTCCTCGCCACGCCGTTGCGTTCGACAAGTGCAACCTGGGAACACGCGTCCTCGGCTTCGATCTCAAGCTCCCATTCCTGCTCTCCCCCGTCGGCTACAGCCGGCTCATGCACACCGTAGGGGAAGTGGGAGCCGCGCGCGCTGCTGGCAATGCGGGCACCGCCTACATTCTCTCCACTCTCTCAGGGCACAAGCTGGAAAATGTGAAAGCCGCTTCCACCGGACCTGTGTTCTATCAGCTCTATCTGCTCGGCGGCCGGGGTGCCGCCGAGGCTGTGATCGAGCGTGCACGCGTCGCCGGATTTTCCGCGCTCGTCGTCACCATCGACACTCCCGTCTCTGGAATCCGTGAGCGCGATTTCCGCAACGGAATGAAGGAACTCATCAGCGGCGGTCCCTTCGAAAAACTTCCCTACCTTCCGCAAGTCCTATCGCGCCCAGGATGGCTGGTCAGTTTTCTGCGCGATGGCGGCATGCCCCCGATGGAAAACGTCGTGATCCCAGGCAAAGGTACCCTGCCGCTCGTTGATGTAGCGGCTGCCCTCGCCGAATCCGCTGTAACTTGGAACGACCTCAAGTGGATTCGCGAACTGTGGCACGGCCCCATCGTGATCAAAGGCGTCCTCACCGCGGACGACGCGCGCCGCGCCGTCGATCAAGGCGCCGCCGCAATTTCCGTTTCCAACCATGGCGGCCGCCAACTCGATTGCGTTCCCTCTTCTTTGCGAGCTTTGCCCGAAGTAGTAAAGGCCGTCCACGGACAAACCGAAATCCTCATGGACGGAGGCATCCGCCGCGGTACCGACATCGCCAAAGCTCTCTGCCTCGGCGCCCGCGCCGTGCTCTGCGGACGCGCCTATGCCTATGGCCTCGCCGCCGCCGGAGAAGCCGGCGTCAATCGCGCCATCGAAATTCTCCGCACCGACCTCGACCGCACTTTGCGGCTGCTCGGATGCCCATCCGTAGCCGAACTGGATCGTTCGTATGTGAATGTTCCATCGAGCTGGGACGCGAACTAAACCACAAGAGTTCGAGATTGCCTCTGACCCCGAATCGCAGTCAGATTGTGCCAACCCGACTTCTGGGACAATTTAGGGACATTGATGGGCGCGCCGTGCAGACAAAGTGGCCTTCCGAGGTTCGGAGGTCACGACAGATGGTTGTAAGTCGCTGATAACAACAACAGCCGATCTGCAGCAGTTTTGGACCGACAAGTGCACTACATGCCGATAGGCGACCCATACCCCGATATCACTTTATGAGGAGAGAGTAATAATGAAGTTACCGAAAGTGAGTACTATACCCGGTTACCATGCGATGGTCGGGATTCTGGCCGCTTCACTGCTAAGCCTCCCCGCTAGCGCTGCGGACTGGAAGTCGATGGCACCTCTACCTGCTTCGAACTATTTGGCTGCAGCGGAGTCAATCAACGGGATTATTTACGTTGCCGGTGGCCAAGGCAGCAGTGGCCCCACCTCAACGCTACAAGCGTTCAATCCAGAGACGAAGACTTGGTCGCTGTTGGCGAACTTGCCCCTGACTTTGTATCAAGGGGACGGAGCTGGAGTGATAAACAGCCAGCTTTATGTGGCCGGCGGCTGGAACGGTCCTCTGCCTACGACCACGCTCCTCATGTACGATCCGCCCTCGAATACTTGGACGACTCTGGCCGGAATGTCGCACCTAAGCGCCTGTGGCGCAACCGGTGTCATCAACAGCAAGCTCTACGTCACGACTGCCTGTAATGGATACAGCGGATATTCCAACAATCTGGACGTATACGATCCGGTCGCCAACGCCTGGACCAGTTTGCCAGGGTCTGCGAGCGCGCACGGATCTCCGGCCTTCGGAGTAATCAATGGCAAGTTTTACGTCGCGGGGGGAACCAATAGCAGCGGGGGAGTAACCAATGTGCTTGAAGTTTACAATCCAGCAACCAGCACATGGACGACTTTAGCGCCCATGCCAACCGCCGTTCAGTTTGCAACCAGCGTCGCCCTGGACGGCCAACTCTACGTCTTCGGAGGCAATAACGGAACCGATTACGTCGCTACTGTGCAGGTATACGACCCTTACAAAAACAAATGGAAGGCCCTTCCTTCCCTGCCGGCACCTCTTGGTTTTTCCGGCGGTGCAGTCGCCTACGGCCTCGTATTTATGGAGGGAGGCTATGGAAGCGCTGGCAGCGGCACGGCGAATCAGTATGCCTCTTTCACTCCGGCGATTCCCTAAGATCGGCAAATTAGGCGGATCAAAACGAAAATGCCTGGTGCCCCACTCATTCGCGTTCTTTAGTCTTGCGAATGAGTGGGCGCGCCGCCCGTACCCTCCCGTCACTCGTGTCGCGCAGCGCCCTTGCGAAAACCCTAAAACGGCTCGTCAATCTCCGTCCCGCCCAAAGCCATCTGCTCTTCCGCCGCCTTCCGCGCCTTCGGAGCCTTCTTAAACGTCACCTCCAGCAGCCGCGGATAAGCCACGCCCTTGCCCGCCAGCAACTCTTCAATGGTAAGAATCTGAATCCGCGGATACCGGTCCTCCAATCCCGGAGGCTTGTAGAATCCAGCCTCGGCCGCCTCTTTCAGCATGGGCTTGCTAGGAGCCTCCATACAGATGAGCACGCCAATCTGCGCATCCTCCCGCTCAATCACGCCGCGCAGGTCGCGCACATACGCAGCCTGCACGTGTCCGGCCTTGACGGAAAAAATGATCTGCTTGGTTTTGCGGTCTCTCTTGTTTTCATCGTGGAAGTACAGCCGACCGTCAATGCCGCGATCCGCGCCTTTCTTCTCTTCCGTGGGCCGCGCCCCGACGAGGCTGAGCGCCCACCATTGAAATTGATACGGATCGTCCTGTGCGAGTCGCTGAGCGCCCGGCAAATCAACCGGCTCGCCGATGACTTCATAAGTCTTGCGAACCGACTCGCCGAAAGCATCGTCGAGCCGCTTCTTGATGAGCCCAATGGCGAGGTGAGTGATATCGATGCCGATCCAATGGCGGTTGAGGCGCTGAGAGACAGAGGTTGCAGTGCCGCATCCGCAAAATGGGTCGAGAACCACATCGCCTTCGTTGGAACTGGACTTGATGATACGTTCGAGAAGAGCTTCGGGTTTTTGCGTTGGATAACCAAGTCGCTCTGCGGTCCCGGCGACAATGGGGGTGAGGTCTGTCCAGATATCCTGGAGCGCAACGCCCGGCATTTCGTCTAAATACCTCTTGTACTCCGGCATACCATCGAACGTATGGCGAAGGCGTCCCTCGAACGCAAACTGCGTCATGTTGTCCTTCGAATACGCCCAGTACCGCCCCTTGTAGGGCCGAACCGCGGCATATTCCCAACCCTCTTTCGGAATCAGGTACTCATCTTCAAGATCAGCAACCCAACGCTCGCGAATGCCCGCGTGCTTCTTGACGCGCCATTCGTATTCTGTGTCCCCGCCCGGCCTGGCAGCCGTGAGGTCACCGCGTCGAAAGTGGCGTCCTGTCTCTTCGTCGACGAGTCGATAGTCCCGGCCGACGTACGAATCGTCATATGCCGTGAATTGCGCATTCCAGATTGCTTCCTCGCCCTTCGCGTAGAAGAGGACAATATCGTGGATGTGACCAAGGTTCCTCAGCCCCTGCTTCGTGTCGCTGTGGGCGCTGCTTCGCTTCCAGACTATTTCGGAGCGGAACTGTTGTGGCCCAAAGACGGAATCCATCAAAATCTTCAGGTAGTGGCTCGCGGTCGGGTCGCAATGCAAATAGATTGACCCCGTCACCTTGAGCACGCGATGCAGCTCGATCAAGCGCGGGGCCATCATGGCCAAATAGGCCATCATGTCGCTATGGCCGAGAAACGTACGGAAAGCGCGCATGGCCTCAGAGACACGTCCGCCGCGCTCGACGATTTCCTCGTAGGCCCGCTCGGCGTCCACGTTCCACTCCCACGTGTCCTCGAACGCCATGATCTGCGAACTGGAGCGCGTGCCGTCTTTTTCGGCGAAGAGTACGTTGTAATCCTGGCGGCTGTTGAAAGGCGGGTCGAGGTAGATGAGGTCAACCGACTCATCCTTGACGTGTTGGCGCAGGACTTCGAGATTGTCGCCGTAATAGAGTTTGTTCTTTTCCACTGCG
>JBEKQC010000010.1:0-122888 GCA_049520095.1 Terriglobales bacterium
CCGGGGGCGTCGCCGCCTCCCGGCTCAGTCATGCTGTTCGAGCGCAGCAGAGCCGGGCGTGTTGGCCACTCCGTGCTCAACACTGGCGAAGAAACGAAGCTCGACCGGGAGGCGACACAGCCCGAGAGAAGACATGAGGACTTTCTCAAGGCGAAAGCAGCGCTGGGAAATTTCTCCGTGACCGGATCGCAACCCGACAAACGCTTACTTTTGTGAGGGCCGGGTGTTCTTCATCTTCGGATGTGCTAAGGAAGGCGAGCCCACGCGTTGTGGCTGGACCCGGCGGAACTCATTGTCTTATTCTTGGGTTCACCGCCGAGTAGAGTAAGTCGGTCAGAAAGTTCACGGCAACATATGTCAATCCAATCGCCAGAATGCATCCCTGCACCAGATAGTAGTCGCGGTTGGATATGGCTTGGATGGTTAGGCGTCCTATGCCGGGCCAGGAGAAGATGGTTTCGGTTACGATTGTGCCGGCTAGCAGGGCTCCGAATTGCAAGCCTAGAACGGTTAGGATTGGGATCATGGCGTTGCGCAGGGCATGTCTATAGACTACCGTGCGCTCGGGCAGGCCTTTGGCTCTTGCGGTTCTTATGTAGTCCTGGCTTAACTCTTCTAGCATGGAGGTGCGCACCATGCGGGTCAGGATCGCGGCTAGCGCTCCGCCCATGGTGATGGCGGGGAGCACTAAGTGGGCTAAGCTGCCGGAACCGGAGACGGGGAGCCAGCCTAGTTTGATCGAGAAGAACAGGATCAGCACGGGGCCTAGCGCGAAGTTTGGGAACGACAGGCCGAACAGGCTTACTACGCTTAGGGCGCGGTCGTCCCACTGATTGCGGTGCTGGGCCGAGTGCACTCCTGCTGGAATGGCTAGGACAATCGCTACGAATAAACTCGCCAGCGTTAGTTGCAAGGTGAAGGGATAACGCTGGGCTATCAGGCTCGTAACTCCCTGGTTGAAGCGCAGCGACTTACCTAGATCTCCGTGGAGCACGCCTCGCCAGTAGTTTAGATATTGCTGGCCTAGGGGAACATCCAGGCCATAGGCGTGTCTTGCTGCCTGGATGTCTCCGGCTGCTGCGCCTTCTCCTAGCATTTGTTGAATGGGGTCGCCGGGGACGAAGTGGATTAGGAGGAAAACGGTAGAGACGACTAGCCAGATTACCGGCAGGGTGTAGAGGACGCGGGAGATGATGTAGCGTGGCATCGGAATTAAGACGTTATCACGCAGCCTCGGCGGCTAAAGCCGTATTAACAAAGATGCCGCTACGGCAGCGCTGAAGCGCGGCGTCAGCCAAGATGGTGCGCGGCACAAATCTTAAGCTACACACTTCCGTGGAATCCCACCCTTGCGCAAAAAACGCGCAAGAATGGGGCACCCGGCTATTCTCTCAATTCGAGCGGCTAGATCAAAGCCTGGTGCGTCAAGGTTGCAGTCGCGGCAATTTGGATCGTATCATCCATCGCCGTATCATCCGTCGTCGTATCATCCATCAATGAAGTGCTTCGGGGAATGTACATGCACACCGGAATAGTTTCAATTGTTCTCGCGTTCTTTTTCTCTGCCGCTCTCACTTACGGCCAGACTTCGGGTGCCACTAGCGGCGCCGCTCCCGTCGAGTATCAGCCTAAGGGTTCGATACGGGAGTACTTTTTGGGCGCCTGGAAGCTGGTTTCGACAGAATACAAGTATTCGGACGGCCACACGACGCCCTATCCCGACCTGGGGCGGGACGGAATGGGTTTCCTCATGTACACTCCCTCGGGCCACATGTGCGCGCAGTTGATGAAACCCGGGCGCCCTCGCTGGTCTGAAAGGGACACGCCCACCGCGCCGGAAGCTGCCTCTGCCCTCGATGGATTCGTCTCCTACTGCGGAGCCTTCGAGATACGCGAACGCGAGCACATCATCGTTCATCGTCCGGAAACGGCGTCGTCCCCCAACTATCCGAGAACAACTCTGGAGCGGCCGTATCACCTGGTGAGCCAGGACCGCTTTTTCTTCCGTGGTGCGGGCACAGAAAAGCAAAAGGACGGAACAGAAGTTCCCGTGATTTGGACAATCACTTGGGAGCGGCTGAAGTAGTCAAATTTCCAGCTGGTTGGGCTGAGGCTGCGGGTAACGGCTCGATCCGGACGGTTGCGATGCGATGGCCGTCCATTTTCTCGACAACAAAACGCCGGCCCTCGTAAGTGAAGGCCTCGCCTCCTACCGGCATCTTCTGCAAGCGTGAAAGTACGAAGCCGGCTAGTGTCTCGTAGCCTTCGTCCTGGGGAAGTTGCAACTCGTATTGGGTTTCGAGATCGCGAATGTTGATCGCTCCATCGAGCACGAGCGGCGCATTCGCGTCGGTGACCGCCGGCTGCTTGGCAACGTCGAATTCGTCTTCCAGTTCGCCGACCAGCTGCTCGATCACGTCTTCCACGCTGATCACTCCTGCCGTGGAGCCGAATTCGTCCACCACCACCGCCAGGTGGCGCTTGCGCTGCTGGAATTCACCCAGCAGTTCCAGCAATGACTTGGTTTCGGGCACCACCAGCACATCGTGCATGACCTGGCCGATCTTCATCTGGGATATGCGCTGGGCAGCGGGCGGGGCGGCGGTGGGACCGAGGCGCAGCCGCGTCCAACGCATCAAGTCTTTGGCATAAAGCACGCCGATAATATGTTCGGGACCGCGCTGCGCATCATACACCGGGACGCGCGAGTGTTGATCGTCAACCACCCTCGAGAGGGCTTCGTCCAGGGTCAGGTCGGAGGGCAAGGAAAAAATTCTAGTGCGCGGCACCATCACCTGACGCGCGGTGATGCTGTCCAGTTCGAGCGCATTGAGCAGCATCTCTTCCTGCGCGGGAGAGAGCTGGCCGGAGTGGTGGGCAGCGGTCACGATCAGCTTGAGTTCGTCGGGAGAGTGAACCGAACCGTGGCGGATCTCGCGGGTTCCGAAGGCGCGCAGGACAAAACCGGCGGCGCGGCTCATAGCAATCGTCACGGGGGCAGTGATGGTAAGGAAAACGTCCATGGGCGCGGCGACCGCCAGGGCGACGCGCTCGGCCCGCTGCAAGGCGAGCGACTTTGGAACCAGTTCGCCCAAGATCACGTGCAGGCTGGTGATCATCACAAACGCCACAGCCACGGCGATGGTATGAGCGTAGATCGTGGCGTGCGGCACGCTTCCGATCCAGGACTCAAACAGCCGGGCCAGAGCGGGCTCGCCCAGCCAACCCAGGGTCAGGCTGGCAATGGTGATCCCGAGTTGCACGCCGTTCACGACGCGGCCAAGTTGCTGGTGAAGTTTGAGGACGGTGCGAGCGCCGACGCGCTGGGCTTCGATCAACTGCTGGATGCGGGTTTCGCGCACGCTGACGAGCGCGAACTCGGCCGCGGCGAAGAAGGCATTGGCCGCCACCAGGAGCAGGATGACGAACACCCGCAGCAGCACGTATGCAACCATGGAACCCTAATTCTAACATTCCAAAGGGATACTGCCCTGCTCTTGGAAGTCGCGGGCGATACAATTAAAAGGCGGCGTTTTCCGTTGCGAAACGGTTGATTATTCGATGCTCGGCGACGCAAGAGGCGCCTGCAAGTTGCTCGCTTTCTTTTTCGTTGTCCGGCGGTCTAAGTATGAGGCGGTTACGCAAACTTGGGACCGGAATTCTCGGGAACTATTCCGAGCTTTCTCCCGTAACAACAGGTGAACGACAGTTCTGAGATTTGAATTCAAGCAGGAGGCGGTCGTGGAAGGCAACGGCAATGGCAGGAAAAAGCGGCGTAAGCGAATCATCATCTGGAGTTCGATAGCGGCAGCCGTTCTGGTTCTGGTCGTTGCTGGTGCGCTGATTGCATCCAGCAGCGGCACCAAGATTGATCCCTCAAAGCTTGCCAAGGTCGAAAGGGGAGATCTGGCGAAGAGCGTGGTGGCGACCGGAAAGATTGAGCCCATCACTAAGGTCGAGATCAAGTCCAAGGCCAGCGGCATCGTGAAAAAGCTCTACGTCGATTACGGCGACAAGGTGAAGAAGGGGCAGGTGCTGGCGGAACTCGATCGGGAAGAGATTCAAGCTCGCGTCGATCAGGCGCGCGCGCAGTTGGAGGCATCGAGCGCCAGCTTGAACGGCACACGCGCCGACCTGGTGCGCGCCAAGGTAGATGCCGAGGGCCCCGACGTGCCGCTGCTGAAGCGCGCGTATGACCGCGCCCAAGGCATGGCTAAGGACGGTGTGGTTTCCGCCTCCGCGCTCGACGATGCGGAGAAGAATTACGAGATGTCGTTGAACAAGCAAAATGTGGCCAAGGCGCAGTTGCAGGTTTTGCAGGCCAAGATTGGTCAGGCCCAGGGGCAGGTGTCACAGGATCGCGCCAATCTGAAGCAACTGGAAGAGCAGCTGGGTTACACAACGATCGAATCCCCAATTGATGGGATTGTGCTTTCACGCGACGTGGAGATTGGCGATGCGGTGAGTTCGATTCTGGTGCTGGGTTCCACGGCGACACTGGTGATGACACTCGGCGACACGAGCGAAGTCTATGTTAAAGGCAAAGTGGACGAGAGCGATATCGGCAAGGTTTATCTGGGACAACCCGCCCGCATTAAAGTCGAGTCGTTCAAAGACAAGACCTTTACCGGCAAAGTGACCAAGATTTCTCCCATGGGCGTCGAGAAAGACAACGTCACGACTTTCGAGGTGCGCGTCTCGATCAACAACCCCGAGGGCGTTCTGAAGGCCATGATGACGGCCAATGCCGAGATCATCCTCGAAGAGCACAAGAATGTTCTCCAGATCCCGGAAGGCTCCATCATTTACGACAAGGACAAGAAGGCATCGGTTGAAATACCTGATCCGAAGGCCAAGGAAGGCAAGAAGAAGCTCGCCGTCAACATCGGCATCTCGAATGGCGCCAAGACCGAATTGCTGCAAGGGTTGAAGGAAGGCGACCAGGTGGTGCTGCAATAAGGATCAGCTCTCAGGTCTTAGGTGTCAGGTCTTAGGAAAAAACCCAAGTGCTATTCGCATCCACCCAGAATGCTAACGACATCGAAGACCGGCACATTTGACAGGGGGAGCGAACCCATGAAAGAGAAAACTCGAGCTCTGATTCCTGTAGCCCTTCTGATCTTTGTCTTTGTTGTGGCGCTGACGGCGCAATCGCTCCCAAATCAAGCCACTGGGAGCGGCAGCGACGACCCTGATGCCAGGCCGCCCGTGACCCAGGCCGACGTGCAGATTGTGCAGCGTGCGCGCGGGATCCTCAGCTCACAATCGAGGTGGAACCGCGCCGATACACGGAAGTGCCCGGTGGATGCTAAGACCTTCAGCCTCTATTGCGCGCTGGAAAAGGCCACTGATGAAGTGAGCGGCAAATTCGAACATCGCGGCGCGGCGATGCAGGAGGCACGGTTCGTGGTCGATGAGATCGCCCCTAACCGGAAGAATTACAACCACCGCCTGATGGACTATAACAATGATCCCACGACCACATTCGCCGACATCCAGAAGTTCTTCCGGCTATTGGAAGAGCGCGTCACCAGGCGGCTGAGAGAAGAATCTCACGGTCGAAATAAGTGAGCTAGGTACAGCACGGGCACTAGGACAAGCTCCACAAACCCGCATTACGGAGTTGAATCGCTATGACTAACTCTTGCTGCATTCGCAGTCACGTCCTCCCCACGTTGGTGTTTGTTTTGGCCGCTTCGCTGGCTGGCTTCGCCTCCGTCATCGGAACCTTTGACCGTTCATTCCAGGTCAATGGCTCCGTCGACCTTGAAGTGCTGACTCGCTCTGGTGACATCACCGTGCGGAACGGTGCTGCTGGCACGGTCTCGATTCATGCCACGATACACTCGGGCAATTCCTGGCTCGGCGGCGACCACAAGACTACTGAGGTGCAGGAGTTGCAGAATAATCCTCCCATTCGCCAGAACGGCAACGGCATCCGCATCGACTACGTGAACATCAACAACATTTCAATCGACTACGAAATCACGGCCCCGGAGAACACCGCGATTCGTGCCCATACTGGCAGCGGCAATCAGACGGTCGAGGGCCTCAAGGGCAATGCCGATCTCGAGAGTGGCTCGGGGGACCTGCAACTGGCGCGGCTCACCGGTGATCTGCGTTTTCAGACGGGATCGGGAAACGTCCGCGGGCACGAACTCTCCGGTCCCGCGCGGGTCAAGGCGGGCAGCGGTGACGTCGAAATCGACGAAGTGGGCGCGGGCGATGTGGACGCGCGAACCGGATCCGGCAACATTACCGTGAACGGTATCCATGGTGGATTTCATGCCGAGTCGGGGAGCGGCGACATAAACGGCAACGGTTCACCCAGCAACATGTGGAGCGTCCGCACCGGCTCGGGAAACGTGACCTTGCGTCTGCCCTCTGACGCCAGCTTCGACGTCGACATCTCCACCAGCTCCGGAACGGTCACGATGGGCCATCCCGTGACCACCACCGTCCAGGGCCGCATTCAGGAGTCGAGGAAGAGCGTGGTGGGCAAAGTGGGGAGCGGCGGCCCGATCGTTTCCGTTCACACCGGCTCGGGCGACGTTCGAGTCGACTAAACTGCAAGACTCGTCGCCGTCAGACAAGACCCTTGGGTAGGGTTTTGAGTGCTAACGCCTGATAGCAGAAGTTGTGCCTTGGCGTTAGCACCCCACTACTACAGGAGTCGCCCCGTCCACGTAGTACGTATTCGGAGCAGTCTTATTACCAGATGCAGGCATCCGTAGCCCGAATCCGGGTGTATCCACGATGGTATTGCCTGTGACAGTAAATCCTGATGCAGTGCCCTGACCGCACATGTCGATTCCGTATCCGCCTGAACCACCCGTGATTGTGTTACCCGTGACCGATCCGCCAGTCGCCGTACCCGTCAGCACGATGCCGACTCCGATAGGCCCAGACAATATCCTGTTGCCCTTAACGGTGTTTGCACCGCCGTTCACCTCGATCCCAGAATTCGGCGGACCATCGATGGTGCCAGCGATGATTGTGTTCGCCGTTATCGTTGCGGCGGAGCCATCGAGCACCATACTGAAGCCGTTCCCACTGCCGTTGACTAGATTACTTTCTATGGTGCCAGATACAGAGCCTAGAAGATATACGCCGTCGGTACCGCTGTATACGCCATTGGCTCCGGTGTCGCTAATCGTGTTCGATTTCACGTTGAGTGTCAGGGAACTGGATGTATTTGTTGCCCCCCATATCCCCAGACAATCAAAGGATCGGAAATCAGAGTTTTCCACAGTGACCGTCTGAATCGTGTTTGCTGCCGCTACGATTCCCATTCCGCCCCCGTCATCTATCTCGTTTGCAACGGAGACACCGTTGACTGTACCTGAAGATTCCTCGTAGAAGACGGCGGCGAGGTTACCCCAACCATCTGGGATATTGTTACCAGTCCCATCGAACGCGATGTCGGCAATATTTACGGGTCCGGTCGACGACACCAGAATCTGGGAGTAAATATTTCCGATAATGCCGTCATAGACCCTCCCAGTTGCACCACCCGCAGGTATCTGGATCAACACCTCGGCGTTTGATGCCTCTGATGCAGCAACCGTGAATGCAGTGAGCGTCAACGGTTTTGAAATGACAACCTGTTCAGGATATATGCCGGGGCACACTTCAATGGTGGAACCAGAAGGAACAGCGTTAACAGCCGCTTGGATTGTCTGGTACCCAACCAAGTGTTTATCGCAGCTGGTCGATCCGACCGCATAGGCTACGTAGGTACCTGCGAACGAAAGTGTGTTCAAGAACATTGTTGTGACCAGAACTGTTATGAATCTCCCTCGACACATGGCTACTTTCCTACGTGCCGGGGCTTCGATTCCATACAATTTGAGCCGCGCGGTCACGAACCTCTTTGCGAGCGATCTGCGAAATAGTGTGCGGCAAATTAGAATGCAGCGGAATGGCGCAAATGAGTGAGGCACGGATGCATGAGGCACAAAGGTAACCACTCGTAGTCATCCACCCACGCTGATTCGGATAGAACTTTCACCACCTGTTTTTACCATTGACGGAGTTGTCACCGACCTTACCGAGGATGACTCGACCGACGAAGCAACGCGGTTCGCTCCTCTGACAGGAGCAACAGAGTGGCCCGTGTGTAACAGCATGCGTCCTCCACAATGGCTCCATTTTTGGGGCCCCACGCCTTGGAATCTGCGTGCGCCGCTTGCGCGCGGTGTGGGCGTGTCGTTTACCGTCGGGGTGGACGGGAAACCTATAAACATAGGGATCGTGAAATCAGTTGGGAAACACCACGACACTGGCGCCATGGGAATCGTCAGGGGCTGGAAGTTTAAGCCAGCGACCTGCGCAGGGGTCCCAATCCCCTATCCGCTCGAACTAGTGTTCTGGTAAGAACCACCGATATCTATGTCGCGTGAGTCGGACTTTCAGCCTTACAGCCCCTTGGCTCAATTGCACGGCTAATCGTTGTTGGAAAATCTCGATTACACTCAAGACGCCCAATCGGCCCGGTTCAGAACAGCAATCAGCATTCAGCACTTAGCATTCCGCCAGAGCGGAGCCGAGACTGGTCCGGCTTGCGAATTGCTGACTGCTCCTTGACGCACCCTCATGCGGCATCCGATACTTCGTTTGGCTCCCTGAAGAACTTTCTATTGAACGAGGTAATGAATTGGCACGTACTGCGATCATCACTCTGACCACCGATTTTGGACTCAACGATCACTTCATCGGCGCCATGAAGGGCGTCATCCTGGAGATCGCCCCGGACGCGCAGATCATCGACATCAGCCATGCGGTGCAGCCCTTCGACATTCTGGACGGCGCGTTGACCATTTCGCAGGCCTACTCTTACTTCCCTTCCGGGACCGTGCACATGGTGATCGTCGATCCCGGGGTGGGGACGGCGCGACGACCTGTGATTCTGACCGGCGACCGCCACCTGTTTGTGGCTCCCGACAACGGCGTACTTTCTCTGGTTTACGACCGCGAGGAGCGCATCTCCGTGCGCCACATCACCGCCGAGCACTATTTTTTGCAGCCCCGAAGCAACACCTTTCATGCGCGCGATATTTTCTCGCCAGTTGCGGCTTATCTCGCCCGGGGACTCGATCCTCATCGTTTCGGCGAAGAGATCGCCGATTATGTCCGCTTCGCCGCGCCGCGGCCCAAGCCGGTGGACGAGCGGACCTTACGAGGAGTGGTGCTGAAAGTCGATCGTTTTGGCAATCTCGTCACCAACATCACTCCGCAGGATGCGCCGCAACTTTTCGCGGACGCGCCGCCCGCCTTCAAGATCGCGATTGGAAACAAGGCCCAGGCAACGCGCATCTGCACAAACTACGCTGAAGGCGCTCCCGGCGAAGTCTTCGGGATTCTAGGCAGTATGGGTTTTCTGGAAGTCGCGGCCAACCGGGGTTCAGCCTTCCAACTAATGGGAGCGGGCAAAGGGAGTGAAGTTAATGTCGTGATGGAAGCGACGAACTAACGTAGGGACAGCCGAGGGCGCCTGTCCTTACGCTAAACGTTCTTCGCCCTGGGATGCACGTAGCGATCCATCTCCGCCGTCCACTTCAGGAAGCGCCACAGGCTGCTGCGCTCCGTCCACAAGAATTCCCAGAATTCCAGGAATCCGATCTGGGTCATTTTGACGCCAGTGAAAGTTTCGATGCGCCATAGAAGATAGGGACTGCGCCAGGGGGCAATCCGGTGGCCACGGGTGGCGTTCCAAAGAAAGCGCAGCATTGGCCGCATCGGGTTCCAGTATAGCGCCGGGGCTTATTTGTAATGACTTACTTTGTAATCTCGGCGCTGGCGCGGGTGTTTTCCCACTCCATGCGCAGCGTGCATTTGCTGCCGGCTTGGTCGAAAGCGATGGTGAAATTCTCCACCGGCGCCGCTGTCTTGGAAACTTTCATCGGCACGCGCACCAAGTCTTCCTTTTCGCCGGGATAGTCCGTTCCCCACTCGCCCGTTTTCTTGCTGACGACCAGCCACCATGCGTCGGCCTTCGGGATAGTAAAGATGGTGTAGCTGCCCGCTGGCACAGCCTTCCCGCCGACCGTCAGATTTGCATCGGTAACGAAGGTAGTCGCATCATTTGCCCCGGTACGCCAGATCTCCCCGTATGGCACGAGTGCCTGCTCGCTCGCCGCACCGAAGATCTTCCGCCCTTTAGCGCGCGGGCTGGAATAATCCATCTTGATCGTCTTGCCATCGGAAAATTTGCACTGCGCACTGGCCGGCGGACTGGGCCGCTTTGATTTGTCCTCCGACATGTTCATCTGCGCCGAGGCAAGCGTTGCCACCGCTAAGGCAAAGACTAACGCTGTGATTAAGACACATTTGTTCATGATTTGTTCCTCCTGAGATAGCCCGTTAGCTCTTAGCTGTTGGCTCTTCGCCAAGACGAAAGCTAAGCGCTAAGAACCGCACGAGAATTATACCCACATCCCCGCTACAATCTGTTCATGGCCGTCTTCAACGAGAAGCAGGAAGAGCTCGAACACTACGAAATTCGCATGGGCGTGCCCCGCGGACGCCTCGCTGTCACCATGGACCTGGTCACCGACGCCATGGCGCTGGTCGGGCAACATGGCGTCTATTGTCAGAGCCAGCGCTGGCCGGGCAAGCCGGTGATGGATGTGCAGCTCATCATGAAAAACCTCACTGACGCCAAAGAATTGATTCAAAGTGTGATGGAAGAACTCAAGCCCAAAGCCTGATTCCCTGGATACCTTGATACGTAACCGAAGTTTTTCCCGCAGGCGGCTAACCAGGATTATATGCGGCGCGAATGACCTACAATCCAGAGTATGGAGCGCAAGATCTTCTGGATCTCCTTCACGGTGCTCGGGCTGCTGGCCGATTTCGTTCTGCCGCTCTGGTGGGCGCTGGGCTCGAGTATTCCCATCGTGTACATCTCGTGGTGGGTGGCCTACCGCAGCGGCTGGTTCGAGTGATCCGCTTCCAATAAGCCGATTTGCGCTTTGCCCGACCGCCGTTGATAATTGCTCTGCCGCATTTCCAATCTCACAGGGGTAATGAATGAAAATCTACTGGCAGTTTTCTTCCGTGCTGTGCTTTGTCCTCGCGCTGGCTCTGGTCAGCATCGCTCAAACCGCCGCGACCCCGGCGCCAATGCCTTTGACCGCTGCGGAGCGTGAATTTGCGCTCAACAGCCTGCAGGCCACACGCGACGCGTTTCTGAAATCCATCGCGGGATTGTCGGAAAAGCAATGGAGATTCAAGCCTGGCCCCGACCGCTGGTCGGTGGCCGAAGTTTCGGAGCACATTGCCATCTCCGAGTCGTCGCTCCTTGGACTCGTACAAAAGCAGATTATGGCCTCGCCTGCGGATCCGACCAAGCGCGCCGAAGTAGCGGGGAAAGACGAGACGATTCTGAAGATGGTTCCGGACCGCAGTCATAAAGTGCAAGCGCCGGAGTTCCTGAAGCCAACCAATCGCTGGGCGACTCAGGCGGAGCTGACCAAGGCCTTCGAAGACAGCCGCAAAGCAACGATGGACTACGTCCGCACCACCAACGACGATCTGCGCGACCACTTCGGCCCGCATCCGATGCTGGGGCCACTGGATGCGTATCAGTGGATCCTGCTGATCTCCGCGCACTCCGAGCGCCACACCAAGCAGATTGAAGAGGTGAAGGCCGACCCGAACTTTCCCAAGGAGTAGACCGAGCGCTTTCTTGAAAATGTCATCCTGAGCGCAGTAGCTGCTTCGCTCAGGATGACAAGTTATTCAGAGTTTCTACGCCAGTTGGTACTTTCCTGCCTCAATCGTCTTCTGAGCAATCTGCTGGCGCAGCGCAATCGTGTTGAACGGCTCATACTTCGCCAACCGCCGCACGATCGCCAACTGCGTGCGCAGCATGTCGCCTTCAGCCACATCGGCAATAACTTTCCTGGCCGCCGCTTCGACTTTCTCGAACGCTTGCGTCAAATACACACGCGTCATCGCAATCGGCAGCGCCGCCGCCGCTTCGCTTTTCTGTTCAACCATCTTCTGCGCCCGCAGCACGGCCGACTCCATGGCGTAAATTTCGATCGTCATATCGGCGATCGCGCCCATTACTTCTTGTTTCTCCTGAATCGCCTGCATGTACTTCTGCGTCGCCGATCCAGCAACGAACAGGCCAAGCTTCTTCGCCTGCGCGACTAGTTTGCGTTCTTCGGCGAGCGCGCCTTCGATCTCCTCGCCAGTAGATGGACCGCTCAGCACTTCGTCCATCAGCTTTTTGATTGCCGGCATCAACGGCAACTGGCCGCTCATCGCCCGTTTCAGCAGGAAGCCGGTGATGATCAGCCGATTGATTTCGTTCGTACCTTCGAAGATGCGGTTGATGCGCGCATCGCGGTAGGCCCGCTCCGCCGGATACTCTTCCACAAAGCCATAACCGGCATAGATCTGCACGGTCTCGTCGACGACATAATCGATCATTTCCGATCCCCAGACTTTGAGGATCGAGCACTCGACCGCATATTCCTCAATCGCCTTGCGCCGCTCTTTGGCGGCGTCAGGGCTCGCGGAATCGATTTCCGAGAGCAGCGCGTCCATCATCCCGACCGTGCGATAGACGAGCGACTCGCCGACATAGATCAGCGTCGCCATGTTCGCGATTTTTTCGCGCACCAGCCCGAAGTCGCCAATCGTCTTGCCGAACGCCTTGCGCTGCTTGGCATAGGCCACGGCATGTTCGACTGAAACCCGGGCCCCGCCCACGCACATCGCGCCGAGTTTGAAGCGTCCAATATTCAGAATGTTGAAGGCGATGATATGCCCCTTGCCAATTTCGCCCAGCAGATTGTCGACGGGCACCTTGCAGTCGTTGAGGATGATGGGACAAGTGGAAGATCCGCGGATGCCCATTTTGTGTTCTTCGCCGCCGATGGAAAATCCGGGAAAAGTTCTTTCGATCAGGAACGCCGAGAACTTCTCGCCATCAATTTTCGCGAACACCGTGAACAAGTCGGCAAAGCCGGCGTTGGTGATCCACATCTTCTCACCGTTCAGGATGTAGTGCTTGCCGTCCGGCGAAAGCACGGCGCGAGCGCGGCAATTGAGGGCGTCGGATCCGGAAGTCGCTTCCGACAAAGCGTACGCGCCAACAATTTCTCCCGTGGCCAGCCGCGGCAAATATTTTTTCTTCTGCTCTTCGGTGCCGAAATAAACGATAGGCAACAAGCCGATGCCGCTGTGCGCGCCCCAAGTGGTGGCAAAGCCGGCGTATTTGGCGATATGATCGGCGATGATGGCGGCGGTGACTTTGTCCATCTCGAGGCCGCCGTAGGCCTCGGGAATTTCAACTCCGCTGAGTCCGAGGTCGCCCGCCTTTTTCAGTAGATCGCGCGAAATCGAGAAATCCTTGTGCTCGATCTTCTCGGCCTGGGGCAGAATTTCGTTAAGGGCAAACTCTTCGGTCGTCTGCCCGATCATCTGCTGCTGCTCGGAAAAATCTTCTGGGGTGAAGACATCGGCAGTCTGCCGCTCTTCCAGCAAAAAGCTGCCGCCGGAAATTTTGGTTTTAGGGATTGCTGTAGTGGCCATATTTTAGACCTCGAAATTTAGGCTGCGAAACTTGGGCTGATAAATGAAGAACGAGTGGACACATAACAAACGACCACAGCCATTCTAACGCGGTGGCTCCGCAAACGGATATCACGTTCGAGCGTGAGCGGCCATCGCGCCGCGCCTAGGGAAGATCGAACAGGATCGCGTCATCGAACGCATAAGTACCGAAAGGCAAGCGGGAGCGCATCAGGCATTGCTCATATTGGTCTTGCAGCACCCGATAGCGCAGGCTTTGGCCGGGGTCATTTTGCCCCCGCATCTGTCGCTCCTCCACCGCCAGTTGCTCCGCCAAGGCTTCGCAACCGTTAGACCAATATGGCACGGCGCAAGCAAAGCCGTTCCACGATTGCTCGGAAGAACACACGTTGTTCGCCACCACGCATGCACCATTCCCATCGCGCGATTGTCCCAGCGGGCAGACCGGGCATGGTCCCTTCAGACATCGCACAGGACGCTTGAATTCCGCACTCTGCACCAGTTTTGGCTTTCTGAAAGGATGCAACAGCGAGCGGGAACTTTTCTTTTCCAGCGCGGCGTTTCCCTTCGTGGACGAGACCTTGGAAGATGGCGACGGGTGCGATGACGCACTCGCGCTGGCAACATGCGAAGCTGAGCCACTAGAAGTGTGGCTGCCAGCCGAATTGACGTATGAACTGGACGCTCCCGAGTAGCCGCCGTGCGAGCCACCGGAACTCGATCCACCGCCTCCGGAGGAATGCTGCGCCAGAAGAGTTACTGAAACTAACAGGATTGCCGCGACGACAAGACCGGAGAGCCGCATAAAGCACCTCCCAACCGACTGAGGTGAGCCGGGCAAAATCTCTGCCGTTCTACTTATTTAGACGGTAATCTAACAGCAAAGGATACCGCAAAACGGCGTCCCTGAAAATAATGATTGAGTAAAGATCGAGTAATGTCACGACAGATTCTCAAAAATCCCCGCTGCGCCCATCCCGCCGCCAACACACATCGTCACCATGCCATAGCGTCCCTTGCGCCGCTTCAGTTCGCGAATCACGCTGGCCGTCAGCTTAGCCCCGGTGCATCCCAGCGGATGCCCCAAGGCGATTGCACCTCCGTTAGGATTCACGCGTTCAGGATCAAGCCCAGCTTCCTGGATCACCGCCAGCGACTGCGCCGCAAAGGCCTCGTTCAGCTCGATCACGTCGATGTCTGATAGCTTCAGCCCGGCCAGTTTCAGCGCCTTGGGAATGGCAAACACCGGGCCGAGGCCCATCTCTTCCGGCTTGTATCCAGCGGTCGCGAACGCCACGTAGCGCGCCAGCGGAGTGATGCCCAGAGCCTTAGCCCGCTCGGCCGACATCACCACGGCTGCGGCCGCCCCATCCGACATTTGCGAAGAATTCCCCGCGGTGGTTACGCCCTTCATGTGAAACGCGGGCTTCAGCGCGCCCAGAGCCTCGAGCGAAGTATCGGCGCGCGGACCCTCGTCCACTTTGAACGTAATGTGGTGCTTTTTCGGCTTCGCTCCGTTCGGGGTGGTAATGCTAACCGGCACGGCGACCGTCTCCTCCTCAAACTTGCCCGCCGCGATTGCCGCCAGCGCCTTCTGATGGCTGCGCAGGGAAAACTGGTCGCACGCCTCGCGCGTGATGCCAAAGCGCGCCGCCACCCGCTCCGCCGTCAGCCCCATCGAGAGATACGCATCCGGATAATGATCCACCAGCCACGGGTTGAGCGAAATCTTGTTGCCGCCCATGGGGATCATCGACATTGATTCCGTCCCACCCGCGACCATCACCTCGGCGCCGCCGCTCATGATGCGCTCGGCCGCCATGGCAATCGCCTGCAAGCCGGACGAGCAGAAGCGATTGATCGTCACCGCCGACACCTCGACCGGCAGCCCTGCTCGCAGCGAAGCGATGCGGGCCACGTTCATCCCCTGCTCGGCCTCAGGCATGGCGCAGCCCAGGATGACGTCTTCAATTTCTTTGTAGTTTGATCCGGGATCAAGCTGCGGCACACGTTCGAGCGCGCCCTTGATCGCAACGGCAGCCAGTTCATCAGGACGCGTGGCACGCAACGTACCTTTATACGCGCGGCCTACCGGAGTACGGACGGAGGAAACAACGACGACTTCACGCATAGAGCTATTTTACCTCGCAGAAGGCGCGCGTGGGGACCGAGTGACCAGCAGTTACGTGCCGTCCAAACGTCGAAATTTCCGCCATTGCAACAAAAAGAGAATGAGGATAGCCCAGAGGGGTGCACCCGGCTCACCTACGGTGAAGTTAAGGTGAGGCTTGACTATCGCTGGCGCAACTGCCACGCTCTTTCTAGCGTAAACCTTACCCGTGGAAGCCCTAGCAAATCCCGCATTGCTGACTTGGGCTAGGGAGTCGGCGAGCCTGACCCAAGATGCGGTTGCGAAAAAGCTTGCTGTTAAGGTAGATCGCATCCGCGCCTGGGAAGCTGGCCGAGAGCGACCTTCGGTCGCTCAGCTCCGCAATTTCGCAGCGGCTACAAAGAGACCGCTGGCGGTTTTTTATCTCTCGGAACCTCCCCACACGTTCGATGCTCTTCACGACTTCCGCGCTGCGACTGGGAGCGACGGGCCACCTCCTATGACGCCCGAACTCGCGTTCGAGATCAGGAAAGCATACGACCGCAGAGAATGGGCGCTTGAGCTCATGGGCGATCTGCAGCTTACTCCGTCGTCTTTCGATGTCCAGGTTCGCCTAAGCGATGATCCGGAAGCCGCCGCCAGTAATATCCGCGATGCTCTCGGTGTTCGAACTGAGATGCAAAACCAGTGGCGTGTCGACAATGAGGCCTTTCGTGAGTGGCGTACTCTTCTTGAGCGCATAGGCGTTCTGACATTTCAAGCTACTGGTCTGGAAGTCGAAGAGGCACGCGGATTTTCCATCTCTCTAAAACCACTGCCGGCCGTCGTCGTCAATATCAAGGATGCCTATCGGGGGCGCATCTTCACATTGCTCCACGAGACGACGCACATCGCCCTAAATGAAGGCGGGATATGCGACCTCGACGACAATCTGCGACGAAATGCCAGTGCTCAAATCGAAACCTTCTGTAACCGAGTTGCAGGAGCCGTTCTGTTTCCTAGAAAAGATCTTTTGGCTACGAACGAGCTTCGCAGTCACCACTCAGCAGATATGACTTGGTCTGATGCGGAAATCCAGTCGCTATCGCGAAAATTTGGAGGTAGCAGAGAAGCACTACTCGTTCGATTGCTCTCGCTAGGCCGCACCAATGAGAAGTTCTATTACAAGAAGCGCGATGATTACAGAATCGAATATGCCAAATGGAAGCACCAGCGGAAAGAAGGATTTGCGCCACCCCACGTTGTCTCCTTGTCCAGCGCCGGGCCTCTTTTTACTACTCTGGTCATAGAAAACTTCAACCGCGAGCACATCACGGCTAGTGACGTATCGGACTATCTGAGGGTCAGGGTTAAGCATCTGCCAGAAATCCAGCGCGACTACGCGCGACCCGAACTGGTGGGCCAAGGAGAATAGTGGCCTATAGCATCGATTCGAGCGGCGTTCTCGACGTGTTTCGCTACTATCCGCCAGACGTGTTTCCGACGATCTGGATGCAGATGGATGCGGCAGCATTGGGCGGCACTATTCTTGCAGTCGATGAAGTCTTTAGGGAACTCGAAAAGAAGGATGACGCCGCGTTCCAATGGCTGAAAGCTCGCCGCGGGATGGTTGTGGCGCTCGACACGGAGATTCAGCAAAGAGTCGCTACAATACTTTCCGTTCATCCGAGGCTGATTGACACTAGGCGGAACAGATCCTCTGGCGACCCCTTTGTCATTGCACTTGCCCAAGCGCGAGGCGGCAGCGTTGTCACGGGAGAAAAGCCCTCCGGTGCAATCGCGAAGCCGAACATTCCCGACGTGTGTGCTGTGCTCAAAATACCCTGTATGAATGTGCTCACGATGTTCCGGAACGAAGGGTGGAAGGCTTGAATGTCTCTCGATGTGCTTGTCTGACACCAAACTTGGTGCCGGTCGGCAGTTGACCCGCCGAAGAAAGAACCAAGAATGCCGTCTAGCCTTTTTTAAGGGCATCAGGCAACGGACATCGTAGAATCTCTCCGGTCTCTCACCGCGACCCCGGCGTTTCAAAATCCATCCCTCAACTACCCACTCCCCTTTTTCAACTGCTGCTTCCACCCCAGCACCCGCGCCTTGTTTCCTTCCGCCTCGGCTTCGGGAACCATTCCTTTCTTCTGATACAGGATCGAGAGGCTGGTGTGCGCCAGAATGTCGTCGGGATCGATTTCTGAAATTTGCTTGGAGACCTCGATGGCTTCGTCGAAGCGGTTGAGGTCCTGCAGCGCCCGGCTCAGTCCATGCAGCGCGTCGGTGAACCTGGGATCAGCCGCCACCGCCAGCCGGTACTCTTCGACCGCCTGCTGGTGGTGGCCTTCGAGAACCAGATCGAGCGCGGCGTAGTAGTGGTGTTCGGCTAGATGGCGGGCTTGTTCACGGGCAATCTCGGGCTCGGAGCTGGCCGGATCGTCGGGCATGGTGTTGGACTTATGTGATTTTAGCAAGACGCAGCGTTGCCGATTAGACAGGAAACTGCAGAGGTCCTTCGCTTCGCTCAGGATGACATCCGAGACCTAAGTCCCGACGGACAGGCGGGGACGCCCGTCACTCCACAAGCTAAGATTCCGGCTTCCAGCGCAGCACTGGCTTGCGCGCGGCGGCGGTTTCATCCAGACGGGATATGCGCGTGTTGTGAGGAGCGTCGAGCACGAACTGTGGATCTTCTTCCACCTCTTCCGCGATCGACTTCATGGCCTCGATGAAGAGATCCAGTTCTTCTTTCGGCTCGCTCTCGGTCGGCTCGATCATCAGCGCGCCGTGTACGATCAGCGGAAACGCCGTCGTGTAGGGATGAAATCCGTAATCGATCAGCCGCTTCGCCAGGTCCATCGTCTTCACGCCTTTCTTCGATTGCACCTTGTCGCTGAAGACGACTTCATGCATCGAAGGCGTCGAGTAGGGCAGGTCGTAAACACCTTCGAGTCCCTTGCGGATGTAATTCGCGTTGAGCACCGCGTCTTCGGTCGTCTGGCGCAGGCCGTCGGGCCCGTTGGCGAAGATGTAGGCGAGGGCGCGGATGAACATGCCGAAATTTCCGTAGAACGCGCGCACGCGTCCCACCGATTGCGGACGGTTATATTCGAAGCCGAGCGTGCCATCCGGCTTGGTGATGACGACCGGAGTGGGCAGGAACGGTGCCAGAATTTTCTTTACTGCGACGGGCCCCGACCCCGGACCGCCTCCGCCATGCGGCGTCGAAAAAGTCTTGTGCAGATTCAGGTGCATGACATCGACGCCGAAGTCTCCCGGCCGCGCCTTCCCGACCAGCGCGTTCATGTTGGCGCCATCCATGTAGAGCAGGCCGCCCTTAGCGTGCATGAGTTCGGCGACCTCGTGAATCTCCTGCTCGAAAACGCCGAGCGTATTCGGATTGGTCACCATCAGAGCCGCGACGTCTTCATTCATCTGCGCCGCCAGCGCCGCCACGTCAACCATGCCGCGGTCGTTGGACTTCAAATTCTCGACCGCATAGCCTGCTGTAGCCGCCGTCGCCGGATTCGTGCCATGCGCCGAGTCTGGAATCAGAATTTTCTTGCGCGCGTTGCCTTTGGACTGGTGATACGCGCGCGCCAATAGCAACCCCGTAAGTTCGCCGTGCGCGCCCGCGGCCGGTTGCAGCGTGATCGCGTCCATGCCGGTGATCTCAAGCAGGCAGTCGCTCAACGTTTTCATGATTTGCAAAGCGCCTTGCGAAATCTTCTCCGCCTGATACGGATGGCCGTTAGCGAGACCTTCGACGCGCGCCACAAACTCGTTGACGCGCGGGTTGTACTTCATAGTGCAAGAGCCCAGCGGATACATGCCGAGATCAATGGCGTAGTTCCAGGTCGAAAGGCGGGTGAAATGACGGATGATTTCGATCTCGCTGACCTCGGGCATATCGCCCAGGTCTTTTCTTTCTTGCGAACCGAGAAGCGCCTTGGTGTCCACTTCCGGAACATCGAGCGGCGGCAACTTCCAGGCCGCTTTGCCGGGAGACGACTTCTCGAAGATCAGGCCTTCGTTCTGGTTGATGTGACGCGTCGCTTTACGGGTGATGTGCTTCATCGCGTCACCTCCTCGGATTCTTCTTTTCTAAGTATTTTCCGCTGGTCAGTGTGAAGCGAGTCTCGAAATTTAATAAACATCGCTTTGTCGATTCCAATGCCAAGTTTGCCTTTTGTTGAGGCCACGCCATTTGCATCTATAAAGAATGTCTGATTTCCAGAGAGTATTAATACTCTCACCCGATATTCGTCGAAAGTTTCTTCATCGCCGCGATTGAGTAAAGCGATCAGACTAGAAGTCTGGGATTTCGAAGATATTGTCCATTTCTCCCATGCCTGAGAAACAACTGTTGCTTCAACAAATGAATCATGATAAGCGCACCTCCTCCTGTTCGACCTCCTTCATAGTTCGAACCGAGCGCTCGCTTTCGGCGACCAGGCCGACGGCGGTATCGATCATCGACCGCGTCGTCAGCTCTGTGCAGCACCACAGCGCGGCGTGTCCGAGTTCGGGATAAAACTTCTTCAGTGGGAATCCGCCGACGATCTTGTGTCCCAGCAGCCGCGAATTGATAGCGTATGGATCTTCGCTGGTCTGCACCACGAACTCGTTGAATCTTGGCGCGCCCGCGAACAATACCTTGGCGTGTTTGCTGAACTCGCCGACAGCGTAGGCAGTCTTCGCCAGATTCTGCTTCGCCAGTTCGCGCAAGCCGACCTTGCCGTAGACGGTCATGAAGATGTTCACCATGAGCGCGACCAGCGCCTGGTTGGTGCAAATATTGGACGTCGCCTTCTCGCGGCGGATGTGCTGCTCGCGCGTGGCGAGCGTCAGCACGAAACCTCGTTTGCCGTTTTTGTCGACGGTCTGACCGACGAGGCGTCCCGGCATTTGCCTGACGAATTTTTCTTTGGTGGCCAGCACGCCGCAGTAAGGACCGCCGAAACCCAGCGGCACTCCGAACGATTGCGCTTCCATGGCTACGATGTCGGCCGTGCGTGGCGGCTCGACGATGCCTAGCGACGCGGCTTCGGCGATTGAGACAATCAGCAGCGCTCCGCGTTTGTGGGCGATCTCGGCGATTGCCTCTACGTCTTCAATCGTCCCGAAGAAATTCGGCGACTGAATCAGGACGCACGCCGTATCGTCACCTACTGCTTTCTCCAGTTCCTTGAAATCGATGGTTCCAGAGTTCGTGAACGAAACTTTGTTCAGCGGAAGAGCCTGGTGGGTTGCATAGGTGTTGAGCACTTCGCGATACTCGGGATGCAGGTTGCGCGCGATCACGGCCGAATGTTTCCCCGTGACGCGGACCGCCATCATTACGGCCTCGGCCGCGGCGGTTGAGCCGTCATACATCGAAGCATTCGCCAAGTCCATGCCGGTGAGTTCCGCGATCATCGTCTGGAATTCAAAGATGGCCTGCAGCGTCCCCTGCGCAAATTCGGCTTGATACGGTGTGTAAGAGGTCAGGAATTCGCCGCGTTGCACCAGCGCGTCGATCACAACTGGCCGGTAATGGAAGTACGCCCCGGCTCCGAGAAAGCTGGTATAGCCCTCGCCGTTTTCTTTCGCCCGCTGCTTGAACCAGTCGACAATTTCCGACTCCGCCATTTGGCGGGGGATGGCGAGATCGCGCGTCAGGCGGTATTCGGCTGGAATCGGCGAGAAAAGTTCATCGATGGAGCGGATCCCGATCGCCTGCAGCATGGCGGCACGATCCGCGGGAGATTTAGGCAGATATCTCATAAGAGCTTTCTTCAAATGTAGTCGTCGGTGGATTCGATTGTGGCATGTCGCGAGGTACTTTGATGTAGGCCAAAAGTGGAATGATTTTTAATGTCCCGCCTCTTCGCTCACAAACTTGTCGTAGTCCGCCGCGGAAAGCAGTGCATTCATCTCCGCCGGATCCTTCACCTTGATCTTGACCATCCAGGCGCCGTGCGCATCTTTGTTGACTTGCTCCGGGGCTGTGGCCAGAGCGTCATTCACGGTCGTCACGGTGCCTGAAACCGGAGCGAACAAATCGGAGACGGCCTTGACCGACTCCACTGTGCCGAAGGCCTTTCCTACGGTAATCTCCGTACCCACCTTGGGCAATTCCACGAACACGATGTCGCCGAGCGAATCCTGGGCGTGGTTGGTGATACCGATCGTGCCGTCGGCGGTTATCCATTCGTGTTCTTTTGTGTATCTGCGGTCGGTTGGATAAGGCATTTCGTTCTGGCTCCTGGCTTCTTGCTTCGCTATTCGCTCTTCGCTGCTTTCTTCGGACGCTTATAAAATGGCGTCGGTACCACTTGTGCTTTCACACCTTGCCCGCGGATTTCCACCTTCACCGTCTTTCCCACCGCGGCCTGCGCGGGCGGAACGTAAGCCAGCGCAATGTTCTTTTTCAAGAACGGCGCCGGAGAACCGCTGGTGACGTAGCCGATTTCGCGTCCTCCGTCGTCGAGCACCTTGTATCCGTCGCGCGCAATGCCCCGATCGACCATCTCGAGCCCGACCAGCGTTTTCTTCACGCCCTCAGTTTTCGCCTTCTCTAACGCCGCGTGCCCGATAAAATCCGGTTTCTCCATCTTGCAGAAACGATCCAGGCCCGCTTCCCACACGTTGATCGTGTCGGAGATTTCGTGTCCGTAGAGCGGAAGCTTGCCTTCGAGGCGTAGCGTGTTGCGCGCACCTAGACCGCAGGGGACAACGCCAAATTCCTTTCCCGCTTCCAGAATCGCGTACCAGACACGCGCGCTGGTCGGCTCGTCCGGCGGAATGTAAATTTCGAATCCGTCTTCGGCAGTGTATCCCGTGCGGCCCATCAAGATATTCTTCAGGCCGCATATCGTCCCGCGCGTCACCCAGTAGAATTTCACCGCGCTCAGGTCGGCATCGGTCAGCTTTTGCAGAACGTCAACGCCCTTCGGACCCTGAATCGCAATCTGGGTGAAGTCGTCGGAAAGATGTTCGACCTTACAATCAAATTGGCGCGTATTATCGCGCACCCAGCTGAAGTCCTTTTCGCGTGTGCCCGCATTGATCACCAGCAGGTACTCGTCCTCGCCTAAACGATGAACGATCACGTCGTCCACAAACGTTCCTTGCGGATAGAGCAACGCCGAATACTGGGCCTGGCCGATCGCCAGCCGCGATGCGTCATTCATCGAGATATGCTGGACGGCGGCCAGCGCTTCACGTCCGGCCAAGCGGATGTCGCCCATGTGGCTGACGTCGAAGATGCCGACGCCGGTGCGCACCGCCAGATGCTCGGCTACAATGCCGCATCCGATCGACGCAGGATATTCGACCGGCATGTCCCAGCCGTTGAAGCCCACCATCTTCGCGCCCATCTGACGATGGACGGCGTTCAACGCGGTCTTGCGGACGTTGTTTGGGACAACGGGCGGGGTGGCTTCTAGAGCGGACAAGAAGAGCCTCGGTCAGACATTGCTCAGACAGTGGCTGGGCTGCCGGAATCTGGAACTGATTAACTTAACACCTAGGCGGGAAGGGCGCAAATTGGCCAGGTCTCGGAGGCAGACCTGCTCTTGAGTGACTTCCGTTACGTTCCTTCTCTGCCCAGGCCAAACTAGACTCCAACCATGTCCTCGAAGCCGGGTGTAAGCCAGATCGTCTGCGCCCAATGCGAGCGATCTGAGGCGAATTGCTGGTGCGAAAAATACTGCGTGCTCTGCCAGTCGCAGCTCGACATACGCCTTTGCACCGACGGTCTGTTGTATTGCGAAGCCTGCCGCACCGCCTGCGATTACAAACTGGCAAATTAGTCACTCTTCACAATACCCGTGAGGCCTGCGACGTAGAGAGTCGCAAGAATCCAGCCCGCCAAGGTTTGAAGCCACATCCACCCGCGCAGGAGACTCGGAAAACGTAACCGGAAGTGGTGGTCTTGCATCCACCGAAATACCCCGTTCGCAACGACTGGCACGCGCAACGCCGACGTTGGTTCCCAATGGTCCTTCACACTGAGGTTGATTAGCGGAAACGAGTGCTCGAAGGAGTAGACCAGCGGATTAAAATGCACATAATAATTAGGCGGAGAGCCTTGCTGCTCAAAAGTTCCATAGGCCTCCTTATCATTCGGAGCGATCGCTCCGCCCAGATAGCCGAGACCAAAGAACAGAGAGCCCACCAGGGTCAGGGCTGCGAGCCACAAGAGCGCCTGCTCCGAGTTATACCCATAGCCGACCGTCCGTTTGTAGACCCAATCCCAGGTGCGCCAAGACCAGGACCGACCGTGTTGTTCCCGCCGGCTGCGATCTTCCATCTCGAAGAGCACCCTCCGCCCGCCGGGTTCGTCGCCACCGTCGTGCAAGACCTTAGCCAATTGTTGGTAGGGTTGGCGCGTGAACTTGTCCTGCCGCTCAAGCCACTGGAGGCGGGTTTCTGGATCGGATGGTCCCGCGGAAATGCGGTTGTACGTAAATCCGTCGAGATCCAGGTTTCCTTTCGATGGCCAGCTTGCTTCATCGTCCTCAAGAGTACCTACAGAAGCGCTTTTGAGGTTGAGTTGTACGTTGTGACTATTCTGCACTTTGGACCAATCGAAAATCCCTTTGATGGAAGCGGTCTCCAAAGTCAGGATATTGAAGCTCCCCTCCGAACAATTAAGGCTTTGTCCGATTTGGGCACCAAACAGCCGCACCGAGCCCCGGGCAATAAAGTGATCATGTAAATGGATATGGCCGTCGACCTGGATTATTTCACCGATTATTGCCTCGCCGTCACCATTGTCGAACTTGCCCCCATGGCAATCCAGATTTCCTCTAATTCGGGCATTAAACAAGTTCACTTCGCCCCTCGCTGAGAAGTTTTTCGGCTCGCCCTTGTCCAGCGATTGTTTGCGGAGGCAAATGTCCCCTTTGACATCGGCGTGCTGCGCCAACAGCGCGAAACCGCCAGGGTTCTCGAAACTTGCACCGTCACACTCCAGATTGCTTCCAATTTGGGCATGGAGCAGATTCACCTCGCCCATGGCCGATGTTCCGCGCAGGAAAACGTAACCCGACACTTTAACTCCGTCCGCAAATATGGCTTTCTTCGTGGCCCTTTCGCCGAAATTCAGGAAGCTGCCGCCGTCACAATCCAGATTGCCCCCGATCTGAGCGCCCAACAATTTCACCTCGCCGACAGCGGAAAAGCCGCACGTGAGAAGGCCGGGCCCGATAGAGTCGCGCCGTAGAAAGACGTTGCCGCTCACAGTCGCACCCTCCAAATTCAGTCCTCTTATCGAACTGCCGCTCAGGTCCAGCAAGGGTATGGTGGCATGATTGAGGTCAGCATCGGTAACGAGACAGCAGCGCCAAAAGCGAAGAGGGAAACGGATGGTCGCGAAGGATAAATCCAACTTACCTATGATCTTGGCGGCAGCGACGATGACCCCACGAGAGTCGACCCTCTGCGATGCTCCCGGGTCCGCGCACAGCCAGCTAATTATCTCAGCGTGAATCTCCCGCTCGGGGCCCCAGGCGGGAGCGGTGGCCGGATCATTCTGTTTATCCGGGGCGTCGGCTGCCCCGCAGACGGCGATCTCACCCACAGGTGCCGCGCGTAACAGTTTCTCTTCCGCCGCATTCAACTTGTGGAACCGTTGACGTGCGAACGCCTCAAGGTCATCAGCGTGCGGTGCGGAATCGTCTGGCATGTCGCCGCCCCTGTTTGGAAGCAATTTATACCACAGGAACAGGTGAGATGACGGAGATGAAAAAGGAGCGACCTACACGCCAACCATTACCTTTAAATCACCACTGCTTCCTTGTATTCCCCGTAGACTTTCCGCATCGCGTCTGAAATTTCGCCGACCGTGGCGTTTGCCTCCACCGCCGCCAGTATGCGCGGCATTAGGTTGTCTCCCGAACGCGCCGTGTCTTCGACGGCGCGGATCGCAGCTTGCCAGGTTTCGGCATTGCGCTTCGCACGCAGGGCTCGCAGGCGCTCCACTTGTCTCGGTTCCAGAGCCGGATCAATGCGCTGGATGGGTACCGCGTGCTCTTGTTCGATCTGGAAACGGTTGACGCCGACCACCACTGCCTCCTGCCGGTCCACCGCCTGCTGGTATTCGTAAGCGGCATTCTGGATTTCCTGCTGTACATATCCGCGTTCGATCGCCTTGAGCATGCCACCCATGGCTTCGATTTTTTCCAGGTAGTCGACTGCCCGCTTCTCGATTTCGCTGGTCAGGGATTCGACGTAATATGACCCCGCCAGCGGATCGACCGTCTGCGGCGCGCCCGATTCGAATGCGATCACCTGCTGCGTGCGCAGCGCGATGCGCGCCGACGCTTCGGTCGGCAGGGCCAGCGCTTCATCATAGGAATTGGTGTGCAGAGACTGCGTCCCGCCAAGCACCGCCGCCATGGCCTGGATCGCCGTGCGCACAATATTATTCTCCGGTTGCTGCGCCGTCAGCGTGGACCCGGCCGTCTGCGCGTGGAAGCGCAGCATCCACGACTTTGGACTCTTCGCCTGGAAGCGGTCGCGCATAATCTTCGCCCACATGCGGCGCGCGGCGCGAAACTTTGCGACCTCCTCCAGAAAATTACTGTGGGCATTGAAGAAGAACGAAAGCCGGGGCGCGAACTTGTCCACATCGAGGCCCGCGCGAATCGCCGCTTCCACATAGGCGATTCCGTTGCCCAGCGTGAAGGCGACTTCCTGCACCGCCGTCGATCCCGCCTCGCGCATGTGATAGCCCGAGATCGAAATCGTGTTCCACTCCGGCACGTTCTCATTCGTCCAGGCAAAAAGGTCGGTGATGATGCGCATCGCCTGATGCGGCGGATAGATATACGTTCCACGCGCGATGTACTCCTTGAGCACATCGTTCTGCACTGTACCGGAGAGCTTACGAATGTCCATGCTCTGGCGACGCGCCACGGCGACGTATAACGCCAGCAGAATCGATGCCGTGGCATTGATGGTCATCGAGGTCGAAATCTTGGTCAGGTCAATACCATCGAACAGACGCTGCATGTCTTCAATCGAATCGATGGCGACGCCGACTTTGCCAACTTCTCCGAAGGCCAGCGGATTGTCTGAATCGAGGCCAATCTGCGTTGGCAAATCAAACGCCACCGATAGGCCCGTCGTCCCGTTGGCCAGCAGATACTTGTAGCGTTTGTTCGACTCTTCGGCGTCGCCCATGCCGGCGTACTGACGCATCGTCCAGAGGCGGCCGCGGTACATCGTGGCCTGCACACCGCGCGTGTAGGGAAATTCTCCCGGATACCCCACATCACGGTCATAGTCCCACGCGGCAAGATCGGTGGGCGCGTAGAAGGGGAGTACGGCGATATGAGAAGACGTCTCTTGGCTAGGGTGGGAGGCTGCCGGTTTGGTTGGGAGTTCGGCCGTCTTGAGTTCGTTCATGTGCGTCTGCCCTTCTTCGCTTTTTGCTTTTCGCTATTAGCTCTTGGCTCTCTTCTTTACGCGCCAGAACGAACTCAGGCCGAACCAGGTGAATGAAACCGTGAAGCATACCGCCAGCAGCAACCGCCCCGGTCCACTCGCGTGGCCAGACTGGTACTTCCCGTACTCGCGGATGCCAGCCATGGCCCCGACCGCAGCCATCGCCAGAAACGTGAATCCGGTCACTTCCAGCCAGAGCTGGTGCAGCACTCGGCCGAAAGAACGAGCGGTGGCGCGAATTCCGGCCAGTACGGCTCGGCCCGTCCGGCTGCTCTCGACCGAGTCGACGACCGCCCTAATGGCCGCCCGAAAGGTCAGCGCAATTTTTTTCACCACTTGGGCGTCGATCATTAAGAATTAGCCGGAGAATTAGCCGGTCACTATCAGTCGATTTTAGCAGCGGGCGGGCGTACAATGACGATGGGCGCCATCACATCCGCATGTGATGTCCCCCATCAGCGGCGTCCGATTCCAGGGGGGCTCGTGGATCAGCAACTGAAGCAGCTCATGAAAGAACTCGGAGAAGCGATCAACGAGTCTCTTTCCGATTCCGAATCGATCGCTGAAGTGGTTGCCCGCATCAAGGAAGGCGGCTACGACATTTTCCTGGTGCTCGAGGCCACCATCGGCGTCAGCAAGCAGGGCGAACACACCACCGATCAGACTTCCCTGGTCTCCGCTCGCTCGCTCAGCACCAACGCCGAGCTCAAGATCAGCGAGCAGGACTTGAAGTTCTTGAGGTCTCTGCGTATCAAGCTGGACGAAGAAGAGGACGAGTAGTATCGCTGGGGCAGCTGTCTTTACGTGGTTTGTGGTGAGCGCGGCGTCCCGGGCAAAATCTTCCGATTTCCCACCAAAATTTCCCTTCCCCAAATAGGAAAAACCTTGCAGATGGGGTCTTGCAGTCTGTTAGGATAGATTCTTCCTAATGTAAGTAGCCGCTTAGCAGCATCTTAAGAGTGGAGCGCCTTCGTCGAAGATGGCCTTCGGCGTGCACTTCACCGAACGAAGTGTCGTCCCTGGACCCTTCCCCCGGGGCCTTTGAAACTGCCCGTTCGTGGGATTGACCACTTCTTTCGCAAGCGCTAAGTAGATAGCTACATGAGGTGCCGTACATGGACTCCCAGGCTTCACAATTGACCTTAGGTCTTCTGCCCGAGCCTCGCACTCGGTGGGAGAGGTTTGTTTTCAGTTATGGCGCGCAGTCGCTGGTGGTGGCGTTCTTTGTGATTACTGCCATACTGCACCCCGATGTTCTTGAGCCCCGGGAGCACGACTACCACTTCGTCAGCCTGGTCAGCACCCCGCCTCCAGTACCGCAGGAGCCGGCGCCGGTCAAGCATTTTCCCACTCCTGCTCCAAAGATCACCGAGCCGGTAGCGCCGCGACCCGAAGCCATGCGCGTTCCAGTTGAATTGGTTCGGAAGAAGCTTCCCGTTCCCGAGGAGCAGGCGCCCAAGGTGGCGATTGCTGCCCCAAAAGAAGTTCTGCCGGACATGAAGCCGATGATCCCCCGGCCGCCGGTCAAGACAAATGTGTTCTCCACGGGCAGCTCGGCGACGCCAACCATGGCGGCTGCGCCGGCGAAAGTACAGACGGGCGGTTTCGGTGATCCGAACGGCGTACCTAATCAAGACAATCACGGCCGTCCGGTTACGATCGCGCAAGCAGGCTCGTTCGATATGCCCTCGGGCCCAGGGTATGGTAACGGCACCGGCGGATCGCATGGCATCCGTGGGGTGGTCGCCAGCACCGGATTCGGCAGTGGCGTCGCTACCGGTAACAGTTCCGGCCCAATTTCCGGTTCGCGCGGCGCCGTTCGCCAGGGCGCTTTCGGGGACGCCGACGTCGTCGCTTCTCAGCCCAAACCCAAATCCGTTGACCCCGTCATCAAAACCTTGCCGGTTGAGATCACGTACAAGCCCCGTCCGGTTTACACTGATGAGGGACGGCAACTTAAGATTGAAGGTGAGGTTCTGCTCGAGGTTGTCTTTTCGGCCAACGGGCAGATTCGAATCGTGAAAGTGGTGCGCGGTCTTGGTCATGGACTGGATGAATCCGCGGTTCGCGCTGCGGAGAAAATTCAGTTCAAACCCGCCTTGAGGGACGGCCACCCCGCTGACTTCGAGGCCGTGTTGCACATTGAGTTTCAATTGGCATCATAGGTCACCCATTGGTCGTGCATTATAGGTAGAATGAACCTAAACAAAATGCTGCGCCCCCGATTCACACTCTTCACGCTCTCCCTGGTCTGCTGCGTTACGTTACTGTTCACTCAGGCCTCGTTCGCCCAGACTACGCCGGAACCACAGCTCTCGAACCGCGACGCCGCCGCCCAACAGGCTAGCGCCTCCGCCAACAGCTTCGACCAGGTTATCGATCGGGCGGTGGAGCGTGAACATTTCTTCATGGCCCAGATGAAGCAACTTCATCCCCTGGTGGAAACTTATCTCCAGAATCTGAAGGAAGACAAAGAGCTGGACGCTGCCGTTCCCACCAGCGATGTGTACTTCCTTGGCCGATTGGATATGAGCGACGGCACCGATGACCGCACTTTCACTTCGCCCAGCACGGCCGGTCTCGGCAAGCGCATGATCAGCAAACTGAACATTTACTCCATGAAATTCCTGCCCCTGGGGTTTGCCCAGATGGTGGTTCTCGATGAGGATTTTCAGCGCAGGAATTATGACTTCACTTTCGTCCGCCGCGAGTTCCTTGGCGAAGTTCGCTGCGTAGTCATCGATGTCGCCCCCAAGAAAGACGCTGGCAATGGCAAGTTTCTGGGCCGCATCTGGATCGAAGACCAGGACTACAACATCGTCCGCTTCAACGGGACTTATTATCCGCATCCGCGAAACAGTTACTACCTGCACTTTGACAGCTGGCGCCAGAACCTGCGCCCCGGCATCTGGCTGCCGTCGCTGATCTATTCCGAGGAATCGGATCAAAAAAGCCGCCTGGGTCAGACGCTGCATTACAAGGCACAAACGCGGCTCTGGGGCTACAACCTGAAGGATTTCCGCCGCAACTCCGAGTTCACTGAAATCACGGTCGATGCCCCACAGGCGGTCCAGGACCAGAGTCAGAAAGCCCAGGACGCTACCCCCATCGAAGCCCAGCGCGCCTGGGAACGTCAGGCGGAAATCAACGTGATCGACCGCCTGCAGCAGATCGGCCTGCTGGCGCCGGAGGGCGAAATCGACAAAGTGCTGCAGACTGTCGTCAACAACATGATGGTCACCAATAACCTCGACATTCAACCCGAAATACACTGCCGCGTGCTGATGACCACGCCGCTGGAGTCCTTCACTATCGGCCATACCATCGTGGTGAGCCGCGGCATGATTGACGTGCTGCCCGACGAAGCGTCGCTGGCCATGATTCTGACCCACGAACTGGCGCATATCGCACTCGGCCATCAGCTCAATACCAAGCTCGCCTTCAACGACCGTATGTTTTTCCCGGACGAGCGCACTTTCGAGCGCATGGATTTCGCTCGCGATCGTAGCGAAGAAGAAGCCGCTGACAAGAAAGCCATCGAACTGCTCAACAACTCGCCCTACAAAGACAAGCTGAACAATGCCGGTTTGTTCCTCAAAGCAGTCCAGGCCCGCGCTCCACAACTGAAAAATCTGATTCGGGCGCATCTGGGCGAGAGCCTGCTCAATGGCGACGCCACCAGGATGTCGTCTTTGATGACGGCGTCGCCGCAATACGACCCGAAGAAGACCGACCAGATCGCGGCGCTTCCCCTCGGTGGCCGGGTCAAGGTCAACCCGTGGAACAATCAACTCGAATTGATCAAGACCAAGCCCGTCGCCGTAACCACGGCAGCCGAGAAGATGCCCTTCGAAGTCACGCCTTTCTTCCCATTCCTCACCAGGCTCGGCAGCGCTACGCCAGACAAAGCGGTTCCGGTTCCGGAGAAGACGGCGGCAGCTCCATCGGGACAGTAAGACGGCGTTTAGCTGTTAGCGGTCTCCGCAGAGACGCGGCTTGCCCCATCTCCGGAGCGCATAGCCGCACGGCCGGCTCTCCGTTCTGGCGCCCGTCAACAACAGGCCGCACCAGAAGATAAAAGCAAAGAGCTCACAGCCAAAGGCTGCCAAGACTCAATCATCACGCAATAGTATGCAGCGGGAGAGAACCGGAGGAAACATCAGGGGAAGCCCGCTGCCAGACGCAGCGGGGCTCGGTATTGCGATTTGCTACTGAGTGATGCTGCTCTGCACCTGCGAAAACACGTTGTTGGCGTTGCCGCCGATCAGCCGGACGGTGCCAATCACGATAACGAGGATCACCGCCAGCATCACCGCGTACTCGGCGACATCCTGACCGCTCTCCTCAGCCCAAAGTTGACGGATTGCCTTAATCACTTTTTGCCCCCCAATCGAAGACGCGCCTGAGCCCCAGTCTTTACCCGGACAGTGGTTCGCCCTCGTGTAATTGCAAAAGTATCGTGAATGGACTCTTCACCCAATAGCACACCGGTGACGTTGGGTAGCACCATGGTGCCACAACCATAGCTGAGGCGCTAGTTAAACTGTTGATTACACAATCGTTTTTATGGGAAGTCCCTGGTTCACCGCAAACAGCGCAAGTTCCAGACGGGTGGAGACCCCTAGCTTATCGAAGATGTTGCTGAGGTGATGCTTCACCGTATCCTCGCTGATTTTGAAGTATTCGGCGATTTCGCGGTTGGCATAGCCCGCGACCACGGCCGAGACAATCTCCAGTTCCCGCGGCGTCAGGCCGAATTTCTTTTGCTTGGTTTCCTCGTTCGTACTCTGCATGAGGTTGCGCAGGTACTGCACCAGATTCGAGACGCTCTCCCGTCCCACCCAGTACTCTCCGGCCATCACTGCATGAATGCTCTTCAGCAGCAATTGCGTGGCGGAATCCTTCAGTACGACGCCGCGCGCTCCCAGCTGCAACGCCTCCACCACCTGTTTCTTTTCCGCTGCCGCGGTCAGCAGGATGATGCGCACCGGTCCCGATCCGCCCGCGCGCGTGTTCAGGTCGCGCAGCGCATCGAGCCCGGTGTGGTGCGGCATCGCCAGATCCAGCAGGAGGATGTCGGGCTTTATCTCGGTTGCCATTTTCACCGCCTCGAAGCCGTCGCACGCTTCGCCGACCACTTTCATATCGCCTTCCGATTCGAGCAGGCGCCGCAGTCCGTCGCGGAAAATGGGGTGATCGTCGGCAATCACAATGCGTATGGAGTGAGTTCGCTTATCCATGCCTGGCTTGTCCATGTTTGACTTATCAGTGCCTAGCCTATCCGCACCTGACTTATCCATGATTTGCCTATCCGTGCTGGGCCTATGCATACCTGGCTTATACGTGGTTGGCCTATCCATGATTGGCCTTTCTCGCCGGTGGAATTCGGACTTCCAGCCGCGCGCCGTGCCCCGGAGTCGATTCTATCGTGAGTTCGCCCGCCACGAGGCGTACTCGTTCCCGGATCACCGCCGGCCCCTTCCCCGGCGCCTCCAGTTCCGCATCCGAGAGCCTTCCGGAAAAAGAAAATCCTTTCCCGTCGTCCTCAACCGTCAATTGCAGATTTCCCGCCCGTTGCGCCAATCGTACCAGCACATGGTGCGCGCCGCTATGCTTGCGCACGTTGACCAGGCTTTCCTGCACAATGCGCGCCAACTCCCGGCAGACCTTCGGCGGCAATTCCACCCGCTCCAGTTCGCTGACAAATTCCGCCGCGATTCCCGTCTCGCGCCGAAAGCGCTCCACCGTATCGGAGATGAAACCTAGCAGCCGGTCTGCATTCACCTCGAACGACTTCATCGCCTGCATCAGTTCGCGCAACTTCAACACTTCTTCGCGCAGCAGTTTCTGTATCCGGCCCAGTTCCGCGTTCACCACTGGCGCCTGCGTGCCAGACTGGCGCCGCAGCACATCCAACTGCATTTCCACGGCGATCAGCGATTGAATCGCTCCGTCATGAAGCTCGCGGGCGAACCGCGCCCGCTCCAGCGCCCCTGCCCGCTCCCGCAGACGCCGCATCAGGTACACGTTGTAGATGGCCGGGGCCACCTGCTGCGCGAACTCCTGCAGAAACCGCAATTCCTCATCCGGTTGCCCCATCATCTCGGGGTCGAACAGGAACACTCGGCCCGACCACTCGGTCCCGAAGATCAACCTCACCGAAGCCATCGCCTCAAACTTTTCCACGCGCGCCAGCGCATCCACGAATTCGGTGCTCACATCCTTCAGCCGTCTTCCGTCACGATCCAGCAGCACTGTATGAAAACCGTTCCCGGTGCGCGAGGCGTAAGCCGCGTCGGCCGGGGAATCGAATAGATAAACTTTTTCGCTTTCAGGCAAAGCCTCGCGCCAGTGCAACGCCCCGCTGCCATTTTCGCCACGACTCAGCTCGGCAAGAAATACTCGGTAACTGTGGGTTTCCTGCGAGGCACTCAGCATCCGGCGCGCTCCGTAGATGGTCATGACCTCCCCGAGAATCTGCTGCATGGTCCCGGTCAGCCCCGCCTCTACTCGCGTTGAACTGAGAACGCGCATAATCACGGCGCGCTCCGCTCTCACCTTCTTCTGGTTCTCGGACATGTAGCCCAGCAGGAATCCGAGCACAACGAGATACACCGAACTCATGAAGAGCTGTTGAGGATCCAATTCGCGCACGCTGACACCAAGCGGCGCCAGATGCAAGTGCTGCAGCCATCGATCCGCGGCCGGTTCCAGTCCGGCCCGTACGGCAAAGGCTTCTGCTTCCAGCAGCGCGGCCGCGGCCGCCGCCGTGCCGACAGTCTCCCACAGTCCCCAGCGATAAGCCGCCGCCGCCATCACGAACACAAAGAACAGAAAGAATTGCCCTCGTTGGGCCGGTGCGAACAATGAGATCAGTACCGGCCAGAGGATGTCCGCCGTGTGCACCACCAAGCGAAAAGCGGTTGTCGACTGCGGCCGGAAGCGAACCAGCAACATCACCACCACCGCATGAACCAGGTACACCGTCAGCAGCCAGTACAGCCAAGGCGAATACACAAGTCCACGCGCCGGCTCCATCCAGAGGGCAAACTCCGCCGCAATCGTCAGCGCCACCCGCGCCGTCGCCAGCCAGCGCTCGGTGCGCCGAATCTCGCCCGCACTGAGCGGCGCCCGGAAGCGCCATAGATCACGGTACTGAGGGATCATCCAAGACAAGAGGCTCTCGTCGTTAAGTGCCAAATTTCAAGGTTAAGCAGCTAATTCTAAAGGCAATCTCGGCTAAACTCTATGCACTTTCTTACTCCCACAATTTCTCACCTTATGACTTACCTCTGGAGCTTACTCTAGTAACCCCTGCAAGCCCACATCAGGCTCTAGAATGGGGGTTCGAGCGGTTTGCCTTGGCCACACTCACCAAACTCTGGGTCTCTTTACTGATCGCGCTGGTGCTTGCGCAGACGGCGGCGTCTCTACTCATGCCGAGAGGCGCTGCCCTTACGATTGCCAGCGACCTCATCCAGGGTGCTCTTCTGCTCGTCGCCGCCGCCGCCTTCTTGCCCAACACCTCGCGCTCGCGCTGCCCTACTCCGCACATTCGGCTCTTTTGGATTCTCATGAGCGCGGGGATGCTCTTCTGGCTTGCTTACCAGGGAATGTGGAATTACTTTGAAGTCTTCAAGCGTCAGGACGTACCCGATCCCTTCCTTGGCGACATCGTCCTGTTTCTGCATCTGGTACCAATGATCGCCGCTCTCGCCGTGCTTCCTCATCTGCGGGAAGACGAGCGGGATGAACGCATCCGCATGCTCGACTTTACGCTCCTGCTCACCTGGTGGGTCTTCATTTATGTGTTCACCGTTATCCCATGGCAAACCGTGCAAATCGATGAGGCGGTTTACAGCGCCAACTTCAACTTCGCCTATCTGACCGAAAAGCTCGTGCTCCTGGGCTCGCTCGCCTTCCTCGCCTACACCGCTCAGGGCGGCTGGCGGCAGCTTTACGGACAGTTGCTCGGCGCCAGTGCGCTTTATGCCTCCAGTTCCTATGTCGCCAATTGGGCCATTGGTCACAAGCTTTACTACAGCGGCAGCCTCTACGACATCCCGCTGACCGTTTCCATCGCCTGGATGGCCGCGGCTCCCTTGCTCGCTCTGCGCCTCCACCTGTCCGACTCCAAGCCGTCGCGGCCTGTGCTTGGTGTCTGGATCACACGCTTGAGCATGCTCGCTCTGTTCAGCCTCCTCTGGGCCGCCCTGCACTCTGAACTGGACCCCGCGCTTCCGCCGTCGGTCAAGGCCTTCCGAATTACTGCAAGTCTGCTTACCTTGGTTGTGATGGGCATTGTGGTTTTCTGGCGCCAACGACTGCTCCGAGCCGAGCTTTCGCTGTTTCTCGAAAGGTCCCGCCGCTCTTTCGACGAACTCAAGGCCTTGCAGCAAAAGCTCATTCAATCCGAAAAGCTGGCGTCGCTCGGTCAGTTGGTGGGTGGCGCCGCCCACGAGATCAACAATCCGCTCACGGCCATGCTGGGATACTCCGACTTGCTCAGCGCGTCCAATTTGCCCCCGGCGGAGCAACTCCAGGCCGCGCAAATCGGAGAGCAAGTTCGCCGCACCACCGCGCTGGTTGCGAGCCTGCTCACCTTTGCCCGTCAGGCTCCTGCCCGGCTGGCCGTCGTCGACATCAACTCTGTGTTGCAAACCGCGGGGCGCCTGCTTGCGCCCCAACTGGAGGCGGAAGCCATTTCGATCCGCCTTGAATTGGCCGCTTCCCTTCCCCCCGTGCTCGCCGATTCCAACCAGATTCTCCACGTCTGCATACACCTTGCCGGACAAATCAGCGCTCATCTCAATCGAGAAACACACTCCACGCTGTTCGTGCGCACGCACGGACAAGGCAATGTCGTTCTGGTTGACTTCACTTCTTACGATCCTTCTGCCGATCCTTCTTCGCAACCGCTCTCGTTCCCGTGCGTCTTCAACTCCGCAGGCGGAAACAAGCCTTCTAGCCTTTCACTGAGCGCCTGCTGCCGCATCGTCGAAGAACATGGCGGCCGTCTCTTGCAGCCTGCGACTCCCGGTAACCCCGCTTTCCGGATGGAACTGCAGGTTGCGACAAGCTCTGCCAGCCGTTCGTCGTTCGCCGCTCCCAACCGGGCCGCAGCGGGCAGCAATTCGTAATAATCGAGCTTTCAAAGGTTTCATAATTAACCCTCACGACAAATGCCCTTCTTTGAAACTCTGAAACCTTGAAACTTTGCTACTCCATCGTCCTCTTCAACTGCCCGCAGGCCGCAAAAATGTCGCGCCCTCGCGGCCGCCGCACGAACGTCGGAATTCCCGCCGCTACCAGAATCCGCTGGAACTGGAACACCCGTTCCTGTTCCGGCGTCCGGTAGGGCAACTCCGTCCCCGGATTCAGCGCGATCAAATTAATTTTTGCTCTTATGCCTCGCACCAACTCCACTAGTTCGCGCGCCTGTTCCGGAGCATCATTCACGTCCGCCAGCAGCACATACTCAAATGTCAACCGCTCCCGCGCACGCAGCGGAAACTCCCGCGCCGCTTTCATCAGCTCCCTGAGGTTCCACTTGCGGTTGAGCGGCATCACTTCGCTGCGCAACGTGTCGTTCGATCCATTCAAAGAAATCGCCAGCTTCGGACGCAGCGCCTCCCGCCCGAAATCATAAATCCGCGGCACGATCCCCGCGGTTGACACCGTCATTCGCGACTCCGGAATCCCCACGCCTTCCACCAGCAGATGCACCGACTTCATGAAGTGGTCATAGTTCAAGAAGGGTTCGCCCATTCCCATGAAAACGATGTTGACGCGCTGCAGTGGAGGCTCAACCCCCTGCTCCCGCAGCACCGCCGCGATCTGTCCGACGATTTCCCCCGCCTCCAGATTTCGCTTTACGCCAAGCAACGCCGTGAAGCAGAACTTGCAATTCACTGCGCATCCCACTTGGCTCGATACGCAAATCGTAGCCCGACGCCACCCTAATGGAGCAGTTCCACCCTCAATCTCGTCGCCCGCTTCGCTTCCGTCGCCGCTCTCGCCGCCGTCTCCCTCCGGCATCCAGACTGTCTCTACTGTCTCTCCGTCGGCGAGTTCCACGAGATACCGTATCGTGCCGTCGCTCGAAACAAACTTGCGTACAATCGACGGAAGCCCCACCCGCCAGCCTGCTTCCGCCAGCCGAGCGCGATATTCGAGCGGCAGCGTAGATACCTGGTCAAGCCGGTCAATCTTTTGCCGATAGACCGCGTCAAACAGTTGCTGGCCCCGATAGGCAGGTTGCCCCGACCCAAGCGCAAGATTCGTAAGTTCCTGCAGGCCAAGTCCTAACAGCGAATTGGAGGGCTCACTTTGCATTTGCCGCGCAGTTTGGCTACTGGTGGAGCGACGGGCGTCTCTGAGTGTAATCCGTAAAACCTCTCAACTTTGCGCCAGACAAGGTTAGGCGATCGTGCCCTTTAGGTTTCCATGTTTTTCGGGGCGGGAGCGAACCGGCGCAAAAGCGTAATGGAAAATACCAAAATGAGGATGAGCACGCCCAACAAGCCAAGCTCGGTCATACTAGCTCGAAATATGCTCGCACCCTCGGCCGACCACGTTCCGCCTTTTGTGAGGGTGGCCGCTTCCAAGGTGATCACGAGGACGCGCCGGATCGAGGCAATCAGCCCTACGACAAGAAATGGCTCGGTAACCAGAAAATGCGAGTGGATGGAGATACGCACCGTATGCAGAATCTCCACCAGCATCAGCACCACGAGCAGTTGGTCTAGCACTAGCAGGGTCTCGGTGGCAACCGTCCAGTGGCCGAGGCCCTCCCACAGCATTTTGGCGGCGTTGGCAATCGTCGCCAGCGCCGTGACGAAAAGCAACACGGCAAGGACGGAATAGATAACCACTTCGGCTTTGCCCAGATAGTCGCCAAAGTGGATGCGGAGCTTCTCTTCGGCCATTTGCGGTCACTCGTGGAATCGCTCTGCTTCGCGCCTCATCACATGCAGAGTATGCAGAGTATAACGAAAGTCGGCTTTGCGAAAAATGAGAACGTGGATGCGTTGTCCAATCACGGGCGAAAGATCCTACGCCCGCGGCGCCGTCTCTCGTCTGTTGGGGACCGTTGCTTTCCGCGCTTGCGCCCCAAGAACAGAATTCCTGCTACTCGCAACTCTGACTGATCGTTTGTCCGCACGCCGTTCCGGCGAGCGTGCAGGAAAGGAGAGTGTGCTCAGCGTCACCCTCAATCGATGCGGTAATCGTCAGGTTGGTCTGACAAACTCCGGTCGGGTTTGGCCCATAGGTAATTGGCCCGGTCTCCGTAACGGTAAAGCTTGAGGGCCCCCCGTAGAAAAAATTGATTACGCTGTTAAATGCAAGACTTGGATTCCCGTTCATCACCAGGTTGGTTCCTGGTATCGAGCAATTCGTTGGCGTGTTTGTGAGCATTCCACTGGTGCCGCCAGTAGCGGTGAAGTTCATATCGCCGGAAAGCGAACCGCTGATGGAGACGGTCCCCCCTCCGCTGCAAGCCACGTCTTTGGCCACAGGTATCGTGCAAGGGTATTCCCAACCGATCTCGGTTGGCGGTGGAAGGGGGCAAAGACCAGAACCGACTTCTGACGCACAGAGCCTCGGCTGCAAAGGGCCTAGAAAGTTGCAATCTAAGAGCTTAACCTTAAAGAACGGGTTTTGCCAGCTATCAGTAGCCGGATATTATGCCAAAGAATCGCCGTAAGTTACACAAAACAAATACTACAAAGTCAGCCGCCCGTCGCCTCTCTCAGATTGTGGGAGAATGGTAGCAACCCGTCCCGGAATTCATGAGTGGATGATCCGAACTTCATAGTAGGAGATTAGTGGTAAGGAACTAATGGTAAAAGAAACCCGCAGCATTCGTCGTCAGATCCTGCCGAACGGCCTCACAGTCATCACTGAGCAGATGCCCCACATCCGCTCGGTCGCGATCGGCATCTGGCTCAAGTCCGGCTCGCGCGACGAAGATTCCGAATGGAATGGCATCTCCCACTTCATCGAGCACATGGTGTTCAAGGGCACGGAGACGCGTTCCGCGGAAGACATCGCCCGCCAGGTCGATTCGATCGGCGGCAATATGGACGCTTTCACGGCAAAGGAATGCATCTGCTTCAACATCAAAGTTCTCGATGAGCACCTGCCGCGCGCCATGGACGTCCTCAGCGATCTCGTACTTCATCCCGTCTTCGATGCCGGCGATATTGCGAAGGAACGCGGCGTCATTCTCGAAGAAATAAAAATGGACCAGGACAATCCCGATTACCTCGTCCACGAAATCTTCACCCAAAGTTTCTGGAAGGACCACGCCCTCGGCCTGCCGATCCTGGGCACGCGCGACACGGTGAGAAAATTCGAGCGCCCCGTTGTCTCCCGCTTCTACGGACACCACTTCGCTCCCGGCAACCTCATCGTCAGCGCCGCCGGCAACCTCGACCACAAGCACTTCGTCGAACTGGCCGCAAAATATTTCGAACACGTGAAGCCGGCGAAAAACGGACTGCACTCGCCCCAGCCCAAGACTTTTTCCCGCATCAACCTGCGCAATAAGAAGTCGCTTGAGCAGGTCCAGATCTGCATCGGGGTCCCCTCGCATCCCATGGCGCACGAAAGCCGCTACGCTTCCTACATCTTGAATACGCTGCTCGGCGGAGGCATGAGCTCGCGCCTGTTTCAGAACATCCGGGAGCGCCAGGGGCTCGCCTACTCTATCTATAGCGACCTGAACCCGTATCGCGACACCGGCTCCATGTGCGTATATGCGGGCACCTCGCGCGAGTCGGCGGTCAAAGTCGTGGAGTGTGTGGTCGAGGAATTCCGCAACCTGAAAACCACGCCCGTCCCCGAGGAAGAAGTGCGCCGCTCCAAGGACCAGCTCAAAGGCAGCCTCATGCTATCGCTTGAATCCTCAACCGCGCGCATGTCGAACCTGGCCCGCCAGGAGATGTACTACGACCGTTTCTACGGACTCGATGAACTCATCGAGCGCATCGAAGCCGTCACTGCGGAAGACCTGCAGCAAACCGCCGAGGAATTTTTCCGCACCGAGCAGATCGCCGTCACCATTCTGGGCAACTTAACCGGTCTGAAACTGACTCGCCAGCAACTAACCTGCTGAGCTTGAGTGGGAGGCGCGGTCGAGGGGTGTGTCTAAGGGATCACCGGCGCGATTTAGTTCATCGAAAAGCCTTCATTAGCGGCCTTCACCAGCGCAGCCCAACCGTGATTGGCATGACGATGGTCTGGCCGTCGGCCTGATAAGCGCGATGATAGCGCCATTCGATGTAGAGCTTGGAATTATGAAGATGGTTCAGGGGATAGGTTAATCCGCCGCCGTAGTTGAAGCCGCCCGCACCCCTGGAAAACGAGGACAGCGTTTGCGGGGTCGTGATCGCCGGCGGGATACCGAGGCAGTTAATGCCCCACCAGCGGATCCATGCGGACTGGCAGATCGTGCCGGGTTGGAGCAGTAGGCTGGTCGCGGAAACACTGCGCTGATAGTAACCTATACCGAAAATTCCGTATGCGCCCAATTTACGGAGATGGCGGGGCACGTTGACGATACCGTCCAGGCTAAAGGACTGCAGACGTCCGCTGGCATCGTTCAGGCTCTGACCCTGGATCACGCTGGGTCGTAAGCTGAGGTCGTAGTACATGTATTCGGCATCGGCGCCGAACATCCGAGTGAAGTTCATGCCGCCTCCGAGCACAACCTCACCGGAGTTCCCGACAAAGGCGGCGACCTCGTCGCGGCCGATGCCCAACCCGGCACCGGCGGTGAAGTTATAACGATTGAAATTGGATTGTGCCGAAGCCGATGCGGCGATCGCGCAAAAGGCAAGGAAAACCAGTATCCGATTCCTCAATCTCGATCTCCTCTTTCACCAAGCTGCGGTTGCAGCCACTCTTGTGTCGCCATAGCTCTGGCATGATTCTGCCACGACCGCTGTTCTTCAACTTAGATGCACTTAAGGAATAGGGCAAGCCAGCCTTTTCCGTGGACGGTCAGTTATGTCCAGCGGCCGGCCGGGGCGTGTGGCTGATCTTCTGCAATAACACCGGCCAGTACTCGCGCAGCATGTTTCCACCCGCTCGGCTTGCCAAATCCAGACCATAACGAAACAACGTATCTCCGACGGTGCGGTTCCGGTCCGGCCAGTAGACGTTGGCCAGTCCCTCAGCCATCGCCGGACCTACCAGCCTTGACCAGGCGACCGTCTTATGGCCGTCATCGTTTTGCATGACGAAGACCTGTTGCAACGAGTACTTTACGGCGTGGAAGAAAGGGGGATTGATCTCCGCATAGAAACGTGGGTCTTCATGCAGCGCGGTAGCCAGCAGGAACGTCCCGGAGAATTCGCTGGACGACTGGCGCGCCATATCCGACCCAAATCGTTTGCCATATGCGCCCCAACCCTGTTCGAAGCCGGTTGGCGAGTCATCCGCCTGCCCGACCGCCGAGCCGAGCGCTGACCAGGTCACCGCGTTCACGGAAACGCTGTTGTCCACGAACAGCTCAAATTTCTGCCCCGCCGAAAGCCGTTCCGTACTGTAAGCGATGTCGGGGAAGACGATGGACTTGCTCTGCAGCAGATTGTACAAGGCCACGGGCGCAGGTGGCGCTGAAGCGCTCGGAGCCTGACCGGCAGGAGGTTGCGCGGCCGGTGAAGGGCTGGGCTGCGTCTGCAGCGGAGGCTTCGGCGTTTCCTGGGCGGACACAGACGTTGGAGAGCTGACCGCGATCACTCCGAAAACAATCAACGCGCACAGCCGCGGTCGCAGCGAGGACGGTTGGTTGGACTGCGTGACGGGTGCAGTTCCAGCGAGGCTGATTTCCTGGCGAGTTGGCATCGCTAGAGATTACCCAATCGCAAGCCCGGCGGCAAACGCTTAAAATCCCAAAATCAGGCTCCACCTCAGACAACTTCTCCGGTCCGCGCCGCCAGATATTCCAGCAGTTCGCCGACGGTCAGGCCCGACTGCAGCAGCAGAATCATCTGATCGGCGCTAACTCCCACTTGTGCGCCCAGCGCAACAACTTTGGCGACTGTGCGCTGCAGGGCCTCTTTCTGCGCCAAGGTGAGCGACTCAGTTGGATCGTGGCGTGCGGCTGAGGACAGACGCAGTTCTGTTGCCATTCGAGTCCTCCAAATTGTCGCCGCAACCGGAATCCGGCCAGGATCTCCGACTTGTGGCACCGAATTGCGGCGCCGACTTTTCACTATGATCTGCTTATTATGATGCGCCAATCCAGCTGGTCAGGGCTGTGATGCAGCTTACTTGTATTTGTGATGGAACGGGCTCCACCACCAGCGGTTAGGGCTTACCTATCAATTCTTATCCATCAATTCTTGCCCATCAATTCCAGAATCGCCGCCATCTCGACTTCGATTCCGGTCTTGAGGCTGGGTTCGCGATCCGGCGCGAAGTAGGGCGAATGGGGACCGGGAAGCGGCTCTCCGCTCTTTTTTGCTTCCGCATACTTCTCCGGGTTAACTGCGCCCAATTCGAGCATGACGCTTGGAATTCCCGCGTAGCGATATTCGGCAAAATCATCGCTGGCCATAATCGGACGGCCGAGTACGACATTCGAATCTCCCATAACCTGCTTGAGCCGATCGGCGAGACGATTGGTGGTTTGCGGATCGTTGTAAACGGCCCCGACGCCTTCCTCGATTTCGACGAGCGGCTTTTTCGGCGCGCCCGCAGCCGCCGCTTCCGCATCCGCGATCCGCTCGATGGATGCCAGCAGGTGCTTGCGCACCTCATCCTTGTAGGAGCGTACGGTCAACTGCATCAGAACTTCGTCGGGAATGATGTTGTTCTTGGTCCCGCCGTGGATCGAGCCCACGGTGATCACGGCCGGGTCTTGCGGATCAACTTCGCGCGACACGATGCTCTGCCAGCTCACGATGGTGCGCGCGGCGATCACGATCGGATCGACGGTCTCCTGCGGCGCCGCGCCGTGTCCGCCGACGCCGTACACAGTGACGTTCACCGAATCGGCGTTCGAGGCGCTGAAGCCCGGCGTGTAGCCGACTTTTCCGGCGGGAAGTCCGTTGCTGTCGTGCACGGCGAAAGCGAAGTCGGGCTTGGGGAAGCGGGTAAAGAGGCCATCCTTGATCATCGCTTTGGCGCCGCCGATGCGCTCCTCCGCAGGCTGGCCAACATAGATGAAGGTGCCGTGCCAGCGGTCTTTATTCTGTGCCAACAGCGCGGCGGTTCCGATGCCGATCGCCATGTGCAGATCGTGGCCGCAGGCATGCATCACCGGCACTTCGACGCCGCGGTCGTCATGCGTGGTGACGTGGCTGGCATAAACGAGACCCGTCTTTTCCGGGACCGGCAAGGCATCGAGTTCGGCGCGCAACATCACCACCGGGCCGGAGCCGTTCTTGAACACGCCGACCACACCGGTGCCGCCAAACCCGGTGGTGACGTCGTATCCGAGCTTGCGCAGTTGCTCGGCAATCTTGGCCGCAGTCTTCTCCTCGTGATAGGAAAGCTCGGGATTGCGGTGCAGGTCGAGATAGAGAGCTTCGACTTGAGGATAGACGGCATCGACCTGGTTGGACGCAACGCGCCAGGGCTCGGCGGCCCACGACGCAGCGGTGAGTGAGAGAAGGAGAAGCAGGAGACGTTTCATATTTTTCCGGTGGAGGTTTTCCCGTGAACGGCATTAGACCACAACCGGCAGGAAGAACACAGCCGGGCGGGGACGCCCGGCGCTCCATTACTTGTTGCTTACTTTGCTTGCGCCGTGACAGCGCAGTGCTGATCGAAGGCGGCTCTCAGGTCGGCGGCGATAGCCGAGGCATCACGGGTCTCAATCTGGCGGCGCTGCATCATATATATCACCTTACCTTCGCGCAGCATCGCGATGCAGGGCGATGAAGGCGGGTATCCTGTGAAATAGGAACGGGCCCGCTCGGTCGCCTCCTGATCCTGTCCCGCGAACACGCTAACGATGCTGTTGGGGATGGTCGGATGCTGGAGCGCGAGACGAACAGCCGGACGCATCCGCCCCGCGGCGCATCCGCAAATGGAATTTACGATCACCATAGTTGTGCCCGGATAGCCCGACAGGACGCGGTCAACGTCGGCGGCGCTGCGCAGCTCTTCGATTCCGAGACGCGTCAGTTCCTCGCGCATCGGGATCACCATAATTTCGGGATACATGGACTCTCCTGTAGTTTCTATTACGCAATCGCGATTCGAAACGTAGCTCGGTTTTCAATATGCCTTCGCAGGCAGACATGAGATGCTCAACTAACTATAAAGCAATTTAGCTTGATGACGATTCAGGAAAACGTTCCGCTGGCGCCGCTGACCACCTTGCAAGTGGGCGGGGCGGCACGCTACTTTGCGGAACTGAGGAGAGAAGACGACGTTTGCGAGGCTGCTCAATTCGCGAAAAGCCGCGACCTGCCTTTGTTTGTACTGGGCGGCGGAAGCAATCTCGTGGTCGCGGATTCGGGTTGGCCGGGACTGGTGCTGAGAATCGCGCTCGGCGGCATCGCGACTCCAACCGCGAATGACGCGGCGGGTAGCGCCGTGCTCTTCAGCGTGGGCGCGGGCGTCAACTGGGATGACTTTGTCGCACAGGCGGTGGTGCAAAATTGCGCGGGAGTCGAGTGCCTGAGCGGCATTCCGGGCAGCGTTGGGGGCACGCCCGTGCAAAACGTGGGCGCTTACGGGCAGGAAGTCGCCGACACCATCGAATCGGTGCGCGCGCTGGACCTGAAAGAGGACCGTATTGTGGTGCTGCCCCAGCCGGCATGCGGATTCCGTTATCGCGCCAGCATCTTCAACACCACAGAACGTGGGCGGTACATCATCTTGCGAGTGAACTACCGGCTGAAGCGAGGCGGCGCTCCGAGTTTGAAGTATGCCGATCTGCAAAAGTACTTTGCCGAACGCTCTGCCGAAAGATCCGCCGAAAGAAAGCCATCGCTTGCTGAAACCCGCGAGGCGGTGCGCGCGATACGACGAAGCAAAGGGATGCTGATCGTCCCCGGAGACGACGATTGCCGCAGCGCCGGCTCGTTTTTCAAGAATCCCGTGCTCAGCGAAGCGCAGCTCCAAGAGCTGGCCGCGCGCGCCGCCTCGAAAGGACTTGATATTCCCAGCTACCCAGCGCTCGATGCACAACACAAGGTTTCGGCGGCGTGGCTGGTCGAACACTCGGGCTTTTCCAAAGGATATGTGGTGGGAGCGGCCGGCATCTCGCACAAACATGCGCTGGCGCTGATTAACCGGGGAGACGCCAAGGCGAGCGATATTGTCGGACTGAAAGATGAGATCCAGCGCGGCGTACGGGAAGCGTGGGGAATTCTGCTCGAGCCAGAGCCGGTGTTCGTAGGATTTTGAAAGAGCTGCCCTCATCGATTTAGTGCTTCAATGTCTCAATGATTCAATGACAAGGGCGGCTCATCCCGGAGCGACGGGTCCCCCATGCCGGCCCAGAGGTGTCCGTTACCGCGGGATCCGCCCCGTTGAATCATCGGTCAATTCGCGCGCTCGCTTGAAGATCCTTTGGAACATCTCTTTGGTCAGCTTCCCGGTCTGCGTGTTCTGGTTGGAGGGATGGTAGGAGGCTAAGAGGACGCGCCCATCGGGCAGGACGTACTCGGCGCCGTGGCGAAATTCATACTCCCGCTTGCCGGCGATCGTCTTTGTTCGCATCAGGTAATTGAGATAGGCTTCGAATCCGATTCTTCCCAAGGCGACGATGACGCGCAGATCTTTGAGTCCTTCGAGTTCACGTTCCAGAAACGGAGCGCAGTTCGCCAGTTCTTCGGGCAGAGGCTTGTTGTCGGGCGGCGCGCAGCGGGCAGCGGCGGTGATGTAGAGACCTAGCAGAACGAGCCCGTCGTTCCGATCAGTCGCCGTCGGCTGACTGGCAAATCCCGTCTCGCGCAAGACCGGGTACATGAAGTTGCCGGAAGCGTCTCCGGTGAACGGGCGGCCGGTGCGATTGGAGCCGTGGGCGCCGGGCGCCAGTCCGAGAACGAGGACGCGGGCATGAGGATCGCCGAAGCCGGGAACGGGCTTACCCCAGTATTCGCAGTCGCGGTAAGCGCGGCGCTTCTCGCGGGCGATGCGCTCGCGATAGACGACCAGACGCGGACAGCGCGTGCAGGCGATGACTTCGGCGTTCAGAACCCTGAGCCAGGCGGGGACAGACATTCCGTGTTCATTGTATTTCGTTGGCTCGTGTGGCGCGGCCAAGACTGGCCACATAAAATACTGGCTCGTTACTTTAGTGGGTCGAACATCCCCCTCCGCCGTTTGACGTTGCTCTTCGAGAGTCTTTACACTCAAGGTTGCGGATCAAGGCGTCGCAGCGGAGCAACTCCCTCCCGACTCTGCTGCCGCTGCCGCGCTGGAAAGGTAATTGTGAGCCCTGCTGAGATCAAAGATAGTACGACCGATAGTACGACCAAGGAAAGCGCAACCAAGCGCGAGATTCAGGTTGAGATTCCGGTCGCAGATGTCAACCGGCAGACCGATTCGCTGATCCAGAAATATCAGAAGGTGGCGCGCATCCCCGGCTTCCGGCGCGGTCATGTCCCGGCGTCGATTATCCGCCAGCGTTTTTCCGAAGAGATCAAGACCGACATGGTCGAGGCGCTGATCCCGCGCTTCTTCCGGCAGGAGGCTGAGAAGCTGAGCCTGCATCCAGTATCGCAGCCACGGGTGACGGATTTGCACCTGCACGATGGCGAACCGCTGCGCTTCAAGGCTGCTTTTGAAGTGCTGCCGGAAATCAAGCTGGAAGGCTACAAAGAATTGCGCGCCGAGAAACCGGAGATAGCGGTTTCCGAAGCCGATGTGGAGCAAGCGCTCGCCGACCTGCGCGAACGCCATGCCAGTTTCAATCCAGTGGAGGGCCGCGCCCTCGCCGACGGCGATTTCGCCCAGGTCTCCCTCGATGGCAATCCGAAAGCTGGCGAGCCCAAGACTGGCGAATCGAAGTCCGGCGAAGGCCAACCCGTTCACATGGATGAAGTGCTGGTCGAAATCGCGGGCCAGAACACGATGCCGGAATTCACCGAACACCTGCGCGGGACCGGCCCCGGAGATGAGCGAACCTTCGACGTGAACTATCCGGAAGATACGCAGGACAAGCGCCTGGCGGGGAAGACCTTCAGTTATGCGGTGAAGGTGCAGGCGATCAAACAGAAGAGCCTGCCGGAACTGAACGACGAGTTCGCGAAGCAACTGGGTGAATTCCAGACGGTGGACGATTTGCGCAAGGCCATTCGCGAGCAGATGGAATCGGAGCGCAAGCATCAGGCGGAACACGCTGCCAAGGAAAAGCTGGTGGGAGAACTGATTCAGCGGAACGATTTTGAGGTTCCCGATTCGCTGATCGAACAACAGATTGACATACGGCTGGAGCGGGGATTGCGCGCGCTGGCGGCGCAGGGTTTGACCACCGAGCAGATGAAAAAAATGGATTTGAACCGCCTGCGCGCCGGACAACGCGAGCAGGCAATTCACGATGTAAAGGCTGCGCTGCTGCTCGAAAGAGTGGCGGAGGAAGAAAATATTCAGATCGGCGATGAAGAACTGAATCGGGAACTGGAAGCGCTGGCCAAACAATCGAAACAGACGTCAGAAGCAGTACGCGCTCGTTTGACACGGGATGGGGGCCTAGATAGGATACGGACGAGAATCCGCAACGAGAAGACCCTCGAATTTTTGTACCGCCAGTCCGCGTAGTTAGTAATTAAAGGCAACGCGGGCCATTTCGATCCTCCCCTGAGCCGCTAAGACCGACTACCGGGCAGGAGTGTGGAAAGGGTGAACGTGAATACGAAAGATCCGCAAATGATGCTGGTACCGATGGTGATCGAGTCGACGGGCCGAGGCGAACGGGCGTATGACATTTATTCCCGCTTGCTCCGCGACAACATCATCTTTATTGGCACGCCGATTGATGACAATGTCGCCAACCTGGCAATCGCCCAGATGCTGTTCCTGGCGCAGGAAGACCCGGAGAAAGATATTCAACTCTACATTAACTCGCCGGGTGGGTCGATCACGGCGGGCATGGCGATCTACGACACGATGCAGTACGTGAGAAACGACGTGACCACGATCTGCATCGGTCAGGCCGCTTCGATGGCGGCGCTGCTGCTTTCGGCGGGGGCACCCAAAAAGCGGCTGGCCCTGCCCAATTCGCGGATCCTGATCCACCAGCCGTCGATGGGCGGGCTCTCCGGGCAGGCCACTGATATTGACATCCATGCGCGCGAAATTCTGCGCATGCGAGAGATTACTAATCAGTTACTGGCCAAGCACAGCGGCCAGAAGCTGGATAAAGTGGAGAAGGACGTGGAGCGCGATTTCATCATGAATTCACAGCAGGCTAAGGAATACGGAATTATCGACGATATTATCTATCAGACAGATAGAGGCAGAACCGGCACTACGTAAAGCAGTGTAGAGACGCGGCAAGCCGCGTTTCAGCCCGGAGCAGGAGCCAGCCACGGCTAGGCCACCAGAAAAGGAGTAAGGCCGAGTGAAAACCAGATCGGGTTCGGATGAGATGTTGCGCTGTTCGTTCTGCCACAAGTCGCAGGACGCGGTGGCAAAACTGATCTCGTCGCCGAGCGACTATCCCCGAGCATACATTTGTGACGAGTGCGTCGCGGTCTGCAACTCGATTCTCGAAGACGACCGCTCGGCGACTCCTTCGGCCGCAGTCCCGAACCAACTGCCGAAGCCGCTAGAAGTCAAGACGTTCCTCGACGAGTACGTCATCGGGCAGGAACAGACCAAGAAAAAGCTGGCGGTCGCCGTCTACAACCATTACAAGCGCATTTACATGAACCGTCAGCGCACGGGCGATGGCGTGGAGCTGACGAAGTCGAACATTCTGCTGATCGGACCGACCGGAACCGGCAAGACGCTGCTGGCGCAAACGCTCGCCCGCATGCTCGATGTCCCCTTCGCGATCGTGGATGCGACCACGCTGACCGAAGCCGGCTACGTGGGCGAGGACGTTGAGAACATCATCCTGAAGCTTTTGCAGTCGGCCGAAGGCGATGTAAGCCGCACCCAGACTGGCATCATCTATATTGACGAGATTGACAAGATTGGGCGCAAGGACGAAAACCCCTCGATTACGCGCGACGTGTCGGGCGAGGGCGTGCAACAGGCGTTGCTCAAGATTTTGGAAGGTACGATCGCGAACGTGCCGCCGCAGGGCGGACGCAAGCATCCGCACCAGGAATTCACGCCCGTCGATACCACGAACATTCTCTTCATTTGCGGCGGCGCCTTTGTAGGCCTGGAGAAAATTATCGGGCGGCGCATCGGCAAGAAGGCTCTCGGTTTCCGTATTGGTGAGGACACGGAGACCGAGGCAGGCATGGCCGCCCTACGCAACTTTGAACTTGTATCGGAAGCGCAGCCGGAAGACCTGATCAAATTCGGGCTGATTCCCGAGTTTGTCGGACGCTTGCCGGTAATGGGAGTGCTCCAGCAACTGGACGAAAATGCGCTGGTCGAAATTCTGACGCGCCCCAAGAATGCGATCGTGAAACAATATCAGCGCCTGTTCGAGTTTGAGAACGTGCGGCTCAAATTCAGCGAGGACGCGAATCGGGCAATTGCGCGCCAGGCGATGGCGCGTAAAGTTGGCGCCCGCGGATTGCGCATGATCCTGGAAGAGCTCATGCTGGAGCTGATGTATAGCCTGCCCAGCCAAAAGAAGGTCAAGGAATTTGAAGTGACTCGCGAGATGGTGGAGAAGCGGAACGTCTCGCTGGCCATGATCGAGAAAGCGGCAAGTTAGACGGCAGTTAGCCAAACAGCGGTAAGCTAAACCTGACCAGAGACGGGAGATTGCGTTTGCCGAACCCTAAAGAAAAGTTCGAGAGCAAGAAACTGCCCATGATGCCCATTCGGGACGTGGTCATTTTTCCGTACATGATGACTCCGTTCGTGGTGGGACGAGAATCGAGCGTGCGTGCGCTCGAAGAAGCTCTGGCCAGCGATAAGAAGATATTTCTTGCCACTCAGCACGACGCCAGCATCGACGAGCCCAAGGCGGCGGACATTTTCCAGGTCGGCACCATCGTCAACATTGTGCAAAGCCTGAAGCTGCCCGATGGCAACATCAAGGTACTGGTCGAAGGCATCGAGCGCGGCAAGATCCTGCAGGTCGTCGAAACCGAAGGCTATCTGCAGGCCACCGTGCGGGTCGCCCGTTATGCCACCGAGACCACGGCGCAGATTGAAGCGGGCATGCAGCGCGTCACGGGCATGTTCGAGCAGTACGTAAAGCTTTGCCAGTCGCTGAACTACGAAACCATGATCGCGGCCGTGCGCATGGAAGATCCGGCGAAGCTGACCGACACCATCGCCGCCAATCTGCAGCTTTCAATAGAAGAAAAGCAGGGACTGCTCGAAATCTTCGATCCCGCCGAACGACTGAACCGGATCGGCGACGTGCTCGACGTGGAAATCGAAAAGCTCAACATGGACCGCACTATCCAGTCGCGCGTGAAGCGGCAGATGGAGAAGGCGCAGAAAGAGTATTACCTCAACGAAAAGATCAAAGCGATTCAAAAAGAACTGGGCCGCGGCGAAAAAAGCGAGTTCGACGAGCTGAAGAAGAAGGTCGAATCCGCGGGTATGCCGAAGGAAGTTCGCGACAAGGCGATCCAGGAGTTGAAAAAGCTGGAAGCCATGCCGCCCATGTCGGCAGAATCCACCGTTTCTCGTAATTATCTGGACTGGCTTCTGGCGGTGCCGTGGAAGAAGCGATCGAAAGAGATCCGCAACATTTCGCGCGCTGAAAAAGTGCTCAACGAAGATCACTATGGCCTGGAGAAAATCAAGGAGCGCATCCTCGAATTTCTCGCCGTTCGCCAGTTGGTAAAGAATCCCAAAGGCTCGATTCTGTGCTTTGTCGGACCTCCCGGCGTGGGCAAGACTTCGCTGGGGATGTCGATCGCCAAAGCGACCGGCCGCAAGTTCGTGCGGATGTCGCTCGGCGGCGTGCGCGACGAGGCGGAAATCCGCGGCCATCGCCGCACCTACATCGGCGCCCTGCCCGGCCAGATCATCCAGATGATGAAAAAAGCCGGCACCAAGAACCCGGTGTTCATGCTGGACGAAGTCGACAAGATGTCGATGGACTTCCGCGGCGACCCCTCGGCGGCGCTGCTCGAAGTTCTCGATCCCGAACAGAACTACATGTTCGTGGACCATTATCTTGACGTCGAGTACGATCTCTCACAAGTCTTCTTCGTGGCCACGGCGAACGTGATTCACACCGTTCCGCCCGCGTTGCAGGATCGCATGGAAGTGCTGCGCCTGCACGGCTACACCGAACCGGAAAAGGTCGAGATCGCGAAACAGTTCCTGGTGCGGAAGCAGATGTTGCAAGCAGGGTTGACGGAGAAGAATGTGCAATTCCCCGACGAGGCAATCCGGCAGATCATTCGCGGCTTTACGCGCGAAGCCGGGGTGCGAAACCTGGAGCGGGAAATTGGCAACATCTGCCGCAAAGTGGCGCGCAAGGTGGTGAAAGAAGGTGCGTCATTCTCCGCCGCGATCCAGCCGGAAAAAATCGGCGACTACCTAGGCGTGCTCAAGTTCCGCGACACCTTGGCCCATGAGAAGAGCGAAATCGGCCTGGTGACAGGCCTGGCCTGGACCGAGGTGGGCGGCTCCATCCTGAGCACTGAGGCCACGGTAGTGGACGGCAAAGGCAAGCTCACGTTAACCGGCAAGCTGGGCGACGTGATGCAGGAATCGGCGCAGGCGGCGATGTCCTACATTCGCTCGCGAGCGGCGCGGCTGGGGTTGCCCCGCGACTTCTACCGCAACCTCGACATCCACGTACACGTGCCCGAAGGGGCGATTCCAAAAGATGGCCCCTCGGCTGGCATCACCATCGCAACCGCTCTGGCCAGCGCGCTCAGCCGGATTCCGGTGCGCCGCGATATCGCCATGACCGGAGAGATCACGCTGCGCGGCAAGGTGCTGCCCATCGGCGGATTGAAAGAAAAGCTGCTGGCCGCCCATCGGGCTGGGCTGTTTGAGGTGATACTGCCGCAGGAAAATGAAAAGGACGTGGCTGAGGTCCCGGAAAACCTGCGCACCGCCATGAAATTGCACTTCGTCGATAACATGGACCAGGTGCTGGCCGTGGCACTCGAAGGCCCGCTGCCGCAGATGCCGTCGGAGGCCGAGACCATGGCTCCCATCGCCACGCCGCCCGCACCGGAGATTCCCACGGCTCGGCAGTAAGACAGGGCACAACTCCTGGAATGTCCCGTAATGTTTCACGTGGGACATTTTGTGCAGGTATTATTGTACTTACGTATATATCAGGCAATTACGGGCAAATGAAACAAAAGGAGAGAGTTGGCCGCGGCCGGAAGGCGGGCGGCGTTAAGATCGCCAGCCGAAGGATTGCCAGGCTAAAAGCGTCCGGGGAAGGCGGGAGTGACCCTCTGGTGGCGTCCGGAGCAGGACGCAGGCCCGTCAAGAAGCGGATCACACTGTATCTCGACGCCGATGTGCTGGCCTGGTTCAAGCAAAAACCGAGATACCAGAAGGAGATCAATCGGGCGCTGTGGAAGGTGACGAGAGAAGGATTGTACTGACTTACTTGTACATATAAATACCCCATAAAAGGCCGCAAGGCGAGTGGGAACTGCGTAAGCCGAGGTTGTAAGTCATTGATAATGCTCAGGCGCCTGCGCCAGGGCAGTCGCCGTGGGCATTGAAGGAGTTGCGTTTGGCGATCTCTTCCTCGAAAACGTGCGCGCCTATCGGGAGAAGCAACTGAAGGACACGGGCCTGCAACCGTTATTTCCGGTGTGGGGGCTGCCGACGCGGGCTTTGGCGCAGGAGATGATCGCGTCCGGCACGCGAGCGAAGTTGACTTGTATTGACACTGAGAAACTGGATGCGTCGTTCGTTGGCCGCGAGTTCGATGAAGCGTTGCTTGCGGACCTGCCGGAGGAAGTGGACCCGTGTGGCGAGCGCGGGGAATTCCATTCGTTTGTTTATGCAGGGCCCATGCTCAGTGGCGTGCTCCCCGTTTCAGTCGGGCAGACTGTGGCGCGGGATCAGTTTGTGTTTGCGGATTTGATTGCTGGGTGAGCAGAAGAATACATTTCCCGCAGCCGGCCAGCATGATGTCGCAGTGGAATCCCGCTCATCCAAAGTGCGCGATGAGTGGGGCACCCGGCTGCAAATCAGAGCGGGAGCATGGACCCATGCCGAACGTGCAGTATGTAGACTGATTTTTCTTGCTCCAACACAACAAAGAGAAAACGATAGGTGCCGCGGTTGCCTGAGCCGAAAAACAGTTCGCGGATGGGTTGATCAAATGACGCGCTCTCGGGAGCCATGGGACACCGCTCGGGGTGGCGCGCAAGACTCTTCGCGCTCTGACGAGCGCGCCGAATCCGCTCGCGTGCTGCGTGGGGCGCCTGACTGCGGATATAGCGATAGGCTGTCCTGAGATCGCCTTCGGCTGCGGGAGTAACGATGACGCGGTAAGTCATCTACCCGCGTCTTCGCGTTCCAGTTCGTCAAACACTTCATCTACCGGACGCCCCGCACCTTTGCGGGCTTGCGCAAAGCCGCGGCGAATGCTGGCCACGGCGTCCAGTTGACTGGCTACCTCTTGGTAGGCCTTGGCGTCGAGAACAACGGCCTCGGCTTTGCCCTTCACGGTGAGCACCAACGGACGCCCGGTTTTCTTCATGTGCTTCATCAGGCCCGAGGAGTTGCGCTTGAAGGTGGTCAGGGAATGAATGTCTTGGGTGACATCGATCATGATGCGATTATAGCATCATATGTAATGCTTCACTGCAGCCTGAAGAATGCTTTTTCGGCAGCCTGCTAGAATGACGCTGCAGCGGAATCCCACTCATCGGAAAGTGCGCGATGAGTGTTGCACCCGGCCGCCCTCCTCAAGGAGAAAGCAGAAATAACATGACTATGAGCGTTCTCAACATCGCGGCACGCCGCAGCTTGTGCATCGCCCTGGTGCTGGCGCCGGCGCTCGCGGCGAATGTAGCCGTCGCGCAAAGCGTCCCGCCGCCCTACGGAAACTACCAGTCACCGATTAATATTATCGAACCAGTCCCGCTCGTGAGCGCACCAACATTCGTAAATACAAGCGATCTGCAAAAGCCGCGGGATTTCACCCTTAAAAACACCACGGGGAGTAACTGGTGCCACGATGTGACGGAGTGTCAGGGAACGGTTGACCAGCGCTGGGGAAGCCTGAAGGCATACCCGCCTCCTGCGCCCGAGAAACCGATACAAATCCAGTTCGGCGCCAGCCGGTACACTCTTCAGGAGTTTCACTTTCACGCCCCTGCCGAGCACCTCGTCAACGGTGTACTTACCGAGATGGAAGTGCACTTCGTGTTCAAGAAAAATGAGGGGCAGGCGTGTAGTTCCGATGAGTATCTCGTCATAGGTCAGAGGATTATGAAAGGCGCCCCGAACTCGGAGTTGAACAAGATCTTCGGTGGACAAATCACCTTGCCAACGGGATATGGTCCTGGAGTCGCGCTCAAACAATTCACAATTGGCAAGGTGTTAACCAACCTTAACGAAGGTTCTTACCGTTATTCGGGCTCTCTGACGGCGCCGGCCGACCTGGGCTGTACTCCGCCCGGTAACCCTATCGATCAGTTGGCTTCCGGGTACTTACCGGAGGTCGTTTCATGGGTGCTGCTGGAGCCGACTCTCCAGATGTCCGGGGATCAGATCGATCGTTTTCGGGTGCTGTTCCCGAATGGCGACGCTCGTGGCCCTCAGGCGATGAAATCGCAAAGGGTGGGGAGGACGAAGCCCGGTACTCCGTAATTTTCCGGCCCTTCGCTTCGCGATAGGACGGGGCACGCGCCCCGGTCGAGCGCTGAAAATGCTGGAGACCGAGCGGGATAAACCCGGCTAAGAAATAAGGTAATATTCCGCTGTGACCATCAATGCTATTGCTGGCCAGGGCCAGCGATGACACAATTATGTGATGATCATAGGCGAACAAAAAGCAAATTATGGCCACGCAGGATGATGTTTCAGCGCATGATGACGGTTTGGTGGCGCCGGACGTAGGTGCTTGGGCTGAGGAGAAGCATCGCTTGGTGTCGCTGTATGCGACGTTATTCTCCTCGGGGATGAAAGCGAAGTGGTCAAGGCGGATTTACGTAGAGTTGTATGCAGGGGCCGGTTATAGCAGAATCCGCAGTACCTCGAAGTTCATCTCTGGGTCTCCACTACTTGCTCTCAGGCTGAAGGATCCATTCGACAAGTACATTTTCTGCGAAGAGAAGCCGAACAAACTAAAAGCGTTGGAGGCTCGAGCACGGCGAATTGCTCCCAGTGCTGACATCGTTTATGTTCAGGGCGATTGCAACAAGCGGACGTCTGAGATCTTGGCAGAAATTCCTCAAGGATCAGCAGGAAACACTGTGTTGTCGCTTTGCTTTGCCGATCCATTCGATATCGGCCTGGAGTTTGCGACGATCCGCGCGCTCGCCACAGCTCGTTATGTCGATTTCTTGGTCCTGCTCGCTTTGGGAATGGATGCGAACCGCAATTACGAGCATTACCTCAAGGAGGACGCTGACAAGGTTGACAGGTTCCTAGGCTCGGACAGTTGGCGAGAACGGTGGGCAACGGCACAGTGGGACGCCGTCAAATTCACGAGGTTTTTGGCTGACGAGTTCACCAAAAGCATGGCTGCCCTCGGCTATATTCCGCCGCCCCATTACAGCATGAAGGAAGTTAGATCACACGAAAAGAACCTCGCTCTGTATCGGCTCGCATTGTTTTCCCGACATGAGCGAGCATACAAGTTCTGGGATCAAGTGCTGAAGTACAGTACAGACCAAACAGCGTTTTGGGACTGAATATGTCTTTGAACTCTCACATCGAATGGACCGACGCGACCTGGAACCCCGTCCGCGGCTGCGTCAAGATCAGCCCCGGCTGCAAGCACTGCTATGCCGAGACGTTTGCTGAGCGGTTTCGCGGGGTTAAGGGGCATCCTTATGAGCAAGGGTTTGATTTGCGGTTGGTGCCGGAGAAGCTTACCGAACCATTTTCATGGCGTTCTCCCAAATTGGTATTCGTGAACTCTATGAGCGACCTGTTCCAGGCGGGAGTGCCGGATGACTATGCGGAGGCTGTCTCGCGCGTGATGGCGACAGCGGATTGGCACACCTATCAGGTGCTGACGAAGAGGTCGGAGCGACTGCTACAGTTGCTCGAGGGCCGGTTACGTTTTGCGGCGGATCAGGAAAACATCTGGTGGGGCGTCAGTGTTGAAGACAGGAAATATGGTCTGCCCCGAGTGGACCATCTGCGGCAGGCTCCCGCGACGGTTCGCTTCCTGTCGATTGAGCCACTGCTGGAGGACCTCGGCAAAATCGATCTGTCAGGCATTACCTGGGTGATTGTCGGCGGCGAGAGCGGGCCGGGAGCGCGTCCGATGAGGCGGGAGTGGGTCGTCTCCGTTCGGGAGCAATGTCGGGTGCAGGGTGTGCCTTTTTTCTTCAAGCAATGGGGCGGCGTGAGAAAGGCGAAAAACGGAAGATTGCTCGACGGCCGCACCTACGACGAGTATCCGCCCCGCATCGTAGGCGAGGTTCCCGATCGGATGAACTGCATGAAATTTGCCGCGGATTTTCTTGAGTCGTTCGGGATCGGGCCCCAGAGACCCTTGGTACAGCTCACCGCATAGGGTTGGCTGAAGGTGTGACCTCTGCCCTATTTCATCACCAACATCCTGTGCGTGGCGTCACAGACTTCCAACCGGCCGTCGGCGAGAATAGCGATCGACCTGTGGCAGCGCACTTGTGTGCCTATCAATCAGGACGGCCCTCGAACTTGACTCAGCCCCATTTGTCGGCGCTCTTTGAAAACACCAAGTTGCAATAAGGAGGAGATTATGGCAAGAGAAGCTGTCGCGCCTGCAGCGCGCTGGATCGCCCGTGTGTGGAGCATTCTGAGCATACTGTTCGTCTTCGTGTTCGCCGTGGGCAACATCGCGCGACCGATCGGTCCGCGACCAACGCCGCAGGAGTGGGCTGGTCTGGCTCTCTGGCCAATTGGAGTTGGCATCGGCTTAGTCGTGGCCTGGTATCGTGAGGAGGTGGGAGGGATCCTCGCGTTGGGATGCTTGATCGCGTTCTATGTCTGGAATCTGCTTCGCTCCGGACATTGGCCTCAGGGACCGTTCTTCATCTTGATGGCAGCGCCAGGCTTCCTTTTTCTGCTTGCGGGATTCTTGTCGCATGGTAGCTTTGCTCGCAGGAACTAGGTTCGCAAGGCCTAGGTTCGGAAGGCCTAGCCGACGAAGTTGCGACACGCTGCATTAGAATAAAATCATGGAACCGGAATCTGGCGGCCGGTTTGGATTCAGCCTGAAGGGATCGGCGGGGCTGATCGTCGCGGTTGTTGTTGTGGCGGTTCTGCTGATCATGCTCCCGGCTTATCGGTGGTTTTTTCTGATCAGCGTTCTGATTGGACTGGTTATCGCCGGCGGGCTTACGCTTTGGTATAGGCTGCATCCGATCAAGGAACCGGACGTGCACCCGAAACGCCCGCTTGGCCTGTAGCGAGCTTGAGGTCAGCCTTTAACGAGCCGAAGGAGTAAACCGCTGGGCCCTCAGGGGCTAAAGCCCTTGTTTTTGTTGGCTCTGGGCGGCACGGCTGAAGTCGTGCCCTACCCAAACCAGCCCGAATCACGATTTTTCCTCTACTCTGGCTAACTTATTTCTTCTCCGCGCTTGCCATTCTTCGCCCCTACACTGGAAACTGTCTGTATGCGGATTCTGGCGCGGTTCATGCTGTCGGCGAGCGACTTGACGCACTTCCCTGCTCCTACCGTGCCGGAGATCGCCTTTCTGGGACGGTCAAACGTTGGGAAATCGAGTGTGATCAACGCGCTGGTGGACAAAAAGCTTGCTCGCACCAGCAATACTCCCGGACGCACGCGCAGCATCAACTTTTATGAAGTCCGGAGGGCGGGACAACCGCGACCCGAGATGCTTTTCGCCGACCTGCCGGGATATGGCTACGCCAAGGTCTCGCGCGAAATTTCCGACGACTGGGCCCGGTTTGTAGACCCGTACCTGCACCAGCGCTCGAGCCTGGCGCTTTGCCTGGCGCTGGTCGATTCGAATATTCCGCCGCAGGAAAGCGACGGCCAGTTGGTCGAGTTTCTGGCGTCTAAAGGACGGCCGCATGTGATGGTGGCCACCAAGTGCGACCGGTTGTCTGGCAACGAGTTACGGCAAATGATGCACGCGCTCGGACAGGCGTATGCGGGAGTGCCGATCATAGCGTTTTCGGCTAAAACCGGCGCCGGCAAACAGGAACTGTGGAGCCAGATCCGCGCTGCTTTGTCGCAGTTCCCGGCGGTCTAAGGTTCTCCCGGGTTCTCCCGCGCGTCGTTCTTCCGCACATCGTTTTCTGCACATCTGGAGGGTAGGCCGTTTGGCGGGACCGGAGAGTGGTTACTCTAGTGACTGGCGCCCCGTACCTGGTGGGCAATCTCGGGGTTATCATTAAAAGCGTATGGCTAAATATCTCGTGACGGGCGCTGCCGGCTTCATTGGGTCCTCCCTGGTACGCGCTCTGCTGGAACGTGGCGAGCAGGTCCGAGGAATTGATAACTTTGAGACCGGCCGGCGCGAGAACCTGACCGACGTGCTCCACCAGATGGACTTCCGCGAAGCCGACATTCTCGATCTGGACGCCATGCACAAGGCGTGCGCAGGCGTCGATTACGTGCTGCACCACGCGGCCATTCCTTCGGTCCCGAAATCGGTAGTGGACCCTCTCAGAAGCAATCGCGCCAACGTTGACGGCACGGTTAATGTTCTGATCGCCGCGCGCGACGCAAAGGTGAAGCGAGTGGTCTATGCCGCTTCGTCGTCGGTGTATGGGGATACACCAACGCTTCCGAAGCATGAAGCCATGAATCCTAACCCGATCTCGCCGTACGCAGTGGCCAAGCTGGCCGGCGAGTATTACATGGTGTCGTTCTACCGCTGCTATGGCCTCGAAACCGTGTGTTTGCGCTACTTCAATATATTCGGGCCAAGGCAGGATCCTTCTTCGACATACGCGGGCGTACTCGCCAAATTCAGCATGCAGATGCTGCGCGGGGAACAGCCCACGATTTTCGGCGATGGCGAAACCAGCCGCGATTTTACCTACATCGACAATGCGGTCTCCGCCAACCTGCTGGCCTGCTCGGCCCCGGCGGCGCAATGTGCGGGGCGCGTTTTCAACTGCGCCACTGGTCGGAGGATCACGCTGAATGAGATCTTCGTCGCTTTGAAACAGCTGACTGGCTACAAGGGCAGCGTCAAGTATGGTCCGGAGCGTGGGGGAGACATCAAGCATTCTCTGGCTGACATTACGCAGGCGCAAAAGCACTTGGGATACAAGGTTCTGGTGAGCTTTGAAGACGGCCTGCGCCGTACGGTGGAGTGGTACAAAAGCCAGAACGAGCCGGTCGGAGCCAGAGCGGCCCAAACCTAGGCGAGACACATGGGCCCTGGGACGGTGACTGCGCGGGCGCTGGTTGCCAACGATTGAGTATCAAGCGTCTGAATATTGGGCGTCTGACTCATGGAGACGGGGCGTTACCATCCGGCCCAGGATGGGATTCCGTTTTCGTGGATTTTTCCCAAGCGATGAGTTCGTTCAGGTCATAGCGGAACGGGCCAAATGCGCTGAATGTGTTCTCGTCGAACAGCCGTATGGCTCCGCAGCTCAGGCAAACCTGGTAGGAATATCCCCGCACTGCAACGGGCCAGCTCATCTTGCCGTGCCAGCAGCCTCGGAACGCCACCACGGCTGCGCCTGCCAAGCTGGTCGCCACGACTCCGGGCCACCACCAGTTGGATTTCTTGAGTTTTTCCGGCTTTTCTTGCTCGACAGAATGGGTCATCGCATCTCCGGCTTTTTCTTGTGGCTGCTTTTCAACCATAGGGCGAAACGCGACGAAGCGCAAAATCTGAAGGGTCGTAGCTTTGCGCATTCTGACCCTCGGCTGTGTCGGTCGCGGCTTCCCTGGCAACAATCGGACGTGTACCAAAGGACATTGCGATCCCAGCAGTAGACTATTAGTCTGAGCATTGGAACTAAGGGGTCGCTTGAGGCCGCTGGTTGAACGTGTACCCGTGACTTACGCGGTTGGGCCAAGAGCGGTAATAAGCCTTACGGCGAGCCTGGATACGATAAAGAACTCGCTTTTTGTGGTCCTGACAGCGCCTGCATGAGTGCCAACCCAACCCGAGTTGACTGGAAAGCGGCGACATCTCCGCTGCAGGAGGGCAACCGCGTCCTGGAATCGATCGCGCGTCAGGAGGCGATGGCTGCATTGCTCGCCTTCTCGAGTCTCCACGAGCAGATTCATGATCGGCACCTGGCCTCGGAACGCTCCTCCGACGGCGACTTGATCGAGACGGAACGCTTCATCCTAGACGAAGTGCTGCAATTGATCTGCGACCGTGCTCAGGCGATCACACAGGCCGACGGGATCGTGGTTGCGCTTGCGGAAAAACCGGCGATTAAGAGCTCTGAGATGGTGTGCCGCGCCGCCGCCGGACCACTCGCTGTCGGACGCGGCGTTCACTTGATCGAATCCGAGTTTCTGCAGGACTGCCTGGAATCGGGCCGCATTCTACGGTGCGATGATTGTCGAATCGAGGCTAGTCAAATCGAGGCTAGTCAAATCGAGGCTAGTCGAATCGAGGACCGCGTCGAACTGGACTTTGGCTGCCCGGCGGGAGTTCGCTCTACCGTGCTGGTTCCGTTGCTTGGCCGGCGCGAACAACTGGGTGTACTGCAGGCATTCTCAAAAAGTCCACGAGCCTTCACGGATCAGGACATTCGATGTTTCGATCTATTCGCTGAGCTAGTTCTATCCGCGCTCAGACCGGAAGATCAGGATCGTCGCATTCACTGGCTGTCGGATGTCGCGGACGAGGTGCTGGGAGCACAGCAGGCTGTGTCAGTGCCGGTTGTTGCCAAGGCGGCGATTGGGACCTCTAAACCCGCGGTCCTTCCGCTTCCAGACTTGGAGGCACTGCAGCAGCCCATTGTCATTCCTGCAACGATGGTCGAGTTGCCTGAGCCTGGTATCGCGGATGAACGCTTCGACAGCAGAGAGCGTGACACCGAGGACCTTGACGTCGAAGAGCCAGCAAGCCTCACCGAAACGCTTCCTTCGTTGCCATTTCTGCAGCGTCTTTCTCTTGCCGGCAGTTCGCATCCAGGCTTGAGTGTCGTGATGGGCCTGGTGGCGGTGGCAGCGCTATTTTCGGCGGGAGCGTGGTGGGGAATGCAGGAGCATGAGAAGGCGTCTACCACAAAAGTCGTGGCAATCAGGGCGCAGATCCCGCCACAAGCAGTTACGGCACCCCCATCTCCGGCGGATGTTCTATCTCCTGCGGGTTCCGACAATCTGATGAATCTGGAACTCGGTGCCGATGCATCAGCACTCGCCGCAGTGGCGGAAGGCAAGTTGGCGGCACTGCCGAAAATCACCGGAGTGCGTCACTGGTCTTCGGTCATGGGAAGCACTGTGGTGATCGACATGGAGGACCAGGTTCCGTACGAAGTGCACCGTTTAATGTCGCCAGAGCGGATTTACTTCGATCTGCACGATACGGTTCTATCGCCCGAACTGAACGGAAAGACGATGGACATCGGCGACGCTTCACTGACTCGTGTTCGAATCGCTCAGCCCGTCGCCGGCGTCACGCGAATCGTGCTCGACACTAAAGACGGATCGAATTTCTCCGTCAGCATGGAATCGAGCCCTTATCGCCTGGTGGTTGAGCTGCGCGGGAGTGACAAAGCATTGGCTGCGAACAAAACTTCCACGAAACAACTTGCCGACAGCCGCACGACTCCGAATCAAACGCCGGCGTCGGTGGACGCAGCGCCGGCCCCGTTGAAAACGGCTCCTGAGGCGGCATTGGAGGCGAAGGCATCCGACCAACCTTTGCCGGCGAGAACTTTTCCGATTAAGACCGGGAAATTTCGTATCGTGCTCGACGCCGGGCATGGTGGCTGGGACTTGGGGACGGTTGGACGGCAGGGATTGCTGGAAAAGGATCTAGTGCTTGACGTAACCCAGCGTCTGGGTAAATTGCTACAAGCGCGCTTGGGGTCGGAAGTAATGTTCACGCGGACCGGCGACACCTACGTGCCCCTCGACCAGCGCGCTGATTTCGCCAACGCGGCACAGGCCGACCTGTTCGTCTCCGTTCATGCCAACTACAGCAACTCGTCGGCGGCGCGGGGGGTTGAGACCTACTACACGAATCTGTTTTCGGCTCCCGGGTGGCGGGAAATCGAGAAGCATGACGATGGAACCTTCGCCACGCCGACGCCGGTATCGTTATCAGTCGACGGGTTGCATGACAAAATCGAGGAGTCGCGCCGGCTCGCAACCAGTGTCCAGCACTCTCTATACGCCACGCTGGCCGCAAAGAGCCCAGACATTCGGAACCGGGGCATCAAGGACTCAGCTTTTGCCGTGCTGACCGGCACGACTATGCCCGCCATTCTTACTGAGATCTCTTTTGTGAGCAGTCCCGCGGACGAGCACAACCTGCAGACCGCGACTTACCGCCAACAAATCGCGGAAGCGCTCTACCAGGGCATCGCCAGCTACCAGCAATCTTCGCCACACGCAAGGGTTGCCCAATTGCAAGCGCCCAACGCGCACCGGTAAGAGCGCCGAGCCAAACTCACCCTTGTTCTGGCGGCTCCTGTTCTCACCAGGTGTAGTGCGCCGTATAGCTGATCGCCTTCTCACCGTCCGGAGCGATGGTCACCGGAAACTCAATGGTTTGGGCCTCGGTTTTCTTATAGTCGACGGAACTCGATAGAATCTCCCAGTTCTGCGCGCGATACAGGTGCTCGACCACGCGGACATCCACCGGTTCTTTCTTGTGGTTGCGAACTTTGATCTCGAACGACTCCGTGGCCGTACGCTTGGCCTCGTCCACAAGGTAGTTGGCGCGGACGCGTTCCCCCGTAAGGTCAAAAGCGTTGCCGGTATAGACGCGGACGGTCTCGTCGCGGGGTGTATGGTCAATGACGTTTTCGCCGGTGAATTCGATTTGGCCGTCGTCGTTGCGGCGGTAGAAGCGGACGCGCCCTTTGGGCAGCGGCATGCCGAGATGGTTCGCCTGCGAATTGACGAACTCGCGCATCACCCAAATCTTGGGATTGGATTCGGTGCCATAAGAGCGATCGTTGCGGAAATTGTCCCAGTCCCAGCCGTTGTAGCGGTTGGGGTCGATCTTGACGCCGTCGTAGATGTAAAGCTGGCTGGTAGCTACTCCGGCTGCGTGGATGAATTCCACCTGCTTGGTCTCGCGGTCGCGCAGCGTCGTGGTGCGTTCGAGCGTGTAGAGATGGTACTCGTCGAAAGCTCTCTCGGTGACCGGAGGTCCCGCCATCGCGGCCCCATTGGTTACCATGACCATTTCCGAGATAGCCCGGCCATTCATTCCCGGCTGAATCTTGTTCACGTCGCCGGCCATGAGCTTAATACGCGCGTTCTCGAAGGTCTTGCCGGTCTGGTTGTCCATGGTGACCCAGCCCACGATGTCGACCAGCTCCCCCTTCTCCGGCGCGACGATGTTGTAGTCGGCTTGCCAGCTCATGCCGCCGGTCACATAGGAAAACTCGGCAGGAAATTTCCCGGCATTATTGGTGGCGAGCATCCATTCCAGGCGGGGCTTCAGGATGCTGTCGTCGGTGAGGCTGGGAAAAATGGGTGTGCCGGGGAGACTGAAGCGCAATTGGCCGTTTACCTCAATGACCGGCTGGTCCGCAGCGCCCCCGTTTGGGTAGTATTCCTGGCCATAGCGGTTCATCGAGAAATAGTTGCGCGGCGTGTACCCGCTGCGGATTATTTTGCCTTTGATGATTTGTCCTGGAGTCTCGAAATCGATCGTTTTGCCCTCGTAGAGCGAGAGCAGCATCGGCTCCGAGATGGGGTCGGCGCGATAGTTCTGCTCCAGCACCTGCACGGCGTGCTTGCCGGTGGGATCGCGCAGAATGACGGAGTCTGGTTCCAGGTGCATGGTGATGTCACTCACGTTGACCTGGTTTTCGCCGGACTTCAGATCCAGCGGGAGATCCTGCCGCACGACCGCGAAATCCTGGTTATAGATGGTGAGTGACGGTTGCGGCGATTGCGCGAACAGACTTCCGCAGAACGCGAAAACGCAGACGAAGCGAGCGATCATCAAGCTGAACCTCCGTGGAACTGCTGACCATGCTCTTGCTGGCTTGGAAGCCGCGAGGCGTGGCTTTGGTTGGCCGGGTACCCCGAATCAGGCTCCTGCAGTGGAACGTCGGAAGTTGCTATTCTTGCGCGATAGGAGTCGTTCCCGTCACGCCGCCATACTTCGTGAGCCACTTCAGTTCTTCGCGCACCTTGATCTTTCCGTGCCAGGGGTTTTTATCAAGCTCGTGTCCCTCGCCAGGAAAGATCAGCAAGTCGCTTGGAACATTCAGTTGGTGCAGAGCGCGATCGAGCAGGTACGCCTCGAGCACCGCGACCCGAACATCGTCCGCCCCGGCAACAATGAGGGTCGGCGTGCGGACCTTATTGAGCTGGTAAATCGCGCCTTCACTTCGATAGCGATCCGGGGTTTCCCAGGGCAGCCCGCCGAGGAAATAGGCGTCGTCGAAGGTGGTGTCGTCGTTGCCCCAGTTGGCGATGTGCTCTACCGCGCCTGCGCCGGTTACGGCGGCCTTGAAGCGCGCGGTCTGGGTGATCAGCCAGTTCGTCATGTAACCGCCGTAGCTGTAGCCGCCGACGGCCAACCGGTTGGGGTCGGCAATCCCGGCTTTCACGAGCGCATCGACGCCGGTCAATATATCTTTGCCGGGACGGGAAACAATTTCAGGGATGATCTGCAGCGCGAACTTGTCTCCATAACCGGTCGAACCGCGATAGTTCGGCTCGAACACCAGCCAGCCCGCGGTGGCGGCCAAGCGATCCCATTGATACCAGTCGGCTTCGAAGTGGTTGCCGTCGGCATCCTGCGGGCCGCCGTGGATGAACACAAACATCGGCAGGTTCTTCGCTTCGAACTTGCCTGGCGGATACATCAACATGCCTTCGACGGACGTGCCATCGTCGGACGTCCAGCGATAGGGCTTGGCCTGGGGCAAGTCCCGCTCGGTGAAAAGCTTGTTAAACGAGGTGATGGGCTGCGCCTTGGCCAGTTTGTCAGGGCCGTCGGCAATGTAAATTTCCGTGGGCCGCTCGGTTGCCGAGTACGCGAACGCTATTCGCGTGCTTTGCGATTGCGCTGCGGCAGCGGGGATTTCGTGGGTACCGGGCCATCCCTCGCGCTTTACGATCGCGGCTTTCGGATTCGCTTGCGATACCAGTTGCACCTCGGTGCCGATGCGGCAGGCACATAGGACGGAACCGTCGGGAAGCGGTGTGTAACGCACGACTTCGCCTGGGTAGCCGGCAAACCAGCGCTGGACTTCGCTTTTTTCGGACGTGCTGTCCGATGGGCTGGTGTGCGCGTTGCCAGCGTCGATCCAGTAGAGGCGCGGCTGCGGATCTTCGTACTTTCGTTCCAGCGATCCCAGGTTGACCTGAAAGAACAAATGGCGATTATCCGGAGCCCATTCCAGATTCAGTTCCACGGCTTCGTTGCGGGTCAGGCGGATGGGCGCGACTTCGGCGGCACTGCTCGGCGCGTTACTGCTGGTTAAGTTGACGAGGTAGAGTTCGATGTCTTCGACCTTCTCCTGACGCTCGGATACGGACGAAGTCACAAAGGCCAGCCGGCTGCCGTCGTGCGAGATGGTGATTTGATCCACACGAAGGGGCGTGCGTGCAATGGCCACGGCGCCGGGCGTGGCGCCGGAATCTTTTTCAGCGTCTGCGAGCTCTTTGGAGCCGAGGGCAGCGTTTCGCGCCAAGACTTCATTGAGAGTGATGCGGAAAATCACGTCGCCGCGTTCGTCGCCGCGGTAACGGATCGCGTCCTTCCACTCTTTCTTGTGATCGTCATTCTGCTGCTTGGTCCAAGGCTGGCGGGTAGCGAAAATGATTGCCTTCGAGTCGCTAGACCAGGCAAAGGCATGGACTTCGTCTTCGCCGGAGGTGATGGCAAAGGCCTCGCCGCCGCTCGGCGCAATCAGAAACAGCTGGTTGGCGTCTTTTTCTTTGCCGCCTTTTTCTTTGGTGTCTTCCGCGTCCCTATCTTTGGCCTCCGCTTTGCGTTCCGAGAGAAACGCGATCCACTGGCCGTCGGGCGACCACTGCGGCGAGCTGTCATGCCCGGATTGGGTCAACTGCACCAGATTTCCGACACTGGGCGCAGCCCGATAGAGCCAGAGTTCTTTGCGAAAGATCTCCTGCTCCCAGTCTGCTCTTTCCGTTCCGATGACGACGGAGTTTCCGTCTGGCGAAACCTTCACCGCAGTGAAGCTGACCGAATTGAAGAATTCATCGAGCGTGAGCTTGGGCTTGGCCGTTTGGGTCTGGGCAAAGATTGAAAGAATAGAGACCGAAGCGGAAATCGCGAATGCAAGTGAGACAACGAGGATCGATCGTCGCATAGAAGATTCGAGGTATACACTGCGCGCGATGCTGCTGGCAAACGTTTCGTAGGAGTCGATAGTGTCCTAAAGTCATTCAGCATAGAGGAGACGAAAGGAGCGCAAAGGAAATCGTCGTGGAATGCAGTCGCTTTGAAACACTACTGCGAAACCTTCACCGTGCAAATCAGTTCGATTACGGGGCGATCGGTTCAGCGTTGCGCAGCGCTTCATCCAGCGGCTGGTTGCTGGGTAGGGCCTGTTCTATTACGCGCCAGCCGTCGTCATAGCGACGGAATCCGACGCTCGACCAGTAGCGCACTCCGCTGTCGTGAAGCGCCGCGCCCAGCTGATTCATGGAAACCCAACGCCAGATGAACTCGACATCGGCGGAGTTGCCAGACTTGCTGATTCCATCAATGCTCAGAAACTCGCGGCGCGCAACTTGGATGGTCGGGCCGCTGCTCGGTATTGAGTTCGAAATCAGCGGGCGTATCATCTCCACTCCCAGCGGCGTGAGCGCTACGTCCCAACAGGGCGGAGGTTCGACTCCGGCGGGACACTTCTGCTCGGTGCCGATGATCCATCCGCGGCGCTCTAACACCACCGAGTCGGGAGAACTGAAATCTTTGTTGGAAACGATGCCCGTCCTGAGCCAGAACAATTGCGGCGATTTGAATGCATCGGAGGCCGAAATCAAATCGGCGGCGAGGCGGCGCGTCAGAAAATCACGTGGAGAGCAGCCGGAGCATAGACACACTAAGATCAGACACAACAAAACCCCCAGCAATGTTTTTGCTGTACGCATGAATGCTGATTATGGCTGCGAGAGGATTTTAACCAATTGCGCGCGCCGGCGGGGCAGAAAAGGTGAGGCCGCGATCTGGCCGTCAAATTTCATCGACCAACGGCCGGGGACCGGCGCGTGGCAGGCTGGGCATTCGCCTTGCGGCGTCAACTTGTACTGCTCGATCGAATATCCATAGCGCTGAATCAGCATCTCACCACACCGATGGCAACGAGTATCTTCCAGACCCTCGACGCGCCTGGGCAGGTTGCCGGCATAGATGTAGCGCAATCCAGCTTCACGGCCGATAGCGGCGGCGCGCAGCAGATCCTCGGGACGCGTATCGGCGGGCGAAGTCATTTTGTAGTCCTGGTGAAAGGCGGTGACGTGCCAGGGGATGTCGGGCGAGACGTTGGCCAGAAATGCAGTGAGTTCTCGCAGTTCGTTGTCGCTGTCGTTGAAGCCGGGAATGAGTAAGGTGACGATCTCCAGCCACACGCCCATCCGATGCAAGCTGCGGATGGTGTCGAGGATCGGTTGCAGGCGTCCGCCGAGTTGACGATAGTGACGATCGTCGAAGCTCTTGAGGTCGACCTTGTAGAAATCGATCCAGGGATGGATGTACTCGAGCACCTGCGGAGTGCCGTTGCCATTCGAAACATAGGCGGTCAGCAAGCCCGCTTGGCGGGCCACGCGGAAAACTTCAACCGCCCACTCGCTGGTGATCAGCGGCTCGTTATAGGTGCTAACCACCACTTTTGCGCCTTGGGCTAACGCGTCTTTAACCAGCAGTTTGGGATCGGCCAGCAGCGGGGGCGAGACGGCGTCCGGGTCGCGCAACGCCTGCGAGGTGACCCAGTTCTGGCAATAGGCACAGTGCAGATCGCAGCCCAGCATTCCGAAACTGTAAGCAAGAGCCCCGGGGTGTGCGTGGAAAAATGGCTTCTTCTCGATCGGGTCACACTGCACTCCGGCGACATAGCCCCAGGGAACGTAGAGCGTGCCGCCGTGGTTGAAGCGGACCTTGCAGACACCGGGCTGTCCCTCGGGAATCGGGCAACAGTGGCCGCAGGCATAACAGCGGACACGATTGCGATCCAGTTTTTCCCAAAGAGCAGGGTCGCCTTCGCGGACGCGGTCGTCAGCCGTCAAAATGTCGTGCAGGGTAGCCACACCTATATTTTACGGCTGTTTTAGGCACCAGCGGCGAGTTCTTTACCACGAGGGCACAGGGAACATAGGGGAAAACAGAAATGAAGTCCGGCTCAGTTCGCTTCGGATTTTGCCCGTTGGATATGGGTGTGGATCCAGGTATCGGCCTGCTGGCGAGCGGCGGAGACCTGCGCCCGGGTCATTTGGGAAGCCAACCCTTCAAGCCGGGATTTGCTGTTCTGGTCACCTCCGGCGAGCGCGATCGCAGACCAGAAGTAGGCTTTGGACAAGTCTTCAGGAACTCCCCGCCCCGCCCAATAGTATGAGCCGAGCGCGGACTGGGCGGCGACATTGCCCTGTTCGGCGGCGCGCAGAAACCACTGCATGGCCTGCGCGTCATCATGCGGAACGCCCTCTCCGCTATGATAGCGAACGCCCATCTGCCATTGCGCCTCCGCGTCTCCCTGATCGGCGAGCTTCCGCAAGTCGGATAGGGACTTCGGTAGCGGGCGTTGATCGTTTAAGCTAACCGCGGTCGCGCGCTGTCCTGAGACCGGCTCGGTCCTCTCCGTCCCTGACCGCTCCGACGCTTGTGGTGAGTCCGCCCAACGCTTTTCGATCACTGGAGCGGTCAAATAGCCGGCGACCATCGCCACCACCGCAATGGCGAGCCCGAGCAACGCGCGATATAGCAAGCGAGACGGAGCCGTCGGCGCGGTTTCGGAATCCTGCCCTGTTACCTGCTCCGGACCTTGCTCCGAGGCGATTTCTCCGGGGACCTGCTGCGAGAGTTGCTCAGGAGCTTCAAGCTCCCGTTCCTTCAAGGCCTCGCGAATCGCATGGACCGAATCGAACTCAGTCGAACCTGCCGCTGAGACCGGAGGCGGCGTTACGGCCAGTGGATCAGTCGCAGCTGTCGATTGAATATTTTCAGGCTGGATGTTTTCCGGCTGGGCGTTTTCTGGCTGCGGCTGGTCACGGTGGATTTTGGGAATCATTTCGACGAGCCGTTCCAAAACCGTCCCATGGGTCTTCGTAAACGCACGCGGATGCGGAGAGAAAACCTCCAGCAGGCCGACCACCCGGAAATCGAACACGATGGGAGCAGCCATCAGCGAACCGATTCCCAGTGTGCGGCCGATTTCGGGATCGATACGCGGATCGTTTTCGGTATCCTCGCACGAGACCAGCAAGCCACTGCGAACGCATTCTCCAGATAGCCCTTGTCTTATGTCGACGGGGGCTCCCATAGGCGGAGCTGGCTCGCCGGCTCGCGCCCGGCAGATCATTTTGTCGTCTGTGAGAAACGCCAGCGCCGCACCACTGGCTCCCGTGAGACTCAAGGCGCGCTCGGTGATGAGTTGCAAAGCGGCATCGAAATCGTCACCGATCTCGCGGCGGACCGCTTCCATAGACGACAACATGCCGCTTCCGTCGGAGATCGGGACGACAGTGCGGGTTTCATTACTTCGCGATTCATTGGCCAGCGCCGGTTCAGGTAGTTTCGCTTCCTCGCGCCGCGCGAGTTGCCCGGTTCGATCCGCGTGGTTGGAACAGGCGATCAGCAGGTTGGCAAAAAGCCATTCTTTCAAGATGTGGCGAGAGCTCTCCGGAAGCCCGCAAAACCGGATACCTCCGCGGCCCGTTTCGTCGCTCCATATCACTTCGCCCGTGCCGTGAATGTAACTTTTCGTTTCAGGCAGATCGAGGCAAAGAGTGACGGCCCGGTTCATCTCCAGGCGTTCACTGGTTTGGACGGCGAATCCGTCCTCGTGCAGGTCGAGCAATTCGCTCAGGTCCAAGACCATGCCGGTCTGCGGGCCGTTGAAACTGGCGTAAACCGGAGTATGAAGTTTTTGACGAACGCAACGGCGCCGCTCGCCGTTGGGGGGCCCAGCCACTGGATCCGGTAATCCGCCCATGCTCCGATCCATGATGGCTTCCATATTAACTCAGGGATCGAAAGGAAGGGAGCACGATCAACAGCAAGGGCAAATCTAAGGAGTGCTTACAGATTTGCGGCCAGAAAAGGGGTGCCGTCTTGCGCGGCCGGCACGAGAACCTCGGGCAAGGTCAGCACTCGACCAAGCGCGTCTGCTAGGGCAGCGGGGAATTCGGAAGTCAGGAGGTTGACATCCAATTGCAGATCACGGTGGCCGTAGACACGGTAGACGACGAGCGAGCCGCGGCGCTGGTTCGAGGTTGTCACCAAGTCCAGTGTCAGCTTCCACAATGGCTGGCTGGAAATCGCCATCATGTGAGGGACCTTGCTCCAGTGAAGGTGGCGGGCACTTTCGCCGGTCGCCGCTTTATCGCCGGGAAGCGACTCAAGGTGTAAATCGAACCCATCAAAATCGTTGGTTTCGAAGGCGGCGAGCAGGACGCTGCGCACCTGAGTAAAATCGCCGGCCACTTTGAGTTCCTCGACCGCGCGGCGCACCGACAGATTGTTGATTACGATCTGCCGCTGGTCGATGGTGCGTTGCGCCACGCGGCGCAGTTCGCCAAACTCGGGGTAGTTCAGATGCTGGATTCCCAGCCAGATGCCCGTCCCCACGACCGCCAGCACCAGTCCCACGGTGCTGCCCGTCGGCCACAACAGGAAGAGGCTGAGCATGGCAAAGATCGCGGAGACGGCATAAAGAACGATTACCACCTGGCGATGCGAAAAGCCCATCTGCAGCAACTTGTGGTGAATGTGTTCGCGGTCAGCGGTGAGGATCGGGCGGCCGCTGATGAGCCGTCGCAGGACGGAGATTAATGTTTCCAGAATCGGCAATCCGAACGACACCACGGGGATGGCGACGGCCACGAACGTCGGCGCTTTTTGCGCTCCCGCGAGAGCCAGCGCACTAAGCATGAAACCGATGAACAGGCTGCCCGAGTCGCCCAGGAAAATCGTAGCCGGATTGAAATTGAAGCGAAGGAATCCCAAGATCGCGCCGGCGAGCGTAATACTCATCAGGGCTTCCAGCGATGAATGATTGACCAGGGTGCAGACAAAAAACACCATCGTCGAAAACAAGGCCGATCCGGCAGCTAAACCATCCAGGCCGTCGATGAGATTGAAGGCATTGGTAACCGCAACCACCCATAACACGGTCAGCGGCAAACCGACGAACCAGGGCATTGAATAGGCCCCGAAGATCAGCGGCAGATCGAGAACGCGCATTCCGCCGGCGAAGAGCATGGCAGCGGCGACCGCTTGCACGGCAAACTTCAAATACGGACCTGCACCGCGGAGATCGTCGTAGATGCCAAGACAAAAAATCAGGCAGGCCGGAACGTAGATACGGAGGAGCGTGGCGGGGGCCAGTCCGGCGATCAGGCGGGGGAAAACGAGGGATAGCCCGAGCCACACGCTCATGCTGACCGAGAAAGCCAGGAAAATCGCTACGCCCCCCAAACGGGGAAGCGGGGATCGGTGTACATGGCGCCCATCTCGCGGCGCGGAAACCCAACCTCTGCGGGTCGCCAAGTCTCGCACCTGGCGGGTAGCCACAAACGACACAAGCAGTGAGAATGCGAACAAACCAAAGAACAGGAGGGTCAAAATCCAAGTTCCCTTCCGCCTGAAACGCCGCGAGTTTAATACCGCGTGTGCTGCCCGCGGGTTTCAGTCAATTATTTCAGACGTGGGTTTCCCCATTTAGCGGCGCTAGTGACTATCAAGTGTTTTGTTTGTTGGAACTATACAACTGGTGGCCGCCGCTGAGCAACTGTTTGGAGCGTTTGTTTTGGTTAACTGTCGCCAGTTCCAGAGCTATGAAACAGAGCACTCTGCGCCGAGTTCACATGGGTGAGGTATGTTAAACTCGACGCACGCATAAATTCAGGAGTCTGAGTATGTCCCGGTGGAATCGCCGTTTCCTTTTGCGAAGCGCGCACGTGTTATTTGTTGGTTGGTGCGGCCTCCACCTGGTAGCTCAGACGCCGGCTGCGGTGGAGGCGCCACAGCCCGCACCTGCGAGCGAAACCGCTGCTCCCCAATCGCAGCGACTACTGGCGAATTCCAATGTGAAACTGGGTATCGGCGATCTGATTGAGATCAGTGTGTTCGGAGTGCCCGATCTTTCGACCAAGACGCGCATCAGTGGTTCCGGAGACGTCTATCTTCCCCTGATTGACTATGTTCATGTCGCCGGCCTGACTACCGATGAAGCGCAGACATTGATCCAGAAGCGGCTGGAGGATGGAGGGTTCGTCCGCGGCCCCCACGTTACCATTTTCGTGGACGAATCCGCGTCGCAGGCCATCACCGTGATGGGGGAAGTCAACCACCCCGGGCCCTACCCTGCGATTGGCGAGCGCCGCCTTTTCGACTTGATCTCAGCGGCGGGAGGACTCACCGACAAAGCAGGCCACCATGTAACCATCGAACATCGCGGAGACCCCAGTCAGAGGGTTGAACTTCAGATATCGGAGAATCTGGAGGAAGATACTCAGAAGAACGTGGATATTTTTCCCGGAGATACGATCATTGTTTCTCGCGCCGGGATCGTTTACGTCGTAGGCGATGTGAACCGTCCCAGCGGGTTTCGGATTGAAGACAACACCCTCTCCGTTCTCAAAGCCCTGGCGCTGGCTGGCGGCAGTACTCGCACCTCCGCCTTGAACAAAACCAGGATCCTGCGGCAGACGCCGAACGGGGTGCAAGAAATTCCCGTCAACCTCAAGAAGGTGCTTTATGCCAAGGCACCGGATTTGCCTCTGGTGAAAGGCGACATATTGTTCATCCCCGGAAGCGCGGGCAAAGCTGCGGCCTATCGCACTGCCGATGCAGCCATGTCGATGTCCACCGCCTTGGCGGTGGTAGCGGTTCATCCTTAAGGGTTCCGGGCCTAAATCTCCTTCGAGACTCTGCTCTACACGCCCAGCGTTCCAAGCACAGCGATGTAGTCGCGCGCGGTTTTTTCGCGGGAAAATTTGTTGACGATGTATTGCCGCCCTCTGGCCCCCATTTGTCGTCTGCGCTCGGGGTCCGCCGCCAGGTTGAGGATCGCTTTCACGAGCGCTTCACTGTTCTCAGGCTCCGCATAAACGCCGGCGCCTGCTTCTTCGACAATCTGGCGGGCCTGGCCGTCGACAGCGACGATGGCCGGCCGCTCGCACGCCATGTATTCGAGCAACTTGGTGGGAATCACCGTTTTGAACAACTCGGTCTTTTTCAGCATGACGAGACAAAGATCGGCAGCGGAGACATAGGCGGGAATCCGCTCCCGCGGCTGCTGCCCAAGAAACTGAACGTTGGCGAGTCCGCGCCCAGCGGCGAGTTCCTCGATCCGTTTCTTTTCTGCCCCTTCCCCAATCAGTAGAAAAACTGTGTTCGGTGCCACGGTCTGTAGTTCTTCGGCGGCGGCGATCAACGTCTCCAGTCCATGTGCACTGCCCATCGTGCCGATGTAGCAAATCAAGAACCGATCCTGGAGCTTCAGTTGCTTTCGCAGTTCTGTCGCTGCCGGGTCGGGCCGGAAAAGATCGGTCTCCACCCCATTCTCAACAATGAAAATCTTTGCCGCGGGAACATTGTGGTACCGGATCAGGTGGTCCTTGAAAGCGGGCGCCACAACGACCACGCGGTCGGCGTGACGGTAAAGAAATCTGGCAATCGCACGCAGTGTGCGATGAAGGAGGGTTCTTTCGCTGCCCACGCCGACGGCCGCGAGCGATTCCGGCCAAAGATCGCGCACTTCGAAGACGAACGGGACGCGCTTCCAAAACGCCAGCCACCACCCTGACAATGCGCACAGCAATTGCGGCGACGTGGCGATGATCACGTCAGGTTTGGGCAGATCCAACCCGCTGACCGCCGCCGACAGGCAGAACGACGCGTAATTGCGGATCCGCTCGTGCACTTTTCGGTTCGGCAACGGCCAGAGCCAGGTGTGAACGACGCGCACCCCATCGACGGCTTCCGTGTAGCGAATCCGGTGGAGGCGCGACCGCCATTCCTGGGGCACGACGCCGGTCGGATGATTCGGAAATCCGGTGAGGACAGTCACATCATGCCCCATCCGCGCCCAATGCCGGGACAACTCGGCGGCGCGCGCGGCGGGCGCTCCCATTTCAGGCGGAAAGTACTGCGAGACGTAGAGAATCTTCACGTGAGTATCTGGAACGATCAGTAGTGGAGCAATTTGAAAGCGCTCTTCGCGACCAGGGCACGGGTCCGATTGCTACTACGTTGCGCGTAGCCTTCCCACCGTTCGGCAACCGCCGCAAAGCGAGTGTCGCCGGTCAGCGTTGACATTACGCGCAACTGTACGCTATGCAACTGGTGATAGAAAGGGCTCGCCAGCATTCTTAGCCTGGTTCCAGACTGTTCATAGAGCGACCAGTATCCGGTATCGAATCTAGCCAGGTTGTGAAGCAGAGTCTGGACCCCGCGGTCGAAAACTTGCTTGGCCGCGGTATCCGTGTGCGCCAGCCAGAAATCGAAAACTCCCCAGAGCGCCCACATGAATCCGTTCAAAATGTGCGTTGGCGGGTCGACGAGATACTCTTCAATCCAGAGGTTCTTCTCTTCGTCTTCAAAGAGCACGCCGCCTTCGGTAATGGGCCGCGTCAGCGCGACAAAAGCTCTTTTGGCCGCACGCTGATACTTCTCATCCTCAGCAAGAGCATGCGCCCGTAAAAGAAGCGAAACACCCTGTCCCTGCGCCAGTCCCGAATACCACGGCGCCTTAAGCGTGTCACGATAGTCCCAGTCAAAATGATGGTTCCAGACCCAAAGCCCGTGAACATTTTGTTCGAGGTTCGCGGTAAGCCAGTCGGCAGCTTTGAGCGTCTTCTGCCAATGAACTTCGTCACCCGTTTCGCAGAAACGGTTGTAGTTGGCGAGCCCCCACTGTGCAATGGCTATCGGGTTGTACTGCAGGCCAATCGCTCCGTGGTAGTCGAGCATGGGAATTCCGGAAGCGTCATACTGCCCGGCGTAATCCGCCTTCTCGCGAAACGGCATGTAGTACTCGCCGAGCCGGCTGGCAGTGGCGCGGGGATTCATCTCTGGCACCTCATGCCAGAACGTCAACTGGCTTCGTCCGGATCCGAGATAGGCGCGGAAAACGCGCCGGTAGTAATGCCAGCGCGTGGCTAGGGTCATGCCGATTCGACTTCCCAAAGCGTGGTGACCAGATCGTCCGTTTCAACGGCGATGGTCGTCGCCGCGAGATAGCGAGTGGTGTTCTCGCCGTCGGGCAGGAAGGCATTGCCATACTGGAAGTAACGCATCGGCAAGCCGTCTTTCTTCCAGCGAGCCAGCACCTGCCAGTTCGTTCCGTCTCTGGAGCCGGCGAGATGGACTTCAGGGAAGGTGTTCACTGTGCTGGGCTCGATCATCGTCGAAAAAAACACCGTCTCGCCGACTCCGCAACCAACTCTACAACCAAAGATGGAAGAGCTGGCGAGGTCGCCGACCTGCTCGACCTTCCCTGCCCGATCAAGCCGATACACATGATTCTTCTCAAACGGCGTGTCAGTCGAAAGATACAACGCGTTTTGCGTTGGGATCGCAGCCACGGCGCGCGCTTGCTGACTCCCCGCCAGCACTGCCTCGACCGAACGAAGATCGCTGGAAGCGCGCAGCACTTTGCACTCAGCGCCTTCGTCTCCGGTCAGGATCCAAAGGCAATCGCCCCAACGGTCGTAAACAATGTTGTGGACGTGCCGTATGCTTCCCGCGGGAAACGTGTAAGCAACCTGCCACGTGTGCCCGCGATCTGTGGAAACGTAGATGTGCACCTCCGCGCGCTCGCGGTTGTCGAAATACTCGCCCCAGTAAATGCTTCCCGATGGAACCGCGGTGACGTGCAGCGGCCGAGTACCGCGCTGAATTCGATGGGTAACCTGAAATTCATCACTGTCTGGAGTCCGCGTTACCAGCGCGCCCGGAACCGCACCTATCATCGTCTGGTCACTTGTCTTGCCGCCGAGAATAGCCAGCGCGTGAAAGCCATCGCGTACCAGGCGATAGGTCAGCGCGGTGCGCGATGTGAGATTCCTCCACCACACGGGATGAAAGCGCGCCATCGCTTCCCACTCTACGCTCGCGCCGACATGCGGGCGAAAACGCAGGCGAACGACCTCATACCCGCGACACCCGTAGACGACGTCGCCGTCCCACGCAAGCACTCGAATGCCGCGCCAGGCGGCGATTCTTCGAAGAGTTATCGCGGAAGAGGCGGTCACCGCAACTGGAGTCTCAGGCATGCCGGATAACGTCAGCTCTCGGTCTTCAGTCTTGGATCTTGTGTCTCGACTTCAGACTTGCAGGCAAAGAAAGGGCCGATGGCCAGCACATCCATTTTGGTGCGCTGGAAGCAATCAATCGCTTCTTGCGGTGTGCATACGATCGGCTCATTCTCGTTGAAGCTCGTGTTCAGGATTACCGGGGTTCCGGTTTTTCTGCCAAAAGTCTGAATCAGATCGTAGTACAGCGAATTCTCTTCGCGTGTAACGGTCTGCAATCGTCCGGTGTTGTCCACATGGTTCACCGCGCAGAGGCTCGCCCGCTTCTCCGGACGAATCTTGTACACGTGGAGCATGTAGGGCGAGGGATGATCGTGCTCGAAATACTCGTGCTGCGCATCGGCCAATATGGAGGGCGCAAACGGACGGAACCACTCGCGGTGTTTGATACGAGCGTTCAACACATCCTTCATGCCGGGCAGGCCCGGGTGAGACACGATCGAGCGATTGCCGAGGGCGCGCGGCCCCCACTCCATGCGCCCCTGAAACCACCCCACAACGTTGCCCTGCGCCATCTGATCGGCGACAGCGTCAAGTAATGGCGCGCGCTCCAGCCGCCGATACTTTACACTCGCCCTTTTCAGCGCTGATTCAATTTGTGCTTCGGAAAACTCCGGCCCGAGGTAGGCGTGATTCATCTGCTCGCGACGCGGTTGTTTCAGCACGGAGTGATAGGTGTGCAGCGCAGCGCCGATCGCCAGGCCTTCGTCGCCGGCCGCCGGCTGAATCCAGGTGTGCCGGAAGGGCGTCCGCGAAAATATTTTGCCGTTGGCCACGCTATTCAGCGCGCATCCGCCCGCCATGGCGAGATTCTCCCCGGGAACGCGCTCGTGCAGCTCTGTCATTAGATGGAAGAACCCGTCCTCGAAACAATACTGCATGGCATACGCCAGATCCATGTCGCGCTGCGTGATCTCGCCGTGTGGTTCGCGAGGCACACCGAAGAGTTTTACCATCTTGTCGGAGAAATGCCGCGCCAGGCGCACCGTTCCGTCGGGCAGCACCTGCATTCCCTGGCTGCTCCCGAGGGGTTTGAAGTAACTCATGTTGAGCTGGACGCTGCCGTTCTTAAGCGCGACAATTTTTCGAATCTGATCGACGTACGTGTCTTTCCCGTAAGGCGCGAGGCCCATGACTTTGCCTTCATCGCCATATTTTCTGTAGCCGATGAAATCGCAGATCATGGTGTAGAAACTGCCTAGTGAGTGCGGCAGAAACACACGTTCGAGTACCTGAATCTCGTGACCTTCGCAGCGCGCCATCATCGTAGAGACAAAATCTCCCGAACCGTCGTAGCTGAAGCCCGCCGCCCTTTCCCACGGCGAACAGTAGTACGCGCTGGCGATGTGCGCGATGTGATGCTCCAGATGATGCTCCTCGAACTTCAGCGTGGAGGCATCCACATCGAGCGCCTGCGCCAGCAGCGAGCGCACGTCGCGCATCGACTCTTTGCGCTGCCGCATCTTAATAAAATTGAGGATCTTCGCTGGATTCGCCAGCGCATACTGCACCTTCCTGGCGAGGTTGGCGTCACTGTCCTGCCCCACGGCAACATGCTGGACGTCGGTGATCTTCGCGCCCGCCGCATCGAGACAAGCTCTTACCGCTAACGCTGGAAAGCCGCCGTAATGTTTGTGCCGGTTCAGCCGCTCTTCGGCGACCGCAAAGAGAATCTTCCCATCTTCGACGATTGCAGCCGAAGAGTCGGCATGAAACATGTTCAGGCCCAGAATCAACATTTACAGCTCGTTCCCTCTCTTAGTTGTCAGTGTCTGGATTTTTCCTGCAGAGCGGTCGCAACGAACTCGCTTAGCTCGACCGCCAGAGGCTGCCCGGTCTGGCATGAGTTTTGCAGTCGCAGGGTTGCGAGAGTCGAGCCTACGACCTGTTCAAACGGAACAGGGGGCGGTGCCTCGCCTCGAAGCGCATTTACGAATGCCTGCATCTCTGCTTTGTGACCCTTGTCCGGTCGCCAGCGCGCGCGCGTGACTTGTTTGCGCCCGTTGTGAATCAGTTCAAGCCGGCGAAAATCTTCGAGGATCGCAACCGCGCCGCCACCGAAAACTTCTACGCGCTCCTTCGAAGCCGATTTGTCGCCGTTGGCGAGATAGCTGATCGTCCCCAGCGTGCCGTTCGCGAACTTGAGCGATGCGACGACGTTATCCAGGCTATACTGCCCCGGATTGCCGACCGTCTGCGCGTGCACTTCGACGGGACACGCGCCGGCGAGAAAGCAGAGGAAGTCCACAAAATGGCAGACCTCGCCTAGAATGCGTCCACCTCCCTGCTCGGGATCGTTGACCCAATGATCGGCAGGGATGTAACCCGCATTCACCCGGTAGTGGATGGCCAGCGGTTCGTGGATCTGCGACAGAAACTGTTTTATCTGCACGGCCATGGGCGCGAACCGACGATTGAAGCCGACCATAAGGAGTGGAGCATTTTCTTCCGCAGACGTTGCACGGGGCGATTTAGCGCAAACCAGCGCAGCTAGTTCGGCTTCGGCCAGGCAAAGCGGCTTTTCGCAGAACACCGCCTTCCCTGCACGCAGGGCGGAGAGCGTCTGGCTGGCATGAAGGTTATGACGAGTGGCGATCAGGACGGCTTTGATTTCCGGATCCTGCAGGAGCTCAGCTTCTGAATTCGAACAATAGGAAAAACCAAATTTCTCCGCCGCGTTCCGGCTGCGTGGCCCAGTCGCATTGCAGACGCCGACGAAAGAAACACCCGTGATCGCCTTCAGCGCGGGCAACAGAGTGTTCTGGGCGAAACTTCCCGCTCCCAGCACGCCCAAACCGATGGAACCCGACGACGTCGCGACAGCAGCCACCGGAATTCTCTCCGACAAATTCGGTATGCTTGCAGATTCCGCGCCCGCATAAGTAATCAGCGTTCCTAGAAACAATTCACGCGTGTTTCCCATGATCAGGTCATAGGCCTGCCTCGCCTGTTCCATTGGAAAACGGTGCGTGATCAGCGACGGCAGATCCAGTTTGCCGTCTGCGATGAATTGCAGAAAGGCTTCCATGTTGCGCGTTTCCGTCCAGCGCACATGCCCAATCGGATAATCGCGCCCTTTCTGCTCATACGCAGCATCGTAACGGCCGGGGCCGTAGGAGCGTGAAATTCGAAAGTCCAGTTCCTTCTCGTAATAAAGTTTGCGCTGCAACTCCATGCCGACGGTGCCCACGGCAACCACAATGGCGCGATCGCGCGCCAGTTCCGCCGCCAGGTTCACCGGCTCGCTGCTTGGAGTTTCCGCCGTAATCAGCACCGAGTCCACGCCGTGGCCGCCCGTTTGCTGAAAACACAGATCGCGGAAATCACGCGCGCTCGTGCACGCGGCCGCTGCGCCACTCCCGATCGCGAGGTCGGCGCGCGGCCGCAACAGATCCATGCCAAAGACGCGGCAACCGGCGGCGTTCAGCAACTGCACCGTGATTTGCCCGAGCAGCCCCAGACCGATCACCGCGACGGTATCACCCAGCGCAACTTCTGCAGTTCGAATGCCGTGCAGACAAATCGCGCCCACGGTCCCAAAAGCTGCCTCTTCGTAGGAAACTCCGCAGGAATTTTGCGACGCTTCTCCGGCCTCGGGAATCTTCGCCACCAGCATGCGCGGCACGCAGGCAAACTCGGCGTGAACCGCATATCCCGCGCCAGCACAAGCGACGCGGTCGCCGACGTTGATGTCGACGACGCCATCGCCGACGGCAACTACCACTCCGGCGCTGCTGTAGCCGACCGATTGCGGCTGATCCAGGCGCGATCGAACGGTCTGGGTGGTGGAAACCAGGCCATCCCGCCGCATCTTGGCAAGCACATCGCGCACCAGATCAGGACGAGCCTTCGCTTTCGCCAGCAGACTCTTGGTGGCAAATTCAGTGGAGGCGCGCTCGGTGCCAGCCGACACCAGAGATGCCGCAACTCGCACCAGCACACAGCCCGGTAACAGTTGCGGAGCGGGAACCTCGGCGACCTTTAACTGACCCGTGCGCGCGTCTTGTAAGAGTTGCTTCATGCCGTCATTGGTTGAGTCAGGCTTAGTTGGGGCGCGCGGATCTGCCTCTCAGCGAACGCTCTTGCGCCGCCATCGAGGAAAAGTTGCATCCAGATTTCCAGCGTCAGCAATTGCCAGATTTGCATCGACCAATCTTCGGCGCCGCGGCGGTGCTCGTCAATGTACCTGCGCACCACTTCCGGACGGAACAGTCCGCGGCGACGGATCTGCGATTCCGAAAGAAGATCGTCCACCATGGGACGTAAATCGTGCGCCAGCCAATAGTCTACCGGCGCCGCGAAACCCGCTTTCGGCTGCCTCATGACTTCGTCTGGCAGCATACTACGCATGGCTTCGCGGAAGATGTACTTCGTCACCGGACGCCATTTCCCTTTCAGCTTCCACTCGGGCCTCACATTCCAGGCAACGAATTCGGCAAGCTCACGATCCAAAAACGGCACTCGGACCTCGACCGACGAAGCCATGCTCATCTTGTCGTTGTAGGTCAGGTTCAGTGTGGGCATGAAAATCTTAGTATCAAGATAGAGCATCTGGTTTAGAAAATCCGCGTGCCGCACTTCATCGAATGCCGCCAGATGCTGGTCCGCAGGATTGCCGCTCGTCCGCGGCGTCGATTGTGAAGCGTATAAATCAGCCTTCTGCTCGGCATCCAGATACGTGCAGTTTCTAATAAAAGCTTCCACCGGACTCAGCGCTGCGCTGCGCCCCATTTTCTTTGCCAGACGCACGGATCCCTTTATGCGCGTTCCTCGCAGCGATGGCAAACCCCGCAGAGCGCGCTCAGCGGCGGAGCGAGCAAAACCCGGGACACGCTGATACTCTTGCGCCCACGCGTGGGCTATATGCTTGCGATATCCCGCGAAAATCTCATCGCCGCCTACTCCAGACAAGAGCACGGTGGCGTTCTTTCGCGCCTCGCGGCATACTAAATACGCCGCTATGATCGCCGGATCGGCCGTGGGCTCATCCATGTGCCAGGTCAGACTCGGTAACAGACCGACTACATCGGGCTCGACCACAATCTCATGGTGTTCGCAGCCCAGTTCGCGCGCCAGGCGCTGTGAAACGCCAGGGTCGTCAATCGTCGTCTCGCCCACGCGATATTTTTCGGGGAACGTGATCGTGTAGGTCCGCACCGGCTGTTTGCGCGCCATGGCGGCCACGATACTCGACGAATCGAGGCCCGCACTCAGAAAGGCGCCGATTGGAACGTCGCTCACCATCTGTCGCTCGACCGAGGCGCAGAACCGCTCGCGAATTTCGTCCGCCAGATCTGCTTCCGTTCGTTCGAAGCCATGTTCCGCTGGGGGAAATGTCAAGTCCCAGTACTGCTCGATCTTGAATTCTCCGTTTTGCCAGAGCGCATAGTGTCCTGCCGGAAGCTTGCGGATTCCCCCGAACATCGTCAGCGGATCGGGCACCCAGAGGAATGTCAGGTATTTGTCGAGCGCCTCCATGTTCATGCTCGCTTCGATGCCCGGCACCTCGAGCAGCGCCTTGACCTCGGAAGCGAAAGCGAGTTTTCCGCCGCGCTCCCAGTAATACAGCGGCTTGATTCCGAAATGATCGCGAGCCAGAAACAGTTTCGGCGAAGAGCCGCGTAAGTCGCAGATCGCAAGGGCGAACATGCCTTGCAGGCGGTTCAGGCAGTCTTTGAAGCGGTCGGGGCCATATTCTTCGTAGAGATGAACGATGACTTCGGTGTCGGTGTGCGAGCGAAAACGATGACCGTTGGATTTGCCTTCGAGCTCGCGGCGCAGATCGGCGAAGTTGTAGATCTCGCCGTTGTAGGTGATCCACACCGAGCCATCTTCGTTGCTCATCTCTTCGTTACACATGGGCATGTGGCCATCGGAGGAGAGATCGAGAATGGCAAGGCGGCGGCTGCCGAGTCCGATGTATCCGCCATCGGGGAAATGCCGCTCCCAGAGCCCGGAGTCATCGGGACCGCGGTGCGTCTGCACGTTCGTCATCCGTGCGAGCGTCTCCCGGTCGCCGCAGTTCACGAGTCCGCTGATGCCGCACACGACTCAGTTCCTCCCCGTCTTTAGTGCGGACTTTAGTTCGCACTTTCGCTCGTAGATTTTGGCCTTGGAATGGAACATCTGCACGGCTTGAAAGGTGCAGTAGATAAGCCCGGGCACGCCGTCGAGAAATCCCAAACGAAAAATATAGCGATACAAGAACAGCAGAACCGGAGAGCCCGGCAAGCGATAGAGATTGCGCTTGAGCCATCTTCGGCGCTGCGCCTGAGTGCCGAACAAATCGGCGCTTACTTCTTCCGAATCGCCTTCCGGCTGCAGAAGCACGCGCGCTTCCCAGTTCGAGTATTCATTGTGCTTCAGGATATAGCGCGACAAAGAATCGACATTGTGGTGGAGCAATGAATTGCGCAACTGTGCGGTGGGCCCATCCACCACCACGTGTTCGTGGATTTCGATGTCGGCCATCGAAGTATCTTGATCTTTCAATCGGCACTCAAAACGGCCCCGCCCCTTACGGAAAAGCGACAATTTCCAGAAGCTAGCATCGCAATGCCGCAAGATCCTTCCGAGAAAATACATCTGCAGGCGGATGGCATACCCGTCGACCTCGGGGTTTTGCAGCGCGCGCCGAATTTCTTCCACCAATTCCGGCGTCAGAACCTCATCCGCATCCAGCAGCAGAATCCAGTCGTAGGCGAGCGGGAGTGTATCCATGGCCCATTGGCGTTTCTTCGGCCAGCCTCCCGCATAATAAAATTGGATCACGTTCGCGCCATGCGACTGAGCAATGGCGGCTGTATCGTCCGTACTCTGCGAATCGATGACGTACACTTCACCAACGCCCGCGAGCGACTGCAGACAGCGCGGCAGGTTGCGGGCCTCATTGCGGACCGGGACGATCACGCTCACGGGCAGAACCGACGCGGCGATCGAATTCGACGCCTCAGTTTCTGATTTTGTTTCGATCAAGTCCATGCTATTGGCAGGTAGAAGGTCTTACTAATGTTAGCTGACTATGTTAGCTGAATTGACGGGTTTCTTGAACACAAGGTCGTTCGCGGGGATCGCTAAGCCAGAAATCAGGATTGATAGAAGCTATTTAAATGCCTCGACGTACAGAGAATGCGGTAAATCCTTAGAGTCTCCCGGTTCGTACGGCGGAACGCTGGTTCCATACAAGCGGCTCTTCCCTTCCGCGGATTTCTCCACCTCCCGGAATCCCGCTTGGCGCAGCACCTCGTCGAAATAACTAAAATCGAACGCGGTCCGGTGCTGCCCATCGCAGAAAACGAAATTCGAAAACCTGCCGCCGAGTGAATCGAAGTGACGCGGAAAAGAATCGTCGAACCACTCGCTGCGCCGCTGGGTATAGGCGGCAATCGCGTTCTCCAGGCTGGGAACGACGAGCCGAATCCCTCCGCCGTATTTCAACACCCGCGCGCATTCGTGCAGAAGCCGCTTTAGTTCGTCCGGATAGAAGTGCTCGAACATGTGGGTTGAATAAATCGAGTCAACGGAATTCGAACGATAGGGAAGTCCATTTCTAACATCGAGCCAAACGTCGATCTTGTTGAAGAGGTTTCCATCTATGTTCAAGAAGCCGGAGAGGTATTTTGTACCGCAACCCAAATGCAGATGACAGGGGCCGTTTGCAGGGCGTCCGCTCATCACGTACCGGCGCAAAAAGTAATTGGGGAGGGTGGCCTTCGAAATGCCCCAAAACACGATGTCTTTATAGCGCTGGTGAAGCAACCAATCCTCCGTTAATGATGACCGCAACGATGAACGCCATTATAGGGCAGCCGATCGGGCCATCGAGATCAGCCGACCACTCAAGTGATGGCTTGGCGGTAAATCCTGGCCAAGTGTTGTGCCTGGTGCGATAGCGTAAATCTTTCCAGGATCGTCTGGCGCGCCGCGGTCCCTATGCGCGCGCACAGTTCAGGCGAGCCCAGTAAAGTGGAAAGCGCCTGCACAAGATCTTCGAGTCCATCCGCTGGGACGAGCCAGCCATTCTTCGCGTGCTCGATTACTTCGTCAATTCCCTGCCCGCGGCAGCCGATCACCGGTTTGCCGCAGGACATGGCCTCCAGGTACACGCATCCCAGGCCCTCGTTGCGGCTGGGCAAGACGAATACCGAGCAGCGTCGCATGGCCTCGGCCACTTCAGAGCGGCTCTGTCGGCCGGCAAACTGAACTTGCCAGGAAATCTCGATGCCCAAGTCGCGCGTCAGCGATTCAAATTGGGCGCGATCCGGCCCTTCGCCGATGATGCGGCATCGAAGCTGGGGAAACGACGGTCTGAGATTTGCGAGCGCTCTCAAGACAAGTTCGTGGCCTTTGCTGCGCAGCAGGTTGCCGACAATTAGAATCTCCGGGTCGAACGATCCTATGCCAGCGGGATTGGGCGAAAAAAGACTTGGATTTACACCGTTGTACACAATCTCACTGCGGGTTTCAGCCAGTGTTCCGGCTTTCAGAATTTCCTGCACCTTGCCGCTGATGCAGATTACAGTCCGCGCCGCGCGGTAGACGTCCACCGAAACCTTCCTTCGCCAGACCGCTGGAATTCCACCAAGAAAACACGTGTTGAACACATCCAACCCATGGACGGTGACCACGAACGGAATATTTAAACGCCTGGAGAGCAACGCAGCCGCGTGGCCGCAAGGCAGGGCCGCGTGAGCGTGGATCAAATCGATCGGCTTCTCGCGGCGCAGTTTTTCTACCCTGGGCAGAAGACGGGCGTAGAGCAGCTTCCCCGCACTGGAGAGTCCGAGATTCCCGGGCACTTGCGGATATCGCACCCATTCTGCGGCCACCAATGAACTCGCCTTTTTCCGAGGATAGTGAATCGGGGATACTGCGATCACGCTCGAATCGACGCCGAACTGTTTGAATTGCTCGATCGGTTCCGCGACAAAGCAACCGTTCACTTCATTCTGGTCCGATGGGAAAAATGGCGTGAGCGTCAAAACGTGCAGCGGCGGGCCTACGTCCGCGTCCGCGGCCCCCAATTTATCCTCTGGATGCAAAATGTTCGGATTCAACTTTGGCTTTCTTCTCCAAACAGGAACTTCGCCCAATCACATGCAACACCATGCCACTCTTCAACCACGGGAGGTTTTATCCGCCCGACACTGGCCCGGTTGCCGACTGAGCGGAGAGAGGTTTCTGGCAAAGTACCTGATATTGCGCACCAAATGGTACCCGCGACAGATGGGGCTCCAGGAATCGCAGAGCTCTCGCAAGAGTCGGGAAGAAAAAGAGGTAATCAGTGCCGAGAGGCTCGAACCCTCTGCTAACGAGCATGCGCCGCGCCTCAAGCGAATTGAGCGTTATCGCGTCCTGGTCGAAGACGCACTGCGACATCACATAACGAGTCCCCGGGTTCCACGGGTTGTTCTCCCAAAGAGCGAAGATTCCCCCCGGCCGCAAGCAGCGATAGACGAAGTCCACGGCTGCGGCGCGTCGTATGATCGGAATGTGGTGGAAGACACCGTTGCAGTAGGCCAAATCAATCGTGGCGCTCGGTGCGAAGTCATCGAATGTGGCGAAGCTGCAAACCGGCGACTTATATCGGACGTTTGCCACGTCGAGCGAACGCACCGAGACATCGAGCCCAACCACTGACTCGGCGCCGAGCAGGTCACGGAGTAATGGAGAAGTGTCACCGACACCGCAACCGTAATCCAGAACGGTTTGTGGGCGATGGTTCAACCGAAGGAGGCACGATCTCAGATGATCGACCCGCCCACGGGCGAAGAATTCTTTGGTCTCGCCGCTGGCGGAGAGAGCCCGGTTGAGGTCGTCATCGTAGGTATCGGCGAACTGGTCGAACTCGGTGATCGTCATCGGCGTCGCAGGCCCAGCACGCTCAGGAAGAAACTGGCGAACACGGTCTGCACACCAAGCGTGAGAAATAGCGACGCCGGGATTACCAGTCGCATGGTCTGGGCATAGTCCAGCGCGCCGAAATGCTGGGATCGCCAAAAGCCCACCGCGTAGATCGACACACCAAGACCCAGCAGAACAAGCGACGCGCCCACAACCAGTCCGACCTCGAGCGTGATGTAGCGGAAGGCCTTGTCGAGGGTCGGGTCTGGCGGATGCAAGCCCTCCGAGATGGCGAACAATTTTGTGAAAACGGCAAAGGCAATGGCCTGGAATCCCAACAACACGAAGACGGCGGCATAGAGAAGTGTATGCACATCGAAGGTCACGCCGGCCACGGTCCGGGACGCAGGCAATAGCCACGCGCCGAGCACAGTACCGAGCAGCATCAGCCCAACGCCCGGGTACAGAAACAACCAGCGCGGACTATACAGGAACAAGAAGCGCAAATGGCGCCAGCCATCGCGCCAAGTGCGCAGATGCGGGGGACGGCTGCGCCCGTCGGGCGAGAGCGTTGTGGGCACCTCAGCGATGCGCATATTGAAAAGCGTGGCTTTCACGACCATCTCGGAGGCGAACTCCATGCCCGTCGTGCGCAGTCCCATACGCTCGTACGCGTCCTTGCGAAACGCCCGAAGACCGCAGTGAAAGTCACCGGCGCTGCTTCGGAACAGCATCCTCCCGACCCTGGTGAGGACTGGGTTTCCAAGGTACCGATGCAAAGCCGGCATCGCGCCTTTTTGAATGCCTCCGCGGAAGCGGTTTCCCATGACGAGGTCCGAGCCCCGGCGCAGTTGCTCCACGAAGCGTGGAATGTGGCCAAAGTCGTAGCTGTCGTCGGCATCCCCCATTGCGATGAACTTGCCGCGGGAGGCGGCGATCCCGCCCATCAGGGCGTTGCCATAGCCTTTGGCCTTAACGCGCACAACACGGGCTCCCATCTGCTCGGCGATTTCGATCGAACGGTCGGTGCTGCCGTTGTCGGCCACGATGACCTCGCCCGCGATGTTGGCGTCCGCAATCGCGCGCTGCGCCTTGCGGATGCAGGTGGCCAGCGTTTCCTCCTCGTTCAAGCAGGGCATCACCACGGACAACTCAAGGGGCTCTTCCTGACGCAAAGGTACAACGGCGAGCTGCGCTTCGACTTCCGACCGAGAAACTTCCGATCGCGAGACTTCCGATCGCGAGACCAGGGCCACGGTTCCGCTCCTTGAATCCAAACGCTGCAAGCTGTGCAAGGAGTGTATCCGAGGTGGACGAGAAGTTGAAGAGGCTCTAATAGGAGAACAGTCGTGGCAGATTCGGGTTCCGTGGGGATTTTCGCTGCGTGTTAGGATCGTGGAGAATTCTGCGGGATTCTAGCGTTCATACCGTATCGCACACCCGCAAACATCCGACAAGAAGAGCGATTCGTGAACGGCTTCCCCCAGATCACCCTGATAGTCCTGGTTCTCCTGACGTGGCTCGCACAACGATTTGCGGATCCCTGGCTCAAGAGAATTGAAGACGCAGGCGCACGACTAGCGCTGAGAAAGGGTGCCGTCATCTTTGGCGCTGCGCTGGTATCCATTGTTGCGCGCCTGCTGTTGCTCCCACTGGCGCCTGTACCGATTCCGTGGGTGCACGACGAGTTCAGTTACCTGCTGGCTGCCGACACCTTTGCTCACGGGAGGCTAACCAACCCGCCGCATCAGCTAGCGGTCTTCTTCGATACCTTCCATGTGCTTCAACACCCTACCTATGCGTCGAATTACCCACCGGGGCAGGGCATGGTGCTGGCACTGGGGCAACTTCTGGGAAGTCCGTGGATCGGAGTTCTGCTCAGCATGGCGGCGATGTGCGCCGCCGTGGCGTGGGCGCTGCAGGGCTGGTTGCCGGCTCGTTGGGCGTTGCTCGGCACTTTGCTTGCGCTTCTGCGGGTCGATCTCATGAGCTACTGGGTCGATAGCTATTGGGGTGGCGCCGTCGCCGCCACCGGCGGAGCGCTGGTGATCGGGGCGCTCCCGCGTATCCTTCGCCGCCGCAGGCTCCGAGATTCCCTGCTGCTGGGCATAGGTGCGGCCCTCCTGGCAAATAGCCGACCCGTGGAGGGTCTGCTCTTCTGCCTTCCGGTTGTGGCGGTTCTTGCCATACGGTTGTTCTCGCGGAGAAGCGCAGGCTTCAGACTGCAATTGGCGAGTGCCCTATTGCCGGCGATCCTTGTTCTTGCGTGTACGGTCGCATTCATGGGCTATTACAACTGGCGAGTAACCGGCAACGCCCTTGTTTTCCCCCATGTGCTTGAAAATCGGCAGCGCGGGGATTTTCCGGTATTCGTCTGGCAGCGCGCAAGGCCCGCGCTTGCGTATGCGAACCCTCAATTCACTGCCTTTTTTGCGGGCTGGACCCGACATGAATACTTTGGGCGATCCGGGGCTCGATACCGCTTGACCAAATACCACGAGGGTTGGGTCTTCTTCCTGCACAAAGCGCTGTCAGTTCCGTTTCTGACATTACCCTGGCTGGTGTTTGACCGCAGGGTTCGCTTCTTGATGATTCAGGCTCTCTGGTGTGGGATTGGGTTGCTCCTGGTCGTATATTTTGAGCCTCACTACGCGGCTCCCCTGACCGCCTCGGTTTTCGCCGTCCTTACACAGGCGATCAGACACCTTCGGCAGTGGAAGTTGAAGAGCTATCGGGTAGGAGTTTCCGCGTCGCGCGCGATCGTTGTCCTAGTCCTCGCCGGAGTATTTTTACCCGGCGCAAGGACAACGAATGCTGCAGGGCGAGGCTGGAGTCTAGCGCGCGCGCAAATCGCCGGGCAACTACAGGCCACGCTCCAAAAGCATCTTGTTATAGTTCTCTATGCGCCAGACCATGAGGCGCTGCATGAGTGGGTGTATAACGCCGCGGACATCGATGGTTCGAAAGTCGTCTGGGCACGCGCCATTCCGGGCCAGGACTTGAAACCGCTTCTCGACTACTACCGCGACCGACAGATTTGGCTGGTTAACGCCGATGCCGCTCATCCCCAACTCGAGCCCTATTCTAGCGACGCAACCGCTCAGAGTTCGCACTGATGTTCTCGCTGGCCGCATCCTGCCCCCAAAGCAGTTTTGGATGCAGTTGGGGAAACCCCAGTGCCTTATGGCCGAAAAGAGGGGGACGTCAGGTTCGCTCCGGCTCAGACCGTAGACCGTACCAATTCCTGGGCTAGCGCCACCAGGCGTTCCATATGCTTGCTCCAACTGAAATCGCGCGCACGCCGCAAGCCATTGCGCGCCAGTTTTTCCGCCAACTCCGGCGAGGCCTGAATCTGCAGGACCTGTTCCGCCAGTACATCGGGAGAGAACCGGGGAAAATAAATTCCCGCGTCCCCGCAGATTTCGCGATGCACCGGCAGATCCGACGCCACCACCGGCAAACCGCTCGACATCGACTCGACCAGGGGATGGGCAAAGGTTTCGGTATAAGCGGGTGTCACATATATATGGCACGCACGATAGAGGTGATGAAGCGAGAGATAAGGGACCGAACCAAGTTCAACGACGTTCTCCCGGACGCCTAGCATGTTTACCAATGAAGCCGCAGTCTCAGCTCGATACGAGCCTGGATTCTGGGATGAGGACAAGTGACAGGTCAAGAACAGCTTTATTTTCTTTCCGGGTAACCGGTCGCGCAAAATTGGCAGCGCCCGAATCAAAGTCTCGAAATTCCGGTAGTAGTTGTAATGGCTCACAAAAAGCAACTTCAGCGCATCGGCCGACTCCGTCAACTGATTTTGCATGGAGTCAGGCAAGGGAGTCGAGTCGCTGGTGAACAAGTCTCGATCGAACCCGTGGTAAACCGAGAGCACATTCTTCCCCGTCCATTTGCTGAGGTCCTCCGCAAAGGCATTGCTGGGAGCGACGGTGACGTCGGCCCAGCGCACGGATCGGCGAGCGAACCAGCCTTTGATCCATGTGTCGAGCCAAAGGGTGTAATCTCCCCGTTTTCGGACGTCGCGGTAGAAATCGGCCGACACATAGAGAGAGTTTCCCGACAAGAGGATCTGCGGCACCGGTGAGTTCCGGAGTGCAAAGTTGCCGGTAGAAACGAGAACTTCAGCGCCACTGCGCCGCAGCAAGTCTCGAAGGTTGGTCTGTTCGAAGACAAAGCGCCCCAGTACTCCGCGGCTCGCACCGGCCTCGGCAAAAGAAATATTCGGAAATTCAGCGAATTCCCTGCGCAACTCGGCACTTAGCAGGACTGTCGTCTGCACATCCGTCCTTCTCGCCAACTGGGGAATCACGTTGCGCAGATAAGTGAGGCCTGCACCCGCGCTCGCGGCCAGACCATTGATAAACAATCTGATCATCGGGTGGGCACGGCGGCTCCGAGATCAGACGGCGACCGATGGGAAGTTCGGGAGGCAACGCCCGCTACTGGGACCACAACAGCGTCAGGGACAAAATCCGCAAGTACAAATGCAAAAGCCCAAAAAAACACGCAGAGATAATAACCGACCGCAAAGAGCCAATCTTCAAAGCTGGCGTCGACCAGACCCGCCAACACCACCATGGCCAGCGGGATCGAGTAGTGGCGTGGGTTGGCAGTTCGCCTCATCCACGTGCATACCTTCCATACATTCGACAGCGCCGCCGCCAGGAGCGCGACAAAGGGCAACACACCCAACAGACCCACCCACTCTGTGATGGTCATGTAGCTGCTGCCGTGCTCACGAGCCGTCTCGGCGCTGGAGCGAATGGTTCCGAAATCCAATCCGGGATCTTCGCCCGTCGGACTCGTACCATATCCCGTTCCGAACCACGGATGCTCCTTGATTGAGGCCATCGTCTTTTCCCAAGGTGTTCGCCGCGAACCGAATGTCCCTTCTTCCTTGTGCCCCTTGTAGAGCAAAGTGTCCTTCAGATCTCCGAGACGGTTGCTTAAGGCGTCTGGAGCCAAAATCCCAGTGACCGCAACCACTAGCAAAACCAGTCCCACCACTTTCACCAGCAATCTGTACTGGCGGAGGCAAAGGCAAAAAACAAGCGTGACGGCCACTACCGCAATCATTCCCGCACGCGCCATGCTGAAATTAACCAGATACGTGCAAAGAAGCAGGGCAGCCAGCCGGCGGGACCTCACCGTCCGCCCCTCGCTGGTGAACCATCCCCACAACAGGATGGGAAATATTCCGACACTCATTACCGCACCCAGGGAGTTGGGGTTACCCCAAAAACTTTTGCCCAAACCGAGATAGCAGAATGCCGTGACATAGACTGTCGTCTCACATCCCCACAGCAGCCCGCGAAAGAAACGGTCCTCCCGTCCGAGAACAGCCAGGCGCGCGCCTGAAGCACAATATGTAAAAAGAAGGAGCAGGCTCAAAGCCTTGAGCGACGCCATCTGCGTATAGGGAGAAACCGTGGCGGAGACAAACGCGGCACAGATGCAAAAGAAAGCGACCAGATGTAGTGATCCGAAACGACCACGCGGAGTTCTCGTCCAAATGATGAAGCCAGCGACCGCGCCGGCGGACAAAACAACCCAGCGTCCAGCTGTCCAGGCGCCCTGCAAGGGGACACCTATGCCGGCCCAAACAAAGGCGCCCATCAGCAGAACAAAAAAACGCTGGTCATAGTTCCACAGGCTAGCGACGATTAACTCCAGGAGCAGGATTCCGCCCAGCAAAGAGACGTCGCGGAAATATTGCAAGTGCGAATAAATGAAATACAGTGCCAAGCCCGATCCCAGGAGGATGCCAGCCCACTGCAGCGGCTTTACCGAATTCATCGGGCCCCCGTGCCGTCGGCGATAGCAGCCGCGGCCAGACCATCGGCGCACGCTTCCGGCGAGTAGTTTTGAATACGTTCCCAGCTGCGCGCGCTCATCCGCTGTTTGAGCTCAGTTTGCCGCAACAGAGAAGCGATCGCCACGCTGAGTTTCTCCGAATCTCGCGGAGGCACAACATAACCATTCCACCCATCTTCGACCAGGTCGGCTGAACATCCCGCAACACTGCTCACGATGATCGGAAGTCCACAGGCCATCGCTTCGTTCACAGCCAATCCCCATGTGTCGCTGTGCGTCGGCAGAACCAAAGCTTCCGCGAGCGCATATAGACCAGCCAGATCTTCCCGCTGTGCGAATCCCGGAAAGCAAACTGTCCCCGGGCCGATCCCTTTCGCGCGCTGTGCCAGTTCCTTCTTGGAAACACCATCGCCAGCAAATACCAGGCCCACTTCGGATCGCACGCCGCTCTCTAGTTTGGCATAGGCTTCGAGGAGATCAAAAGCACCTTTTTCCGGCACCAACCTTCCGACAAATAGAATGTACCTTCGTGGGAGCCCGAACTTTTCTCGAAATCCGGCCGGCTGGCACCTCGCTTCCTCCGACTTCGTCGCAAAGAAAGTGTTATCGACCGCGTTGGGAGCGGTGAAGACGGCCTGCTCGCCGGCTCCGAGAGTTTGGAGATAGGCCAATGCGGATTTTCCTGGCACGACAAACGCAGTACAAGACTTCACAAAATATCGCTTCAACCATTCCACAACGGCACGCCCGGCTCTTTTGTCTCGCTGGTTACTCTCCGTCCACAGGACAAAACGTACATTGCGCCGGCGAGCCCACCAGAGCGCTTCCCAGGACGCGGGATAGTTGTAGCCGCCACAGAGGATGGTCTGGGGATTCGCCGCCTCCAATGCATACCACAATCTACGATTTATGAGGAGACTGTTCTTACCGGCGCGCCATCGCCAAGAGGGCAATACTTCATATGAAAAACGGATCTCATCGGTGTAGATGCGCCACTGTCGCACCGCCTTGTCGGTCTCTGCCAAAAAAATGACGTGCAGATCAACCCCGGTCCGGCGTGCAAGAGCGTTGAAAACCGGGATACGGTAAGGGGCGATGATTTCCGTAAGGATCACAGTTTTTCGGCTCATGACAGTGTGCTGGTCAGGCCAATCGCCGGCACGCGCTCCAAAGGAAATGCGAACAAGTCTTGCAGGGGCTCGACTCGACCAGTGACGGGCACCGGACCCTTCGCCTTTAATTCAAAGACTTGGTATCCAATTCCCATGAAGAACCTGAGCGCCTCCTCAAGATTCGTCCTTTGCAGATATTCAAACATCACGGGCGGCCTCTTCTCGCCAAGAAACCGCTGCATCCCGCGAAGAACCGAGTTTTCGTGACCCTCCACGTCGATCTTGACCAGAGAAACCGGAAACTCGGGATCACCATGCTGGCGCAGAAATTCATCAAACGTGATGCATTGGACTACACGGGTGGCAGCCTGGCCACTTGGAGTGCCGAGAACAACGCGTCCCCCCGAATCGACCGCTCCCTGGCATTCAAAGCGAAGTTCGCCGTTGGTATCGGAAAGAGCAAGCTCGTAAACCTTGAAATCAAGCTGGTTCCGGGCAAGGTTCTCTCGGGCACGCGCGGCTGCCAGCGGGTTCGGCTCAAACAGAATCGCGCTTTCGATCGTGTCAGCCAACAGAAGGCTTACCGAACCAACGTTGGCTCCGACATCGATCAGTGTCCCCCCCGACACGTGTTTTCTGAGGAAGAGTATGTTCCTGCTATTGGGAATGCGGGTATACAAAACCCCGGAAGACACATGGCAGTCCGGGTAAGCGATGAACCGTTTACCGTTGAAGAGTGAAACGGTGATTGGTTTGCGAATGACCCGTTTCCAAAGCTGCCAGCCGACAAAAATAGACAACCTCCGAATTCGCTGACCCCGGTTGGATTCCTCGTTCCACAGGCTGGCAATTGGGTAAATCAGGCCTTGCGCGACCTTCAGCACAAATATCCGTCTCCCTTCTCACTCCCTACGAATATCGGCTGGGATCGAACCTGCTTCCCAAGTTCTCCTCATGTAGAGCAATCGCCGATGACCGCGGTTCGAATTCTTTTTCATGATCGATCCCAATTGCACACTCTCACTCGTTGCCGGCGTCCACGAGGCTCGAACGATACCAAGCGACAAAATTCCTCAGACCTTGTTCCATGGAGGTCTTCGGTGAATACCCGAGCAGGCGTTTTGCTTTGTCGATGTTCGCCCATGTTATGGGAACGTCTCCTAGTTGTTCGGGCAACCGATCCTGCAACACTTTTTTTCCGGTTGCCGCTTCCAGTTGCACAATCAACTCTCGAAGACGCACAGGGTGCGAGTTCCCCAAATTGAAGATCTCAAATGGCAGCTTGGGGTGAGGCGTGTATTCGAGAGACGCGACCACCCCAGAAGCAATATCGTCCACGTAGGTGTAATCGCGACCCATCGAGCCGTCCCCGTAGACCGGTATCGGCTTTCCAGCCTCGATGAGCGCAGTGAATTTGTGAATCGCGAGGTCGGGCCTTTGCCGTGGGCCGTAGACGGTAAAGAATCGCAAGCAGAGAATCGTCAGACCATACAGATGCGTGTAGGTGTAACACATCGACTCCGCTGCAAGTTTGGTTGCGGCATAGGGCGAGATCGGGCGGGTGTTGGGGTCGTCTTCGCAAAAAGGAACTTTGTTTGTGATGCCGTATACCGAACTCGATGAGCCAAAGATCAGCCGTTGCACCTTGGACTCGCGGGCAATCTCCAGTACATTCACCGTCCCTGCGACGTTCACACTTTCGTACAAGGCGGGCTGTTCAATCGAAGGCCGCACGCCGGCGCGAGCGGCCAGGTGAATCACGATTTCAGGTTGGACGCGCTCCGCCACTTTTCGCAGCGCATCCATATCCCGAATGTCCGCCTCGAAAAACTCGTAGGTTCCGGCGTTCTGAATCTCCTGCAGGTTGCGCCGCTTGCGGCTGGGAGCGTAGAAACTGTCGAGGTTGTCCACGATGGACAATCTCGCCCCGCGGCGAATCAACTCCTCCGCCACGTGGGATCCAATGAAACCCGCGCCACCTGTCAGTAGAATCCGCCCTGGGTTTGATCCCACTCAGTCACGCCCCGATTTCGAAGGACAGAAATGAAAAAACAGAAATATTGATTCTAGCGCACAGCCAAGATGAGACTGGACCACATCCTGAGCGTCATGCAAAACCTTCGAGTTCCCTTCTCAGCAGATTGCGGCCGATGCCGGCCCAGACGATCGCGTAGACGGTACATCCCACTCCGATCAGGGCCAAGGGGGGCAAATGCCTCGGAAGCGCAAGCCATAAGGCAACTCCCATCAACAAACTTGCGACCACGGCAACACACAGCAGCGGACTCTTCGCGGCCGCGCGCACCTGCGGCGGACACAGCAAGAAGGCACAGAGCGCAACCCCGAACTCGCCCAGCACAAAGGCGACACAAGCACCGGCGATTCCGAACAGAGGCGGCAGGATGAGCCAAAGAACCACGGCACTTATCGCACCAGCCAACGTGGAAACGAAATACGCTCGATGCCGGCCCATCGCGTAAAGGATGGTCCCGCAGAACAGCACCGCAGCTGGCGCCGTAATCAAATATGGCGTGACCCATTGAAAAGCGCGCACTGCGCCCTGAAACTGCGCGCCGAGCACCCAGGGAACAACCACTGGTGCCGTCACAATGCCACCTACTGTCAACGGAACGCCAAACCAGATCAGGACGGAAACAGCGATCCTCGTCAGTCGTGGGAGCCCGTCGGCGGAATTTGCGCGCAAGGCCATGCGCGGCATCAAGACGGTCTGCGTCACCGAAAGAAAGTTGCGCAGCACATCAGCCAACCGGGCAGCGGCGGCATACAAGCCCAGGGCGTGCTCCCCAAGATAGAATCGAACTGCAAGATGTCCGCTGCGATGATAGAGAGTTGACATGAGTGAAGATGCAGCATAATGCAGGCTAGGCACCATGATCACGGCCCAGCGTCGCGGTGCAATTGCAAACCGGAATCGATACCCCGCCCGCCACATAAACGTCCAACCCATCAGGCTCATCAAGAACGAAGAACCAACGATACTGACTGGCACCCAAATAACATCTTTAGGAGATCGAACCATTGTGAAAATGCCGGCAGCATAGAGACTTTGCTGTGCGATCGAAATGAACGATTGCGCATGAAACAGTTCCAGCGACGACAACAGATAGTCCAAAGACAAACTGCCGGTTATCACCGAGGCCACACCGTACCACTTAAGAAGAAAGCGCACATCCTGCCGAACTTCAAAACTCGCCACCACCAGAACCACCGCCACTGAGACGACACCGGCCAGAATACGAAGTATCAATACATCGGAAACCGTTTCGAAAGCTTCTTGGCGCCGAGCCGCCACCTGCTGGGTGGCATAGGTGGTGAGTCCCGGGTTCGCCACAAGCCCGGTAAACGCGCACACCGCGACCACGTAACTCCACAACCCATAAACGTCGACACCGAGTCGCCGCACCAGAAAAGGAAATGTCGCGGCGGTAAGTATGGTGCCCACCACGCGGGCAGTGGTAACAGAGAGTGCAAACCCTCCGTAGCGCAGCAACGACTTAGAAACCTTCAATAACCCATCCTATAGTTCTTCCGCACGTTAGTGTTTCTCGCGGCGTTTGGCGGCGGCTTCCACAAACACGCGTTCCCAATCTCGCGCAACCTTGTCCCAATCGAATTGCAAGGCATGCCGAGCGGCGGCGGCAGACATCTTGAGCCGCAACTCCCGGTCGGACAGCAGCAAACCCAGCTTATCTGAAAGTTCGCTCTGCGATTTTACTAAGTACCCCGTTTCACCGTGGACAACATAGTCTGGCCGATACTTCTCCATGGCTACCGCGGGCAGCCCGCACGCTGCCGCCTGTCCAAGAACCTGCGGATGACCTTCCACTACACTAGGGAAAAGGAACACGTCCGCCCTTCGCATTTCCTCGGCCAACTCTGGCTGCGAAAGATGGCCGACGAAGGTGACGTTGCGGCATCCCAATTCGTTCGCCAAAGACCGACATCTCTCCTCCTCTTCACCCTTCCCCGCCAGCCGAAATTCAACCGAAGGCCAGCTTGCCGCCTCGCGAATGACGACATCGGCTCTCTTATAAGCGCGGAATGAACCGGCGAAAAGGACCGTAAGTTTCGATGCAGCCCGGCGAGCATCCGTCAGTGGACAGAACAACTCCCTTTTGATTCCGTCGTAAATTGTCTCTGCCGCAATCCCGAAGCGGTCTTTGACCGTCTGCGTCACATATTGCGAGTTCCCGACAACAAGGTCGGCTTCGCGAATCAATCTTGCCATTTTTGGCCCAACACCGGCATCGAGAGCCGTCACGACATAGGTCACAAGAGCGACCGGAAGCCCCAGGGATCGCCTGAAAAACATGAACAGAGTATCCAGAGGTCCTTCGCGCGGGAAAAAGTAAATGTCGATTTTTGAAAACAGCACATGGGTGAGCCATCGTGGCGTATTTCCGTGCCGGGACCAGCGCAGGATTTCGGTGTTTTCTCGGGCAAGAATCCGCGGATCGGGCGGTCCGTCGCCGAGCAGCACGACCTTAAACCGATCCGGCGGGAGGCGACTCACGATCTCTTTCGCGGTCAGGTTTTGCGCGTTCGTGTTCGCTTCATCCGCGAACGAAGGAGTGAATACGGTAATCATTGAAGGTCTTTGCGGATTACCCCCATGTTTCGACAGGTTCAATGCTTGGGGCAAACCGCTCGCCTCCATTCGCTCCGCTCCTCGCGAATTCCCCCCGAGTCTGAAATTGTCCCGGAATCCAGCTTAACCTTCCGGCTGCGCATCCGTCACTTGTGCAACTCGTGCCGATTGCAAGACTCCGTCAAGCTCCATTTGCGTCATCGCCCGGTAGAATCGATTCCGAAAAACCCCACCAACACCCTGCCGATCCAGCATCTCCGGGATGCGCGGTATTGCACTCGGGCTCTCTAAGACTAGCGCGGCGCCAAACTTCTCATACTGCCGGCCGTAGCAGTGCATGCCGAGATCAAACCAGCCGCACAGAAAACAAGGTACTCCCGCGAGTGCGCACTCCACGGCAACACTCGATTCCACGGTCACGCCAAACCAGCTGCGACGCAAGAGCAGCTCCGAAACTGCATCGGTGGAGATTTCTACCAACTGCCGGTCATTCCCGGTCAGTATCCGGTCGACCAGCTGGGAACGAGCGCTGACGCTCTCAAAGGGGTGTAACTTCAGGATTACCTTCCGTTGGTACTGGCGGGCGATCGCACAGAGACCTGGCAGCAGTTCCCGATACAGTGTTTCCGTGCGACCCGAATAGAGTTCGTACGGCTCCGAGAAAAATACAATTTGGTCGCCGGGCGCGCGCAATTCTCCTCTGGCGAAAGAATGCTCCACCGGCGGCGCACCGAGCGCGATTCGATCTTCCGGCACTCCGCATTGCTGGACCATGTAATCCTTTTCCATTTCTCCCTTGGCCAGATACACATCGGAACAAACACCGCAGAGCAATATGTTGACGTCCAAAGCGCCATGGGTGCAGTGGACGGTTCGCACGCCGCGGCTTCGCGCCAGCAAAACGGGCAGGCGGGTGTATGGATTATGTTCATCCCCGCACAGAACGGAATTGATCTGCTCTCTGTCCAGCACTTCTCGCCAGGCATCGCGGATTCTCAATCCCACTTGCAAGTCGCGCGCAAAATCTGGGAACAGACCCGCGACATAAGAGTGCACGGGGTCCGGTGACTGCCGAAGTTTCTTCTGCAGTGCGTACCACTTCTCGGTGAGTGCGGCAACCTCGCGCTCGGTAGCTTTGTTTCTCGGCAGGGGGACGTAGGCGGCTAGCGGCACGCGTTCCACATGGCGAGGCAGGTCTTGAATCTCACCGTCGGCGCGGGTCGTCACCAGCAGGAAGCGCCGGTCGGGAAGCAGGCTGGCGTATGCGGACAGTGCGCGTGAGACATTCCTGTAGGCCGAGGGCAGCAGAACTTGCTGTCCCAAACTCGAGCTTCGCCTCTGCCCATGGAGAAGTCGCCGAAATCGGTAATCCGTATCCCACTTGTCGAGGGCAATCCCGGCAACTTGCGCGCCTGTCAGCGTTCGGAGAGCCTTGGTATAACGGCGCATCAAGGCGGAAACAGGCGGCGCTTTCTTGATGAACGAGACTATGTTCACATCCAGCAATTTGCCAAGCGTATCCGCGAGGCTGTAAGGGCGAGTGACGCGGACCTCGGCAGGCGGCTGGATCTCGCCTGAGAGCTTCAACAGCAACAGGAACTGGTAGATCCCCTGAAAACGCATGGGAAAAAGCAGGTCCCACCAGTCAATCCCTTCCGCATCCACTAGGCAGCCGCTTCCAGCGCGACAAGTCTCCCGAATCCGGCTTACGCCTTCATCCCACTCGGAAAAACTGTACAGGCCGCAGGTCGGACAGCCGAGCTTTTCGCTCCAAACGGCATACTGGGATGTTCCTGCCCATCCCATATCCACCACGAGGTCCCAACCAGAGTTACTCCATTCACCCGCGGTTGGTGAGTCTTCCGGATGAACTAGGAGAACGCGCATTCGCTACTCAACTTTTCCTCTTCAGGATTCGTAGCGAGGGAGTCGCGGCTATGTGGAGTCGTACGCGGTCATCCCCTGCTATGTCAGCCAGCGTGAAAACCGGCGCAACTCGCGACAGGCCGACGCTTGTCGTTTCTTTTCAACCGCGCGCGGCATTTGCTGCCAAGCTCGTCTTGACTGGGTAGCAACACTTACAGTAGCTGGGTCAACCCATCAATCGGCCACGATACTGTAGGATTGTAGCGCCCCCGCAGTGCAAAGGAGAAGGTTTCCGCGTGTCTCTTCAGTGGCGATCAATCGATTCCTTTTCCAATTTCTCCGACCCAAACACCACGGCGCCGCGAGGATGTCCTGTTTGTGGATCCTTGCGATATCGGCGCATTCTCAGCTTCGACAATTTTCAGTTCTACGCGGATTCCACGGAAATTCCGAAGAAGATTGCCATAAGCGACAGCTTGTGCCTCGATTGCTACACCGTCCACAAGAATCCTTCCTATACGGAGCTGGGTTTGAAGGTCGTTCTCGGCGAAGCTGGATATTCCTACGGATCATCCGTCGGCAGAGATGAAAAAGACATAAACGCGCTGCGCACGAAGGGCATGTTGCGGGATGGCGCGTCCGTGCTAGACGCCGGCTGCTACGACGGGCGTCTCCTGGCACGGTTCCCCCCGACCATGCGACGGATCGGCGTCGACATCGACCGCCCTGCGATCGAACGTGGAAAACAGAACTTCCCCGATATCGACTTCATTTGCGGTGACTTCGAAACGTTCCAGACAACGGTCAAACCAGACGTGATTATCATGCTGCACGTCCTCGAGCATCTGACGGAACCCGTGCTGGCGCTAAAAAACTTGCGCGCCAACTCGCATCCGGATACAGTGCTCGTGGTTGAGGTGCCACTACTGGAATTGGGGCTGACCAATGACGTCGATGGCTACCTGTCGGTCCTCCACCTTACGCACTTCAGCAAGCAGAGTTTCGTCAACTGTTTGCACGTCGCCGGATGGGAAGTAAAAGAAGTCGAAGAGAAGTCCGATTACAACGGCTTCGTGGCGTTCGCGGTCCCAGGGGCTGTGATTCCGCCGGTCCGAGATGACCTTGCGCCAACCTTGTTGTACTCGTACCTGAGTTACTGGTACGACTCGCTGAAAAAGATCGAGACCCGATTGCAGCGCTTGAAAGAAGCTCGCCGCTGTGCTCTCTGGGGAGCAGGTATTCACACCGAGTTTCTCTATCAACTGACTTCCGTCTTCCGCCCGGACAGCCAATACACGCTGGTGGACATGGACCCGCTCAAACGAGGCAGGACCTGGCGCGGCCTACCGATTCAAGACCCAAAGCTACTAGCCGCCGAAGATTGGTCGAACTCAGATGCCTTCGTTCCTTCGAGCTACCAGCACCATGATTCAATCGTGAAATCGGCTCGCGAGTTGGGTGTCCCGGAGCGCTGCATCACACCACTCTATGACTACGTCAGAGTGCGGTAGATTTTTCTTCGTCTCCAAACCGGACCGAAGGAGATTGGTTGCGAGGTATACGAAACTGTCTTAGGCCGCGCTCAAATTTGTATACCCGGCGAGTTGCTGGCCTGAAGCTGCTCCGCGGTAATTGTAAATTCCAATATCCGGGGAAAATCCAAGCGCGGGCGGTCCTTGCAGGTATCGTCCAGTTCCGCGGCTGAGAAGCTTGCCCGGTAAAAGAACGAGCCTTGCACGGGCATGTAGGTCATCTGAGCAACAACGCAAGCTTGGTCGAGGGGTGTCTGGATGACGATGGCGCGCTCACGATCGCCCATTTTCAGCACTCCTTCGGTCATCCCCAGCGAACTGCTCGATGACACCAGGAATGACACAGAACGCCCGTGCTCTATACCTTTTCTTTCGAGCGCGAAGCGCTCGGGCAAAACACCTCCGTTGTGCGTCTCGAAGAAGAGACTCCCTGGATCGAAGGCCTCAGGGTGCATCGTGATATGCCCCAGCCGAAGCGAACCCAACGGAAGTCGCTCCCATTGCAACTCGAAACGGAGCCGTATCTGACCTTCGCGTGTCACCCAAATTGTTTTCAGGACCGGACCCAGCGCCGTATTCACGCAGCCTCGTAGCATAACGATCCCAGGCTGGTCACCCGCACAGATTTCCGGTTCTACCGGTTCCAAGTCGGTCACTTTTGGACGACCAGGCGTTTCGAGAACCAGGTGGCCGGAGTAGAAATCGGCGCCCAGCGCAATGTCCTGGTAGTAGCCGTGCGGAATCGTGCCCAGCAAGGGTCGTTCAGAGACGCGCTTTACGGTGAGGGAATCTATGGCCAGGCCACGCCGGCAGTTGAACAGCGCTTTCATGGCATCCGTTTCTACCGACAGCCAGCGGTTCTCCCTTTTTATATCGAACCCGACAACGTGCGCAGGGACCGCTTGTTTTGCGTGAGGCTGCTCTGTGCGGTGGCCGCCAGAAGCGGGGATGCCCAGTCGCTCTTGAAAGCTGCCCAGCCGGTCAAGATATGCAAGCCAGCGCCTCTCTGTGATGTGCGTACGAAAATCGCTGCTCCAGAGGTAGCACAGTTCACGCCACAAGGCATCATCGAGTCGCCGGTCCTTCCTAAGCGCCGCATAGATTCGCTGGCATGCAGTATTGATGGCCAAGTCGTTGCGTCCGGTGACCGCCCATCGGTTCAGGTTGTATTTCTCCTGTTTCTTCACGGGTACAGGATCCTGCGGAGTCTCCAAATGAAGCCGCTGGCCAGCGCTTGGCGATCCCATGAGTGCCAGAACCTGACTGGGTCGGATCAAACCATAGCGGTTGTCCGCGAGCAATTGCTGTAGCAGTGCGTCGATCCGTTGCCATTCGCTCTCCGCCTTCAGACTGGGTTCGGTTTGATAACGTCCGGGCCGGAAGTCGAACACTTCGACGTCGTTACCATAAAGGGGAAATGCGCGATCCTCTTGCCCGACATGTTTGACCAAGTAATCGAGATACTCGGGCAAATCCATCTCGCTATGCGCATACCGCTGAAATTTTTGGAAGGCGATGGACTTGTTCCAGATGATGGGCAATTCCTCTCCGTGTTGCCCACAAGCAACTTGCGGAAGGTACCGCCATTCCGGGTTCCAATCGGGATGCCAGCGAGCGGGGTTATCCCACTCCATGACAATCGCCTTGTATCCGGCATCTTTGTAGTGCTGTAGAAGACCGGCCGAATAGGCCTGCTCGTTGACCAGGGCAATGGTGGGACGAAATCCGAGCAGTTCCTGATAGGCCTCATTTCCCAGGCGAAGATTCTGAGCGTTGACTTCGGCTGGCACCAGCGGTCCGATGATCTGTGCATACCCGCTGCCGACGAATTCGCAGGGACCCTCCGTGGTTAGTGTTCGAAGTTCGTCGATCCAGCTGCGATCGATTTTCGCCACTGACTCCAGCGTGTAGGCGGACGCCTCAATTCCAAAAGGAAGCCCATACCGGCGTGCCAACCGCAGCAGCGGCCAGTAACAACTCCGAATCACCTGTGGCCTGTGCTCCTCTTCTATGGAGGAGTAGGCCAAGTTCAGGTGAAAGACCGTGAAAAGGCTCAGGCTCACTTGCGTCCCTTCGGAACGGGAAATCGATATCAGTATCAGTATCAATATCAGTGCACTTTGACGGCGTCGGCTTCCGCGACCGTGTCGATTTCGATGGTTGCAACGGCGTTTCGCGCTCTTTGCACTGCCTGCTCACGCGATTCGCCCACCGCGATGATCATGCCGGCTCTCGCAGGATGACAGTTCATCGGGCCGACCACGCTGCCGATCCTGACTCGCACTTGACAGAAAACGATGCCGCGCTGTCTTCGCGCCTCCTCTTCGCCGGCAAGCCGCACCACTCGTCCGGCGCGCGGGAACAAGTATCTCTGGCAGACGCAGTGCTGGAAGCGAGGAATTAAATCCGCCGGCCGGACCTGCTCTCCCAAAGCCAGCCGGATCGCGCTTTCGACAAACTCGACACCCGTGTTCAGCGGGATCAGGTCGGAGCAGAGCAACCCTCCACTCAGTCGCGCTGCCAATTCAATGACGTACGCTTTCCCCTTGTGCACCACGATGTCGCCCTTGACGATGCCGTTCCGTATACCCATGCTGAGCGCGGCCTGCTGCACGACTTCACGGACGCTTTGCTGCTGCGCACTGTCTAGGATGGTGGGAAGGTCACAACCATCCTCGACAATGTTGGGAGCATACTTCTCCAGAAACTCGTAATTGCGGTCGGCAAAACCTGGAGTGTGCGCGACGCCATCCAGCATGATGGACTCGGTGCTCACCTGCGGACCATCCAGAAACTGCTCGACCATCACCCGCCGGCTAGGCGATTCCTTTGCCGCAAGATCGAAAGCCTGTGCCAAGTCTTCATGACCTGTCAGGCGCTGAACGCCACGAGCCCCGCGGCTGTCCACAGGTTTGATCACGAGCGGAAAGCCCCGCTCCATCGCGAATGCTTCGACCTGAGTCGCAGAGGCCACGGGCGCGAACCATGGCACGGGCACTCCATCCGCAGCGAACTTTTCTTTCATGGCCAGCTTCTCGCTGGCGAGCCGTGCCGACTCCAATGGAATACCAGGCAGATTCAGAGCGTGAGCCACAGACGCAACCGTTAGAGGGATATCAGAGGCAATACACATGACGCCATCTATGGGCCGGACTTTATGCCGGACTCTGCGCTGATACTCGCGGGCGGCGGCGACCGTTTCGTCGATGTTGTACGTACTCGCAATGATGCGATCGTCTGCGCATTGAAATCCCGGCGCTTCGGGGTTCGCGTCGCTGACCACTACATACAAGCCGAGGTTCTTGGCCTTCTGCAGGCCGGGGATGGCCTCGATTCCACCGCCCACAACTAACAACGTCTTCGAGATAAGTGTCCTCCTTACAACTCCCGCGCTGTTTCAGCTATGCGCTTTTCGCCGGCTCTTGGGAGCGAATTCGCGTTGACATGAAGTCCGGCCCAATCGGATCCGTTACTGTCTGACGCAGGATTCCCTCGATCGTCTCCATATCCTCAGCCCCTAATGACCATCCAAAAGCCTCCTGGAGCGGTTCCAGTTGATCCGGACGGCGAATGCCCCAAAGCGCGACTCCCGAGCCTGGTTGGTCAAGGATCCAACGCAGGGCGAGATGAATTACTCGCTTCTCATATTTTTGGGCCAAGCTATCCAGCCCAGCTACTGCATCGAGATACTGCCCATAACGTGGCGGTTTGAACTTCGGATCAATATTCCGCAAGTCATCTCCACTGAACGTGGTATCTGGGCGCATTCTTCCACTCAACAGTCCACGGCACAGAGCACCGTAGGTCAGTGTTGCAAATCCCTCTAGAAAATCGTAAGCAAGGATCGGTCTTCCGGATTTTTGCTCAAAAAGGTTAAACGGGGTCTGGCATGTGTGCAGGGGCGAAACTCGCCGAAAGCGCTCGATCTCTTCCACGGTGAAATTGCACACGCCGATGGCCCGGATTCTACCCAGCTCATAGAGCCGCCTCATCGCCTCCGCCGTCTCCTCAATGGCTACCAGCGGATCGGGCCAATGAACCTGGTACAAGTCGATGTATTCAACGCCCAAGCGCCGCAAGGAATCGTCGATTTCGGCAAAAATCCGCTCTTTCGTCCCATTGCGATAGGCGCGATTGTCACTCCACTCGATGCCGGCTTTCGTCGCGAGGATGATGCGTTCCCGCATTCTAGTTTCGCGGAGCGCCTTTCCGATAATCTCCTCGGAACGGCCGAAGCCGTACGCAGGAGCCGTATCGATAAAGTTGATCCCCTGCTCTACGGCCGCGTGAATCGTGCGAATGGAGACCTGCTCGTCGGTTCCTCCCCACATCCGTCCGCCGATTGCCCAAGTGCCTAGACCGATACGAGAGGGCTTGAATTCCGTGTCACGAATCGCGAGATAGTCCAAACGGAACCTCACTCAAGAATTAGCGCTTGAATTGCTCTACTAAATCATCGCAGCTATTCCGGACTTTTGTTCGCAGCGATCGCTTTCTTTTTCCGCTTATTCCTAACTGGATCTCACCGCATACACCACTGCCTCGCGTCCAATCCCCTGCGATGCCAGCCAGCGCGAAAAGCCGCGCCGTACTTCGGTTAAGCCGGCTGTCTCCAGATTTTTCTCCAGCGCCATGCGCTGCCCGTGACAGTTGCGGCCGATGTCATCGCGGCCGATGTAGTCGATTCCCTGCAGCAGGAACCACTCCATGGGAAACGTAGCCTCCCGCACGCGCGGCTCGAAGCCACAGCGGCGAAGGGTTCTTTCCAGGCTCTCGAAGTTGAAGTAATTCACATGCACGGGATGAACGACCCACCACGCATCTTTGTTCAGAAGTATTTGTGCGGCCAACTGCAGGGGGTTGAAATCGTTGGGGACGTGCACCGCCACAATGCCGCCGGGACGAAGCACCTCTCGCACCGCCGCCAGCACCTCCAGAGGCTCAGCCACATGCTCCATAACCAGCTTCAGATGCACCGCGTCGAACGGCGCATGCCCACTGACGTCCATGCCGGGAAACGTGCCCAGCAAAACCGGCGCGCGACTGGCCGCCCGCTTCCACATCGATTGCGAGGGCTCAATGCCAAGCACTTCCCAGCCACGAGCTTTGGCATAGGCGAGAAACCAACCGCCGCCGCAGCCGACGTCCAGCAGTTTTCCCGCTGGCTTTTGCAAAATCTCCGAAAACGCCGCGAGCCGGTCGGCATATTCCAACTCCCAGTACGGCTGCTCTGATTCTTCCTTCTCGGCCCAGTCGGGGGCGCCATGCGTCTCGTAGAAACTTCGAGCATAGTAATCCGCCAGTTCTTCCGCTGTCGGCTTGGGCCACAGATGCGCGAAGCCACATTCCTGGCAGTCGATGACCGCATGGCCCTTGCTGTTCTGGACCAATTCAGGCCCGGTGTGTTGTCCCAATTCCACCCTCCGGTCGAGATATGCCGTGCTCGTGAATCTTCGTCAACAACAGCTTCGCTACCCTCTCTGCCCCTTTCCCGTCCACCAGGGCTTGTCCACGCTGTGCCATTTCCAGCCGAAGCTGCTGACCGTTCAAGAGTTCCCTGACGGCACTCTGAATCTGGGCATCGGAAATGGAAGAGAACAACCCTAAATGGATCAAGCTCCCACCCTGCGCGAAAATCTCCGCCGATTGCGCATGGTCGTCCGTGATGGAGAGGGCTATGGCCGGCAAACCAGCCGCGGCCAGCTCATAGACGGTGGTGCCAAAAGAAACCAACGCAAGGTCGGAGTTCACCATGAGATCCAACAAGGAATCTTCCCTTCGGCACTCGTACTGGCGGCGCGCGTCCGACAACCAGGTTCGTAGCTCGACCTCATGCAGAAAGGCCGGCCCAATCGCAACCGTGACCGGAAACAGTTCCTGCATGCTGTCTAACGCCCGCAGCGCCTGCAGCGTCAACCCGTAAGGATCGCTGCCCCCCATGCTCACGAGTAAGCGAGGTTCACGTCCCACGCTGGACGAACGCCTGGGAACACGCGCAAAGGCGGGATCCAAAATGGCGTATGCCGGCCCTTCATAGCGCTTGCCACGAAAACCTTGCCATGCCGAAAGCTCCGGAAGCCTCTCGATGGGAGTCACAATCAGATCCGCCTCAATTCTACCTGCGCAGGTTCCGTGCATCAGGACAACCAAACTCCGAGGATTCTTTTGGCGCAAGGCTCGTAAGGCCTCCGCAGACACGCCCCTAGGAAGGTCGATAATGAGCGCGTCAGCGTCCTCTCCACCCAATTCTTCTGCAGCAACCCGGAGCACCGGCCAGCCGCGGCTTTGGACTGCCGAAATCCCGATGTCGTCCTGGTCCATGCAAAATGTCACTGGGTTGCCGGAAGTCTCGCGCAGTGCGCTCGCCAGCCAGAGGCAGCGGACGACGTGGCCCATCCCCATTGATCTGCCTCCGTCTACGCGGAAAAAAATGCCTCGGGTGGAGTTCACCATCACTCTTTCAGAGTTGAGCCTGGTAGGTATCGATTTTCTCCAACTGCCAATGACTTGGATTGAGCAGACGCTCATCGCTCAATGCCAAACCGTACGCCTTGGCTAATAGAACTGGCGCGATTGGGCCCGCCGCGCAAGCTGCCAGGCAATCCTCAACTTCTGCGGAATTACGAACACCCGACAGCACACAGTGCACGCCATCCACAGATAGGCAGAAGCGAAGCGCCATGCTGGGCAGCGATTCCCAACTCGTACCTAACTCCCTGACCGCCCTTTCGCTCGCTTGTGACAAGGCCAGCAAACTTGGCGGAAGCCATTGCGCTCTCTTCGTCAGAGTCCCTTTGAGCAATACCGAACGACTCAGCACGCCAACGCCTGCGGCTTTTGCCTCGGGAATTACTTTATCGCGCATACGCTGATCGAGCAGACTCAGAGCAACCTGAAGAACCTGAACCTTGCCAGTACGGATTGCAGCCAAAGCGGCTTCTTCGCCATATACGGAAGCGCCGATGAAGCGGAGCTTACCAGCCTCCCGAGCACGTTCCAGACAGGAGACCACGTTGCCTTGCTGTAGGACGTGAACGGTTGCATTGTGAATCTGGACCACATCGAGCACTTCCCTGCGTAGCTTGCGCAGGCTTTCATCGAGGGACTCATTCACCCGGTGCGCCAGTTCCGATTGTGAAATTTCATCTATGTTCTCGGGGATTGGCACTTTCGTCGCCACCAAACAGTCTTTATGGTCGGCGAGGGCTTTGCCTAACAACTCCTCGCTGCGCCCATACGCGGGGGCGGTATCGAAGAAGTTGACGCCGCCCTCTACTGCACGATGAATGTTAGCGATGCTCGCGGCGGGGTCCACGCTGCCTTCCCCCGGCGTCGGGATGCCATAGCGGTCGAGACCGAAAGCGGCTGTGCCCACTCCGAGACGGGAGACGCGTAAATCAGTTGCCCCTAGTTCTATGTAGTCCATGAGCATTCGTTTACGTTAAACGGTAAAATCCACGCTGAGCGACTGGCCCCTTGAGAAGCAACGCCGAGGTTCCGCGGTCCAAACTCTCCGCCAGTATTGCGAAGGCTTCTTCCACCGCAGCCAGATATTCGTCGACCTGTTGCTGGGTGTGAGCGAACGACGGCTTGAACTGGCCGCAAGCCAGATACCCTTTTTCCAGCATGATCTGCGTGAAGAGCGTGGCCAGCACGAGTTCTTCCTCGTGCTCGAAAGCAAAATGGCAAAGGCTCGGCAAGCCACTCGCGTGCAACTTCAGCCCAACCTTCCGAGCAGCCGTCTCCCAGCCCCCCATGACTTGGCTGCCGATGGCGATCAGGTGTTTCGCAACTTTCTGCCGACGAAATTTGCAGATCGTCGCCAAGGCTGCCACTGGACCGATGCGTTCGGTCCAGTTGGTGCTGCTGATGAATGTCGACTGGGCCGCTTGCATGACCTCTTCCGTGCCGATGACCGCCGACATGGCGTAGCCGTTCGCCATTGCTTTGGCAAAAACCGCGATGTCGGGATTTACATTCAAGAGCAGGTGAATACCTCCGTCGGTCATGCGGAAGCCGGTGGTGATTTCATCGAAGATGAGCACGGCGCCAATCTCGTCCGCAATCTCGCGAATTTCCTGCATGAACCCCGGCAAAGGGTCGTTCTCACGCTGCGGTTCCATAACGATCGCAGCCAGCGAGTCACGGTTGCTCTTGACGATGGATTTCAGCTGATCGATCTGGTTGTAGTGGAAGGGCAGCGCTGTTCCCTGCAGCCCTCGGGGAACGCCGCGCGGTTCGAGGCCGGGCAGCAAATGGGCGTCCAGAGCCTCATCCGCCCCTAAGTTGGCCGCCAGGTACCAGTCAGACCAGCCGTGATAGCCGCAGAATGCAATCTTGTCACGCCCGGTGTGGGCACGCGCGATGCGGACCGCAATGGCCATGGCCTCGCCGCCGCCGCGCGAGTAGCGCACCATGCCCGCCCAGGGATGCAGTTCCAAAAGAAGCTGGGCCAGTTCGACTTCCTCCGGGGCATTGAGCGTAGTCGCGACCCCTTTGTCGATCGCGGATTTCACCGCCCGATCCACGTCGGGATCGGCGTAGCCCAGAACACACGCACCGATCCCCATCATGCTCATGTCGATGTAGGTCTTGCCGTCCAGGTCTGTGACTTCCGTCCCGCGTGCGCTTGCGAAATATGACGGCCACTGCTGAGGCAAGAACATCGAAGGACGCTTCGACAGCAACTGCGTCCCCCCGGGGATGATTCTCCGGGCCTTGTCAAACAACTCCCAACCCTTCATCGGAAAATACTTCCTATTCTTCGAGCACCGCTCGGTAGTGTTGGCCTTCAGCAAGATGCTCGTTTGGCTTAATGATTTCCGGCTCTCGCCTGAGCAAGTCGACAACATCCGACAAGTGGAAGATATTCCCCTCGCAGAAAAGCTTCTCGTAAATTTGGGCGACAACCACTAAATCCTGAGGGTGATCCACAGTGAGTCGCAAGGGAGGATACTTCTGGTCAGCCAGCAACTTCGTGCAGCGAAAAAGTCCTTTTCGGCGCCAGATGAAACGAGTTGCATGCTCGCGGTCTCTAGGGTCCTGCGCCTCCTTCCAAGCCCGTTCCAACGACGCGAAGCTGAAGCACTCCGCATCCATACCGTCTGGGAAGCACCCACCGTCCAAGTGTTGCGCATCTGCGCCCGCAGCCACCGCGGCGTAGTCGTAGCCGCCTGACCGGTACATCTCAATCAATTTTTCAATGAGTTCCGGGTCCACGAGTGGGCAGTCTGCGGTTATTCTCAGCACTGGATCGGCGCGGTACACCTGGGCCGCGTGGTAGTAGCGATCAAGGACATCCAATTCGCTGCCGGAATAACTGGCAATGTCATTGGTGTCGCAAAACTCGCGAAGCACTTCGTCGGCGAGCCCGTCGGGAACGGCGACCACAACCTGATCAATCGAAGGGACACCGCGAACCCGGTGGACGATGTGCCACAGCATCGGCTTGCCCATGATGGGCATGAGCACCTTGCCCGGCAGCCGATTTGAACCCATTCGGGCCTGTATGATCGCGACCGTTCTCATCGTTGCGTATCCTGCCTCAAGCCTGCCTCAGATTCCTTCGCGTGGCTCGCAGGGGCCGAAGCCCATCTTCCGGATCGGCTCGCCACTCACGTTCTTTCGCTTCACTGGGCGCGGGTCCAACCCGTCCATCTCCCTCCGCGAGCATTCCAGCTCGGACGGCCGCGATCACACGGCCCATCGCCTTCGGAAGCCAGCAATGTCCCGACGAAAACTCGGCGCCCCGCCCCTCGAGGTCGAGATGGAATTCAACCATCGTCGCTCCCCACCGGTGCACCGCTCGAAAGATGACACCGGGATTCACGCTGTGGTCCGACCAACCTACCGGGCACTGGCAAGCCTCGCGCAAGCTGGCAATCGCTGCCAGATTGCAATCCTCAGGTTTGGCCGGATACGACGAGACACAATGTAACAGGGTCAAATCGCCGCAACCAGCACTTCGCAGAATCGAACACGCGTGGTTCACTTCCGGCAAGGTTGCCATGCCCGTAGAAAGCACGATCGGCTTCCCGGTGCGGGCACACGCCCTCAGAAGGTCGTCCCACATCAGTTCATAGGAAGCCACCTTGTAGAAATCCACAAAAGGCAACAACTCTTCGACAGCCTCCAGATAAAACGGAGTGCACGAAAATCTGATTCCCGCTTCCGCGCAACCCTTGGCCAAACGTGGCAGAAACTCAACGGGAAGCTCCCAGGTCTCCCGGGAGAGAAGCTTCGGATTGTGTCGCAAAGCTTCGGGCGCGAATAGTTCCCGCACTCGAAAAAGCTGGAACTTGACGGCGTCGCAGCCGATTTCGGCGGCGGTCGTGATGAATTCCAGGCATCGCTCCAGGTCGCGATGATGATTGCTCGAAACCTCAGCGACGAAGCTTGGGCCTTGGCTGCTCGGATTCGTCTGCCCGGGTTTCGTTCCATTACCTGGCATATTACCTGGAATAGTGCGCGATCACCTTGCCGACTGCCCCAACCACGTCCTCCACATCGGCATCGGTCATACCATGGAACATCGGCAAGCTGATCAGCCGCTCATAAGCTGCTTCCGCGACTGGACACTCGCCATCCCTGTGACCGAACTGGTCGCGATAGTAGGGGTGCAGATGCACGGGAATGTAATGCACGCTGACACCGATGTTTTCCCCGCGCAGGGCACGAAATATCTGGCCTCTATCCACCGTGAGTTTCGCCAAATCGAGGCGAATCGGATACAGATGCCAGGCAGGATTCACCTCGGCGCGTACGCTGGGAGGATTCAGTCCCGGCACAGCCCGGAACGCCACCGTATAGCGAGCGGCAATCTCGCGCCGCCGGGCGAGGTTTGGACCCAATTTCGTTAGCTGGGATATTCCCAAGGCACAAGCGATATCCGTCAGCCGGTAATTGAAGCCCAGCAGCACCATCTCGTAGAACCACTGCCCCGCTTCCTGCCGCTCGCGCGCTTCGCTGCTGATGCCGTGATTTCGAAAACGCCGCAGCGTCTCGGCTAGCCGCGCATCGTTGGTCGCAACCATGCCGCCTTCCCCGGTGGTCAGGTGCTTCACCGGATGAAAGCTGAACACGGTCATGTCGGCGATGCTGCCAACGCGCCTCCCCCGGTACTCCGCGCCCAGCGCATGGCAGGCATCCTCAATCAGGAGCGGACGTTGTCCGTGTCCGTGGGCCTTCGCTAGTTGCCCGAGTTCATCGAGCGCGGCCGGATGCCCTGCATAATCGACCGCGAAAATAGCCTTCACGCGAGAAGACGGGTGGGAGGAAAGCTTCTTGCAAACTTCGTCCGGATCGAGGTTCAGCGTGTCCGGCGAGACGTCGGCAAACACCGGCGTCGCGCCCTGGTACAAAATACAGTTGGCGGTCGCACAGAAAGTCAGAGGGGTTGTGATCGCGTCATCCCCAGGCCCCAGTCCCGCGGCAAACGCCGCACCGTGCAAGGCGGCTGTGCCCGAACTGAAGCTGACTGCGTGGCGCGCGCCAACCCACGCTGCAAATCGCTCCTCGAATTCGCCGACCTTCGGTCCTGTGGTTAGCCAGTCCGACTTCAAAACCTCGACCACCGCCTGAATGTCGGACTCGTCCAGACTCTGCCGCCCGTAAGGCAGCAATTTTCCCCGGACGGGTGTACCCCCATGGATGGCGAGCATTTCCAGCTTCGTGGGTAAGGCACTCATGCTAAGCCGACGCCGGAAGCTCCTCCGCGGCGCTGGCTTCAGGCCCCACCAACTCTTCGAGTTCCCGCCGCGTCAACCAGCGTTCATTGCTGTCGCTCGAATAACGGAAGCCTTCCGGAAGCGGCTTGGCGTTGACCCAGTTCTCCGATTTCCACCAGGGATGCGACGGCTGTATCACATACATTTCTTCTGTTTCGAGCGTTTGCCGTGACTCGTCCTCAGACACCAGCACCTCATGCAACTTTTCTCCCGGACGAATCCCGATATACTCCACGCGGCATCCCGGGGCGACGGTTTCCGCCAGGTCCACCAGTCGCATGCTCGGAATCTTGGGCACAAAAATTTCGCCGCCGTGCATCTGCTCCAGGCAGCGGATCACAAACTTTACACCTTGTTCCAGCGTCAGCCAGAATCGGGTCATGCGCGGATCCGTAATGGTGATTTTGCCGCGCCGGCGCTGTTGGATAAAAATCGGAATCACGCTGCCCCGGCTACCCACCACGTTCCCGTAACGCGCACAACTGAAGCGCGTATTTCGAGCGCCTGCATAGGCGTTGGCCTGCACAAATACCTTTTCCGCGCATAGCTTGGTAGCACCGTATAGATTGATCGGATTTACCGCCTTGTCGGTGCTGAGCGCCAGTATGCGGCGCACGCCTTCATCGATGGCCGCATCGATCACGTTGCGCCCGCCCATAATGTTCGTCTGGATCGCTTCGAATGGGTTGTACTCGCAGGCCGGCACCTGCTTGAGTGCCGCCGCGTGCACTACCACTGTCACGCCCGAAAGAGCGCGCTTCAGCCGCTCGACGTCCCGCACATCTCCAATGAAATACCGCATGCTGGGATGATCGAAGCCCGACGTTCTCATCTCATGCTGCTTTAACTCGTCCCGGCTGAAAACCACCAGCCGTTGAGGCTGGTAGTCGCGCAGCATGATCTCCACAAACTTCTTCCCGAAAGATCCTGTTCCACCCGTTACCAGTATCGATTCCTGCGACCAATTGACCATTCTTGTTCCTTCTAACCGTGTTCTGCCGAGTTACCCGCCGGAACGCGTCTGCCTGCCTTGATTCCGGAATCCAGAAGAACCTTCGCTTTTCGGGTAGTTCTTGTGTTCGATAGTATAGCTGAGCGAAGTGCTACCCCGAAGCCGACGATTGAACCTATCATTTCAATGGCAGGAATGCTCGGAATGGTAATCGCGGGCTACTCTGCTGTGGTTCCGGCTAAACGAAACCTGGCAAAGACAATTCGCTGCCCGTAGTCCCACAGCCGCTGTGGCCAATCGCGGCGCATGCAGGGCTTTTCTATGGTGACAAAATAGACCCCGCAGATCACTACAATCGCGGCGCCGACAAGTACGAGTTGCACGGACAGGTAGATCCAATAAGGCGTGGTCTCACCCAGGCGCCTGGTGAGTCGCCCCACTGCGGAGATTACTTCATAGTGAAGCAAGTAAATGGAGTAACACATCCCTCCGATGGCCACGATCCAGCGATTCGAGAAGAAACGGTTAACCAGACGACCGCGAAAAGCAGCAAAGTAGAGGAGAAGGATCCAGGCGGGGAAAAGCCAGTGGGCGAGGACACGCGAATGGAGGATCACGAATAGCAGGGGCCATCCCGCCAGCGCAATAAAATCCCATGCGAGGTTTCGCCGCGGAACTTCACCCCAGGTGACTAGAAAAACGTCAGCGAGCAGGAATCCAACCAGGAAAAATTGCACGTAGGCGACAATGGAGAGTGCTGTCCGAGGACTGTGGTGCAAAAATAGAGCCTGGCCCGACAGGGCTGCCAGTATGAGAATGACAATCGACGAGCGCCGTAATGTTGGACTTCTGATGGTGAAGAGAAGGGTAAGCAACGGAACCAGTACGTAAAACTGCACCTCGATCTCAAGCGACCACGCTACTCCCATTGCCGGGCTGAATGCTCCATAAATCAAGCTGTGCAAATAAAAGAGGCTGGCTGCTAAATGCGGATAAAAACTGGCGGGCGGCGCCCCCTCAATGCCCGCGGCCAGAAGGAACAAGACAAGCAGCGCGACTATGTAAGGTGGTTCCAGACGAGTTAACCGGCGCAGGTAGTACTTGCGAAGGTTCACGGGAGCGGCTCCTTTAAGGTAATGCGCAGCAAAAGGAAGCCCAAGAATGAAACCACTGATCACGAAGAAAAGCTCGACGCCGCGGAACCCTACCATAGCCGCCTGGGCAAGCCAGTCAGAAGTGGGGGGAGCAGCACGATAGAACGGCGACTTCGCTGTAAGATATCCGTTCAGGTGAAACAGGATGACCATGCCGATGGCTGCGAAGCGCAGTCCGTCCATCTCAGGGATGAACCGGCCCGAACTGGTTTCGCGGGAAATATGAGCTAGGAATCTGCCGGCGATAGAATTGCGTCTGGAAACAGAAAGCGGGGCCGCGCGTTTATCCAGGCCAGCCGGATTGGGCCCACACGGATCCATATCCAAAACAGCGCCCTAAAGTTGGGATTAAATATATTACCTTATTGAAGCAGCTCGTACTGCGAGATGGATTCGGTGGAGCCGCTGCCCAGACACTTGTCGCCATGAGCGCCCATCTGGGGCGCCAGTCGCCCAAGCAAACGCTTCGCGGCCTTGGAGATCACAGGCGAAGAGGCCGTAGGCAAACAATATCTCCTTTCCGTAATTTTTGCTGATTCTCGCTTCTGTGATGCTAGAATCAGGCAAATTCCTCACAACCGCCAGCTTCTGCCTGCCCAGCTAGCTGCGGCAAAATCGGCTGGAGCGAAAACCCGTGTGTCGGGTGCTGCGCACTGCCGGCCCGAGCTCGTGATGGCTAAGGAGTAATGATGTCATTGGAACCCCTGGTTCCACGAAGTAACGACCCGCGAAGTGACGTTCCGCGAAGTAATGCCGGACCGCACGAACTGCAGCCTGCAGGTCCGGCAGAATTCCTGAGGCCGATTGGCTCCTCGCTCTATAACGTGTTGCCGTCTCAGGAATCGGCGCTGCGCGAATACATGCGCGTTCTCATCAAGCGCAAGTGGATGGTAATCGCGGTGGTGGTAGGCGTCTTCATGGTCGTCGCCATTGCCAGCCTCCGCCAGACCCCGGTCTACGAAGCGGTAGGCCGCATCGCCGTCAATAAGGCTGATTCGAACCTCATCACCTTCAAAGACTCGCAGCCGGTCCTCGATTACTACGATCAGAGCGATCTGGATACCGAGGTCCGCATCCTGCAGAGCGATCTGATGGCGCTGCAGGTGATCCGGCAACTGAACCTTGATAAGCGTCCCGAGTTCGGCGGCCATTCCGATCAAAAGCAACCTAACCTGGTCGCCGATCCGCTGCAGATCGATTCCAGCCGCACTTCGGCTCTGCTGGCAAGCTTCCGGTCAAACCTCCACGTCACTCTGATTCCAAACACCCGGATCATCGAGATTCACTACAACAGCACCGATCCTCAGCTCGCTGCCAGCGCCGTGAATACCCTGGCGGCTACTTATGTCGAGCAGAACTTCAAGACGAAATTTGAATCCACCATGCAGGCTTCCGACTGGCTTTCCAAACAGCTCGTCGACTTGCAGATGAAAGTGGAAACCTCGCAGGAAAAGCTCGTGCGCTACCAGAAGGAACACGAGATTCTCGGGATTGACGAAAAACAGAACATCACCACCGAAAAGCTCGACGAGCTCAACAAAGAAATGACGATGGCTGAATCTGACCGCATGCAGAAAGAAGCCATCTATCGTCAGACCCAGTCCAATGATCCGGAAGCGATCGCGGCGGCCATTGTTGCGGACACTGGAGGAGGCGGAAACGGGGCAACTTCCGGGCTGCTGGACAAGTTGCGCGAACAGCAGGCCAATCTCAGAATCCAGGCTGCCGATCTCAGCACCCAGCTCGGTCCCTCGTATCCGAAAGTCGCGCAGCTCAACAGCCAACTAAAAGAGATTGACCGCCAACTGCAATCGGAAACGAACAAGGCCGTCGATCATCTCAAGGGGCAGTATCTGGCCGCGTTGCAGCGTGAGAATATGTTGCGCGGATCCTTTGAAAAGCAAAAACAGGAAGCGAACAAGCTCAACGAGAGCGCGATCGAGTACAGCATCCTCAAGCGCGACCTGGACAGCAACCGCACACTCTATGAGGGATTGCTGGAGAAACTGAAAGAAGCGGGCGTCACCGCGGGATTGCGCTCCAATAACTTTCGCATCATTGATGCGGCCCGTGTTCCCACCTCTCCCAGCGAGCCCAACATTCCCCGCAACCTCTCTTTTGCGCTGGTGCTGGGCGTCATCTCTGCGATAGGCCTGGCCTTCGTGCTCGAGAATATGGACAACACTGTCCGCACCCCCGAGCAGGCACAAGCGCTATCGGCCCTTCCGTCTCTTGGGATGATCCCGCTCGGCTCCAAATCGGGCAGTAATGGCGCGACCGGCAAGCGCCTGGCCTTGACTGCCTCCAAGGAAGTGGTGGAAATCGTAACCCAGGTTCGCCCCCAGTCGCAGATGGCCGAGTCGTATCGCGCCCTGCGAACTTCCCTTCTGCTCTCCAATCTCGGTGCGCCGCCCAAAGTCATCATGGTGACCAGCGCGCGTCCACAGGAAGGCAAGACCACCACCAGCATCAACACCGCCATCGTGCTGGCGCAAAAGGGAGTCAGCGTTCTGCTGGTAGATGCCGATTTGCGCCGCCCCAGTATTCACAAGACCCTAGGCATGGGCCCGCGCAGCGGTCTCAGCAATGTGCTGACCGGAAGTGCCACCATCCAGCAGACGATTACGACCTCTCCGGTCCTGCCCAATCTTTTCATCATGCCCGCCGGTACGCCGCCTCCGAATCCAGCCGAATTGCTGGCATCCTCCAACATGAGAGACCTGATCGCGGAGTTACGCGAACTGTACGACCACATCGTGATCGACACTCCTCCAACTCTTTCCGTCACTGACGCGGTGGTGTTGTCACCCCGCGCCGATGCCACCATCCTGGTGATTCGTTCCGGCCACACTACGAAGCAGGCACTGCGCCGCGCCCGCGACATATTGATGCAGGTCAATGCGCACGTCGCCGGCGTTCTGCTGAATGCCGTCGATCTCACTTCTCCGGATTATTATTATTATTACGAGTATCAGGGCAAATACAGTCAGTACTACCAAGAAGAGCCTCCCGTAACTGGGGGCGACGCGGAGCCGAAGGCGGTTTGAGGCGTAACGGACGATGGTCATTCCACTTTCAAGCCGGAGACGCTGGCAATTCGCCGCTGGTGTGACCTTTCTCGCGTGCGTCTATTTTTTTCTGACCGGCAAAGAGTTCGCCGCCAGCGTCTTTGCTGCGCGCACCGAATTGCCAAACCTGGAACGCGCGGTGCGCCTCTCGCCGGGAAATGCCGACTATCGTCACCGGCTCGGACGCTACTTTGAATTTGTTCTTGGCGATCCGCAGTCCGCCATAGACAGCCTTCGAGCCGCGGTCGCGCTCAATCCCCACGATGCCCGCTATTGGTTCGATCTGGCCGCCGCATATCATGTAACCGGGGATCTCACCGGCCAGCGTGCCGCGTTGGATCGGGCGTTACTGGCCGAGCCCACTGCGCCCGACGTCGCCTGGGAAGCAGCCAATTTTTTTCTTATCGACGGCGACATCGACCGCGCCCTGCGCGAATTCCGTGTTGTCATCGAGTACGACAATGGGCTGGTAGACGACGCACTGCGCGCTTGCTGGCGCGTGCGCCCGGATACGGACGCTCTCCTCCGCGACGTGGTGCCGGCTCGCACCGATTCCCTGATTGCTTTTCTTACGCTGTTGCAGAACAAGCAGGAAACCGAGGGCTCTATCAAAACCTGGGAACGGCTCGGCCAGTTGCACCAGAAATTCGAGAGCCGGCATCTGTACGACTACGTGCGTTATCTCATCGAAGTGCATCGCCCCGACGCGGCTATGTCTGCCTGGGAGCAAACCGCTGACAGTCTTGGCCTTTCTGCCTATCTCCCCACGGACGACAACCTGGTGGTGAACGGCGATTTCAGCCTCGATATCTTGAACGGAGGCTTCGACTGGACCTACGTGAATCGGACCGGAGTCCAGCCATTGCTCGATCCAAGCGACTTCCGCCAGGGTCATCGGTCGCTCTCGCTCACCTTCGAAGGTCCGGGGATCAGCGACGCGGGGATTCAACAACTGATCCCGGTGCACGGCGCGACCGCTTACGACTTTTCCGCGTACTATAAGTCGGCGAACTTCGAAGGAGCGGGCGGGCCGCAGATCGTTCTGCGCGATGCCTACACGGGCGCCCCGCTCTATGCCAGCGACCCACTCAACGATGCCGACTTCTGGAAGGAAGTTCACTCCAAAGTGACGACCCTGGACTCCACCACCCTGCTGCGGCTAGCCATCGAACGCTTCCCGGCCGGCTCTCCAATCCGCGGCAAGCTTTGGTTGGACGATTTCGAACTTTCTCCCGAGCTTTCGCCCGATAATTCTTCCGGCAATTCTCCCAATCATTCCCCCAGACAGTCCAAGGACAACCCGTGAGTTCCGCCCTAGCCACGCAGCCTGAACCCGCGCCCGTCGCTAAAGCTTCGAAACCACGACTCACCAACAACGCGCTCCTCATGGGCGCCAACGCCGTGCTGTTGCTGGGACCGCTGGCCTTTGGAGCAGTCGAGCCCTGGTCGATTTTCGCCCTGGAAGCGTGTGCCATGCTGTTGCTGGCACTTTGGGCATACCGCCAGTGGATCAACCATGAACTGACCGTCTCCGATAACGTGCTCTACCGTCCCATGGCCGCATTTTTTACGTTGGCGCTGTTGCAGTGGCTGACCGGATCGACAGCCTATCGCCACGTAACCTATTCTCACTTGCTGCTCTATGCTGCCTACGGCATGCTGGCGTTTGTCGTGACCCAGACTCTGCGTCGTTCATCTCAGTTCGAACTGATGGCCAAATTGTTCACGGCTTACGGGGCAGTGGTAGCTGCATTTGCCGTGCTGCAGGGTTTGGCGCCGAATGGCAAGCTTTACTGGATCTGGACGCTGGAGCAGGGTGGCTCTATGTACGGCCCCTATGTCAACCGCAATCATTACGCCGGCTTGATGGAGATGCTCACCCCCTTTCCGCTGGTGCTGGCCGCAACTCACTTCACGAGCGGGAACCGCAAGATCGCGGTGGCGGGAATCGCCGCGCTGATGGCAGCAAGTATTTTTCTTTCCGGTTCGCGCGGAGGCATGGCGGCATTCGTCGCGCAAATGGTAGTGCTGGGCGTACTTCTTTTTCGCCAGCGCAAAAGCGGTTCGAAACAGCCCCTACTACTGGGCGCGTTCCTGGCAATGGTCATTGTTCTTCTCGTTTGGATGGGGGGCAACGAACTCACCAGCCGCCTGACCAGCATTCACTCCGAAGCCCGCGAGGAGATCAGTGGAGGCGTTCGCCTCACCATCGATCGCGACTGCTTGCACATGCTGATCAAGAGGCCATTTCTCGGTTGGGGACTGGGCACCTTTCCGATCATGTACCCGGAATTTCGCAGTTTCTACACCACGTTCTTCGTAAACCAGGCGCACAATGACTATCTGCAGCTATTGGTGGAGACCGGCTTGGCCGGATTCTCCATTGCGGTTTGGTTTCTAGTGCTGGTCTTTCGCCGGGCCGCAGGCAAGCTTGAGAATTGGACCGAAACCGCCAACGGCGCGCTGACCGTGGCCGCTCTGCTCGGTTGTGTGGGGATCCTGGTGCACAGCTGTCTAGATTTCAATCTGCAGATCCCCGCGAACGCCGCACTATTTTATGTTCTCTGCGCGATTGCCGCCTCCGGCCCGCTACAGGAATCGCAGCGGCGCCGCGTGCTTCGCCGGCACAATTTGATTGTCCAACCCAGCCCGGAAACTCCGGCACCGTGAGTGGTTAATCGCCCTTTTTGGGGTCACTGTCGTTGAGTTTTAGGGCGACTGCCGCGGCAAAATTCAGCTACCCTTCCCAGATTGAGGCCGAATCCGCCGTCTGGCCGTGGGGAGGTATCTAGTTCCTACTGAGATTACGAAGGTAATCTGGGCTTCTTTTGGGGTATTTTCCGTGATATAACGCCGATAGCTGCTCGTCAGGCTTTGGGCTGGGAATGCTCGTGGTTTTCTGGCCTGGTTTTCTGCCTTGGTCTTCTGCTGTTGGATGGAAGTGCAGAGCGACAGCACAGGAGGAGTCGTGGCCGAAGCGCGTACCGGGAAAAGGTTTCCGCTGCATTTGCCGATCAAGATTCATAGGGAAGATACCGCGGATGACACCAGCGGCATGACCGGAAATCTGAGTGCCGCCGGCGTGTACATCCGCTCCGACGCTTCGCTCGAGGTCGGCTCACCCGTAGAGTTTGAAATCACCCTTCCGCCCGAAGTCACGGGCGGCAAGGACGATGTTGTGATTCAGTGCCGCGGCCGCGTGGTGCGGACCGATGAGCCTAACGCCAGCACCGAACCCGGGGACAGCCGGGGCGTCGCTTGCGTAATCGATTCTTACGAATTCGTTCGCAACAGTTAACCGGGAGCGGGATCCATGCTAAAGCTTATTTTGGCCGACAATCAGGCGATTTTCCGCGCTGGCATCGCCAAGGTACTGGCTGTAGAAGACGAAATGCGCATTGTGGCCCAAGCGCAAACTGCCGAGCAGATGTTCATGGCGCTCGACAAGTTTCGCGCCGCCGTCCTCATCATTGCCGGAGGCTTTCACTCCGACTTCAACTCCGTCCTCTCGGCTGCCAACAAGAACAAGACGCGCGTCGTCGTCCTCGCTGACACCGGCGAGAGCGCGCAGCGCTACATGGCGGCGGGCGCCCATGGCGTCGTCTATCGCAACGTCACCAGTCCCGCGCTGGTGGACTGCGTGCGCAAGATCGCGCGCGGCGAAAACTGGGTGCAGGACATGGCCGTGCCTAGCGAGCTGACCGAAAACGATATGGTCGGGCTGCGCGTCCGTGACCGCTTGACGGCCAAGGAACTACGCATTGTGGCGCTCATTGTTCAGGGATACAAGAACAAGGAAATCGCCACCCAGTTGGGTACGACCGAGCAGGTGATCAAGAACTACCTGCGCAACGTCTACGACAAGATCGGCGTGTCGGACCGGCTGGAGTTGGCGCTGTTCACCATTCACCACCGCATCCTGAATGAAGCCGCAGCCGCCACGGCAGCGGCGGCCGTCCCGCAAGCGTCGCAGAGCGCGGGGATTGGCAACTAGACCGTTTTCGCCGGATCACAAAAGGCCGCCTGCGTGCGGCCTTTTGCATTTTGCACGACACTCCGTCTCTACTCGATCTTCTCGCCCACGCTCTTCGCTTGCGTGAAGAGGTAGAGGTAATCCGGGCCTCCGGATTTCGAATCGGTGCCGGACATGTTGAAGCCGCCAAAGGGGTGCGCGCCCACCATCGCTCCCGTGCATTTGCGGTTCAGGTACAGGTTGCCGACGTGGAACTCGCGCACGGCGCGATCGAGCTTCTCGCGCGAACTGGAGTAGACGGAGCCAGTCAGGCCAAACTCGGTGTCATTGGCAATTTCGAGGGC
>JBEKQC010000011.1:0-101987 GCA_049520095.1 Terriglobales bacterium
GTTCCTGTCGGGGCATGGATCTCCTTTCGTCGCCCAGGTCTCCTTGGCGAACCCACCCAAGTTTTTGCGGGCGATTCTAGATGGCCTCGAGTATCGCGGAACCGTATTTTTGCAGTGCTTCTCGACTTGCCAGCCGGAGCACGGTGTAGGCGACGACATGGCGCTCACCCAGGCCCAGCGCGTGCGCGACTCGCGGGGCGCGCCGGAATTTGTCTTCAATCCGCGGCTGGGCGAAGCCTATCCGGAAACGCTCGATCTCAAGGGCAATCCCTCGCTCGATAAGGATTGGTACGAGTCGAAGGCGAAGGGCGCGGAAGAGGTTTCGCGCTATACCGTCGCCCACTGGTGCCTTACCGAGGCCAGATTCCGCAACCACTTCAAGAAGATCAAAAAGGACCAGGCGGAAAAACTGATCCCGCTGGAAAACATGCTCGTCCGCATTACGCAGCAGGATGTGGTGTACCGCCGTTACCTCCTTCCCGAACATCGCTCCTACGTTCCCGACTTCGGCGTCTACATCAAGGTCCTGGGCGCGGAAGGAGACGTCAATTACCGAGCGATCTCACGGCAGCTAGTACTGTTTTGTGTTGAGCGTCGTAAAGCGTGGCGGATGCTGCAGAGCAAAGCGGGCATCGTAAACAAAGACTACGCAGCCCAAAGATCGATCTTGGCCGATGTCGATGCCGGCAAGATTTCCAAGGAGGAGCTGTTCGCACGCGGAGAGCAGTTGCTGAGGGATCGCCTGCAACCCGCCAGCGTGGCGAAGCCGGCGGAACCAAGGCGCGATCCGGTTTTGGCTTCTTAACAAACCGCGGTGTACCTCGGTTCCCAAAGGCTTGCACGATTTGTGCGGAACCCGGGCGGAATCCAGTGGCGCGATTTTGAGACTGAGAGAGCGTTCCAACTCAACAATCGGCAACAAGGTTTCCGGCCGAAGGTTTCAACGCGGTAGTGTACTGCTCGGAGGCAAGCGTAAACAGAAGTGGGTTGGCCGATGGAGGGAGGATGTGATCAATTCACAGGGCCAACTGGTACGGATCAACCGTAAAGAGGTCTTCGGAACAAAGAGCGACTTCCCCACCAAGAAACTGGCGATGCGTGAGTTGGAAGTTCGTATCGCTCCAATTAACAGCGTCAACTATCGAGCTTTGAGAACAGCAGCCTTCGCTGAGTTTGCGGAGATTTGGAAGAACAACGTACTGACTCAGCATAAAACGATCAACGCAGCTTGCGGTTCGGAGCCAGCTCAAGAAATGGCTGGTCCCCTACTTCGGGAGTTGTGCCATGCGGGAAGTCGGAGGACAAACGGTCCAAATGTTCGTCCAACGTTGCTCTTTGGCTCCGAAGAGTTGCCGTAACCTGGTGCTCACGCTTCGGATGATGTGGAGTAGTGCCAAAGCTTGGGGCTATGTCTCACACGATCCATTTGAAGGACTTGTGCTTCCAAAGGTTGTGGGGCAGGCGCGGTTCTTCTTCTTCACGCTGCATGAAATCCAGCACATCATCGCTGCGGCCAGCGGACCACTGAAATCGTTTTACTGGCTAGCGGCCGAAACCGGAATGCGGGGCCGGAGAATTGTGCGGTTTGCGAATCGAAGACATAGACTTGGGGCAGTGCTTCGTCACCGTTAAGCAGTCGGTCTGGCGTGGCAGGATTCAAGCCCTAAAAACAGCGAACTCGATTCGGCAGTTCGCCATCTCCCCGAAACTCGCCTCTCATCTCCGTGCATACCTTTCGACATGGCGGCCAAACCTGTTGAATTTGGTATTCACCACCAAGAACGGAACGCCTTGGGATCAGAATCTAGTCGTGAAACGGAAACTCCACCCGCTGCTAAGATCCCTCGGGATTCGGCGCAGCGGGCTTCATGCATTGCGACACACAAACGGAAGCCTGATGGATAGGCTCAATGCACCCATGAAGATACGCCAGGAGCGGCTTGGACACGCCCCTGGATCGGACCTCACACTTGGCGTTTACACTCACACCGTTGGGGAAGATGACAAGCTGGTCGCCGGACAATTGGGTGAAATGTTGTGTCCAAATGTGGCCAAGTTGGCACAAGAGAGAACCTTCGCAGGAAGCGAAGGCGTGGTGATTCAATAGGTTAGTTGGTTGCGGGGGGTGGATTTGAACCACCGACCTTTGGGTTATGAGCCCAACAGGACACAGCTAAGTGGTAGTGATTTCATTGATGCTGCCCGCGTCGAAGTCCGCAAAACAGCCCTCGAAAACCCTAGTTTTGGCGCCAAGTTGGAGCCAGATTCTTCAGGCTTGCCGGGAGAGCTGCCTCAGCAATTTTCTCGGCTTGAATCGCACATGATCGCGGGTTGGGCGCCCGCCTGCCCGCGACGTGCGATGCGAGTTTCGATTGTGGCGTTTCGGCCACTAACAACCCAACTTATCGCTTTCTTTTGGGGTTAATTAGTTAGTACACTGCCCGCAGAATGCGTGGGGTTTTGGACAACGCCAGCCGGTTGACGAACCAGATGCAGGCCGTGATCGGCTTCCTCGAAATTGACGAGCCACAGCCGCGAAGAGCTTTAGAGAAAGCCAAGGAAGCCATCGTCACCCTACACTTGATCTCGACCGCGATTGCCATCCACGCCGCCGAAGCCGACACGCTCGCCGCCGACGTGCACAAACTCACCGCAGAGCTGACGGCGAAAAACCATCACCGCAAACCGGCTTAGCTGTTAGCTGCGCGCAGCTACCACTCACCGAACGCATCGGAAGGGATCGAGTCGTCATCCGGTTTACCGCCGCAATTGAAATTCCCCGAGTGAAAATCTTCTCTGAGAAAGGCATCCACCTGTTTGCGCTGTGTTGCTTGCACGTCGATGATCGTGGCTCTCACTCGCCGGCCAAAAACTCTGCGAAGGCGATCGAGGAAGGCCGCCCTGATCTCTCCGGAACTGTTCACTTACTGACTCCAAGGGGGCCGGAGCGCGTCGAAGTCCGTCGACAAAAACGCGCCCCGGTGCTGCCGTGAGGAAGGACTTGGCCCCACGCAACTCTTCGTGGCCGGAAGGTAGCACGCGGCGCCGGCGTCAAGCATGTAACTGAAGTGCGTCGTCATCGTGAGCGCCAGGCGGTTTTCTCTGCTCCACAATTAACTCCCAAGGTAGTCCTCGACCAGGCGAATCTTCAGGTCGAGCGAAAAGTTCCCGACCGATTCAAAGTGTGGCGTCCAGTCCATCGAGACCATCTGCGCCACGGAGTAGCCGGGCGGCATCGCCTCATCACCGGGGTACTGAAACATTGGCCCTGGCGCGGCTGCATTCGGATAATCGGGAATCGCGCGATAAGCGAAGGGGGCGCCTGAGAGCGCATAGGTCTCGAATTCTTTCCAGCTTGCGAGATCCGCCGACGGCACGAAGGGGAACTTAAGTGTGGTGACCTCGTCGATGCGTTCGAAAACTGTCTGCTTAACTCCACTGGCCGCGATTGAGTCCGCACGTTTCGCTTCCAGGCCCCATAGGCCTTGCGGCTGTTTTTTCACCGGCGGATAAGTTGGCGTGAATCCCGGACCGCCGCCAGTCCAGATCACGGGCGGAGTCGGTGCTGTCGGTAGAAAGCCGATCGCGATTTCGACCCAGACGCCGTCAATTCCCGTCCCGAAGGCCGTGGGATAACTTCCCGGCCCGAAAGTCTGTTGGTACTGGGCGTCGCCATAGACCGAAAGCGCGCCGCCCCAGGGGATCAGCGTATATCCTGACCCAGCGGTGAATTCGGTGTTGAAGTTCGGGTCGGTGACGAAGCACAAAATGAAATCGGCGGCGCTCGTGACCAGATTGCCCGCGCTCGCCACTCCCGAGGTGTAGTTAGTCTGTCCGCCATAGCTGAAGACGATGGCATCGATCACGTCGGCCAGAGCGCAGCCGGTGACTTCGAGCAACTGGAAGCCCGCATATTCGAGTGAGCCGCCCGATCCCGGCGTGACGTTAACCGAAGTATCGACCGTGGGCGCCATCGGTGGCGCATTCTCGATGTAGTAAACAGCAGCGGTGACCGAGTAATAGCTGCCAAACTCGAAGAGTGGCGTCGGATTCGGAATTTGCGCCGCGAGTTGCCAAGTGAAGCCTGGCGTCGATGGCAACGAGATCGTCGGGGCAGGCGAACTTTCCGAGGCGCTGCTCTGGGCAGCCGGGACCAGACACAGCAGCAGGCTTCCTTCGAGGGTTGCCTCCCCGAAATTCGGAGAGTTACTGGTGTATTGCCTGACGGGTGAGGCCATCTACGCGCCTCGCGGTGCTGCACTCGCCAGCTCTCGCGCTTCGGCCTCGGAGGCGCCGGCCGCGATGTAGGGCTGCAACTCAGTCGGGGCGCTGAGTGCCGTCCACAGGCGCGCATTCTCGCTCTGGGCTGCGGTTAATTGCGTGGTCTGATTCTCGAACAAGGCAACCCACCGTTTGCAGAGGGCCTGGCTTTGTTGCAGCTGGGCCGCAGTTTGCGCCAGGAGATCGAGCGCCTGTCTCTTGGTGCTGCGCCGATTTTTGAGCCAGCCAAACATTTTTCCCTAGTTGCCCTCGTCGAGGCCGTCCACCTGAGTGCTCGAAACTCCCAGACTGGACAGTGCTCCGCTGGCCGCAGAAGCCGGAAGGTAGGCGATCGTGGTTGCTTCACACTTCGAGGTATCGGTTGTCGTTTCGATTCCGCACAGGCCCGCGGTTATGCCGGCTGAGCCGATGCCGTCATTCGGTGAGTTGAGATTCTGCGCCATGATGCCTGCTTTCTAGGAGCCGGGGCACGCTGAAGTCGGTCGACGACAAGACGTGCCCCGGTTGCCAGCTGAGGAGCTAACCGGCAATCCCTACGATCCGAGAAAGATCGCGAATCTTCGTGACGCGATCGAGGGCCGGGTGATCGAACGTTGCCAGGCGCTTCTGGGCCAGTTCAATCCGGTACTTCGCGTTTCTGATCCGCTCCTCGAGTACGGACCGTTGCCGGCCAGCTTTTTCGAGCGCCGTGGTCGCACTCCGACGTTCCGAGGCATCCGCGGGACGGTCTGTTGTCAGTTCTAAGACTTGCTTCGCTCGATTTTCCCTGAGCTCGATATCCTTCAACCCCGAACTGAGGCCATCCACCAAATGCTTATCAACCAAGATCTGGGTGCGTAGCTGTTCGATCGCCTGCAAGTCCATCGACTCTTGTAACGTCGCCATCGTGCCTCCTCGGGCTAAAATCGGGAAAGTCGGGGGCCACCGTACCCGTGTGAACGGCGTTTTTGTGCCCCCGACTTAGCACGAGGGAGAATGCCCGCCAAGGAAGGATCCTCCCCGCACTCTCTAAGAAATCAGCTACCAGGACGAACTTCGATTCGGTTCCGAGAAGGCCTTCGCTTCCGCGTCACTCATGCCCATAGCTTTAGCTGAGTCGTAGAGCTTCTGCTCGGACTCCTGGATTCCTTCAACGGCGCCTTCGAGGCCGGCCGCGAGCATCGCTTCCTTTTCACTGAGGCCCATCGCTTTGTAACCCTCAACCAGGCTGCGTTTTCGTTCGTCGCTTTCACTCAGCTGGGTTGATCCGGTGCGGCTGTTTCTGGCCGTCGCCTTGCGGACCTGGCGGATGTACTCGTGTTCCTCTGTGATCGCAGTTTTGAGACCATCGAGATTAGCCGCGGATTCAAAGCGCTTCTTCAGGCGCGCCTGCGCGGCCGGTGGCAGTCCGGATTCCGAGAGCTGCAGCACCAGGCCTTGTTTGCCACTCGTCTTCCGCAGCTCTTGGAGCTCGCGATCCTTCTCTGCTAGTTGTGTTTCTAAACTCTTCATGACCCCGCCTCCTGATTTTTCTTACGACGAAACTTTCCGGTTTCCAGCCATTGCTCGACCTCATCGGGCGGCCAGCCGAAGTACTGCGCGACTCGCTCAGACGACCAGCCCCGTGTGTATGCCAGCACGATCGCTGCGATTCTCCGCTTCACTTCCAGGTCTACGACGGGACCAGGCCCGCTCTTTCGCCCGAGTTTCTTGATGATCTTCCTGAGCGGAAAGCGAAAGCGATCGGAGCCGCGCATGTCCACACGTTGGACGCTAACGTGGAACTCACATGCTGGGAAGTTCAATCGCGCAAACCCCGCGACATCAGAGGCTTGCCTGCTTTTTCAAAGTAGAGGGCGCCCGGCCTCGATCCATCGCTCTACATCCGCGACCGGCCATTTGAACAGGTGTGCGATATCCGCCGGCGAGTAGCCGCGCGTATAGGCCAGCGTCGTAGCGGCGATCCGACGCTGCAATTCATTGTTGAGTTTGATCGCCGATCGCGCGCCCTGGCTGCGCTTCGGCCGAGAGCGCAGCGCGGCTTGCTGCATCGCGATTCTCGTTCGAGTCTTCATCGCCCAAGCCGGACTGCCTTCACCATCACAGCATCCACGTTGGCGTCGGTCTCTTCGAGGTACATGCCCGTTGAAGAGATTGACTTGTGGCCGAGCCGCTGGCGCGTCTTCTGAATTCCAGCCTTGTCGATCATCTGCATCGCGATCGTGTGCTTGAGAACATGCGGGTGTGCCTTGTGTGCCGGGATGCCGGCGAGCTTCGCGTAGCGCCGCACGATGCGCCAGAACTGCTGGCGCCTGATCGGGAAGAGGCGCGCTGTCGAATAGTAGGCCTGCTGCGCGAGTTTGGTCAGAGCGTCCCGTTCCGAGAGCAATGGGTTCGGGTGCTTTACGATCTCTTGCACGGTGCGCATGCTGCCCTTCGCCCGCGCGACAGTCAGATGGCCGTCTCTCACGTCGCAGGCGCGGATGCCAGGATGGAGGTATCTTTGATGGAGCGCGTCGATCCGCTGTTGGATGGCGCTCGTGTCTGCGCCCTGTGATTTGGCAGTATCGAGCTCAGCCCGCGCTTTGCGAAGAGCGTCTTTTTCTTTTTTCTTAAGTGGCCTCACCCGCCAGCCGGCGCAGATTTCACTCGCTCGCAGGCCATGCCAGAAACTCACGAGGATCATCAGCCAATCGCGCTCGCTCGCATCATGAGCGACCTTCAAAAGCTGCAGCAGTTCTTTTTTGGTGAGAGATTCCATGTCCTGCTATCGATGTTGCTCCAGGCGCGCGCTCTGAAGAACGTCTGACTGCGGCCGGCAGGTTCCGAAGGTCACAACCGGCTGAGGGGGCCGATCGATGTTGCTTCGCCTTCTCCCGGGGACGTGAGAGTTTCTTTGAATAGAGGCCCAAAAGTTCAAAGAGTTCAAAGGTTCAAAGACCCCACGGGGTTTTGATTCGCGAAAAACAATCAAACGAGACGCGGCTTTTCGGGGGTGGAGAGAGAAGCCAACCCTTTACTATCAAACACATCGGGCCTTTCAGGCGCCCGGATGCGTTTTGAATAGACCCCTTAAAACATTGATTTCGGCGAAGATTAAAACTGTGATGGAAATGGAGTTAAAAGCTTTCCTATCATAAGCATCCGGCGTTTTGGGCGCGCCGCCGCTCTTTGAATCCGGGTTACAATTCAAAGGTGTAAGTCCTTTAGATTCAATGGCTTTTTTGAATCGATTTTCGAGGGGACCGAATGTAGAAAAGTCTCCTTCCCTTTGGCGGTATTTCTGAAGAGGCTCAGCGCTGCGCGTGCGGGTGCGCTGCGTCATAGGATCGCCTGAGTCGCCCAGTGCTCACGCGCGTGTAGATCTGCGTCGTACTTAGCCGTGCGTGCCCCAGGAGAATCGAAACCGCCTGCAGTGTCGCGCCGTTATCACAGAGATGGGTGGCGAACGCATGTCGCAGCGAGTGTGGCCGCCATTTTTCAGGATCAAGCCCGCGAGCTTTGGCGACAGCTCGCAGGATGCGCCGCACAGAGCGAACGTCGAGGCGCTCTGCGGACCGCCGCGACCCGACGCTGAACAGGAGTGCCGGCGTGTTGAGGTGACTCTTCCGGAGAAGATTCTGGCGAACCTGCAGCCAGGTCTTCAGGGCAGCTTGCGCATATTCGCCCACGATCACCTGGCGTTCTTTTTTCCCTTTGCCGCGAACCAGCAAAACATCCTCACCACGGAAATCTTCGAGGTTGATGCCAACCAACTCCGAGACGCGCAATCCGCAGTCGTAGAGCAATTCGAGCATGAGTCGATCGCGCTCCACATTGACTCGCTCGCGCCGCCTGTAGGTGCTGCAAGATTCGCCGCTGTGATCTTGAGTGCTGGTGGAGAGGCCAGCTTTTGCATCCTTTACGACTTGCCGAACCGATTCGGGGTTTAATCGTTTCGCGGGTCGGTTTAGGCTTGCAGTTAAGAGCAATGCAGAAGTCGCCGGAACTGCGAGTTTGAATTTCTCCAGCAGCGCAGTTCTGATGGGCAACCAGGCTCCGAGTGCTCTCTTTGCATTTTCAGTCAGAACGACAGTTCGTTCCTCGTGGCCCTTGCGGGCGCGCACCAGCAACAAATCCTCGCGGCAGTCTTCTAGGTTGATGTTGGCCAGATCGGAAGGCAGCACTCCGCTCGCGAGTAGTTCGACGATGAGGCGGTCGCGCTCCTCGCGTCTGTAACCCTTTTTTTGGAAGATGAAATGCGGAAGCTCGCCCTCGATCAGACGCGTGACCTCGCCGAGCGACGGCACATCGGGCAGCTCATCGCGTCGGTACCGGCCGGCGATGCAGTCGATCACGCCGGCTTCCGAATAGCCCTCCGCTTCGAGCCATCGAACAAAGCTTTTCAGCGTGGCGAGTTTGCGTCTCACCGATTGGGGCTTCAGCCCGGCGTTGTGGAGCTGCACTAGAAACTGACGCACCAGCTTGCGATTGATAGCTGCATCCTTGCCTGAGAATGCGAGGAACTGAGTTAGATCGGCACGGTATGCGCGGAGCGTGTGTGGGCTGAGGTTCCGCGCGCTGCAGGAGGTGAGGAAGCTTTCAACAAGCTTTAGGGAGACGGGCTCGGGGGTGACTGGCATAGGTTTTCCTGAGTTGCGAAAGATCGGTGTGAATGTAGATCGCCGTCGTGTCCACGGAAGAGTGCCGCATGAGGACTTGCACATCGCGAATGTCGGCACCGCCTTCAATGAGCGCCGTCGCAAACGTGTGCCGCAAAACGTGAGGAGAGACGTGTCTGCCCAGCGCGGCCTCAGCGATCGCGCTCACGCGGTTCCAGATCGTGTGCCGCGTAAGTGGTCCGCGTCCCCACTGGTTGAGAAATACGTGGGGCGTGCTGCGAGCGCGGAAAGGGAGCGGGGCGTCCAAGTAACGCTGCAGGGCCCCAACGGCGGGCGGGCTGAGAAGCACTAGGCCGTCTTTCCCTCCCTTGCCGTCCCAGACTTTGGCGGAGCCAGCGTCGAGATCTAAATCCTCCAGGCGAAGCGCGGCTAACTCGCTCTCGCGGAGCCCGGAGGCAAAGAAAGTGAGCAGCATGGCTTTGTCGCGAAGGTCGATCCAGGCACGGGCTGCCAGGCCCCGGCCTGATGTCCCCGAGTGTGCGACCATCTTGTCCAGATCTCCAGAGGCGAGCGATCGCGGAATCGTTTTCCAGCATCGCGGAAGAGGGAGATTTCGAGCGGGATTCGTGCTGATCTCTTCCTCGTCAATCAGGAATCGGAAAAAGTGTCTTAGGCAAGACAGGCGCTGGGCCACAGTGCGGCTGCTGACCCCTGACTGCAGCGAGTTGGCGATGTAGCGCTGCAGATCAGCGCGCAGGGCGACGGCAAAGGACTTTTCCAACCATTCGGAGAAGTGCCTCACATTGTGACGATAAGACGCGACTGTGTTTTCCTTGGCCCCACGTTCGATCTGCAGATAGGCGAGGAAATCGGCGATCAGCTTTGCATTGCTAGCGGCCATTGGGCTCTTCCTTCCGAGCTCGCGCGGTCAGTAGGAATTGGCGAGTGACAAGAGCCTCGGTGAGCGTCTGATTTCCGCCAAGGCAGTTGAGAGCCGCGGCGCCGGCGTAATCGGAAAGGCGCACCCAGAAGTTGAGGACAGATTCGACTTCCCTGGCTTCAACCTGTGGATCTTTGCTGAGGGCAACAGCCGTCGCGGCTGCCTGGCGGGCCAGGCGCGCAGTCAGAGCAAAAATCCCGTACACGTTGCTCTCGGGCTTTGCCTGAGAGATCTTGTCGTTAACGCGGGCGAGCTGCCACCGGCGAGAGTAAGTCCGCGCTTTGTGTTTGACCTCAGCCACGGTGGATCTCCCATTTGCGATGGGCGAACCACGGGAGAGCAAAGAGCCCCGCCGTCAGAAAGTGGCCGTGGAGCGCGAGGCCCAGTGAAATCACCAACCAGATCGTGCTTACAAACATCGTTCTACCCTCCGTCAGTTCATCTCCCGTTTCAGTGTCGTGTAGCCCGGTGAAAATTCGGAGCCGTCGCGCGCGATCATCTCCTCGATCTCTTCGCGCATCGCCGCGAAGACGAGCCGGGTAAGTTTAAGCTCTGCCGTCAACTGGGCGAGCACATCGCGGATCTCGGTCGTCTCTCGATCCTCGGACATGTGCGGTCTCCTTCAGTGCGCGCTTCACGCGCAGACCGGGTTGCCCCGGTTTCCACCTCAGATCGGTTTCTTGCGCGGTTTCGGTGGAACTTGCAGCACTTCGAGCGTGAGCTTCGGGCTGTAGTCCTTGAACTGCTTCGGGGTGATCCGCGCAATCAGCCGCGCATCGCCCCGGAGAATTGTGGTTGTCGGCTTCGGCTTCTGCATCAGTCCCCCGCCAGTTCGTTTGGCTGCGCGTCAAGACTTCCGGCAACCGGCTGTGGGGCTTTGGCGCGCGCGGCGGCAAGCGAATCCCCCAGCAAAGCCTGCATCAGCGTAATCGACTTGTGCTCGGGGTTCTCCACGTCTTTGATCGCCATTGCCAGGACGTTCGCGAGCTCGCGGTCGGGCAGTGGTTTATCAGGATCGGGCCGCGCTTCCTTCAGCCGCTGCTCGACGGCGCAGAGGATCTCGACCTGGCGCTCGATCACGGTCAAAGACTGGCGCTCGAATTCCGTCTTGGAACGGGTGCCCGTGATCGCTGTCCCGATGATGCCGCGCTGGCGGATCGCGTCCTTCGTCTGGCCGCCAGAGATCGCGGACATTGTGGCTTCCCAGGTTTCGAGCGCGATCTGGCGCTTCACTTGGAACTCGTAATTGCTCGTGTCCGAATTCGGTGTGAATAGCACCGACGAGCCCACGGTGGGAGTCATCACGTTGTGCGAGCCGCCGATGTTGATCTGGTCGAAGTGTGGCTTGAAGCACTGGGCCACGGTTTTGTAGTAGCCCAGCTTGTACGCGGGTTGATCCTTCCAGGAGAAGGCTTTGCCGTTGAGGGCCCACACGCGCGACTTTTTGAGTGTCGCAACGTGGATCATCTGGCTCTTGAAGGTGCGGCGATTCTTGCCGCGGACTTTTTCCCAGCGTACGAAGTCAGGATCTTCGACTGATGACATTTCGATTTCAAGATCTGGCTCGTGCGAAAAGTCGCCTTCTGCTTTCATTTTCGTGCCGCTTTTCGAGATCTCTTTCTGGATGGTGCCTTTGTCGTCCGGCATCTCGACCTCGTCCCACACGAAGCCCATGCGGCCGGTGACCAGGAAGTGAATCGGAGAGTCCTGGAAGTCCTGGGCGAAGGGCGCCCACTCTTCCTTAACCCGTGCGATGCGCTGCAGCCGCGGACCTTTCGCGTTCTCCCCGTTCATGCCCTCGTTGAAAAGCTCCTGCCAGAAGTGCGTGATCGAATCGACACCCACCGCGCAGCAGCCCTGCTCGATCGCGTCCCGTGTGGCGGACCGGAGATCGAGGAACGACCGGCTACGCGAGACGAGCAGAGGGACGCCTTCCGCCTTGAACATGTCGAGCACGAAGTCCACGCCCTTTTCGCTGGCGAGCCAGGCGACCGGCGCGGAGTTGTGGTAGGTCTTCGAGAGGTGCATGAGGAGCATGGCCAGGATGGTGGTTTTTCCTGTGCCCGGAGGCCCGTAGATGCTGGCCTTGGCGTACCCGATTTCTTTCGTTGCTATTTGGAATGGCATAGTGAATCTCCTTTTTTGAGTTGTTGAAGCTGGGAATCGGCGCGCTCGTAGGTTTCGAGAGCGCGGGTGAGAACTTCGAGCGCAATCTCAGTTCTCTGTTGACGGACAAAGACGATGGCCGCCGAGATCGAACCGAGTGCGCGGTAGGCGGCAAAGTCGCGTTGCTCCGCCAGGCGGTCATAGTCGGACATGAACAGGGTGAGTTGACGGCTAGCCACGATGGGCCTCCTTGTAGTGGTGGAAAAGTTCGGCGATCAGTCTGCCGATGACTCCGGCGAGCGCGAGCAGCCCGCAGAAGATGCCGGTGAACGCCAGGAGGACGAGAAGCGACGGGGGGCCCAACGGTGGAAATGCTGTGGAGAGGAAAGCTGGTAGAGTGTGCGCAGCCATTAAATCGCCTCCTAGCTAGTGCGATTGGTGGTCAGGGCTGGTCAGGTGTTCCACCACCTGGTCAGCCCGCTTTCAATGTCCGAATAATTCTCTCACCTAGCTTGCTAGGTGTCAATAGAAAAATAGATTATTATTGCGATCCCAGCCTGCTAGGTGGTACCCTCCCCGCATGGATGTCCGTGAAATGGCTCGCCTGGGCGGACTGGCCCGGACAGGATCGATGACCCCAGAGGAGCGACGTAAGCTCGCAACCAAGGCCTCTAAAGCAGCTGCGAAAGTCCGGACAGAGAAAGCCCAACAGAAAAAAGCCGCGGCTGCTGCGCGCACGAAGAAAGCCACACTGAGAAAAGCGGCAGAGCGATGAAGCCGTTCCTGATTGCCCCACTAGCGGTTGTGGTAGCCCTGGCGCAAACGCCTCAGCCGGCGTTGCCGACTGAACCGGGAATGTACGTTGAAGCAGCCGGAGGACTCGCAAAGATCATCGGCCAGATCGCCGAATTCAGGCGAACCGGAAGCCTCTTCGTGCACAAGATGACCGCAGGCATCAAGACGAAGAAAGAGAACATTCAACTGCTGGGAGCACACGCACAAACGGTCGTTTCTCCGCAGCCGGTGTTCTACTTCGTGCCGACGAGCCAGGAAATCGACACCGGGGTGAACGCAGAGAACCTAATCCTCATGCGCCTGGAAGAAAAGGCATCCCGTCGACAGTTTGAAATTGCGGCGGAAGGTGTTTGGCGAAAGAGCTCCGGGCTCACGGTGACTCATCAGGTTCAGTTGTTCCGCTCGGAAGTTGCACCCGAGGTCTTCAAGATTATGCCCGCCCAAGAGTTGCAGAAGGGCGAGTATGCTTTATACCTCTGGCGCAACGAGGGCACGCCCTCGTATCTCTACGACTTCAGCGTGCAGGCTGCGGCCTCAATTGCAAGCAAAGATAATCCCAGCGCGCATGCAGCGAGTGTCTCCGAGGCCCATCCGCTAGTTGATCGCAACGCGAAACATCAGGAAGATCCCCCCCCTTCGCAGCAGAGTTTCAGAAACGCTACGATCGGCGCGTTTTTCGAAGGTAATCCCGACGTTCGCCGCAATGGAATCGAGGTCACAGCGCTCACCCCTGGCGGTCCAGCTCAGCAGGCAGGAATGAGCGTCGGAGATGTGGTCATTGCCGTCAATGATCGGTACCTGTACACCATTCGCGATCTGGCCGAGGAGATCAGTCGCCACAGGCCTGGAACGACGATCAGGGTGCGCTATCACCGATACACAGCAGTCAATGAAGCCGAGGTTGTAGTGGGACAAGTGCAGTAGGGTGAATCAGCGACGGACAGCTCGCCAGGAGAAGCAACCCATGGTGATGGAGACGGAGACCGAAAAACGCGACGGTCGCGGCGGCCGCCGCGAGGGCGCTGGCCGGCCTCCGTACACGATCGAAGGCCTGATGAAAAAAATGTCGCCAGTCGAGGCGGCAAAGTTTCGCGAGGAGTGCCGGCGATACGCGCTTCGACTGCTGATCAGATGGGCGCGTGCCGAGCTACTCGAAGACAGCACGTTGCGCATGTCGGAATAAGAAAAAGCCCGAGTTGGGATCGGGCTCTTTTCCTTTGGATGGGAGACGGGGTTGCAGACACAGGCTAGCACCAGATCAGCGATCGCGGAAAAACCAGGGTCACTGAGGAAGCGAAAATGCGCGCTTCCCGAGTGCCAGGTGGAATTTCCTTTAGACCCTCGCCAGCCGAAGCGAAAATTCTGCTGCCGGCCGCATCAGAGGAAAGGCAGCACCCGAGCCTGGAAAAATAAGAACCGGAAGCATCTGAGGGGATATAACCGGGCCTGGCGCATTCAAAACCCTGAGAAAGTGAAGGCGCAAAAAAAACGGTCCGCAGAAAAATACAAGCTGCGACGCAAGATGCTCTACGCTAGCCGCAGCCCCGAGCGCATCGCAGAGGACAATCGAAAAGCGATGGAGCGGTACTATCGACGATATCCGAACCGCACTCCGGAACAGGTGGCGAAAGATCGTGAGCGGAACAAGGCGGAGTATGCCAAGGAGCGCGAACTGAGGGAAGCAGGACTGGCAGCTCTCCAACCGAAGGGGCCTGGAAGGCCCACAGAACCGGAGAATCAGAAGAGCTATTTCGGATGGGGCCAGAAAGTTGAGAAGGAAATCCCCGCAGGTCTGAAGCAAGACAAAACTGCGATAGTCAATGCCCGTCACCTCGTCGCTGAGAACTCACGGATGCCTTACGACACAATTGTTCTGTACCATCAGCGCTTTCGAAAAACCATCAAGGAGCTCAGTCAGTCCGCCCTTGTTCTCTCGACCCACCCTCTATAGAAACTCCCCTATTTTAGTACCCCCTACGGAAATTAGCCGAATTGTTGGTAGGTACTGATTCCTGTCTTCTGTGAAACAACTCCTTGCGTGAACATTTTTCGCGAAATCCCTCTGGGCTGGTGACACGCCGGCGCCTGACGCGCGCCCAGGCGAACCGTCTCCGCCTGCGGTGCCAGCGAAAAAACCGTGTGAGCCGGAGTGACTGCCAGAGGAGGAGCCGCTGAGAAAAGCGGCCTAAAAACAAACGGCGCGGAATCGGTCCGCGCCGCCAAGGACAAAGAATTGGAGCCATGGTGCAATGACCCCAACAGCGACAGCATACCGCAACTTACTCCCACGAAAAACTAGGAAATTCCACCGCCGGCGCTGGTGCCGTTTCTGCGGAGGCACAGGCTGGCGTCCGGTCGATGGGGCCCCCAACTTCGCTGTCACCAGCTGCGAGTGTAGAGGGGGACCCCGAGTCCTGGCCGGCGTCAGGGATTTCAAATCAGCGGCCGCGGGAGATCTCGAATGATGCTTCACCAGCGATTTCTGATGTACATACATCCCCGAATTTCGGGAGTGGAGTTGAGTGCCGCGGGTCCCAAACCCAGAGCCGGCAACGTGTCTTCTACCCGGTTTTCACGCCCGGCGACGATGACGGCAGGCTCGCGGCCCTCAACCCTGTTCCTGAACGCCGGCAGGCCTATGCCAGATTCGGAGACAGAAAACCGGGGAAAGCTGGCGCCATTGATCCCATTGTGGCGGCGAGCAGAAAGGGTGGACCAGACGAAGCTCTAGGGGTTGGTTTTGCCGTTGCCTCTAGGGTTTGAAGTCTTTACTTGATACCTGTGCATAAATCGACAGATTTCTCGGAGGTAGAGGCTGGGGTGGGGGTGGGGTGGCCTTCTCAAGCGTTTCTGAATGAAGAACTTCGATTGCTCGATGTCTACGCTCTTCAGGACGAGACGATAGAGACGCTGAAGGAGACAGAGCATCATCGGCACTTGGTTCCAAAGATGGCGCGGTGTCACCGGAGCGGCTTCAGGTTGAAAAAGTGCGACCGGGGTCATCGGTTTGTTCGCCCGGAGGAATCTTGCGGCCAGAGAATCTGTGCTCATTGCAGCCGGCAGCGATCACAGGAATTGGTGAGCAACGTGAATGCGATCTGCGGTGAGAAAACCGAACTGCGCTACATCGTGTTCGCGGAGCGCAACTGCGAGGACCCGAGCGCGGGGCACAAATCCCTCTGGGCAGCGTTCACACGGCTTCGCCGTTCGGTGCGCTGGTCGCGGCGGGTAAAGGGCTGCATTGCGGTGGAGGAGATGACCTACAACGCGAAAGAAGACACGTTCCATCCCCATCTGAACGTGCTCTATGAAGGCGATTACATTCCATTTGAAGAGTTGCGGCGGATGTGGTGGAAGGCAAGCGAAGGGCGCGGACGGACGGCGCACATCCAGAAGGCCGATGCCGGGACGACGAAGGAACTGCTGAAGTACGTGACGAAGATTGCTGATTTTATCGGCTATCCGGAAGCCCTCGACAAATTCCTCACCGCGGTAAAAGGGATGCGGTTGGTGCGGACGTATGGATCGTTTCGCGGCGTGGTGCTGCCTGATGAAGAACAACCGGGGCAAGGGCAATGCCCTGACTGTGGGCCGGAAGTGCATTGTTGCATTGTGGATCTCGGGCCGGTGCAGGCTTACCAGTTGACTCTCGATCTGAAGGGAGTTTTTCGGATGAAGCCTGCTTGGGCTGGAGAGAAAGAGCGATGGAAAGAAGCGATGCAGTTTCCGCCGACCATGCCTCTGGCGAGGAGAAATCGACCGATGTCCGCGCTAGAGCAGCGCTGGGATCGAGTGCAGCGCGAAGTGCGCGAGCGGTTACTGAATACAGCGCGGAACGCGGCCTAACAAGTTTTCGCGGCAACCAGCCGCATGAGGAGCAGCAATGGCAACAGCACCAGTAGGGCCACAGGAAACGAAGCCCCGACGCCAGATGCAGGAAGTGAAGGCGCCGGAACAATTTCAATTCACCAAGATGGGGCAGGTGCTGAGCGGGGTCCTGATCTCGATCGAGCCGGTGACGGTGAGAGAGAAGCCCGCGATGGAGTACATGCTTCGCGACGAAAAGGGAGAGCGAGTCACGTTTCTCGGGACCAACGATCTCGACAAGAAACTCCAGCCCGTGCACATCGGCCACTGGCTTGATATTCGCTACGAGAAGGACGACACGTCCTTCCAGAAGCCAGGGCAGAGTGCGATGAAAGTCTTCAAGGTCCTGGTGAGCAAAGAGAAAGAGCCTGGCTACTGAAAGCCTTCCTGGGGCTGGGGAAATGCTTTGAGGCAACGACGATCGGCATTGCCTCAGCCTCCCGGATCATCTATGTCGAGAATTGAGTTGGAATCGCTTGTTGCATGGCTGCGCGACTGTGCAGCGAGAACGGCTCGTGAAAACCGCGCACGCCTGGGCCTGGTACATACCCAGTTGAGAATCATCAATGCACTCGCGCGGCAGATTCTCGTGATGGTACGGGCAAAATGAATGCTGGCGCAAAAATCGGTCCTGTCCTCGAGTCCGGGCCTATACTTGCGTGCGAGGCAGCTCTTCAACCGGCGAGCCATTCGGGAGACCTGATGGCTCGAAAAAGATTTCAGCGAGGCATGCTTCGGCTTCGCGGAAAGAGGAACAAAGTATGGACCGCACTGTGGCGGGAAGACGTTCTCCTCACAGACGGTTCGACGCGTCGCATTCGAAAGCAAGAGGTGCTTGGCACGCTGAAGGAATACAAGACCAGGCGCCTGGCAGAACGCGCACTCGAACAGCGACTCGCAGAAGTCAACTCGTTAACCTACAAACCACGTCCCACGGCCACCTTCCGCGAGTTCGCGGCGAAGTGGCAGAAGGACGTGCTAACCCAGTTCAAGCCCTCGACCGGAACTGCAGACCGGTCGAGGATTAGGACGCACCTGGTCCCGCAGTTCGGCGATCTTTGCATGAAGGACATAAGCGCACAGCACGTTCAGTCGATGATCGCGAGCAAACAGCGGGACCTTTCGGCCAAGTCAATTCGCAACCTGGTGGCTACTCTTCGGATGATGTGGGCACAAGCGCGGGCGTGGGGCTACACGCAACACGATCCGTTCTTCGGCCTCGTTCTTCCCGAGCGTGGCCTGCTTAACGAGCGGTTCCTCTCGCTCGATGAGATGAAGCGCCTCATCGACGCGGCGCCGGAACCGTACAAAACCTATTACTGGATCCTCGCCGAGACGGGCGTTCGCGCCGGCGAGATCGGAGCTCTTCCCGTGTCGAATCTCTTGCTCGACCAGGGCGTCGTCAAGATCGCGCAGAGTGTTTGGCACGGGAAGATCCAAACAGTGAAGTCGATCAAAGGGAATCGCCTGTGCGAAGTCTCGCCGCAGCTCGTTGCTCACCTGCGCGAATATCTTCGCCACTGGCGCCCCAATCAACACGGGCTGCTGTTCGCTACCTCAAACGGAACGCCGTGGGATACGGACGTGGTGAGGAAGCGCAAGCTCTATCCTCTGCTCGCGAAGCTGGGGATCGAGCGCTGCGGCTTTCACGCCTTCCGCCACGGCAACGAAACGGTGATGGACCAGGAGAGCGTGCCGATGGCAGTTCGGCAAACGCGCCTGGGACACTCAGACGCGCGCACAACCATGCTCTACACGCACGTCGCAAGCGAAGACGGCCGCAAGATCGCGGCTCGATTCGGAGAGCTGCTCACATCGTCGCCCACCGCGGTGATCATGCCAGCAGGAAACGCGTAATTTTTTGGAGCCAAATGGAGCCAGATCAGAGGTTCGAATGGGCTGGAAGTTGTTGAGCGGATTGGTTGCGGGGGGTGGATTTGAACCACCGACCTTTGGGTTATGAGCCCAACGAGCTACCAGACTGCTCCACCCCGCAAGAAAAGCATAACACAGTGCGGTGAAGCGGGGTTAAAAGGGCTGGCTCGGCAATGAACAGGTCAGAATCAAAGACCGTCGTGAGCAATTCAAGACGGTGGCTTCACACTCCATACAGTGACTGGTCTGCCTTGGCGGATTCCGACCGAATTCTTGACGTCGTGTCCCGGAACTCAAAGCAGACCCGCTCCTGGCGCTTCTCCGTCTTGCGTACGCGTTTGATTCAGCGGCTCAGTTTCTTGCGCTCGCAGGCGTCTACAATCTTTTTGGGATCGATGGCTTCCCGGTCAATCTGTTCTTCCAGAATTTTACCGTCTTTGCCGATCAGGAAGTTGACGCGGCGCGCGGCTTTGTACTTGTCGACGTAGATGCCGTACTCTCGGGTGACGTCTCCGCCCCAGTCACTTAGCAGCGGGAAGGTGACGCCGATCTGGTCGGCGAAGGCTTTATTGGCGAAGGGGCTATCCATGCTTACACCCAGGACCTGGGTGTCGGCGGCTTCCAGCGTCTTCAGATTCTGCTGGAAGGCCTTCATCTGCGCGGTTCAGCCACCGGTGAAGGCGAAGATGTAAAAGGCCAGCACGACGTTGCTCTTACCCCGATACTGGCTCAGGGTGACGTCTTTCAGGTCACTGCCATCGAAATACTGGAGCTTGAAGTCAGGAGCGGCGTCGCCGACCTTCAGTTTCATGGGCGCCGGCGCGGGCTTGCTTGTCTGGGCCTTGTTGTCCTGAGCTTGGATCTGCGGGACCATCGCTGCCAGGATCAAGCAGAGCCCTAAACGTATCGAAACAGCGCTTCGTTTCATGGAAACTCCTCCGGAGAAACTTCTCAAGCGTACCTTGCGCACAGGGATGGGGTCAAAGCGTCACATACTTGTGTGATGACACGGCTTCTGCGGACTCGCCCGACTGCGTACAATTACTTCGTACAATGATTGCGGCCATTAATCGGATCGGATGAGCCTCCAAACTCTGAACGACATTTTGTTGGCGGTCGGTAAAAGCCGCCGTGATCGCGTCATGCTCCAAAGACGGGCCTTGGGCTGGGTACCGATCTCTTCAGCGGAGATTTACCGCAGCGTCGTGGGAGTCGCTCGCGCGCTGGAATCCTGGGGTGTTGGCAAAGGGGATCGCGTCGCCATCCTCAGCGAAAATCGCCCGGAGTGGACGATCACTGATTTCGCCGCGCTTTCCCTGGGCGCGGTCACAGTCCCGGTCTATTCCACACAGACAGCGGAGCAGACTGCCTTCCTCCTCAACGATTCCGGGGCGCGCGTCATCGCGGTGTCCACCAAGCACCAGTTGGAAAAGGTGCTGACCATCCAGCGACACACGCCGGTGGAGCGAATCATGGTGATGGACGCAGTGGAAACTGCGCACGCGGTCCAGATGCAGGGTCTGATGCTCAGTGGGCCGGCTGACTTCGATCCGGTGTTCGACGCTCGCTCACAATCGATTGGGCCCGACGACTTGGCGACAATTATCTACACCTCAGGCACGACAGGACCGCCAAAGGGCGCGATGCTGACCCACAGGAACATGGCATCGAACATCGCGCGTTCGATGGAGGGATTCGGCTTCGGCTCAAGAGAAGAGGTGAGCGTATCGTTTCTGCCGCTTTCCCATGTGACGGCGCGGCATGTGGACTTCGCGCTGCTATACCGTGGTGTGGTGCTGGCGTATTGTCCCGACCTTGCGCAACTGGCACAGGCTTTGGAGGAAGTACAACCCGCCATCTTTGTGGCGGTGCCGCGCGTGTACGAAAAGATTCGTCAACAGGTGATCCTGAAGACTGCGGGCTTTCCGAAGAACACGATTTACCGCTGGGCGCTTTCGGTGGGGCGCGCTCATCGCGCCGAGACTCTGGCTGGAACCCAGCCCTCGGCGCTCTCTTGGAAAATGAAAATCGCGAACCGGCTCGTCTTTTCCAAAGTGCGCGCGGGGATGGGCGGAAGGGCGGAGGAGTTCATTTCCGGAGGCGCACCGCTGGGCCGGGAATTGGCAGAGTGGTATGCCGATATCGGTATTTCCATCCACGAGGGCTATGGGCTGACGGAGACGTCGCCGGTGATCGCGGTGAACACGCCCGCAGCGCACAAACTGGGAACAGTCGGCAAGCCACTGGCGAACGTCGAAGTGCAGATTGCCGACGATGGCGAATTGCTGGTGCGCGGGCCCTCGATTTTCCAGGGCTATTGGAATCGTCCGGAGGAAACGCGCAACGCGTTTGTGGATGGCTGGTTCAAGACGGGCGATATCGGGCAACTCGACAGCGAAGGCTACCTATCGATCACCGATCGCAAGAAGGATCTGATCAAGACTTCGGGCGGGAAGTTCATCGCGCCGCAGCCGATCGAGAATACGCTGAAACTCAACCCACTCATTGGGACGGCGGTGGTGATTGGTGATCGGCGGAAGTTTCCGGCGGTGCTGATCTCGCCGCACTTCCCTGCTCTGGAAGATTGGGCCCGGGCGAACCAGGTTGACTTTGCTTCCCGAGAAACGCTCGTCGCCCACCTCAAGGTACAGGCACTGTATGACGGCATCATCGAAGACCTGAACCAAAACCTGGCACGCTTTGAAAGACTGAAACGGGTTCTAGTCGTATCCGAAGAATTCTCGGCAGCGGATGGAACCCTGACGCATACTTTCAAGGTGCGGCGGCGGGGGATTGAGGACCGGTACCGGACGTTGATTGACGAGATGTACGCGAAAGCGGAAGTGGCTGGCGGATGAGCCAGTGGAGCGCCGGACGAGACGCCCGTCGCTCCGCAATCTGGTTCCTGGCTCGCTGTCGCCGTACAATAAAGTCATGACGGACTCATTGATTATCGCTGGCAGGCAATTCCGTTCCCGCTTGATTGTCGGGACCGGGAAATACAAATCCTTTCAGGAGACCGCGCGCGCTCTCGATGCCAGCGGCGCCGACATGGTGACCGTGGCCGTGCGCCGGGTGAATCTCGACCGCAGCAAGGAATCTTTGCTCGATTACATCGATCCGAATAAGTACTTTCTTCTGCCGAATACCGCCGGCTGCTATACGGCCAACGACACCATCCGCACGGCCCGCCTGGCACGCGAGGTTGGACTCTCCGACTGGATCAAGCTGGAAGTGATTGGCGACCAGGCAACGCTGTATCCGGATGTGCAAGCCACCCTCGAAGCCACGCGTGTGCTGGCGAAAGAAGGATTCACGGTGCTGGCCTATACCTCGGACGACATCGTTTTCGCCAAACGACTGGTGGACGCCGGAGCTTCGGCGGTGATGCCTTTGGGTGCGCCCATCGGCAGCGGACTGGGCATTCAGAACACCGCCAACCTGCGAATCCTGCGCGAGATGATCACGGGAGTTCCGTTGATCGTGGACGCAGGCGTGGGCACAGCTTCCGATGCGGCCATCGCCATGGAGCTGGGCTATGATGCTGTCCTGATGAACACCGGCATCGCCGGCGCCCAGGAACCGGTGCTGATGGCGGAAGCGATGAAGCACGCTGTGCTAGCCGGGCGACAGGCATACATGGCAGGGCGCATGCCACGAAAGCTTTACGCGACGGCCAGTTCGCCGCTCGAAGGCGTTGTGCGGTAGTAGTTCGGTAGACTTTCGGGGCCGACGGGCGAGACGCCCGTCGCTCCAATCGGAAAAACACTGGGCGGCCGCCAGGGCCGCCCTTCTTGTATCAGTTCGACTCGTTAAGCTTAAAGCATTTTGACGGTGTCAACGTGAATCGTGTCCCCGTTGACATGCCCGGTCACAGCCACGTGATGTCCATAGTGATCCTTAAGGGTATCGGGATTGTCCACCTTCAGGACCGTCTGGTCTTTATCGCTAACGACGACCGCGCTGGCGCCGGCTGCGATGCACTTTTTCGTGCATGCTTCCGCACCCGCATTGGCCCCCTTAACCCCACACTTGGAGTCGCTAATCCAGCCGTTCACGGTCTGGACATCCGCGGCAAATGACACCGAGGTCACCATCAGAATCAACGCGCCCGCAAGTAACAACAAGAGAAGTTTCCGCATGTCATCCTCCTACGATTGGTTCCCACACAGTACGAACCCCTGAACTTTATCACAGAAGGGTGGGATACGAACAATCGGAGACCTAATGCGTTCAGCCAGCATTTACCTTTCGTTCCTGGCGCGGCCCGTGGGTGGCCTTTGGGAAGAGTCGGGAGCGACGAGTACAACTTCTCCTGGTCGAGTGTAGTGAAGCTGCTCGCGCGCTTCCTTCTCGATGGCGGCAGGATCGGACTTGAGCGACTTGATCTGCTCGACGTGCTGGGTGTTTTCCTTCTTCAGGAGCTCGACTTCACTCTGCAGCGCTTTCATCTCGGCACGCTTCTGCCGATAAACGACCATGCCGTTGGCTCCGAACATGGCGTGCAGCAGCAATCCAACGATAAGAAGGACAGCTGCCACCGTTCCCAGACGACGCCACTCCAAAACAAGCCTCGACCAGACCGGGCGCGTGCGTTCGACCCAGCGCGCTGCCACCGCCTCTGCCCTGGGGGCCCGATCCCTAGCCTGACCTATGGCCTGACCCATAGCCTGACCCATAGCCCGATCGATGATCGCGCGCAGACCTTCCTCCCCACGTGGCAGGATGCTCACTCTCGAAGGTGGTCCTAGTCGAAGATCCATGCTTTTGCTGCCACACTCAACTTTGCCAGGTCTTCCCTGATGCGCGCTTCGCTATACACGCGCACCACCGGCTCCGTGCCCGAGAGCCGGTAGCAGACCCACGATCCGTCGGCGAGGACGAGTTTCAGCCCATCGGTCCTCACCACCTTGGCAACTTTGGCGCCATGGAACTCACTCGGATCGAGCCGTAGCTTTTCAGTAAACTTCTGTTTTACTTCCGGCGTCAAGCGGAAGTTCTCGCGCAGCGGGTAAAAGGAACCAACTTTGGCAAATAGGTCGCCCAGTTGTTTACCAAGCGATGAACCACGCCGCGCGACCATCTCGCAGCACAGCAGGCCGGCGAGCACGCCGTCTTTCTCCGGAACGTGCTTGCGAATGGATAGGCCGGCACTTTCTTCACCGCCAATCAGTATCTTGTCCTGCTTAATGAGTTCGCCAATGTATTTGAACCCAACCGGGGTTTCGTAGAGTTCGATCTTGCGCTTTTCCGCAAGCGCATTGATGAGATTGGTGGTGGCAACCGACTTGCCGACTCCGTTTGTCCAGCCGCGGGTTTCGACAAGGTAATCAAAGAGCAGAGCAATGATGTAGTTGGGCTGCATGAATGTGCCGTCTTCGTCGAGAATCCCAAAACGATCGGCGTCACCATCAGTCGCGATGCCAATCGCCGCGCCGATTTCCCGCATTTTCTGACGCAGGTCTTGGAGCAGGTGGTCGTCGGGTTCGGGGGCATGACCTCCGAAGAGCACGTCGCGCGTGTCATGGACCGTGGCCACGGTCACGCCGCCCTCGCGCAGGAACACGTCCGAATAACCGCGGGCTGCGCCCCACATGGGATCAAAGGCAATCTTCGCGCCGGCTTTCTTGATGACGTCGAGATCGACGATTTCTCGCAAACGCGACAGATACATGCGGCGAGGATCGATGGCTTGGGACTGGAACAGGGACTGCCCTTTGGTCATGTGCGGCGTTTGCGGATTCGCATCTGCGTCGAAGGCTGCGATCTCCGACTCGATGGCCTTCGTAACTTCGGGAAGCGCGGGCGCTCCATCCGGCGTCGAAAACTTGATGCCGTTGTATTCCGGCGGATTGTGCGAAGCGGTGAAATTGATGGCGCCGTCGGCTTTGGACTGGATCACGGCGTAGGAAATCGTAGGTGTAGGCGCAGGCTCCGCGATGACCAGCGGCGTAATGCCGTAGGTGGACAAGATATCGGTGGCCGTGGCACAAAAAGATTCGCCGAGAAAGCGCGGATCGCGGCCGACAATGACTTTTGCTCCGTGCGATTTCTGCGACGACACATAGCGCGCGATGCCATGCACGGCGCGGTGAACATTGGCAAACGTGAAGTCTTCAGCCATCACAGCTCGCCATCCAGATGTGCCAAACTTGATTTGCGTTGTCATCGGCTGCCTCGTATGCTTCGACTGAACCTTGGACGCCCAACTTTGGATGCTTAATTTTATATGACCGACAAAAGGCTCGTTCTCACGACTTGCGCTTCGCTCGAAGAGGCTCGCAGTATCGCCCATGCGCTGGTGGAGCGGCAACTGGCTGCCTGCGTCAACATCGCTCCCCAGATTGAGTCGGTGTATCGCTGGCAAGGTGAGATCGAGACGGCAACGGAGTGGCTGCTTGTGATCAAGACAACCATAGAGGTTTTTGATCGCGTGCGTGAGGCTTTAAGTGAGCTACATTCCTACGAGCTTCCGGAATGTATAGAAATTGGCATTGAAGACGGCAGCGCGGCGTATCTGGAATGGATTGGAGAGTCAGTGCGGTGAAGGGACCCGGTCGGGTCAGGCCCCACCAAATTTTGTCATCCCGAACGAAGTGAGGGATCTGCAGTTTGCGGCGAACGCAGATCCCTCACTTCGTTCGGGATGACAATTCATGACAGGGTGTTGCTCCTAGATCGCGGCCAGCGCCTGGTCGAGATCGCCGAGGATATCGTCCACGTCCTCAATACCAACCGAGATGCGGACCATGCCGTCGGTGATACCGATTTTGCGGCGGCCTTCTTCGCCGATGCCGGCGTGCGTCATGGTCGCGGGATGCGAAATCAGGGTCTCGACTCCACCCAGCGACTCAGCCAGGGAACACACGCGCACCTTACGAAGCATCCGGTTGGCGTTTGCGAGTGATCCGGTTTCGAAGGCAATCATTGATCCGAAGCCGGACATCTGGCGCTTGGCCAGTTCATGCTGCGGATGATCGGGCAATCCTGGATAGAAAACCTTCTGCACTTTCTTGTGTTTTGAGAGATAATCCGCGACCTTGCGGCCGTTGCAGTCGTGCTGCAACATGCGCACCGCAAGCGTCTTCACCCCGCGCAAAATCAGCCAGCATTCGAAGGGCGAGAGAATCGCTCCGGCGCATTTCTGCAGAAAAGCAAGCTTCTCCGCCTGCTCGGGTTTGGTGCAGACTACAACCCCGCCTAATCCGTCACTGTGGCCGTTCAAGAATTTCGTGGTGGAGTGGACGACCATGTCAGCGCCGAGTTCGATCGGACGCTGGAAATAAGGCGACATGAACGTGTTGTCGACCACCACCTCAATGCCGTGCCGGTGGCTGGCTTCGCTGATTGCGCGGAGATCGCAAAGCTCCATCAGGGGGTTGGTCGGCGTCTCCAGGAATAACAGCCGGGTGTTCTTCTGGAATGCGCGCTCAACTTTGTTGAGGTCGGAGGTATCGACGTACGTAAATGTCAGACCAAAATTAGCAAGGACCTGATTGAACAGGCGCGGCGTCCCGCCGTAGAGGTTGTGGCCGGCGACCACGTGGTCTCCCGCTTTGAGCATCGTAGCAATGGCGTTGATCGCCGCCATGCCACTCGCGAAGACACGCGATGCCGTTCCGCCTTCGAGCGCCGCCAGGTTAGTTTCCAGCCGGTCGCGCGTCGGATTCGATACGCGCGCGTATTCGTAGCCTTTATGCTTGCCGATCTCTTCCTGGACGTAAGTGGAAGTTGGGTAGATCGGGACACTGACGGCGCCGGTGAGGGGATCGGGCTCTTGTCCAACGTGAATGGCGCGGGTCGCGAAGCCCGATTGCTTATGGGTCAAGGATTTCTCCTGGGTCTGCCTGTCGCTGTTCGCTATCCGCATCTCGCGCAAACAGCGAAGAGCGAACGACGAACGGCGTCTCTCTAAATTCCGCCTTCAAAAATTTTCTTCGACAGATAGCGCTCGGCTGAGTCGGGGATCAGCGTAACTACCCGCTTCCCTGCCCCGAGCCGCTTTGCAATTTCAACCGCCGCGTAGACGTTGGCGCCCGCGCTTGAGCCTCCGAGTACACCTTCGCGGGCGGCAAGTTCTTTCACCATGCCGAAGGCTTGGTCATCGGTCACCATCATTACTTCGTCGCAGACGGAACGGTCGAAATTTCCAGGGATAAAGCTGTTGCCGATGCCCTCTACCTTGTGTGGACCCGGCTTTCCTCCACCCAGGATCGACCCTTGCGTCTCAACCGCGACGGTATGAACCTGCGCGATCCGTTCTTTCAGAAAACGCGCAACTCCGGTAAAGGTTCCGGCCGTGCCGCAGCCGACGGTGATGGCGTCGACGCGTCCATCCATCTGCTCAAATATCTCGCGGGCGGTAGTTTCGTAGTGGTAGTCGGTGTTGGCGGGGTTATCAAACTGCGCGGCCAGGAACGCCGACGGGTCGGTTGCCTGCAGGTCCCTGGCACGCTGGATGGCGCCCTGCATGCCCTCGTCTTCCGGGGTGCGAGTCACCTCGGCGCCGAAGGCCCGCATGATGATGACCTTTTCCTCCGAAAATTTTTCCGGGACAAACAGCCGGACTTTGTAGCCGCGACTCACTCCGATCAGGGCTAGGCCGATGCCGGTGTTTCCCGCGGTCGCTTCGATCACCGTCCCACCCCGCTTCAGCTTGCCTTCGCTCTCGGCGCGCTCGATCAAGCCAATCGCGGCGCGGTCTTTCACGCTGCCGCCCGGGTTCAGGTATTCGAGTTTGGCGAAAATGTCGGCCGATCCCGAAGGGGCTAGCTTCTTCATTTGCAACATTGGAGTTTCGCCGACGAGCTTGGAGATTTCGTCGCTAACGCGCAAGCGGGAGTTTACGGTTGTGAGCGGCACACTACAGAGTAAGAAACGAAGGCGTGCGCGTCAATTCGTCAACGCTGTAATTGTGGTCGTTGGTAATGACCTCAGGTAATTTGACATGCGCCGCGGTTACCACGGTCACTGCACCGCGGAAGTGGGCTCGGGCGGCGTAATAACCGCAAGCCACCAGCGTCAATCGCCACTCGTCTTGCCGGAGCGCCCCGCAGCCTCCACCGTCGCGGTAGGATCGGCGCCTCGCCAACTCACGTCCGCCGTCGGACCGTAAGTCGCAGGCACCGGCTTTCCCAGCAAACGCAGATAGACCGTCAACTGCGTCCGGTGGTGAGCTGTGTGCAAGACGCGCCGCCAGAAGATCCATATCCGCTCCCGGCGCGTATCAAAGAAAGGGACAACCGTCCGCCACCACTCCTCATCGCGATCCGCCATGAATCCAAGTCGCGGCCGGGCAAGCTCCAGCATCCGCTGGTTGAAGTCCTCGACCGCAAGTCGCCGCGGCAGGACTTGTTCCGCCGCTACTTCGGGCATACCAAGAAATTCCGCAAAGAACCGCCGCTCCGAGAGCAGTTGGTGCTTCATGATGTCGGCGACCGAGGTAGAGCTCGGATGCGGGCGGTAGCCAAGATCCGAATCAGCGAAGGTCGACCAGACGGAAATGACCTTGTTCGTCTCGCTGGCATAGGTATCGAGTACGTGCTGGAGGAGCGCAACACGGGAGCGGGGGATTTGCTCGTCGGGAATCGCCGAAAATGAATACTTCATAAATGCAACGTGAGTCCCGCTCTACTGCGCCCCCGAAGCCGGCTCCGTTCCCGCGTAATAACCGCTCTTGGTGCGGACGGTGAGTTTGCCGTGGTCGTGCGAATGCGCGTCCACTTTCACTTGTCGATACCCGCCCTGGGTTTTCGGCGTCGTCGGTTTGTATCCAATGGTGTACTGCGTGCGTATATCGTGGGCCACTGTACGGCTGATAGCGTCAACATCGTCCAGCGTTTGGGGGAAGAAAGCGATGCCGCCGGTTCTCTCGGAGATAATTTGCAGGGCGCGTTTGGCGTGCTTCGGGTGCTCTTCCTTCTCGAGGATGCCGATGGAGTAAACGGTGGGTCCGCCGTCAGCCTGCAGACGCCGCACGGCTTGCTCGAGAGTTTCGGCGCTCTCGTTGTCCTCTCCGTCGGTAACCACAAAAATAACTTTCTTTTCCAGCTTCGCATCTTTTTTCAAGTGATCGGCGGTGGCTATGACCGCATCGTAGAGCGCCGTGCCGCCGCGCGCCTCGATTTTTTCCAATCCCTCTTTCAGCTTATTGATGTTGGAAGTGAAATCCTGGTCAAGGTAGTACTCGTCGTTGAAGTTGACGATGCACACCTCATCCGCTGGGTTGGAAGAACGCACCAGATTCAGTGCCGCCGCGTTCACCTTTTCACGCTTCTCGCGCATGGAACCTGAGTTATCCACCACAATGCCCATGGCCACGGGAATGTCTTCGTGGCGGAATGAGGTGATGGTTTGGGGATGCCCATCTTCGTAGACGCTGAAATCGCCCTTGCCGAGGCTGGTGATGATGCGTTGCTTGTCGTCGACGACCGTGGCATGCAGCACCACTTCTTCGACCTCCTTGCGAAAAACAAAGACGCCGCTGTCGCTGGCATCCGGATTCTGGGCGTCATTTGGAGAAGTATTCGGGCTCGCAGCCTGCCCGGCCGAAGCTGGCAGAGGTGCCGTGCTGGCCGGTCCTGCCTGCGACGCTGATTGTGAATTCGCAGCCGTTTGCGAACCTGCCACTGGAGCCGGAGGCGGCTGGCTCGGGGCTCCGCTCTGTGCATGAGAATTAGACAGGAACAGCGTCGCAAGGACGAAGAGAATCGGTAGAGAAACTTTATTCCGTCGGCGCATAGTAACCCGTCTTGGCGTAGACCTTGAGCGGAGGCAATCCTTTTGGCGGTAGGAGTTTGACTTTTATTTTACGCCATTTGCCATCGCGCACTGGATTCTTAGGACGGTATCCGATGACATATTGGTTGCGCAACTCGATGCCAATTTTTGTGGAAACGTCCGCCAGGTCATTCGGGTTATCTATGGTAAAGGCGCGGCCACCAGTCAGTTCGGTGACATCGCTGAGCAGGGCCGGCCCAAGCCGCTCTTCTTCGGTCGGAAAGTAATGATCGTAGATGCCGATGGCATAAATGAGAATGTCGGCCTCTTTGACCATGGAACGGATCTCGCCTTCGGTATAGCGGCTGTGGTTGTCGCCGCCGTCGGAGATGATCAGCAGAGCCTTCTTCGGATACTTCGCCTGGCGCATCTTGGTGACGCCCAGGTAAATAGCGTCAAGCAGTGCCGTGCGGCCCTTGGGAATGGTGTACAGCAACCGGCCCTGAATGTCATCCACCGAACTGGTGAAGTCGGCAATCTCCTCCGGCTTATCGGAGAAGGCGATCATGAAAAACTCGTCCTGCGGATTGGCGGTCTTGAAGAACTCGACCACCGCCTCGCGGGCGCGTTCGATCTTGCTGCTCATGCTGCCGCTCATGTCAAAGATCACGCCGATCGAAACCGGAGCGTCTTCGCTGGAAAAAGTCTTGATTTCCTGCTGGTCCTTGCCTTCAAAAAGGCAGAAGTTCTGGCGGTCGAGCCCAGTGACGAGCCGGTTCAAGGGATCGGTGATGGTAACCGGCACCAGCACCATATCAACCTGTACTTTCATGGGCTTGGTGTGGGTCCTGAACGCCGGATCGATATCGGGCTCTTTGGGAGGAGCCGGCGGAACGCGGGGTTGGATATGGACATCCTCACTCAAATTCTGGGCGAGCAGCGGGAGGGTGCCGCACACAGCAACCACCAGTACCACAGCGAGGGACACGCGAGCCGAGAACTGTTTACCGGACAACATAGGCCCCACTAAATCCGCGCCGTGGAGGGGGACGACCCGCACCCCGAAAAGGCGGGCCCCAACTATCGCTACTGAGCCGGATAGTAGCACAATCTCGAAAAAGGGTTGTCACCTTTTCGTAAACCACCCCTAGATTTCTGTGCATATTTTTTCTCCTTTCCCTCTTTGGGCCTGCGCCGGACCGTCCCTGCTACAATTCTGCGTTCCCTTTATGGCAATCGTTTCCCCGTTTCGAGCCTGGCGCTACGACCCTGAGCGCGTCCCGGTCCAGCAAGTTGTGACCCAGCCCTACGACAAAATCACCCCTGCCATGCAGCAAAGCTACTACCAAGCCAGTCCTTATAACCTGGTGCGGATTATTCTCGGGAAACGCCTGCCCGACGACGACGACTCCGAGAACGTCTATACCCGGGCGGCGGCTTCCTTCCAGAGTTGGCGCCAGACAAGCGTTTTACGGCGCGATCCAGAGCCTTCGATCTATCGCTATTCCCAGACGTTCAAGATTCCGGGAAGCCAGGCACGGGCCGAGCGGCGGGCCTTCATCGCGCTCGGCCGGATCGAGCCGTATCATGCGAGCGTCGTGTTCCGGCACGAGCAAACGCTGGCCAAGCCCAAGGCCGACCGGCTTGACCTGCTGCGCGCGACCCAAGCCCACTTCGGTCAGATCTTCATGCTTTACAGCGGGGCGGGCAAAGTGGATGCCCTGCTCGATTCAGCGAGAACCCCAGACATCCCTATGGACACCGCTCCTCATATCAAGGTCACCGACGAGTTCGACGTCACGCACCGCGTCTGGAGGATCTCTGATGCCTCGGTCATTGCTTCCGTGCGGGAACAGATGCGGGACAAGAAGCTGATCATCGCCGACGGCCATCACCGCTACGAGACTGCCTTGACCTATCGTAACGAGCGGCAAGCCGCAGCCGAAACGGGGTCGGGCATTCCCACCCCTTACGACTGGGTAATGATGACCTTCGTCGACATGGATTGTCCTGATACGGATCGTCCTGATACGGATCAGCCGGGTCTGGTGATTCTGCCGACCCATCGGCTCGTATTCGGCCTGCCATCTTTTTCAGCTGCACAACTTCAGGCGGACGCGCGGAAGTTTTTCAGCGTGGAAGATGTCGATGCCGGAGTCGACGCGGCGCGCGCCACCGCCATCCTGCAACAGGCCGGGCACGCCGGAACGGCCCTGCTCGCGGTCACCGCCGAGCGTGCATTCCTGCTGCACTCGCCGAAAGCCATCGGCACCCGTTTGTTCGGAAAGCTTTCTTTGCGCCAGCAAGCGCTGGACGTCGTGCAGTTGCACAAGTGCCTGCTGGAAGGTGTGCTGAAGATCTCGGAGGAAGCCATTCGCAATCAGGAGAGCGTTTCCTATTGCCGCGAGGCCGCTGACGCGCTGTCGCAGGTGCACAGTGGAAAGGCGCAAGCGGCGTTCCTGATGAATCCGGCGCGCGTCGAGCAGGTTCGCGACATCGCCTTTGCCGGAGAAGTGCTGCCCCAGAAGTCCACCGATTTCTACCCCAAGCTGCTGAGCGGGCTAACGATTTATGCGCTGGAGTAGCAAACTGCGGTTCTCAGTTCCCAGTTCCCAGTTCCCAGTATCCCGCTTCCCACTGAGAACTGAGAACTGGGAACTGAGAACTAGGGTTCTGGCCATCCTGCTGGCCACGGTAACGCTTCTGTCCGCGGCGCCCTCTGCGCCCGTTACGGACGAAGCGCACATCTCCGTGTATTCCCCGGTTGCGGTTTACACGCTCCCGGTTCTGGAGCGTGGGGGCCGTGAATATGTCGGCCTGCTCGAACTCCTGGAACCGCTGGGCCGCGTCAGCAGCCAGACGGACGGGCGGCGCTGGAGACTGCGCTATAACACGGTAGATGCCGATTTTGCCGCGGGCAAGACGCGGGCCAGGATTCATGGGCACGACTTCGATTTCACCGCTCCCTTCCTGATCGAAAGCTCGCGCGGGTTGGTTCCCCTAAGTTCGTTGAGCGCATTGCTGCCCCGTTTTCTGGGAACATCAATTAATTTTCGCGAAAGCGCGCGCCGGCTATTCATCGGCGATGTCGGCATACAAGCCAGTTTCCGGCTGGACGCGACGAACCCGCCGCGACTGTTGCTGAATTTCAGCGCTCCCGTAAATCCGACTATCTCCACTGAACCGGGCAAGCTGCGAATGGTTTTCAAACGCGACCCCGTCGTTTCCCCGGGCAGCCAGTCGATTTCTTTTGATAACAAGATCATCACGCACGCCAGCTACTCCGAGAACAACGGCGACGCCGAATTAGACGTGACTGCGAACCAGCCGCTGATGGCAACCTTCAGCGACGACAGAAAGACGATAATCGTTTCGGCTGTCCAGCCAGCACCAGCGACGCCGAGTGGCGTTAGAACTGGACCACAGAATCCTACGCAGGCGGCACCGGCGGGAAACATCGCCCCAGCCACTCATCGCGTTCTGGCCGTGGTCGATCCCGCGCACGGTGGCGAGGAACGCGGTGCGGCCTTGACCGATACGCTCGCCGAGAAAGACGTTACGCTCGGATTTGCGCGCCTGTTGCGGCACGAACTGGAGACTCGCGGATTCGCCGTCACCTTGCTGCGCGATGCCGATACCAGCTCGACTCTGGATCAGCGCGCCACGGCGGCCAACGTCGCTCGCGCCGGAATCTACATCAGCCTGCACGCGACTTCGCAGGGCAGCGGCGCCCGCGTGTACACCGCACTGCTTCCGGTGGAAGGAACGAGTAACGGATTATTTCATGCGTGGAATGCGGCCCAAGCTCCGGCTTTGCCCGTCAGCCGGATCGTCTCGGCGGCAATCGTTACAGAAATGCAGAAAAAAGAATTCCCGGTTCGCGGATCATCCGCTTCGCTGCGGCCGTTGAACAACTTGCTCATGCCTGCCGTCGCGGTGGAACTGGCACCCGGAGCGGATGGGGTCGCCGACTTGACGTCGGCCAACTATCAACAACGGGCCGCGTCGGCGATCGCCGATGCCGTGGTTTCAGTCCGCGACCGCCTTGGGGTTCAACCATGACGATTTCAACCATGACGAGTGCAACCACGACGAGTGCAACCACGAAGGTACAACCATGATCCCACGGCATCTTCTTATAGGAGTGGCGGCGCTGCTGGTGCTGGTGGTGGCGATGGGAATCTACCTTCGCCACATGCGGCGACAGGCAGGAGAATTGGAGGCTTCCGCGGCCAACGCGCTCCCCGTCGTCCCCCCAGCCTCCGGTCCGACGGAGACGGTGACTCTGTATGTGGCGGATGACGAGGCTGGCACGCTCCGCGCGCGCTCGGCGCAGATTCCTCTTCCCGGAGGACGCCAGCAGCGAGCCGAGGAGTTGTTGCGCACGCTGCTGCGCATCTACCAGCAACCGGACGCGGCCCATCCTCTATCTGCGGCGTCGGACATCCGCAGCATCTACCTGGTCAATCCCGGAGCGGCCGTCATCGATCTGAATGCCGCCTTCGCCGACCAGCACCGCTCCGGCATTCTCAGCGAGCAACTCACCGTGAATTCGCTGGTGGAGACGCTGGCCGTCAACGTTCCAGGGATCCAGCGCGTCAACATTTTGGTCGAGGGCAAAACGCGAGACACGCTCGCCGGACACGCGGACCTGAGCGATTCGTTCGATGTGACGACGGTCGAGCAGGCGGGCAGTCAGTAAAGCCGTCGCTGGATGACCCGCTCATTCGTGGTGAAAAGTTAGTGACTGGAGGTAAGGGACTATAAATAACTACGCGGGTGCGCGCCACTTCTCGCGTTTGAGAAGTGGCCCGCCCAACCGTCAAACCCAAGGGCTTCTCACGCCGCCGGGCCCCGCGTCTTCATCTTCAGCACCTCCCATTCATTGATCTTTACCGGTCCGGTCTCGCGCAGAAAGTAGGCTCGGTAACTGCTCCAGCGCCAGAACTCCGGTGACTCGACCAGGCCCCGCTTCACCGGATTGCGATGCATGTAGCGGAGTTTCTCGATGCGCTTATGCTCCGTCCAGACGTTGAAGTCGTAAAAACGCTTCTGCCAAATGTGTTGCGGAGCTTGGTCGAACAAGTCAGTCTGAGCCGGATTTCTTCGACGCTTCGCCTGCACCAGAACGCGTCGCGCAAATCCCAGCTTAAGCGCCTGCATCACGGTCGAAGGGTTCTTCTCTTGTGGTTCGCTGATGAGGAGGTGAATGTGCTCGGGCATGATCACATAACCGGCCACGACGAACTGATAGCGAATGCGCATCTGTTCAAGCACGGACAAAAACAAATCGCGACGCAGTGACGTGCCGAGCAGAGGCTGTCGCTGATAGCAACTGCAAGTGATGAAATGCAGGTCTCCACTACCGTAGTAGCGCTTTAGCATGCGCCGCATAGGCCTCAGGATAGCGGCCTAAGGGTTTTGACGCGGTGACCGTGCACACCGGTCGATGGTGACGAAAGAGTATGATCGCGGCAGCGGTGGAGGGCCACTTCTCAAACGCGAGAAGTGGCGCACCCCAGTTTCTTACACCTCACGAGATCGCGGCAGAAGTTGGCCCCCGCCTTGAGCGCACCAAGTTTACTCGGCGGACTGGGAGCCGACAGGGTCATCTAACCAGTCTACCCGACGTTGTTATTTCTGATCATCGACTACCTGCCGGATTGCAAGCTCACCTGAAAAGTGGAAGGGCACCATATGAACAAAATCAAGTCAGACAAAAAGCGGCTAAGCATTTGTCCATTGGAGATATATGACAGCACATCGGACGAACTATCACGAATTGGAGTCAAGTCGTCATATTCGGACACCCTCCTGAAAAATATCGCGGCCTCAGTCATCTCCGATCATCTTGGATCGAAGTCGGTGGACTACGTCAGAAAGACGTACTTGAGTGACTGGAAGCGCAATGTAGACCTTGATCCGAACGCGTTTGACTTAAAGACAATCCACTTCTTAGACGTTTGCATTAACGAACTGCAGAAACATTTGATAGCGAATTCACACAATTTTATCTATTCGCAGAGTCAAACGATATGCGATATGACATTAGCAAAAGGTCTCGGAACGCTTAGGGCGGCCCTGGACCTCAGTTCTAAGGGCTTGCTGCACGAAGTATTGACGCTATGCAGATCATCGTTGGAAATGATCATGTGGGCATTTGCCATATTCGATTTGCCTAATAAAAAAGATCCTTTTGAATTTTTGCCTGAAAAAGCAATCTCCGGGTTCAAGGCCTATTTTCCATACGCTGGCAAGTATTACGGCTACCTGTCGGGATTCTCAACTGGCGAAAGGAAACTCATACTCGAGTATTTGACTTTGAAGAAGAAAACATAGCAATCTTGTATGCCTCGGGTCGAAACAAATGGGAGGCCATAGCAAATGTAATGCTTATGAGTCGCCTGTACGCAGAAGGATACACAGCAAAGTACACCTCCCTGAAATGTAAGCAGCAGGAGTGGCTGAAGTTTTTCATAGTGCTGGAGGATCAACGCCTGACCGAGTCTTTTTTAGATATTTTTAGCGTCAGTCGAAGTGCTTGAATGGCGGGTGGCCGGACATCTGCGGCCGCGAGTATAAGCACAGTGTATTACAGTAACAACTGGGGGTGCGCCACTTCTCGCGTTTGAGAAGTGGCCCCTCCACTGCGGCTGCCGGGTGCCGCGGACCTTCCCAACTCTACGAGCCGACCTTTCATCACAATCAACCTGTGAGTGTCATCACAGACATTCCAACTCGCCCGATGCGACGATTATCCCCAAATGGGGCAGTGGAGAGCTGCGCCGGTTCCCAGAACGGCCCTCGAAGCTGCCCCAAAACCATTTTCAGCGCTCTTTGATAACCTAACTCTTTATTTATCAATATTTTGAAGTTAAGTCATTATTCCTCAATATTTTAGCGCGAATTGGGGGGGGGTACAAAACCAATAAGGTGTCGATCGCCGCGAACGCACCCCGATGAGTTTTCCCTCGGACTGTTAGAATTTCCCTCTCATGATCTTTCGCAGCGATAATCGCACTGCTGAGCAGATTCGTCCCGTCAACATCATTCCCGACTTCATCTCGACCGCGGAGGGCTCGGCGCTGATTGAGATGGGGAACACTCGCGTCATCTGCACCGCTTCGGTCGAGGAATCGGTGCCCGTGTTCTTGCGCAATTCGGGCAAGGGATGGATATCCGGCGAGTACGGGATGCTTCCGCGCTCGACGCTGACCCGTACCGCGCGGGAATCGGCCAAGGGTCGGCCAAGCGGGCGCACGCAGGAGATTCAGCGGCTCATCGGACGCTCGCTGCGCGCGGTTGCCGATTTGAAGCGGCTGGGCGAGCGCACCATTTGGATCGATTGCGACGTGATCCAGGCGGATGGAGGCACGCGAACGGCTTCGATTACCGGAGCATTCGTCGCGCTCGGCCTGGCTCTGCAACGCCTGGTCGATGCGGGGACGTTGACTGCCGCGCCGATCAAGGATTTTGTGGCGGCGATCAGTGTCGGCATCGTGGACGGCGAAATTCTTCTCGATCTGAACTATGAAGAAGACTCGCGCGCCGACGTGGACATGAATTTCGTCATGACCGCGGGCAACAAGATTGTCGAACTGCAGGCCACCGCCGAACACCAGGTGTTCGACGACGCTCAACTGGCAAAGATGATGTCGCTCGCGCGGCAAGGCGTTCAGTCGCTGATTGCGAAGCAGCAGACGCTGCTCGGAACGCTCGCTCTGCGGCAGTGACTTCGGTCACAACTACCGCGGGACTTTGCTTGGTACCCTCAAAATGTGAGGCGGACATTCCTGGCCGGAGCTTGTTTTGTGCTCGCTGCGCTCTCGGCCCATGGGCAAGCCGCACCTTCGCCGGTGACGGGCGTGGTTGAAGATCCTTCCGGAGCGGTCATTGCTGGCGCGCGCGTGGAATTCAGCAGCGGCAACTACCACATCGCGGCGCAGACGAATTCGTCTGGACAATTCCAACTTGAAATCTCCGTCACTTCCGGCAAGTTTTCCACCAGAGCTGCGGGATTTCTTCCCCTCCAGCTTCCCTGGAATCACGAACGGCAGCTCAAATTCGTTCTGCATCCGCAATTTGAATCGGACTACGCCAGCCAGCACGTTCTGGTGACGGCCACACGGATTAACACCGCGCTGGAGGATTCTCCCGCCGACAGCGTGACCATCTCGAACGACGATCTGGCCTCGACGGCGCCGCTTGCGCTCGATGATGTGCTGCGCGAAGTTCCGGGCTTCACACTGTTTCGCCGTTCCAGCAGCCGCACCGCGAATCCCGGCACGCAGGGAGTCTCCATGCGCGGAGTCGGCGCCAGTGGCGCCAGCCGCGCCCTGGTGCTGGTTGACGACATTCCGCTCAATGATCCTTTCGGCGGATGGGTTTATTGGGATCGCGTCGTGCGCGAATCGATCAGCGACGTCGAGGTGGTTCGCGGAGGCGCCGATGCCAGCCTTTACGGATCTACCGCGATGGGCGGCGTGATTCAATTCCGCTCGCGCCAGCCTGAACAGACCGCGATCTCCGCTGAAAGTTCCTGGGGAAGTGAAAACACGCCCGAGTTATCACTCTGGGCTGGAACTCGCCTGGGGCCGTGGTACGGCTCAGCCGCCACCGATCTATTCCGCACGAATGGCTATATCCCGGTGCCCGAGCCCGAGCGCGGCACAGTCGATTCGCCCGCCAACTCCGTTCACGAACTGATCGAGATGGAACTCGGCCGCCGCTTTGGCGACTTCAGCCGTTTCTTCGCTCGCGGCTCATATTTCAATGAGGATCGCCACAACGGCACGGTGATCCAGTTGAACAACACGCAATTGGGTGACTTCGCCACCGGCGTGAACTACGAAAAGAAGAATGTAGGAGCGTTTTCTGCGCGTCTCTTCGGACTTTTCGAGTCGTACTACCAGACTTTCTCAGCGGTTGCAGCGAACCGCGATTCCGAGACGTTGACCGACCAGCAGTATGTTCCGTCGCAGGCTCTGGGTGGCAGCACTCAATGGTCGCGGCCGGTTGGGCGCGTACAGACGCTGGTCGCAGGCTTCGAAATGCGGGAAGTACATGGACTGAGCAATGACTTCGTCAGCGTCGGCGAAAACTTGAGCGGCGGAAGAGAGCGTACAACGCGGCTTTTCGGGGAGGACCTTCTGCAGCTCGGTCCCCGCCTGATTGCGAATTTGTCGCTCGGTTACGATCACTGGAGCGATTTTAATGCCCGGCTTATTCAGATTCGCTCGAACGTCCCCGCGGTGACCCCGTATCCCGATCGCACAGCCGACGCTATCAACCCGCGCGCCTCGCTGCTCTACCGCCTCGGGCATGGGACCTCGCTGACTGCTTCGGGTTATCGCGCCTTTCGCGCGCCAACGTTGAACGAACTCTATCGGAATTTCCGTCAAGGCAACACTCTGACCGACGGCAACCCAGATCTCCATGCGGAACGATTGACTGGAGTGGAAGCGGGAGTCCGGCAGAGCTTGCTTTCCGACCGCCTCAATTTGCGGACAACATTCTTCTGGAACGACATCACCGATGCCGTCGTGAACGTCACCCTCAACAATACGACCAACCCGATCCAGGCCGAGAAAGAGAATGTCGACCGCACGCTCTCGACCGGCGTCAATCTCGACGGTGAATTCCGCCTTAGCAGTGCGCTTCAGTTCGCCGGAGGCTACCAGTTCGCACACGCCGTGGTATCCGGCTACACGCCAAACGCGCTGAACCCATCGCTGGTGGGAAATTGGATACCCGAGGTTCCGCACCAGCAGTTCACTGTGCAGGCGCGCTACGTCAACCCCAAGATCATCACCGCCAACGTACAAGGGACTTTCGTCGGCCAGCAATTCGATAACGACCTGAACACTTTATTGCTGAAAAAATTCTTCACTGTCGACCTGTACCTCGGCTGCTCGCTCGGCCGTGGACTCGAAGTCTTCGCCGCCGCCGAAAACATGTTCAATCAGCGTTACTACACGGCTCTAACCACCGTGCCAAACGGGACCCCTCCAACGGTCCCGAGCCTTGGCCCTCCCATCCTAGCCCGCATCGGCCTGCGCTATCAGTTCCCGAATCGTTAGCTTGGGGATCGATGGCTTCGCCACCAGTTCCCGCGCTAGTAATTCGCAAGCCGACGCCGACGCCGACGCCCACGCCCTGTTGCCGTCAGAACGCGTCCCTTGGGGAGAAACTGGTGGTGTTCATGGCGAGGCCGTTAGTTTAGAATGACCTGTCGCTCGCATTGATTGGAGGATTTATGAAGCTTACCCCAGGCAAACTCGCCGGAATGAAAGCGGTATCGAATGAGCATGGCGTAATCGCCGCTGCCGCCATGGACCAGCGCGGCTCACTGCAGAAATCTCTCGCCAAGGAAAAAGGTTCGGCGGTTTCCGACGCCATGATGGAGGAATTCAAGACGCTGGTGAGCGAAGTCCTGACGCCCCATGCCAGCGCCATCCTGCTCGATCCCGAGTGGGGGCTGCCGGCTTCAAAACGGCGCTCGAAAAACGCCGGCCTGCTGCTGGCCTATGAAAAGACCGGATACGACAAGACCGGACCGGGACGGCTCGGCGATCTGCTCGATCACTGGTCGGTGCGCCGCCTGAAAGAAGCGGGCGCGGATTGCGTCAAGATTCTGCTCTACTACACGCCGTTTGATCCACAGAACATCAACGACCAGAAGCACGCCTGGGTCGAAAGGCTGGGCGATGAGTGCCGCGCCAATGACATTCCGTTCTTCCTGGAGTTCGTCACCTACGAAGAAGGCGAGGACGAGAAAGGCTTCGACTTCTCGAAGAAAAAGCCGAAGGCAGTCATCGAAGCCATGCGCGAGTTCACCAAAGACCGTTACGGCGTCGACGTAATGAAGGTGGAAGTCCCGATCAATATGAAGTTTGTGGAAGGGACGAAGTCCTTTAAGGGTGAGAAAGCCTACTCGAAGCAGGAAGCGATGAAGCTGTTCCGTGAGGCTGCCACCGTCGCCACCAAACCATTTATCTATCTGTCGGCGGGCGTGAGCAATTCCGAGTTCACCGAGTCGCTGGAACTCGCGGCCGAGTCGGGTGTGAAGTTCAACGGCGTGCTCTGCGGACGCGCCACCTGGAAGGAAGGCATCCCCATCTACGCGAAACACGGCGCCGGGGCTTTCCGGAAGTGGCTGGAAGATGAAGGCGTGAAGAACATCAATAACGTAAACGACCGCCTGAAGGCCGCCACGTCGTGGCACTCGATCTACGGAGTGGAACCCGCGCTGGCCCACGTGTAGATGCTTTCGTTCTAGGTGGCAAAGCGGGTCTTCGGACCCGCTTTTGTTTGTTACCAAAATGCTAATTGCTAAATTCTGAGTGCTGACGGCTGAGTGCTGAATGCCAGTTCCCGACCGCAAAACCGCTCTCATCACCGGCGCCTCGTTCGGCATCGGATTGGAACTCGCTCGCATTTTCGCCCGCGAAGGTTACAACCTGGTTCTGGTCGCCCGCAGTGCCGACAAACTACGGCAACTCGCATCCGAACTCGAGAAGGGGCACAGCACCCGTTCACTGATTCTGGCGACCGACCTGACCGATCCTGGAGCTCCCGCATATGTGCTCGATCAGACGACACGCGCCAACATTCAAGTGGATGTGCTGGTCAACAACGCGGGATTCGGACAGTATGGTCTGTTCGCCGAAAACGACCTGGAAGAATGTCTGCGCCAGATCCAACTCAACGTCACGACTCTCACCCACCTCACGCGCCTGTACCTCCCGGCGATGATCGAGAGGGCGATGATCGAGGGAAATACCGGGCGCATCCTGAACGTGGCGTCCACCGCGGCATTTCAGCCGGGGCCGCTGATGGCCGTGTATTTCGCGACCAAGGCGTACGTCCTGCATTTTTCGGAGGCGCTGGCCAATGAACTCAGCGGAACCGGCGTTACCGTAACTTGCCTGTGCCCGGGTGCGACCACGACCGAGTTCCACAAGCGCGCAAATGCCACTGGCATGAAGTTGTTGAAGTTCGGCGCGATGGATGCGCGCACCGTCGCCGAAGACGGTTATCGCGCCATGATCGCTGGAAAACCCGTGGTAATTTCAGGATTCAGGAATTGGCTGCTGGCGCAGTCGGTGCGCTTCTCTCCGCGGCGGCTGGTAACGGCGATTGCGCGGAAGACGCAGCAACAGTAGTCGCTTATCTCGTAAGGAACCGATAAATCCCTGAAGCTGCGATATAAGTAAACCAACCGCCTGCGATACAAATGGCCATGCCAGCCCCCCGGCTAACCGCCTTTATGACCGGAGCCACATGCTTCGGGCCGGGATACATCCAGCGAAGAGTTGAACCGCCGATTGCTTCTGTGAGCCTGTCCCATCGGGCGGGCAAAAAGCACATCGTGAACCCCCAAGCCCCAGCGAGCAATCCCATCAACAACATTCCCAGAAGAATCATCACAGGGCCCCCATGAGACGCGGCAAGCCGCGTCTCTACAGAAATTACTTGCGGACTTCGAGCGCTGCTTGCACGCGGCTATGTTTCCGGCTATACGTGAAATACACGACCATGCCGATGATCAGCCAGATAATCAATCGCGCCCAGTTGATCCAGCCGAGTTTGTACATCATGTAGCCGTTAAACAGGATGCCCATGACGGGGACAAACGGTACCCATGGAGTTCGGAAGGGTCGCGGTTGGCCGGGGTTGGTGTGGCGCAAGGCCATTACCGCGATACAAACAATCACGAATGCCAGCAGCGTTCCGATGTTCACCATTTTTCCGATATCCTCGATCGGCGTCAGGCTGCCAACGATCGCCGCGAGCATCCCAACGAGCATGGTGTTCTTCCATGGCGTCCGGAAGCGCGGGTGAATATCGGCGAAGAATTTCTGGGGCAAAAGGCCGTCCTTGGCCATCGAATACAACACGCGCGTCTGGCCCAGCAGCATGACGAGCATCACGCTGGTGAGCCCGGCCAGTGCTCCCAGCGTAATAATGTGGGACGCGCCGGAGAGGCCGCGGTCCAGGAACGCGCGCGCTACGGGAGCTTCGATGTTGATGTCGCGCCAGGGCACCATTCCGGTCAGGACTGCCGACACCGCGATATACAACACGGTACAGATCAGAAGCGAGGCAATGATTCCGATTGGAAGGTCGCGCTGCGGGTTCTTCGCCTCTTGCGCAGTGGTGGAAACGGCGTCGAATCCTATATAGGCGAAGAAGATGTAAGCTGCTCCGGCCCCGATTCCAGAGAATCCGAAGGGCGCGAAAGTCGCCCAGTCCGTTCCCCAGTTGGCGGCGCTGATGTAGTGGATGCCGAGCCCGATCACAAAAAGGACAACCCCAACCTTAATGGTGACAATGGTGGCGTTGAAGCGGGCGCTCTCCTTGATGCCAATCACCAGAATCGCCGTGATCACCAGAGCGATCAAGAAGGCCGGCACATTGACGCCGATTTCATATCCGAAGAGGTGTGGTGCGTTCAATAGATCATGAGCTCTCTGTAACAATTCTGGCGATTGCGCGGCCATGACCGCACTCTTCGCTTGCAGAAAAGTCTGGGTGCCGGTCACCAGCGTGGGATTGGAGGCCAGTGCCATCTGGCGAGCCACAATGTCTTCGGCGGTGTGAAGTCCTGTCCAGTGATCGTACGCCAGCCACAGCGGCATCTTGAGGTGGAAGATATTTAGCAGTTCGATAAAGTGATTCGACCAACCAGAGGACACGGTGCTGGCGCCCATCGCGTATTCGAGCGTTAGGTCCCAGCCAATGATCCAAGCAATAATTTCGCCCAGCGTAGCGTACGCGTAGGTGTAGGCGCTGCCCGCCAAAGGGATCATAGCCGCAAACTCCGCGTAACACAGCGCCGCAAAGGTACAACCCAAGCCCGAAAGCACGAACGAGAGCATCAGCCCCGGTCCGGCATAATGCGCGCCCAATCCAGACATCACGAAAATTCCGGCTCCAATCACCGCGCCGACGCCTAGCGCGGTCAACTGAAATACGCCCAGCGTGCGTTTTAAACTATGCGAGCCCGTCTCTCGCGCCTCCTCCATCAGCAACTCAAGCGGCTTCTTCGCAAATAGGTCAGTCATCAGTAGCGTTTCTCCTGTCAGTTAGAGCCAGTCAGTTAAACCGAAGTCGTTTCGCCTCGCGGCCGCCAGATGTAATACACCGGAATGCCGAGCAGCACGATGAAAAGGCCCGGCCAGGTGTATTGCGGCTTGTAGCGTAACAGCACCACGTCGATAAACAAAGCCATCACGATGTAGATTGCAGGCAAAATGGGGTATCCAATGGCCTTGTACGGACGCTCCGCCTCCGCATGGGTGCGGCGCAAAACGAAAAGTCCGAAGATGGTGAGCACGTAAAACACGAGCACTGCAAAAATAATGTAGTCGAGGAGTTGACCGTAACTGCCGGAGATGCAGAGGACGCACGTCCAAACCATCTGCACCATCAGCGAAATCGCGGGCGTTTTGTAGCCGGGATGCAGCCGGGCAACTCTGCGAAAGAAGAGACCATCCTTGGCCATGGCGTAGTAGACACGCGCTCCGGAGAGAATCAAGCCATTGCAGCAGCCGAAGGCGGAAATCATGATGGCCACGGCCATCAGCTTGCCGCCGATAGAACCAAACATCTGCGTCATGACCGCGGTGGCGACACGATCCTCGGTGGCGTACTGAATACCGCGCCCGAGGAGCGTCGCTCCCGTCGGACTGCCTACCAGCGGCAGCGCGCTCAGATAAATAAAATTGCACGCGATATACAGCGCGATTACGACGCCAGTACCCAGCGCCAGCGACAACGGGAGATTCCGGCTGGGATTTTTCACCTCGCCGGCTGTGAACGTAACGTTGTTCCAAGCATCCGCGGAAAACAGCGAGCCGACCTGCGCGATCGCCAGTACCGTAAGCGTCGAAACGAGAACGCTTGCGCCCATACCTCCGACGTCATGCAAGGTGCCGAGGCCGGAGTTGTTCCAGAAGTTGGCGCCGAAATTTGCGGCGATCGCCTGCGCGTTCCGACCAAGAAATATTCCGAAGATGACCAGGCCGAGCAGCGCCGAAACTTTCGCGGTGGTGAAAATATTCTGAATGAGGGCGCCGGTCTTCACCCCGAAAATATTAACGATCGAGAGCACAATCACGACCAGAATGGCGGCGAGGTTTTGCGTGTTCAGTCCAACATCCATGCCGCCTAGCATCATGGGGCCGATAGGGATCTTCGGCACTTTCCACAGGTGGATGATCCAATGACTGGAGGAGATAGCCGGCCAGAAGATCCCGAGGAACTTGCCGAACGCGACGCCCACCGCCGCGATCGTGCCGGTCTGGATCACAAGAAAAAGAGTCCAACCGTAGAGAAATCCCCACAGCGGGCCCAGCGACTCGCGCAGATAAACGTACTGTCCGCCGGCGCGCGGCATCATGGCCGCGAGTTCGCCATAGGTGAGCGCGCCGACAATGGTGAGAAAGCCGGTAATGAGCCAGGCGCCAATCAGCAGGGCCGGCGAGGTGACTTCGCGAGAAATTTCAGCAGACACGATGAAGATACCCGAGCCGATCATCGATCCCATCACCAGCATGGTCGCGCTGGTCAGGCCGAGACCTTTGACTAGTTCCTTGTCCTGATGGGTATGCCGCTCCCAATCGCTGATGTTCGAAGCGACTTTCGAAGCGGGAACTGGGGGTGGAACGTTCGCGCTCACGAACCTCCTAACGGAGCAGTGGTGCGGCCTCGACGCGAACATTGCCAAGTGCGTCGCTGCACAGCTTTTCAACTTTACCTCAGAATCCTCAGGAATTCCTCTGCTGATTTGCGCGGATCCGTTATCAAGTCAGATATCACCGCTACCGCGTCGGCGCCGGCATGGATGACGGAACGGGCATTGGCGCGGGTAATCCCGCCGATGGCAACCAGAGGCTTGCGCGTCAGTTCTCTTGCGCGGCGAAGGCCTTCGAGTCCCACAACGGGATCGGGATTGGCCTTGCTGGCGGTCGCAAAGATGGGACCGATGGCAAGGTAGTCGGCGGAAGTTTTGCCGGCCTCCGCCAGTTGCTCCGGATTGTGCGTGGATACTCCCAGCCAGCGATTGCCGCCGATGATACTTCTGGCGGACTCGGGCGACAGATCATCCTGCCCAACATGCAGCCCATCGAAGCCAGCGGCCAGACAGAGGTCGGCGCGGTCGTTCATGATGAGCTTGACCGTCGCTCCCAGCCGCGCCCTGAGTTCGCGAGCTTCGTCAAGCATGCGCCGGGCGTTGCCGGATTTGTTGCGGTATTGGAGCAGAGTGCAGCCGGCGGCAGCAAGTTCCTCGGCGGCGGCGAACATTGCGTCGGGGAAACATGCAGCGTCGAGAATCGGGTAGAGTCGCGATAATGGCAACATGGTCCCAACTGGAGAGACGTGGCTTGCCGCGTCTGCGCACCGCCACGATCTCAGACGCGGTAAGCCGCGTCTCTACGGTTATGTTTCTTTCCTCGCCAGAAATCTCTCGATGAATCCTGTATCAAAATTTCCTGCGCGGAAGTCCGGATCAGCGAGGATACGCCGGTGCAGCGGAATCGTCGTGTGGATTCCTTCCACGATAAACATTCCCAGGGCACGGCTCATGCGCGAGATGGCTTCGCTGCGATCTTTGCCGCGAACCACCAGCTTGGCAATGAGCGAATCATAGTATGGAGGAATCGTGCCTTCGGCATAGGCGGCAGTGTCAATGCGCACGCCCGTCCCTCCCGGAGGATTGAATGTAGTGATCTTGCCCGCCGAGGGCGTGAATTTTTCCGGATGCTCGGCATTGATGCGGCACTCGATGGCGTGTCCGCGATGCACGATGGGGCCTTGCAACACGTCGGCCAGCTTTTCTCCCGCCGCAATCATGATCTGACTCTTGACCAAGTCAACGTCCGTAACCATTTCTGTGACCGGATGCTCCACCTGGATGCGCGTGTTCATCTCGATGAAGTAAAGCTGCCGCTCCTGGTCCATGAGGAATTCGATGGTGCCGGCATTGTGATAGCCGACCTGGCTTAGCGTTTTGGCGATGACGTCTCCGATTTCCTGGCGCAGTTCGGCCGTCATCCTCACCGACGGCGACTCTTCGAGCAGCTTCTGGTGGCGCCGCTGAATCGAGCACTCGCGCTCCCCCAGACTGATGACGTTGCCGTGCTCGTCGCCGAGCACCTGGAATTCGATGTGGCGTGGGTGCTCGACGTAGCGTTCCAGATAAAGGTCGCCGTTGCCGAAGGCAGCCGAGGCCTCCGACTGCGCCTGCCGGTAGAGTCCGGGCAATTCATCTTCATTACGCACAATGCGCATGCCGCGCCCGCCGCCGCCGGCCGTGGCCTTGAGGATGACGGGAAATTCGACCTTCCGCGCCCACTCAAGCGCTTCGCCTTCCGAGGCAACCACGCCGTCCGAGCCGGGAAGAATGGGCACGCCGTGCTGCTTCATGGCGGCGCGCGCTTTTTCTTTTTCGCCCATGAGCCGGATGACATCGGGCGTGGGTCCAATGAACTTGATGTGACAGGCCTCGCAGACCCCGGCGAAGTTGGCATTTTCCGAAAGCAGGCCGTAGCCGGGATGGATGGCGTCCACGTTCGCGATCTCCGCGGCGCTGATCACGGCGGGAATGTTGAGATAACTCTGCGCCAGTTGCGGGGGCCCGATGCAAATCGCCTCATCCGCAAAGCGCACATGCAACGAATTGCGGTCCGCCTCGCTGTAGATCGCGACCGAGCGGATGCCGAGCTCCTTGCATGCGCAAATAACGCGCAACGCAATCTCGCCGCGATTCGCTACCAGAATTTTCTTGAACATGCTCTGCCTGGGATGCTCTGCCTGGGACGATCTGCCTGAGTGTCGGACGCTAGTCGAGCTAACATCCATCACTTTGCCGGCCGGACGGCGAACAGTTCCTGGCCGTATTCGATGGGCTGGCCGTTGGCGACGAGTTTCTTGACCAACTCTCCCGCCACGTCGCATTCGATTTCGTTCATCAGCTTCATCGCTTCAACAATGCACAATACCTGGCCTACCTCCAACACATCGCCGACTTTGACAAAAGGCGGGGATCCGGGCGAAGGCGATTCGTAGAAGGTGCCCACGATCGGCGACTTCACAATGTGCAAGCCTTCCTCAGGTTCAGGGGGCCCGGCATCGGCCGCCAGATCGACTCGACCGGGTGCAGGAGGCGGAACGGGTGTCGGCGTGGGGTGAACCGGGAAGTAGCGTGAGTCTGGCAGCGGCGCGGGCAACGGCGCGGCGGCGCGTTTGATCTTCACCTTGACATCGCCGCGCTCCAGTTCAAACTCGGCAATGTCCTTTTCGATTAAGAACTCGATGAGTTCCTTCAGCTCTTTTTGATTCATGTATTAATGGCGGGTTCCACTTTGGTTTCGCTATGTTCTTCTGGATGTAGAGGCGGGGCTTGCCGCGTCTCTGCGGGAAATCAGACCCGCTAAATAATAACCAGTTCCTTATCCGTCGGAGTCAGCACTTCGCAGCCCGAAGACGTCACCACCACCACATCTTCGATCCGCACACCCCACTTTCCGGGAACATACACGCCAGGTTCAATCGTAATGACCATTCCCGGTTCCAGCTTCTGGGTTTGCCCCACCGCCAGCCTGGGCGCCTCGTGTATCTCCAATCCTAAACCATGCCCGGTCGAATGAGTGAAGTACCGGGCCAGTTTCCCCTTGCGCAGCACGCGACGCGCGGCGCCATCCACCTCGGCGGCAGTAACGCCCGGACGGACCGCCGCGATCGCTGCCTGCTGCGCTTCCAGCACGGCCGCATACAGCTGTCGCGCTTCTCCGGAAGGCCTTCCGACGTGCACAGTTCGCGTGCGATCCGAACAATAACCGGCGAGTATAACACCAAAATCGCAGACCACGAACCCGCGCCGGGGAATGCATGCGCTAGACGCCCGGCCATGCACAATCGCCGATCGAGTTCCGGAAGCGAGGATCGTCGGAAAGGACATACCTTCGGCTCCGGCACAGCGCGCCTCATATTCCATGGCGGCGGCGACCTCGACCTCACTCACACCCGGTCGACTTTTCCGGCATGCAATCCGGAAAAGACCGGCGCCGAGTTCAACCGCTCGCCGGATGCGCAGGATCTCGGCAGAGTCCTTCACCATGCGAGCACGTTCGATCAGCGGTGGCGCGAAACGGAGGCGCACTTTCATCCGCCCTTTCATCACAGCCGCCAACCGGTCGCGCATGCCGGCCGTTATCGACTCCGGTTCGATGCCCACGGATATTCGCGTCGAAGATACTGACCTCGAACTTCTTTGCCGCGCGGCCAGCCACTCCGCAGCCGCCACTACGGGAGACTTACGGGCGATCACAATGCTCACATTAGGGACGTTCGCACCCTGGACCTCCTCCTTTGCCTGAGTACGGTAGCGGCCGTCTGTGAAGAGGATGCCACCACGTTCCGCGATTATCAGAGCAGCCGCACTGCCGGTAAAGCCACAGAGATAGCGGATATTCGGAAGATGCGTTACCAGCAGCGAGTCCAGATCGTTCTCATCGAGCCCCGATCGAAGACGACTGAGGCGGCCAGCTTGATCCATAGAGGGAGTGTAGCAAGACAGCGCGGCGAGCTGCGAGCTACGAGTCCATGGCTTCAAGCTCGGGCTTCAAGCTCGCAGCCCGTGGCTCGTAGCTCGAGGCAAAAGCTAAGCCGCCGGACTCTCGGCAGGTTCTCCGAGAAGGGCGGCGGCTTGGGTTGTTCTAACTTCGCGCTTTTGTCCGAACCTTATGTCTGAACAATGCGCGGAGTGATGAAGAAAATCAGCTCCTGGTTAGTAGTCTGCACCGTACGATGTTTAAACAGGTTGCCCAGGTAAGGGATGTTTCCGAGCAAAGGCACCTGCGCGATACTGAGCGAGTTATTGGTCTGGATTACGCCGCCAATCACCACCGTGCCGCCATCAGTCACCAGCACCTGCGTGGTCGCCTGCTGTGTGATCAGGGTCGGGTTGCCGTTAAGCGCGGTGCCGAAGTCGGGCAGCGTGTTCTCCACATCCACGTTGAGGAAGATGGTCCCTTCCGAGGTGATCTGCGGAGTCACTGTCAGTCGCAGGAAAGCGGCCACGTAGGTAATGGTCGCCGGAGTGAGTGCTGTGGCCGAGGCCTCAACAGGTATTTGCACGCCCTGTTTCACGACCGCCTGAATGTTGTTCTGGGTGACGATACGCGGACGCGAAAGAACTTTCAGCAACCCGCGCGACTCGGCCGCCGAGAGGATAAGGTCAAGCCGCATGTTGTTGGTGGCGTTGATCAGCTGTAGACCGCTGGTCGGTCCGGTTGCTCCCAGGTTCGAGAACAACGGAATCGAACTCCCGCTCCCGCCATTGGTGGTGGTGTAATACAACGGTTTGGTTACGCCTTGATAAACCGACGAGGGTCCGACGAGGGGCGCTCCGCCCACGGAGGTTGTGCCATTGCCCCAGCCCAGGCCCAGTTGCACGCCGATGTCGCGAGCGAAGCTGCGCGTAGCCGCCACCACGCGGGCCTCAATTTCGACTTCCTGCGTCTTGCGGTCCATCTGTTGAATGAGGCGGTCAATCTGCGGCAAAACCGCTGGAATGTCGGAAACGATCAGCGAGTTGGTGCGTTCGTCGGCGACAATATCGCCACGCTGGCTTAGGAATTTCTTGATCGGAACTAATAGATCCTTGGCGTGCGCGTAGCTGAGGAAGCGGGTGATGCTGACTTTGTCGACGGCGAGCGACTCGGCGTCGATTTGGGCGCGCCGATTCTCGGCTTCGTGCCGCAATGTTTCAACGGTGGCGATGCGCAACACATTGCCGTCCAATTGGCGGGACAGGTCGTTGTTCTTGAGCACGATGTCGAGCGCCTGATCCCAAGGCACGTCGTCGAGCACAATCGTCAGGTTGCCGTGAACCATCGGATCAAGCACCACGTTCAAACCGCTGATCTCGTGAATCAGGCGAAAGAAATCCTTCAGATCCACATCCTTAAGATTGACCGAGATCGGCTCACCCGTGTACTTGGATCCGCTCGTCGCGGGCTTCTGTTGCAACTGCGCTTTCTGCTCGGCGGCCAGATTCACCGCCGGCTGGATGGGCTGCGCGTTGCCGGCAGCTTGCCCGAGGGCGGCATTGGCATTGGTGGCGACCAGTTCCGACGCCGTCTTGTCGGCAAAGCGACTCGCCGCTTCCTGGGCCTTCGCGGCCGGCGGAGCGGACTTGTCGTCAGCTTTGCTGTCTTTGACCGAATACTTGGGTTCGATGAAAGCGAAGTCGGTCGGCTTCTGCGGGTTTTCCGCCGAAGCCGGGACGGCCGTCGGAGCCGATGTTATCGGAAGCGAAGCGTCCGGAGCCGAAGTCGGTACCAGCTTCGGCAAAGAATTCGCGGCCACTGATTTTGTGTCTAACGATCTTGCGTCTGACGATTTTGCAGCCGGGGCCGATGAGCGATGGGCCAGCACCGCATCGTGGATCTCCAGAATGAAGCTGCCATCCGGGGCCGCCACTATTTCATGCGGGCAGCTGGCGGCGAGATCGATCACGACGCGCGTGGTGGGCGGAGTTTGCCTATCCATCCCCACGCGGAGTTCCTTCACGCCGTCTTGGCCGACGCTGATGAGGTTCTGCGCCGTGGCCATGACGGTGTTGGGAAAGTCGACGACGATGCGTGCCGGAGAATCAAGCGTCGTCATTTTGGGCGTCAGTGTGCCCTTCGCCCGGAACTCGACCCGCAATCCATCCTGGCTATGCGTGACCTCGAGCCTCTGCAACGCAGCGCTCGTTTCTTTGGCCACCCCCTTGCCCGTCATGTCAGCCGCGGCTGCGACCACAACAAACGCCAGCAGCGGAACCAAGAGACCCAGCAGTTGCTTTCGCATTTCCCTATCCCCCCATGCGAGGCGCTTTCGCCTCCATGTGTTTCCTAGAAATCTTTTGTCTCCGGGCCTATACTGCCGGAGCCGTAATCTTCTTCACTACTTCCCGCGTAAAGGTCTTGCCCAACCGGTCCTGCAGTGTTTCCTGAAAAACGATGGAGTCGCCCGTAATTTTCACCACATAACCGTTAAACACCGGGTCGTTTTCCCGCAGAAAATAAGCTTTATTCAAACTGTTGCTGACCACAGCAATGAAACCACCTTCGGCACGCACCACACCGCGCAGGTTAATGGTTCCGATTTCCAGGCACTTCTTGCCAGTGCTGCAGCCCGGACCGCCCGCGTGGCTCACCACCGGACTAATGAAAGGATCGCGTCGTCCGTTCGCGTTGTACTTGCTGTCTGGGACAACCGACTGCTCGCTCGCGTTCTCGCCTTCTCCACTTCCCGGAGTTGCGGCTAGGTTCGCAGCCGCCGACGCATTTTCTTGGGGAGCCGCCGTGAACGCTGGCTGCACGCTTTGCTCAACTAAGACTGCCCCGCCCCGTCTCGCGTGCTCCCTTCTCTTTTCATGCGCCGAAGGCGCACCCGCCCGTGAGGAGGATGAAGAAACCTTCGCCGGCGCGGCCACCGTCACTCCGCCCGACTTCGTCGCAGCGTGGGTAGCGCTCGCCGCCGATGGAACGCTTTGCTTAATGCCCAGAGCCTGGTTGGAGGCGGCCGTGGCGTTGTTACTCACCGCGTTCATGGTGTTGCGCGTGTTCTGGATAACCTTGGGACTCTGGGCCGAGGCCAAGCCCGCAGCCAGTACCGAAACCAGAATTATCGTCGTGATCGTGATTGCTGGCTTCATCTTCATCCTGTCCCTCCTACTTCTTCACCGGTGGTCCGGTCTTGCTGGCCGGCGACCCCGGATCCAGGTCATGACTGAAATACGTGGTCGTGAGGCAGGTCGCCACCACACTCTCACTGGGCGCATACTGGTAAGTATGTTTTGTCTTCGCCGCGCCTGGAGCGCGCGTCGAAGCCACCAGCAGGTTCGATACGTTGACGATGCGCTCCACCTTCCCCAGCCGGTCGAAGAACCCCAGCATCGAGTAATATGGACCGTCCAGCTCCACTTCGAACGGCACCTCGGTGTAGAAATCTTTCGTTGCGTACGGACGGGCCGTGTAGCGGCGGATTTCCACTCCCGACTTGCGCGCTTCTCCGCTCACCATGCGCATGAAATTGTCCACTTCCTTCTCGTCGGGCACGATGCGGCGCTCGATTTCGAGCTGCTGCTTCAAACTGGCGAGCTGGCGCTCGATGTCGGCCAGTTTCGGCCGGTAGGCTTCGAGTTCCGCGTTCTCCCGCAGTTTGGCCTGCAACTTGATCTGCGCCGCATCATTCTGATCGCGCTGCGACTTGAAGACCGTGTAGTAAAGGGCGCCCGTGCCCACCACCGCCACCAGCAGCAGAATTCCCAGCAGCTTTACCCCTGTTAATTCGCCAAGATTCATAGTCGGTTCCGCCTTTACGACTTCGCCTTTTCGCAGGTCAGCGTGAACTGAAACGCCTGCATGTCCTTGATCCCTTCGTCCTGAAAACTTTCCTTGATCTCGATGTTTTTGAAGAAACCCGTTTTTTGCAGGTTGGAAATCAGGTTGGCGACGGCATCGCTCGACAGCGCTGTCCCATCAATGGCCACGCTCGCGCCTTGGTCCTGCATGCTGTTCAGCCAAACCGCTTCGGTGTTATTGACCGTATCGCCGATCATGGACAGCAGGCCGACCGGCCCGGTTTGGTTGTTGCGTAACTGGTCAATTACATCCACCCGCCGCTTGTAGGACTCGGCTTGCCTCTGCCGCTCCAAGTAGCGCGTCTTGATGTCAGCCAGTTCGCGGTTCTTCTGCTCCGCCACCCGGGTTTGTGCCTCGATCGATTTCTTTTCCCGATCAAGCTTGTACCAGTAGCCGGCATTCACGGCGCCCGCGATCAGCAGCACGGCCGCCACCTGGACCATTGGCCCGCCGAGATTGCCCAGGTCGAAGCTCGGCATGCTGACGGCAGGACCTTTCTTGCCTTTCGGTTTCGGAGAGCCCAGCAGATTGATTCGGATCATAGCTTTTCAAAGCTCCTCAGGGCCAAACCCACAGCCACGGCCAATTGCCCGGCGTTCTGTTCGACCAGTTCCGACCCGGCGCCCTCCGCCGGAGCCAGCACTTTCTGGAATGGGTTGAACAACTCGACCGGCATCGAGAACTCCTCGCGCAGCGCTTCCACCAGTCCCGGAACCTTGGCCGAACCGCCGGCCAGATAAATCTTCTCGATGTGCTCGCCGGCGGCGCTGGCGCGGAAGAAGTCGAAGGTCTTCTGAATTTCTAGCACGATGATTTCCGTGACCTGCTGCAGGATCGGCGTCTTCGCGTCGTCATGCACCGTGCCCACCTTGCGCCCCAGCTTGAGCGATTCCGCATCGTCGAAGCTGAGATCCAGTTCTTTCTGCAGCGAATCGGTGTACTGATGCCCGCCCACCGAAACGTCGCGCGGAAACAGCGGCGTGGTGCCTTTGACGATGTTGATATTCATCACGCTGGCACCCAGGTTGAGCAAAGCCACCACCTGCGTCGCGGCCGGTTCGTAGTTGTACTCGTAGCAATTCTGCAGAGCGAGCGCATCGATATCAACAATAGCCGGAGTCTTGCCCGCCATCGAGAGTACGTTGGTGTAGTTCAGAATCTTGTCTTTCTTGACCGCCACCAGCAGCACATCCATGGTCGGGCTGCCCGCGTCTTCGGAAAGAATCTGGTAATCGAGGTTCACATCCGCGAGGTCGAACGGGATGTGCTGCGCCGCTTCCTTCTGGATGGTATCGGCCAGTTCCTGGTCGCTCATCGAAGGCAGCGATATTTTCTTCACGATCACCGAGTGTCCGCTCACCGCCGTGGCCACCGCCTTCGACTTGATTTGGGTGTCGGTGAACAGCTTGGCGATGGCGCTCGAAACCGTGCCGGAGTCAACGATCATGGAATCGACCACAATGTCGGGCGCGATCGGCTCCAGACCGAGGTGCGCCACTTCGATTCCCGTGCGTGTCTTCCTGAGCTCGACCGCCTTGATGCTCGAAGAACCCACATCCAGGCCCACTATCGTCTTCGATCCCATTCCAAACATGTGTCCGCCCTCTTTTTACGAAGTTCGTTTACGAAGTTCGCTTAAACCAGTTCGTCCAACCAGTTCCCTTACGGAGTTCCGGCAGCTTTGCCGGCTGCCTTGATTTTCTTCTTGCCCCGCGGTTCCGTTTCCATCGACTTCTCGTCCATCCACTGATCGAGCTTTGATTTCTTGAAGCGCCAGCGATTGCCCAACTTGAACGCCGGAATCTTTTGCTCGTTCACGTACTTGTACAGCGTGTCCGGACTCACTCCCAGATACTGCGAAGCTTGGCGAATGTTCATCACTTCTCGCGAGTCGGCCATATCGTTCTCCTCTCCCACAGAATCTCGCTCTCAGCCCAGCCTTTTCGTCCCGGCAACGCTGAAGAAATTGGGAGAACCAAGTCCTCGATCCAAACGCGTTCGAGTGTATTTTGGTGTCCCGAGCATATCTCAAAGGGAAGCGCGGGCCTCTCCACGTGAATCTCACGGTTTTGTTGGGTTTTATGGGGTTTTTCTGGATTTCGCTAAAAGTGGACTTGCAGTTCTTATCTACATATAGTACGTATAGATTGCTGCAGCACTACAGATAGTAGCCTCTAGCCAAGTAAAGCACCGGTCACCCAAGTTGAAGTAACTAAGGTACTAGAGACGGTACGGAAGTACTGGCACGGACGCGCAAACCGCTGAAAATGCAGCGACTCGCTCTCCACCCCAAACTCGAAATCGGTGTGCTTTTCGTACGCTTTCAGCTTGGTTTGCGACCAGACCGCGTGCTCCGATCACCCACACTTGCGTGAGCCCCGTCACTTCTGGTTCGGACAAATTCCTGTAGCCTGATCCGTCCTCGAATCGCAAAGTTAAGGAGCACTCATGAAACTGCTCGTCATCGGTTCCGGCATGATGGGTTCAGCCGCTGCCTACGACATGGCCCGCCAGGACCACGTCGACTCCGTCACTCTCGCCGACAACGATCTTAAGCGCGCCAAAGATGTCGCTGCCAGCGTCAACCGTATTACCGCCAACAAAAAGGTCCGCGCCGTCGCGCTTGACGCCTCCAAAGAAAAAGACGCCGCTCGCCTTATGAAAGGCCACGATGGCGTGCTCTCCGCAGTTCCCTACCGCTTGAACCTCGGCTTGGCAAAAGCCGCCATTACCGCCGGATGCCATTTCGCCGATCTAGGCGGCAACAATACAGTTGTCCGCCAGGAGTTGGCGCTAGCCAAGCAAGCCGAGAAGCGTGGTATTGGCATCGCTCCCGATTGCGGTCTCTCTCCCGGCATGGCTTCGATTCTTGGCGGCGAACTGGTTCGTCGCCTCGACGGACGCGCCGACGCCCTCAAGCTCTACGTCGGAGGTCTGCCCGAACGACCCATGCCTCCGTTTAATTATCAGCTCGTGTTTTCCGTCGAAGGACTTATCAACGAATACGTGGAACCAGCCCGCATCCTGCGCAAAGGCAAATTGGTCACGATCGAGCCGCTCACCGAACCAGAGCCATTCCACCTGGACGGCTTCGCCCCGCTCGTGGCTTTTCAAACCTCCGGTGGAACTTCCACCTTGCCCGAAACCTTCGAAGGAAAAGTCGGCGAGTGCTTCGAGAAAACCCTGCGCTATCCCGGCCATTACGACCTGCTCTGCGAATTGAAAGAGTTGGGCCTGTTTTCGAACGAGAAAATGCGAGTCGGCAACGTGGAAGTCGCCCCGCGCGCGCTCCTGTCAAAAGTGTTCGAAGGAAAATTCGCCGGCAAAGGCCCCGATGTCTGCATCATGCGCCTGGAGGCGCACGAATCCATCAAAGCCCCCGGAATCCGCGGCCTGTTAGGCGGAAAACTCAAGGGCCGAGTAGCGACCTTCACCATGGTCGACCACTACGATCCCAAGAGCGACATGAGCGCCATGATGCGCACCACCGCCTTCCCCGCGTCTATCGTCCTGCAGATGATGTGTACGGGCGCGGTGAGCAAGCATGGCGCCGTCCTGCAAGAACGAGACGTCCCCGCCGTAACCTTCCTGGAAGAAATCGAGCGCCGGGGAATCAAGATCGAGTATCGGATGGAGTAGGTGAGTGACGGTCGCGAGTAGCTTGTCCCCGGAATTTGGTTCGAGAATCGCTGTTAAAGTCGCCTGTTAGCCGCAGTGACTCACCTGTCACCGTAATCCAGGCTTCCGAGCGCAAGCATGCTCTCGGCAACCGTTCTCTGAAAAGAATGGACAAATTGGACTTCTTGGAGTTGTTCGGAGATTCGGCATAAGGATTAGCCGCGCAGAGTTCTGCGGCGAGAGAAAACCAATGATTAACAAAATGAGTATCGCGATAGCATTAATAGTTTTCCTCGCGGCGTCGGCGATGTCTCAGAGCAAGGAAAGTAGGATCGGTGACGACTACGCGAAGGCAGCACTGCGGGCTGTGATCTACACGAATGAGAGTGGCATAAGCCCGGAGCGCCTCTCCTTCTTGTTGGATGAGGCCGACGTGGAAGCAAGCACTGCAGCGGAAGAGGCCAATCTTAAGGAACTAAACCGCATCCTGGGTGTTTGGATGGCCAGGCCTCGTCAAGATAACCAGGTCTGCTACCAGGCTCTCAAGATCAACCTTAAGGCCAGGAACGGGGCCATACCCGAGGCGTGCAAGTAAAATCGCACGCTGCCTCACCTGCCATTTAACTGTCGTTTGCCGGACAGAGGTTCGTCGCAATCTCAAGTTATTGCTGCAACATCGCGATTGCACCGACAATCCGCTGGGGACAGCGCCCCTAGGGACAAGACGTCGGCCGTCATCACTGGCGATTCTCCTCCCCCACCACTGTAATCTTCGTATCCGTCCTGAATTTCTTGTAATCGCGATAGGTCTGCTCGACATCGTCGTCATAGCTCTTGAACAGTGCGACCCGCGCGTCGAAGTGGAGCTGCACGCGTTTGGGCAGCCATACCTCATCGTTCACTCTGGTTAGCTCGATGATGAGATGCGTGCCTTTGTGGATCCGGGCGAGCACGAAGCCAATCGATATGGTGTCGATGGCGGTGATATCGAGCTTCACCCATTGGGCTTCGGATTTGTCGATCCAGACGCGGCCCTTGAATTTGCTGAGCATCTTGGCGTTACGCTGCTTGGGTTCATAGCCCGGACGTGGTTCGCCCTCAAACACCCAGGTATCGCGCCCGTCGATCGCCTCGGAGCCCACCAGCCGGAAATCGAACGCGTCGGCGATCTCCAGCACAAACTTGCGATCCTCTTCGCGGTCCTTTTCTTCTTTCGCGAGTCGCTTGCGACGATCCTCTTCGGACTCATTCTTGCGTTTATCGATGACCTTCTGAATCTTATCGTCTTCTTTTTTCGCCTCGTCGGCCGACAGCGGTTTGTCATCCTTCGCGGTCCGCCGCACGACGGGCTCACCATAAATCTCCAGCACTTCCGAAGTCCAGGTTTCGGTCTTGTTTACGCCACCGTGCCCATCGAGCGTGTGCCGCTCCACGCGCTCAATATAGGTGTAATCGCGCTGCTGCCTGTCGTTTTCAATGTCTTTCTCTTCGGCACGGCGCAGCAGCTCGCGAATCTGCTCCGCTGGCACAACGCCGCTGGCATCGGGCCTCAGATCGATTGGAGCCGATACAGGCGTTGCCGGCGTTGAGCTGGGAGGTGGCGTTGAAGCTGAAGCCGAAGCGGAATCCTGCGCGAGAGCGCTGCCGGCCAGGATCGCAACGGCGAACATGTTCCCTAAAACGACCTTGAAACAAAGGCGCATCACAGAAGTACGAGTCGACGCCATTCTCAGTTCCAAATTACAAATCCAAATCAGAAATTACAAATCACTTCTCCGCACGCTCCAAACACCCTGCCCGGAACGACCGGCCATCCAGCCGATGCAGCCGCTTCGCTTGGGCGCGCGTGATCAGCGGATAATGTGAAATCGTCAGTAGGTATTCCGCCACAAACCACACCGGCTGGTCGGTAATCATCCACTGGAGCGAATCAAACCGCCGCATGTGGACAGGCCGGGAAAAAGTCCGCAGCGTTCGCTCTCCCCGCAGATTGAAGTACGTATCAAAATAACTAATCGCCAGCTCGCGCAGGGAGCGATACACCGGCTCACGATAGCGGCATCCGGTGTAGTTCGATTTGGCCAACGCACCCCAGTGTCCGTCAGTGGGATTGCGATACAGGGCAATCACGTGGTCGGTATCGTGCTCAGCTTCCAGGTCGAGAATCAGCGGGGGATATCCGATGACCCGCAACGCCGCCGCCGCAAACAGCGCCCCCTCGTAACAATGCGAAGTATTCTCCCGCAGCACGCGCCGCGGAGACCAGGCGCTATCCGCCAGGTGATACGGCATGTCGTCAAGCGCCCGCTGAATTCCATGCGGAGTTTTCAAGCTCCGCAGTTTGCGCAGTTCGGCAGGGGTAAGGCCCCAGGAGTTGCTGTTGTTCGTCATCCCAACTTTCCCGTGGAGACGCGTCTCGCCGCGCCTCCCGCGGATGGCAGAGTCACTTGAAGGTAGCAGGATCGCGGGAAGATTGGGAATAGAAGAGCGGGTCCGTGCGTGGGCGGTGTTTCCCACGCTCGAGTCTTAGCGATTATCAGGCGGCTTATCGGCTGGCTTGTTCGCGGTCGGGGGAGCAGCGGTCGAAGGAGCGTCGGCTTTAGCTCCCTCGATGGCTTTTTCACTCGCTATGTCGCACTTTTGCTCTTTGCCATTCTCCCGGCGAATGTAGATCTTGTTGTCTTCAATTCGGTAATCCACGGCTTGTCCAGTTTCGAACGGGCCGCAAGCGCTCACTGCGCCCCTCCATGGATGGTCAATTCCCGCGATCTGATAAACCAGCGCGGCCCCCTTCAGGTCATAGAACTTCTTATGTCCCATTAAGGAAGCGCTATCCCGCGCATAGGACTTTTGGTAGACCTGGGTGCTCCAACCCGTGATTGTCCCCTGCTGATAAGTGGGCGGTGTCTTGTCCTTACCGGTCGCAATCGTGGCAATTAGCAGAACGAAAAGTACTATACGGAGGATCGTCAATGGATTCCTTATGACCGTCAACGCTAGTCCTGCAAGCGCAGGGTGTCAAATGCATAATGCCGGAAATTTCGCTGAGGAAATCACGGCTTTCCAATTACCATCCAGGCGATGACTTCTCGTCTCAAACAGCACCTGCGCGATCCGCTTTTTCTCTTGTGTCTGACCGCGGGGCTGCTTGCTTTCGTCGTGCAATCGGGCGAGCTAGGCACGTCCGACACCACTCATCGGCTGCAAACCACGCACTGGCTATGGACGTCCGAGCCGCAGGTTTTCCCCAACGAGTATCCCGAGTTTGGCATGCACGGCCGTGGAGGCCGTCTCTATAGCTGGTACGGCATCGGCCAGTCGCTGCTCATGCTGCCCGGCGATCTCCTGGGGACGTGGATTGCCCACTGGCCTATCTTCTCGAATTACGGCGACGAGGACCCTGCCGTGCGCAGCATCGTGGTCAGCTACAGCACAAACATTTTGGTGAACATTCTCACCGCGCTAATTGCATTCCGATTTCTGCGCCAATTGCGCTTTAACATGAAAGAATCCGTGGCGGGCGTGCTGGCATTGCTGTTCGCGACCACCCATCTCCACTACACGCAGAACATGATGGAGAACAACTACATCATGTTACTCACGCTGACTGGATTTTCGTATCAGTACGAATGGCTGCGCACGGCCAAGCGGCGCGCGCTTTTCATCGGCTCGTGCGCGCTGGGGCTAAACCTGCTTACGCGCCTTACCACTGGACTGGATCTCATCGCGGCGGGAGTCTTTGTCTTGCTCGTGCTTTGGTTCGAGGGAGCAGACTTAGAACGAGCACGCTTAGAAGGAGCGTGGCGGCGTCTCCTCGCCTACGGTAAAGTCGCCGCCCCCGTTTACGCATTCTTTTTCCTGATCGATCGTGCCTACCAGTTTTACCGCTACGGATCCTTTACCAATACATACGTAGCGGTATTTGCCCGGGAATTTCGCCAGCGGGATCCCACTCTGCCCGCGAGTTTTCCCTGGAGCACGTCTTTTCACGCCGGCTTTCTCGGCGCGCTATTCCAGCCGGAGAAATCTATTTTTCTCTTCGATCCTCTTCTTGTGCTGGCAATTTTCCTGCTGGCATGGCTATGGAAACGACTAACTCCAGAGTTACGGGCGTATGGAGCGACTTCTCTCTTACTGTTACTGGCTTATATCAGCCTTTACGCGAGATATACCTACTGGGCCGGCGACTTTGCCTGGGGCGACCGCTATGTTTCAACCACGGTAGAACTGGTGACGCTCGTCGCTGTGCCGCTGCTTATGCGCTATCGAGAGGCTTTAGGAAGAGCGATCTGGAGCGCGGGATGTACGCTGATCGCGGTCAGCTTGACGATCCAGTTAGCCTCATTGGCTTTCTGGTTGCCGCTGGAAATTTACCAAATGGAAACGCTCGGCCATCCGACGTTTGTGATCGCTCTGCGTTTCAAGAACATCGTCGCCTTCGCGCTGGGCAAGATGGATGCCTGGGGCTTGACCACCGAGGCGATGACCGAGGACCCATGGGATTATGTGCACATCACGACCTGGAATTTTCTTCCGTTCCTGCTGCGCCGCGTCGGAACGGCCCCAGGCTGGGTGGTGGACTTGGCGCTCGCCATTTGGCTTGCCGGGATCGCAGCGCTGGGATCAGTCTTGCTCCGCTTACGAACCAGCGTGCGAACGGTCGCATGACGCAGACCTGGGTGACTGAGCCTCACGAATTCAAGCTCCAGAACGCAGCGGGTCTTCCCGGAGAAGTGAAGACGGAACCTGATCAGCCATCCGCACTCACCATCGGGTCAATGAGTGTAATGGGGATTTTTCACCAACTATGCATTCCAAGGCTGGAGTGCGCACGGCGAAGCGGCTTCACGAACGCCCAAGGCCGACACTGGATAAGGCCACTGAACGCAGCAAATCCTCACCCTAGCAGCCGTTTTCCCTTTTTCACGCGGTCGAGCGTATTCTGGCAAGGGCGTTTCAGAGGGATGCACTCATGGCTTCTAGCCCGCGTGTTCGTGTACTCACCTACGTAGTCCTCACCTTCGCGTTCAGCTCCTTTTCTTATGTCCACTGCATTCGCCATGGGATGGAAGCGGCCCACATCGACGGACTGATGTGGTGCCCCGCACTTGCCGGTCTGCTAACCACCCTCCTGACGAAAAGACCATTCCGCGAATTTGGATGGCGTCTAGGAAAGCTAAGGTACCTGCTGGCGGGTTGGTGGGTACCCATGGTGTATGCATGGCCCGCCTACCTGCTGGTTTGGACGACGGGCTGGGGCGGCTTCCCCAAGCAGCGCGCCGTAGACCAGTTTCGAAGTTTCCTGCACTTGGCGTCCGCGCCCACATGGCTCGTGCTCATCGCGGCCTATATTGTTGTCGCCACTCTTGCAGTCCTGTTCAGCTGTCTTTCTGCGGCCGGCGAAGAGATCGGTTGGCGTGGCTTTCTGGTCCCGGAACTAATGAAATTCAACTCCTTCACGCGTACCGCTCTGATAAGCGGCGTGATCTGGAGTGGCTGGCACGTACCGCTGATCATCTGGAGCGGTTACAACTCGGGGACACCCTCGTGGTACGCCGTTAGCTGCTTCGCCGTGATGGTCATTTCGATCAGCTTCGTCTTCGCCTGGCTGCGGCTGAAGTCGGGTAGCGTCTGGCCTGCCGTGCTCCTGCACGCTTCGCACAACGCAATCATCCAAGTCTATCTCGGCGGACTGACCGTTAGCCGCGACCGGACCAACTACGTTATCGGGGAATTCGGCTGCACCATGTTGCCCCTCACCATCTTGTTTGCATGGATCGTATGGAGACGGCGGGCCGAGGTGGAGGGAGGCAGCGCAAGCGCTGCGGCTGCGTAGCCTTTATTCCGTTCGTAAAGGCCCTGAAGTCTCTACGAGCCGTCTAACAGCGGTTTTTCGACAGACTCAATAGTGAGACTGTCGAAACCAGGCGATTTCACTCATTATCCGCACCAGCCGTTAGTGAAACCCCTACCGCAGCAACTCCTCTAACTCGCGAGGCTTCTCAATCAGCACGTCCGGAGGCACATCATCCAGCGTATGCGGAGCGAACCCATAAGTCACGCCGCACGTCCACATCCCGGCATTGCGCCCCGTCAAAACGTCAACCGACGAGTCTCCAATCATTAGCGCCTCCTCCGCCGCCACGCCAGTTTCCTGCAGGATGGTCTGAACTCCCAGCGGATCGGGCTTCTTCGTCGTAAAGCTGTTGCCGCCGTAGATACGCACAAAGAAGTCGCCCAGCCCCAGCGCCTGCACAATATCGCGCGAAGCCCTGACCGGTTTGTTCGTGAGTACCGCCATCTGCCGCTGCACTCCGTTTGACGGCACCCCGTTCGATTCAGCCAAGCGCGTCAGCGTCTCCGGAATCCCTTCATAAACTGTGGTGTGATCAAGCTTGTGAATGCGGTAGTAGCCCAGAAAATACTCGAGAGCCTCGCGCAGCAAGGCCTCATCGTCGGTGTTCTCGAGCGCGCGGCGCACTAACGCGGGGGCGCCGTCTCCCACATAGCTGGCAATGACGTCGCCGTCCAGTTGGGGACGGCCGATATGCCGCAACATCGCATTCACGGAGTGAATCAAATCCAGGCGCGAGTCGATCAGGGTGCCATCAAGATCAAACACCAGCAAGCGGACGCGACGCGGATCAAACGGGCGCAGGAAACGAAGCATGAGTCTTTCAGAATAAATGATCGGGGTAGCGGGCTGCGAGCTAACACGCGATCCATGCCTGTTCTTGCCTGCTCGAAGCCCGCAGCTCGAAGCTCGCAGCCAACCCTGTTCCCAAACCCCTCACCCCATATACAATGTTGCGGGGCTGGAACTCCGTGGGGTGAAGAACGCAGCATGGCCACGACCAAAGTCGATCCCAAGCTCAGCGAAAACAGCGTTGCGAAAAAGGCCAAGACCTATCAGGGCCTGACCAGTCAGCAACTGATTGATGCCTATCGCATCATGTTCACCTCGCGGCGTATCGACGACCGCGAGATCCTGCTCAAGCGCCAGCAGAAGGTCTTCTTCCAGATCTCGGGAGCCGGCCACGAAGCTGTCGGAGTCGGGGCTGCTTTTGCACTGAAGGCGAGCTACGACTGGTTCTATCCTTATTATCGCGACCGCGCACTCTGCCTGACTTTGGGCGCGACGCCTTACGAGATGCTGCTGCAAGGGGTGGGCGCGGCCGACGATCCCAGTTCTGGCGGCCGCCAGATGCCCTCGCACTGGGCGTACAAGCGGCTCAATGTCGTCACTCAGTCTTCGCCTACCGGGACGCAAATTCTGCAGGCCGTGGGGTGCGCCGAAGCCAGCCGCTACCTCGCCAGGCATCCTCGAACCGCCGAAAAGGCGACCGGCGATTACCGCCAATTCAAGGAAGTCCAATTTCAGGGCGATGAAGTCACTTACGTCTCACTGGGCGATGGTACGACGAGCGAAGGCGAATTCTGGGAGGCGCTGAACGTGGCCGCCAACCGGCGTCTGCCGGTAATCTTCTGCGTGCAAGACAATGAATATGCGATCTCCGTGCCCGTGGAAGTGCAGACCGCGGGTGGCAACATTTCACACCTGGTCTCCGGCTTCCCCAACTTCCATTTCGAAGAGATTGACGGCACCGATCCGGTGGTTACCTATGCGGCGTTCAAGCGGGCGGCCGAACATTGCCGGGGGGGTCATGGTCCTGCGTTTGTCCACGCCCATGTGATCCGTCCTTATTCGCACTCGCTGTCCGACGACGAACGGCTTTACCGGCCGGACGCCGAGCGCCGTGCCGATGCGGCACGCGATCCGGTGCCGCGCCTGCAGATGTTCCTCCTGCGGGAGGGAATCCTCGACGAAAAAGGGATCAACAAGATCGAGAAGGACGTCGAGGATCAGATGCAGGCCGATACCGATCGCGCTCTCGACGCAGCGCTGCCGCAGCCGGAAACGATCTACAACTACGTGTACTCGCCCAATCTCGATCCCACATCGGTGGAGTTTGAGACACATCCGGTGATTTCCCCGCCCGAAACTGCCACGGATGGCAAAGGCTCGGCCACGCCGAACAAGTCGCCGAACAAGACTATGGCGGACCTGATCAACGCTACGCTGCGTGACGAGATGCAGCGCGATGAGCGCATCGTCGTGTTCGGCGAAGATGTGGCCGACTGCAGTCGCGAAGAGTACATAAAACAGAAGCTGGTAAAAGGTAAGGGCGGAGTCTTCAAGCTCACGGCGGGCCTGCAGGGCCAGTTCGGCTCCGACCGAGTGTTCAATTCCCCGATCGCCGAGGCCAGCATTGTCGGTCGTGCCACTGGCATGGCCACGCGCGGGTTGAAACCCGTGGTGGAAATCCAGTTCTTCGATTACATCTGGCCTGCGATGATGCAGCTGCGCGACGAACTCCCCACCATCCGCTGGCGGTCGAATAACGCCTTCTCGGCGCCATTGGTGATTAGGGTTGCCATAGGCGGTTATCTGACCGGCGGCGCGATTTACCATTCGCAATGCGGCGAGAGCATCTTCACCCATACTCCCGGATTGCGCGTCGTGTTCCCTTCGAACGCGCTCGATGCCGCGGGCTTGCTGCGCACGGCGATCCGGTGCGACGACCCGGTTTTGTTCCTCGAACACAAGCGCCTCTACCGCGAAACTTATGGGCGCGCCCCCTATCCCGGTCCCGACTACATGGTGCCGTTCGGAAAAGCGAAAATCGTACAGCCGGGAACCGACCTCACCGTCATCACCTACGGCGCAGTGGTTCCACGCGCGCTGCAGGCCGCGCAAAAACTGGAGCGCGAACATCACGTCAGCGTCGAACTGGTCGACCTGCGCTGCCTGAATCCGTTTGACTGGGATGCAATCGCCGCGTCGGTGAAGAAAACCAACCGCTCGCTGATTGCTTACGAAGACTCGCTAAGCTGGGGATACGGCGCCGAAATCGCCGCCCGCATTGCCGACCAGCTATTCCATCACCTCGATGCCCCGGTGAAACGAGTCGCAGCCACCGACACCTTCGTCGGATACCAGCCGATTCTGGAGAATGCCATCCTGCCCCAGTCGAGCGACCTGTTTCGGGCAATGAAGGAACTGGCAGAGTTCTGAAGTTCAGGCGCCGGAGGGAGGTCCGAAATTACCCTTTCCTCACTTTGCTCGAACCGCCGCCCTTACCGAAATTGAATCCCCACCGACCACCGCCAAAACAAAGCAGTGCAAACGCGATCATAGCCACAGCCAGCGGAAATTCGTATCCGCCATTCCCCATAAGCCCGTTCTTAAAGTGCACTTTCCAGATGGCCACGCCCATCTCGATCACGAACGCGAGCGAGAAGAAACGCGTAAACAGTCCCAGCACGATGCCGACCCCGCCAAAGAATTCCGTCCCCGCGGAAAGATATGCCAACCAGGCAGGAAGGCCGAGCGAGCCCACGAACTCCATGTGGTGATGGAATCCGCCAAACACCTTGTGATAACCATGTGCGATCATGATCGCTCCCAGCACGAGCCGCATCACGAGCAGCGCCAGGGGCTGCAGCCGGTTGAGAGAATCCATTCCTCACCTCCAGGATAGGGAATGAATAAGGTAACAGAAAGGCAGATGGCAGGTCTCAGGTCTCGGGAAAATCCTGCAATGGTGCCGTTGCACTCCGCGTGAGATAATTTCCGCCCATGAATCTGACAAAAGCAGCGGCAGTACTCGCGCTGATGGTTGCGCTGGCCGCCGCTGCCGATCTGATATACGAGTCAACCGTAGTCAGGAACAGATACAATTCGGCGCACTTGTCTTGCATGAACTGCACAGCGGTCAAGGAAGCGCTGGCGGCCAATTGGAGGGTGGTCGAATCCAACATTGAGCTTCTTAAGGCAAAGGGGGAAAATCGGGAAGCCGAAAAATTTGCGCGGGACCATGCTGCCGAAAAGCCCATTAGCATCGATGTTCCGTGCCTGGATTGCGACACCCCGGCCCCGGACTACTCTATGCCGAGCGCTGTCGCAGCTGTGGGATTGATTGCCTCAAGGGTCTTGTTTGGGGCGGTGAAGCCAAGAAAATAGCGGCTGCTTTTCTTCCGTCGATTCCCTGGATCCGCAAGGCGTTTTTGACTTATTATGCGGAGCCGCCGATTTTCCTGGGACCTGAGACTAAGACCTGACCCCTGCTCTACCAGGTCGAGTAAGCCTTGCCGTCGCTGCCAATCTTGTCGGAACCACTGTGCACGCCAATGATGCCATCGGTATCCTTTTGCTCCAGCGAGAAGATTGCGTCTGCTGGCTCCGTCTGCCAAGTATCGGTGCTGCCCGTGATGTCCTTCGGAATTTCGTCCAGGTAACCCGCCGAATGCAGATCCTCCAGCGACTGCGGCGCTTTTTGTTTGTCAAGCGTGTACTGGAAGATCATCCGATTCAGCGTGTCCAGGTTGTGGCGCAGATTTTCCTCCCGTTTCCGGGTAATGGCATGGCTGTAGACGGGTATGGCCACCCCCAGCAGGATCAGAATGACGCTGATCGCCACCATAATCTCGATCAACGTGAACCCGCGATCGCGCCGTGTCGCCGTTCTGCTCATCTCCAGACCTAATTCTGCTCGGTTCCCGACCTAGTGCGTCCAGCTCGAGTAAGGGTCGCCGAGGGTCGAGATCTCATCCGAACCGCTGTGCACGCTCTTGATGCCGATCTGGGTCGGATCATAAGCATCTTCGGAGTCTTCCAGATCCAACTTCCATGTATCGGTTTTGCCGGTGATGTCTTCCGGAATGAACTTGATGTATCCCGGCACCAGATCCTCCAGCGACTGGGGCGCTTTGTTCCTGTCGAGCGAATACTCGGTGATGGCTTTATTGAGCGTCGTCAGATTCTGATGAAGCTTGGCTTCCTTGGCAAGCAGCACGCTGTGGGTGTAATTCGGCACCGCGATCGCCAGGATGATCATGATGACGAACATCACGACGACCATCTCAATCAGGGTGAAACCCCGATCGCGTACCGTGAGATTGGGAACCGCGGGATTGCCGATCTTGGGATCGCTGACTTTGAGTTTGCGCGCTTTGGACCTGAATCTCATCTACCAGTCCTTATATTTCGTGCCATCCAAAGCGAGTTGGTCCGACTTGCAGTACACATCGAAGACGTTTTGCTCACCCCATGAATCCGAGTCTTTGTCGTCCTGCATGGAACGCAATCCCCATTCCTTACCGGTGATGGGATCGACTGGAATCTTGCGCAGAAACTTTAGTTTCTTACCGGCAACATCCACGCCGTTGACCAGCGTATCGAGATCCGGAGGATAGTTTTCGCTCCCCACCTTGGTCTGGAACGCGTTCCGGTCGGCCGCATCTTTGTAGCGGTCGATCGCGTCGCGCATCATCCACAGGTCGTAGCGCAATTCGCGCTCGCGATCGCGCTGAAGGACGTGCTTTTCCACCGGAACCGCCATCCCCACCAGGATGCACAGGATCATGGTAGCGACGATCAACTCGATCAGCGTAAACCCGCGTTGCCAGCGCGTAGCCACCCATCTAGCTTTTCGCATGTTTATCGACCGGTTCATAAATCAGTTCCCGGTTCTCAGTTGAGACCCGGTTCGTTCTACTGAGAACCGGGAACTGAGAACTTCTTCACCAGCGCGTGGCCGCCAAAACGCGACTATTGAATGGTAATGGCTGCCTGCGCTCCGCTCATCGCAATCGGCTGCATCGCCGGATCCCGTGCTCCGCCCCGCGTGATGGTCAGAGCCGACTGGCCCGACTCCTTCGCCATGAACGTGAGTGTCACCACCGCGCCCTGTCCCGAGACGCCTCCGGCGCCCGGTGGCCGCGTGGCCGTAATTTGCAGTGTGCCAGTCAAAGGATCGTCGCGATGCACTAGCGCCACGGCTTGCCCGTCTTGTGAGAGGAACCCGCCGTTGGAAACATTGACCACTTGCACTTGATTTGGATCGTAGTTGAGTTGCACCGGTACGGAGTAAACGTTCTGCCCGCCCGAAAGCATGACATTCACTGTAAACGTCGAGCCCTTGGTCTGGTTCAAGGTGGGCGGATCAAACATGAACGTTCCCGTGCCAGCCTGCGCCACACGATTCTGTGGCAATTGTGGACTCGACCCTTGCGGAGCAGGTACTGGTGCCCCCTGGGAAGATGTTCCCTGGGGAACCGGCGCGGCGGGCGCCGCTGCCGGCGCTGCCGGCTTGCTGGTGGATAGTCTCAGCGAAATCCCACTCGCCGTACCCACGTCGAGCATATCGGCACTGCTATGAGAAGTGTCCAGCCCGCGGATAATGTGCGGGACCAGGACGAATACGATTTCGTTCGTGGAGTGGTCCGAGGTATCCTGCGCAAAAAGATACTTCAGGATCGGAATCGAAGACAGACCCGGGATCCCGGTCAGAGCCTTCGTCTTCGTGTCTTCCATCATGCCGCCCAGCAAGCTGACTTCGCCCTCTTTCAGGCGGATTTCGTTCTCGATTTTGCGCTGTCCGATCACCGGCTGGCTGATGCCTCCAATGCTCACATACGAGTCCACGTCCGAGACATCCATCGTCAATTTCAAGGAAATCTCACGTCCGGCGTGCACCCGCGGCGTGATTTCGATGTTCACGCCCACATCGAGGTATTGAAATTGGGTGTTCACCAGCGGATTGATACCCACTCCGCCAATACCCGGCTGGAACGATCCCGTCGCCACCGGCACGCGATCGCCGATCTTCAATGAAGCCTTCTGCCCGTCCAAGGCGCGGATCTGCGGACTCTGGATGACTTTGGTATCGGTATCGCTCATCAATGCCGTCGCCGTAGCCTGCGGAATCGTCACCTGGAAGTCGGTGGCGTTGAGGTTGGCGAGGGTATTCAGGTTGAGGCCATTCGTCGTCGAACCGGTAGTCGTGGTCGTGCCGCCCGTCGTGGTGGTGGTTGGGGCAGCGGTGCTGACATTGGGCTGCAGTGCCACCGAGATGTTGGTCGGAGGGTTGATGCCCAGCGTGTGCGACTTGTCGCGACTCACCTGCATGACCGCTACATCGATCAGCACCTCAGGTCTCGACTTGTCGAGATCGTCCACCAGTTTCTGCGCCAGCGCCACTTGGTCCGGCGTGCCCCGCACCACGATCGCTCCCTGCGAGGGCAACTGCTGAATACGGCTCACTTCGAGGATGGTGCGCATCGCGTTCACTACATCCTGCAATTCGGTGGGCTGGGAAAGGTTCGAAAGATAAAAAGTTTTGATGACGTTCTGTTCCAACTCTTTCCGCTTCGCTGGAGTGTCTTGTGCCACAAAAATCGTATTCGGCGTAACCGGACGCCAAAAGGTTTTGGTCTCAAATGAAATGATCCCCAGCGCATCTTCGAGGGTCACGCCGTTCAGCTCGATGCGTACCTGGCGCGGCGTGTAATCGGGGTCGAAAAGCACGTTAATGCCCGCCAGCTTGCCCACCGTTTCGTAGATCACATTGGACTTCTCCGTGACCTTGAGCGTGATGGGCACGTTCGAGATCGCAGCCAGTTCCACCGGACCCTGCGCCGCTTCCAGCCGTCTGCGCAAAGGCGTCGGAGCGGCGGCTTGCGGTGGCGGATTCTGCGCTTCCTTAATCATTTGCTGCGTCCGCTTCAGCTCCTGCTGCGCGATGAACGAAGAAGGATCGATCTCCAACCCCTTCTGGAATTCCACCGCCGCTTCGTCAAGCTTGCCGGCATCGCGCAGGATCTGCCCACGATGTACGTGCGACGAAGCCGCATAGAAGCGCGTCCGCTCGAAAGCCGTTCGATATCTCAGGTCTTTCGGCTTCAGATTGTAGGCCTGCCTGAAATAGTCGAAGGCCTGCTCATAGTTCTGCCGCGCCTCCGCGTCGGTGCCCTTCTCGTAAAGCGACTTGGCCGAATCATGACTCTTCCCGACGACAGGAAGCCTCAGACAGAGCAGCAACAAGACAAACAGAGCCGGAAAGATCAGGCGTCTCATCAAGCAATCCTCATGAAAATCTCTCTTGCCACAGCGGCAGCGGGCCATTCCCGGATCAAACCTTCAGCCAAACCGGAGTTTATCCAGCCCAGACCCATTCAAGTGCCCGAAAAACCGCAACCGCCCGGACATCGCGGGGCCGTCGCGCGCAAAAAGTATCGGGGATTTTGATTATAGCATCGCGTCAACTTGCACCCGAAGTGGTTGGTAGTCCGATGGTTACACTCATTGGTACCTGTCCCTAAGGGCGGTTCTTCGTTCCCAGTTCCCGGTTGGCGGAGAGGCTTTCCGACAACCGAGAACCTGGAACTGAGAACTAGCACCTGTCTTCGTGTTACTTTCTTTTCAGCTTCTTTTCAGCAATGGCCAAGCAGACTACTCACCAGACCCAGCCCAATCGGGAGAGAAATCCTCGCCGCCAGCCCACCGCTTCGGGGGAGAAGGATGCCGCTGTTAACAGGAACGCGAGCCACAACTACTTCTTGCTCGAAAAATTCGAGGCCGGCGTCGTTCTCACCGGAACCGAGGTAAAGTCCGTCCGCACTGGCAAGACCAATCTCAAGGATGCCTACGGGCTAATAAAGGACGGCGAACTCTGGCTCCTAAACTGCCACATCAGCCCCTACGACCACGGCAACTACGCCAATCATGCCGCCCTCCGCACCCGCAAACTTCTGATTCACAAAGAAGAAATTCGCAAGCTAATCGGCAAGACCCAGCAAAAGGGACTGACCCTGATCCCCACCCGCATGTATTTCAAGAATGGCAAAATCAAAGTCGAACTAGCCCTAGCCAAGGGCAAACAGCTATGGGACAAGCGCGAAACCGAGCGCCGCCGTACCGCCGACAAGGAAGCCCGCGAAGCCATCTCCCGGGGAAGAAAACACATCTGAGCTTCTCAATCTAGCGATTCAGACGGCGCCGTGCACCACCAACGCAAAGCGACTACCCAGAGCACGAAGACAGGCACAGCCAGAAGGCACCCACGCACTTCCAGGATCGGGAAGGGCTCGGCGGCGATGCGATAGAGATAGAGCACGGCAATGGTGACCGCCAAAACCACCGTCAACACAGTTGAAGCTTCGGTGCTTCCCAGTTCGTTTCCAGTAGCTCGGTGCTGTAGCCAGCAGCGTACCGCACGCTCGGCGAGGAGAACCATGGGAAGCAGCGCCATGGTCAGGTCTTGCATATGCAGGTGGTAGCTGATCAGGATTGTCGTCAGGATAGCCACTGCATAGGCCATGCCCTCATCTTTCTTGGCGCGATTGCCCAGCGCCAGCCAAATTGCCATAACTCCGACGACCACCGAACTCATAAGAACGACAGGCAGAATTGTGCCCGCGTCAAGCCACCGCGCGAGCGCCCACTGCAGAAACCCGCGCAGATTCGGCATGAACCAGGGAATAAATCCCCACGGCGTCATTACGTCTTGCCGGCGCAGCATCGCAGGATAGTCGTGGATAATCGTGGGACCCACAAGCGCCAGAGAGAGCCCGCCCACGACGGCACCGCCAATTACAAAGCCTCCCAATCCGCGCCATTTTCCGCGGAGAACGAGAACAAAGAATGCGACCATCAGCGCCAGATGAAACTTGAAGCAGGCCAGTGCAAGCAGGAATCCGGCCAGAAACGTCCGTCCGCTGTCCATGGACCGTAGAGACAAGACGAGCAATAACATAAATACAAGTGAATCCTGCCCCTCCCCGAACACATAGATCACTGGATAAAAAGCCAGTAAGTAGAGAGCCAGCGGCGTCCTTGTCGTTTGCGTAAGAGTTCGACTATAAGGCGCAAGCAGCCAGGCAATCAGAAATACCAGGCCGGCATTGGCCAGCGCCCAGACAATTAGCGCACTCCGATAGGAAAGGCCCGAGACCGGCCAATAAAACAACAGCTCATAAGCAAGATGATTGAAAGGGAGCAGGCCACTGATCCGAGTTTCGGGATAGAGCCGGATCTGCGCCTTTTCCTGAGCGTCGAAGTGGTAAAGCTGTCGGCCCTGACCCGAAGCCACGAGGTTGACGCCAGTCATGAAAATTCGGAGATCGGTTGCGGCCGGACCCTGGGAAAAATACCAGAGCATTTGCTGCCCGCTCACCCCGATAGAGATCAGGCAAAAAACAACCAGCCCCCACCTGGGGACGGGGCCAAGCCGATGAATCGCAGATGTTGATTGCATTTACGGGAGCCGGCCGTAGTGGCTTCACCTTGATACCACGTTATGAGTCATGCCGGACCGGGGAAAGGAATTTCGGAGTCACGCTAGTTACCCACGGAGGATGGGGTCCACCGCTAAGGCGTGCTATGCGCCTCGTCCAGCGCCTTCTTCACCGCCTGTAATTCTTTCAGCAAGCCGCGCAGGTTGCGCGTGTCCAGCGCGTTCGCGCCGTCACTTTTCGCTTCTTTCGGATTGTCGTGGACTTCCATGAACACGCCATCCACCCCCGCCGCCACCGCAGCCCGCGACAGCACCGGGATAAACTCAGGCTGGCCTCCACTCATCGCCGGCTGATCTTCATCGCCGTGCGAAGCCGACGGCAGTTGCACCGAGTGCGTTGCGTCAAACACCACCGGCGCGAACTTGCGCATGATGGCCAGCGAGCGCATGTCCACAACCAAATTGTTGTAGCCGAAACTCGATCCGCGCTCGGTCACAAATACCTGGCTATTGCCCGCTTCGCGGCACTTTTCGATAGCGTGCTTCATGTCCCAGGGCGAAACAAACTGCCCCTTCTTGATGTTTACCGGACGCCCGCTCAGCGCCGCAGCCACAACCAGATCGGTTTGCCGGCAGAGGAACGCGGGGATCTGCAACACGTCCACGACTTCCGCCACGGCCGCCACGTCGGCAGCCTGATGCACGTCAGTCAGCACCGGAATGTGAACTTCGTCTTTGACCTTCTTCAGGATGCGCAGACCTTCCTTCATCCCCGGCCCGCGATAACTGCGGATCGACGTGCGGTTCGCCTTGTCGTACGATGCCTTGAAAATGAACGGAAAATTCAGCGAACGCGCCACGCCCTTGATGATCTCCGCCATGCGCAGTGCGTGCTCTTCACTCTCGATCACACACGGCCCGGCAATCAGAAACAGGTCGCCCGAGCCGACGCGAACCGTATCGATTTGGAAGGACAAAGTCAAAGTCGTTTACCGCCGAGACGCCGAGAACGGCGAGACAATATTTTCCAAATCCACTTCCTAACTCTTGTCATCCCGAGCGAAGCGAGGGATCTGCAGTTCTCGGTTTTCTCGGTGCCCTCGGCGTCTCGGCGGTGGTTATCTTCTTCCCATTTTCTCCGGCCGCAGAAACATTTCCACCTCGGCTGCGCCTTTCTGCTCTTTCCTCTTCTGCCCGTGCTCGTAAGACGCGCCTGTGAAGGCCTTGAACAGTGGATGCGGCTCCAGCGGCTTCGACTTGAATTCCGGATGGAACTGGCATCCGATAAAGAATGGATGCCCGGGAATCTCCACCATCTCCACGTAAGTGCCGTCTGGAGTCGAACCGGAAATGCGCAGCCCGGCTGCGACCATGGGCTCTTCATACTCGCGGTTGAACTCATAACGATGCCGGTGACGCTCGCTGATCTCAGTCTGGCCGTAAACTTTGTAGGCCAGCGTTCCTAACTCGATCTTGCACGGCCATGCCCCCAACCGCATCGTGCCGCCCAGTTCTTCCACGCCGCGCAACTCGCGCAGCTTGTAGATCACGCGATGCGGAGTCGCCGGATCGAACTCACTGGAATTGGCATCCGCCAATCCGCACACATTGCGCGCAAATTCAATGCAAGCCGTCTGCATCCCCAGGCAGATTCCGAAGTAAGGCACATGCTTCTCGCGCGCGTATTGGATCGCCCTCAGCATACCTTCGATGCCGCGCTTGCCAAATCCGCCGGGCACAAGCAATCCGTCGTACTCTTCTAACTGCGCTTCATAACTCTTGTCGGCAGTCTCCAGACCTTCGGCTTCGATCCAATTGAATTCCAGCTTCAGGTTGTGCGCCAGCGCCCCATGCACCAGCGCTTCTTTCAGCGACTTATAACTGTCCTCGTACTCCACATACTTCCCGACAATGCCGATCCGGACCACATCTTTCGGGTTATAAACGCGGTGTACCAGATCGTTCCACTTCGAAAGATCGCGGTCTTTAGCCTCGAGTTTCAGTCGCCGCAAAACTAGGGTGTCGACTTCTTCATGCGCGAACACTATCGGCACTTCGTAAATGGACGCAACATCCTTCGCCGTGATGACCGCTTCTTCTTCGACGTTGCAGAAGAGCGCAATCTTAGACTTGATTTCTTTCGAAAGGAAACGGTCCGTGCGGCAAAGCAGAATGTCCGGCTGAATTCCGGCGCTGAGCAATTCCTTGACGGAGTGCTGCGTAGGCTTGGTCTTCAATTCCTGAGCCGCGGCAATAAATGGCACCAGCGTCACGTGCACAAACAAAGTGTTATCGCGGCCGAGTTCCTGTCGCATCTGGCGGATCGCTTCGATGAAAGGCAGCGACTCGATGTCGCCCACCGTGCCTCCGATTTCAACGATCGCCACGTCCACGTCCTGCGCCACTTTTTTCGCCGCCGCCTTGATCTCGTTCGTCACGTGCGGAATCACCTGCACCGTCTTGCCCAGGTAATCGCCCCGCCGCTCTTTGGCGATAATCTGCTCGTAGAGACGCCCCGTGGTCCAGTTGTTATCGCGAGAAAGTTTGGCGTGCGTGAAGCGCTCGTAATGTCCGAGATCAAGATCGGTTTCGGCGCCGTCGTCGGTAACAAAAACCTCGCCGTGCTGAAACGGCGACATCGTCCCCGGATCGACGTTCAGGTACGGATCGAATTTCATCAGGTTGACTTTGAGGCCGCGGCTTTCGAGCAGGCATCCAATGGAGGCCGCCGCCAGTCCTTTGCCTAGTGATGAGACCACACCGCCGGTTACAAAAATGTACTTGGCCGACATCGTTTCCTCGCTTTAATTTTGTTGGGAAAATTGTGCAACGGGGTCCCCGGAGCGCAGGGTTTTTGTGCGCGCTGGGGTGGGGGTTGGGGTGCACGATCAATTATGGCAGAAGTCGTTCTGGAAGGGAATGTGGAAAAAGCAGCTGTCAGCCTTCAGCTCTCAGCCGTCAGTTCGAACTTTGTCGGAAATGAATGAACCGAGGGTGCCCCATCCTTGCGCGTCCTTTGCGCAAGAGTGGGATTCCACGATCATCGAAGACTTGGGATTTTCCCTAGTACCCGGAACACTTTCAAGGTTCGGCCCTATTGCAGCGGCTTCCACCTCTCTGCCTCATCACGGGTGATAGGTCGAGTGGTACCAAGGTCGGCAGCGCGAATGACCTCGGTCTCATCGATAGCGAAGCTCCGCTGCCCTGTATCATCCCGCTTTGGATGGGATCGCAAGCTATATAGCCATGAACTTCCCGGAGCAAAAAGTGGCCTCACGTCTTTTTCGTATTCCGATGGCACGGCGGCAATCATAAACTTCCCGCCGCTGGCGTCGACGGTGGAACTGTAACGGTAACCAGCGCGAGCTCTACCGTCGAGATAAAGGTCATAAACCCTGGAGTTATCACTTGGTTCCCCCCACGGGAGCGGCAGTGGGGTTCGCGCATCGCGCAGTTGCTCGATGGTCGCGTACCTCTTCGAATCGTTGCTATGGGCGTAGGTCTCTTCCGCCTTCGCCAAGGCGCGAAGATCCTCGACAGCAGTAATCTCGTGGACATGCACAGGCGACCAAACCGCGAGCGAGACGACGTAATCGCTCACTGCGAACAACGTCCACAGGCAGACCGCGATTCCAACGAACACACGCTTGAGGCCTTGTCCACGAATTATTATCTGCACACCACGCGTAAAGCCATACACGAACAAGACGATCAGCGGAATCAACGCAATCTCGGTCCCGGCCATGGCGACAATGACAGCCAGTGCCAGCAAGGAGACGCGGAGCACACGCCATTTCCGCTCACTTGCTGAATACACCGCTCCAGCCAGCCGGAAGCCGATGATCGCCACCGGAAAAATAAGGATGATCGAAAAGAGTCCATCCGGCTGCGGGGCGTTGTTCGCCCACGCTGGCAGACAGCCCAGCGTCAGCATCCAGAGAATCAGTTCCGCTCTGCGACTTAGTCTCATTACTCGCTCCCTGCGGGAGCGCTTGGGGTTATCTCCCGCCACGAGAACTCCCAGTCTTCGTTGGGGTAAAAATCGGTTTTCGCGAACGAATACACGTTCGTGTCCCCGACTAGGGCAACATCGAAGCGGTAGTTCGTGGAGGCCAGTTCGACTCCCGGGGCGAGATGAAGAAAGTAGTCTCCGCGAACTAGCGGATGCCGCCATTTGCGCGTCGTCATGAGGATGTAAGTGCCACGTGGCACGCTCGTGCCCTGCACATAGTCCACCCGCAACCACTTCTCCTCGTGCGGAAGAAGATTCACGCGAAAGTGAACCTCGCCATGACGTTCCGTGGGATGTAGGTAGTCGACAATGGTGCCGTCCTTGGTTGCCGTTGCGATGGAGTACATGGAGGGCCGCGGGTGCTCAGGATCCACCGGGAACGGCAGCACCAGCGAGAGGAACGCGGGCACCGCGAAAGGATTCCTGTAGCGATACAGGCCGCTGACCTGAATCTGTTGCGGCGCAACCCAGACCTCGATGCGCTCACGGTCGAATCGCACCTGCGGAAAAACGTTGCAACCGGCGTAAACGGCCACGCCGATCAGCGCCAACGCGAGCGACAGGTCTGAATTGCGCCTGATGAATCTCCGCAAGTGTCCACCAGAGTTGACGGCAGTATATCCCACACGTGAAACCGAAACACCCTGCACCCCGGGCCCTGGCATCCAATCACTTACAAAAGAACGAAAGAAGGCCGATAATCTTGCGTGGCGTGAAATCTCCGATTCATAGACCGTGCGTTCTTTTCGCCGCGATCCTCGGCTTTGTTGCGCTTTGCTTTTCTTTCTCAGTTCCCGTTCTCGCCCAACCCCAAGCCCGCCGCCTCATCCTGAAAGACGGCTCCTACCAGTCCATCACCAAGTATGAGATTCACGGCGACCGCGTCCGCTATTTCAGCGCCGAACGCGGCGAATGGGAGGAAGTCCCTAAATCGCTGATCGACTGGGACGCAACCGATAAGTTCGAGCGCGGCCGCGACGAGGGCAAGCTCGATCCGGAAGCGGTTGAACTCGACAAGCAACTGGAGGCCGAACGGAAAGTCGAACAAGCCCGTTCTCCGCAGGTCGCACCCGGTCTGCGGCTGCCCGACGAAGGTGGCATCTTTCTCCTCGATACCTATGAGAATCAGCCGCAGTTGGCCGAACTGCAGCAATCGGGCGGGGAGGTGGATAAGAACACCAAGTCAAATATTCTACGGTCGGTGATCAATCCGCTGGCGGGCGCCAAGCAAACGATTGACCTCCCCGGAGCGCACGCCAAGATTCAGTCGCACACCACCGTGCCATCGCTCTACATCAACATCGATTTGAATCAGGGCGCGCCCGCAATCGCGCAGGCCTCTACCGGCGGCCCTTCGCCGCCGCTGTCCCTTTCCCCCACCGAGCGCTTCAAGATCATTCGCATCGACGTCAAGGGCAACAAACGCGTGGCTGGCGCAGTCAAAATCGCGGTCACCGGAAAGACGACCACCGACGAACGTCTCGTCGCAGCCACCGCCGCTACCATGACCGGAGGCTGGATCAAGCTCACTCCCACCGAACCTCTCGCGACTGGTGAGTACGCCATCGCCGAGATAATGGGAAAAGAAGGAATGAACCTCTATGTGTGGGACTTCGGCGTGAACCCCTCCGCGCCCGCCAACGCCTTCACATGGAAACCGGACCCGACCGAAGCGCAGCCCAAAACCGACCAGCCCACGGAGTTGCAAAAGCGAGAAAAACAGTAGGAAAAGCAGCGGAGGACTGAGGCACATTGTCCCTGGCTGCGGTGCGCCTGAGAACCTGTTCCTCTACGTCTCCACCAGCCCGCGCGAAGCAATCCCGATATTGTCCCGGGTGGTGTTCTTCACCACATACATCATCTCGTCCGCCTGGCGGATGATGTCGTGCGGGGTTTGGGCATCGTGCGGAAAAGTCGCCAACCCCATGCTGGCGCGCAAGTTCAAATTCAAGCCCTGCTCGCTGCAGAAAGTCCCCGAGCGCAGAGAATCCTGCAAGCGTTTCGCCACCACCACAGCCTGATCCTTGCTCGTCTGCGGCAGCAGCACGACAAACTCGTCTCCCCCGTAGCGGAAAGCAAAGTCAATCAGCCGCAACTGCGCTTTGATCAGGTATCCGACTTCGGCCAGCAGACGGCTTCCCACCAGATGCCCGTGCGTATCGTTGACCGCCTTGAAGTGGTCGAGGTCGATGAAAATCACGCTGAATTGGTAGCCGAAGCGGGTCGAGCGGTAGACCTCGGTTTCGAGCGTTTTGTGCAGATGGCGTGCATTGAACAGGCCGGTGCAATCGTCGGTGATGGTTAGCTCCTGAATCTTCTCGACCGACCTCGCATTCTCGATTGAAATCGCCGCGTAGTCGCACAAAGCCTGGAGAAAAAACATCTCCTGTTCGCTCATTTCCACGTTGGCGTTGACCAGTTGGATCACGCCCAGTACGCGGTGTTTCGAGCGCAAGGGCACGCAGATCACGGAGCGTGTGCGCAGCCGCGTCATCTCGTCCAGCCGCGAAGAAAAGCGTGGATCGCTTTGCACATCGGGCACAATCAATACCTGCCCGTGCTTGGCCACCCAACCGGCAATCCCCTCCCCCACCTTCAAACGCGCCTTCGACAGCACCTCCGCCGCCGCCCCCACCGCGATGGCAAAGTAGAGCTCATCTTTTTCCTCATCCACCATGAGCAGTGACCAGGTATCGGGGCGGAAGTATTCCGCCATTTTCTCCATGATGGTCTGCAGAATCGAATCCAGGTTCAACGAAGACGTCAGCGCCTTGGCGACATCGTGAAAGATGGTCAGCTCTTGCGACAGGCGAATTGGGGATGTGCCCGCGGCCTCTGCCATGGACTCCTCAGACGAGTGGTTGGACCAGGAAATTATAGGGAATTATAGGTTTGCTCACGGCGCGCGAGCAATGAACGTCGGTAACCAGTACCGGTCACGCCAACCCACCCGATTCATAGGAGCTAACTTAAGGCAGAATCCCCCTCTGAAGAGCCTTCCGTTCGCCCCGCAATGGGGGCCTCCGATTCCATTTTTCACCGGCCCTCAGTGCAGCTGAGTGCCCTCGATGTATGAGTTGCCGATGCCATGAAAGACGGCAACCATCCATAAGTTGCCCGACCTCTCGTACAACACCCCGAAGAACAAGCCTATGGCGAAAATGCCCGCGAACATCGGCAGCGCCGGGTGAGTGTGCGAGAAATGGTAAAAGTGCAACGGACCAAAGGTGTAAAGAGAATTGCTGACAAGAATCCCGGGCAGGGGGCCCCATCGCCGGACGAGTTCGGTTTGCAGAATGCCGCGGTACACCACCTCCTGGTAGAAACCCCAGAGGAGGTAGGGGAGGAAAACTGTCTCCACGCGGCTCAGGAGATGCGGCTCGGCAAGAATTACTCGCAACCGGTCCGCGAAGAGGACAGAAAAGACGAGGTTCGCAATGAGAAAGACCTGAACAAAGTAGGACTTCTCGGTCGCACTCCATTCACGCCATCGGTAAAGGCCGATTTCGGACAGCTTCAGCCCCGCGACAAATCGGACCAACAGCAAGGCAAGGCCCAGCAGGAGCGGGATTCGAAGCCACACCGGCGGAAGAGGAAGGCGCAGCCAGCTAAAAAGCGAGAGCCGGGGACCAATGACTCCTTCAAGGGTGAAAAAGATTAGCAGTAAGCGAAGACCTCCAGTAGCACCGTATGTCGGCGAGCGCTTCATCCCGAACAGAAAGGCGTGCCCCCTCCAATGAGCATTTAGCCCCTGTGACCTGACACCAGCCGGCAAGCCGCATTCGACCGTATAGCCTCCTCCACCCTACTGTGAGTGATTGTGGAGTTTTCTAATTTGGAATTTGTGAACCGATCGCGTCCCTACTCGAGCCTCGGTCTTGATCTGAGTTTCAAATTGCCAATTAGAAATCACCCGTTACCAATTCTCTATGATCTAGCTTCTCGACAGAGTAGAATTCCGTTCGCCATCCAACGCATGCGGGAGACTGGTTTGCCTTCTTTTGGCGAAAAACTGAAACAGGAACGCGAGAAGCGCAAGATCACCCTGGAGCAGATTTCCAGCTCCACCAAGATCGGCACCCGCATGCTGCAAGCGCTGGAAGAGGACAAATTCAACCAGTTGCCCGGAGGCATTTTCAACAAGGGCTTCGTCCGCGCCTATTCCCGCTTCGTCGGGCTCGACGAGGACCAAACCGTTGCCGAGTACCTGCAAGCTTCCGGCGACGCTCCGCCCGCTTCGACCGAAATCGCCGCGCGCGAAGACGGAGCGCGCGAAAATGAAGCAACGGTCAGCCGCCTGGAAGCCATCTCCGACGTTCCCCCTCGCCACCTACCCTGGGGCCTGTTCGCCGCAGTCCTGCTCCTGATCGCGCTCGCGCTCTCCCTCTGGAGCCGGCACCAGCGGGAACAGGCAAGGCAGTCACTTCATCCCACTCCAACCACCGCCATGATGCCGGTACCGGCCGCCCAGTCATCAGGCAAAGCGTCCAACAAAGTGGACCAGGAAGTTAGCGCCTCCACTTCGCCAACAAATAGTTCGCCGACTGGAGGATCGACCTCCGCCCCCCAAGCACCTCAGACCGCAGCCGCTGCCGCCCCTGCCCCAACTCCGGGAGAGTTTACCGTCGTCATCCAAGCCCGCGAAGAATCCTGGATCTCGATCACTGCCGACGGCGAGACTGCCCCATCCGAAGTCTTGGCGGCGGGCAGCGAGCGGACCATCCATGGACGAAAAGAAATTATCATTAAGGTCGGCAATGCCGGCGGCATCGACTTTCGCTTCAATGGAAAGAAACTCGACACGGGAGGACAATTGGGAGAGGTCAAGACCGTTACCTTTGGCCCTGGCGGAATGGTGTCGAATGCTTCGCCACCGCCTTCGACGCCTTAAGTTTTTCTCTTTCTTTTCTTCCATTTGTCGCCCGCCCTCCGCCGTTCGCTGCCAACTCCCTCCCACTCAATGTCAACTCCCTTCGTTACCAGCCAATTTCGTTGCGCTTCACAGGCCATCTCTGATACCGTTTTGAAGAACAGTTAGCCAAACCAAGATTAAGCCAAGCTTGGTCCAGAGCCCTTGGGCTCCGTAAGCCTCCCTTATCGGACGTGAAGGCTCGCAAGTAAAGGCTCAAAGCCACCTTGAAGGAGATACCAGATTGCCTGCAACCAATCGTTTTCTTTTTACCTCGGAATCTGTAACTGAGGGACATCCGGACAAGATCGCCGACCAGATTTCCGATGCCATTCTCGACGCCTGCCTTCGTGAGGATCCGACCAGCCGCGTCGCCTGTGAAACCCTGACCTGTACGGGCCTGGTCGTGATTGCCGGCGAGATCACCACCAAAGCGTACGTCGACTTTCAGAATCTGGTGCGCGGCGTCGTGCAGTCGATCGGCTACGACAACGCCGTCTACGGCTTCGACTCGAACACCTGCGCCGTAATTTCCAGCATCAACAAGCAGTCCGGCGATATCGCCATGGGAGTGGACACCGGCGGTGCCGGCGATCAGGGAATGATGTTCGGGTATGCCTGCAACGAAACTCCCGAACTGATGCCTCTTCCGATTTCGCTGGCCCACAAACTCACTCAGAAACTTTCCGAAGTGCGCAAGAATGGCACCTGCCCGTACCTGCGGCCCGACGGAAAATCCCAAGTCACGGTCGAATACGATGCGCACCGCAGAGTGAAACGCGTGGATGCGGTGGTTGTATCCACGCAGCATTCCGAAAGTGTGGGCAACGACGAACTGCGCGCCGACATTTTGAAGCACGTCATCCAAGCCGTAATTCCGGCCAACCTGCTCGACGAAGATACCAAGTACCACATCAATCCCACCGGACGCTTCGTCATCGGCGGCCCCATGGGCGATTCCGGTCTGACCGGCCGCAAGATCATCGTCGACACGTACGGTGGCATGGGCCGTCACGGCGGCGGCGCATTCAGCGGCAAGGATCCGACCAAGGTTGACCGCTCGGCCGCCTACATGGCGCGCTACATCGCCAAGAACATTGTGGCCGCCGGCCTCGCCGACCGCTGCGAAGTGCAACTCGCATACGCGATCGGGGTTGCCGATCCAGTCAGCGTCCTGGTGGATACTTTCGGAACCGAGAAGGTTGATGCCAAACTGATTCCTGATTTGGTGCGGGCGAACTTCAAGCTGAAGCCGCGCGAGATCATCGAGACGCTCAACTTGCGCCGTCCGATTTACCGTAAGACCGCATCCTACGGACACTTCGGCCGCAGCGATCCGGATTTCACTTGGGAAGCAACCGACAAAGCCGCCAAACTGGCGACAGACGCCGGTTTGAAGCTGGAACCGGCTGGGGCCAGGAAATAGTTCTTCACCGCGGAGGCACCGGGACACGGAAAAAGCGATTCTTGCTTTTTCTAGTTTTTAGATTTTCTCTGTGACTCCGTGCCTCCGTGGTGGATCTTCTTCTGCAGCGTACGAACTACATAGATTCACTCAGCGTCATCATTCGGGGATAGGGAGAGAAATGGCTACTACAACCACATCAATCAGCAGCGACGTTAAGGGGTTTGAACTGGCCGATCTGGGCAAGAAACGCATCGAGTGGGCGAACCAGTCGATGAAGGTGCTGCAGATCATCCGCAAGGAATTCATCAAGAACCAGCCGCTCAAGGGCATCCGCGTTTCCGCCTGCCTGCACGTTACGGCCGAAACCGCAAACTTGATGATCGCCTTGCGCGATGGCGGCGCCGATGCAGCACTATGCGCCTCGAACCCGCTTTCCACGCAGGACGACGTCGCCGCTAGCCTGGTGCGCGACCACGGCATTCCTGTCTTCGCCATCAAAGGCGAGGACAACGACAGCTACTATTCGCACATCATGGCGGCTGTCGACCACAAACCGCAGATCACCATGGATGATGGCGCCGACCTGGTCACGATCCTGCACACCAAGCGCAAAGCTGAATTGTCGGGCGTGATTGGCGGCACCGAGGAGACCACTACCGGCGTGATTCGCCTGCGCGCCATGGCGAAGGAGGGCGTGCTCGGGTATCCGATCATAGCCGTCAACGACGCCGACACCAAGCATCTGTTCGACAACCGCTACGGCACCGGACAATCGACGATTGACGGCATCATCCGCGCGACGAATTTCCTCCTGGCAGGGTCGAAGTTCGTTGTCGCCGGCTACGGCTGGTGCGGACGTGGCCTCGCTTCGCGCGCCCGCGGCGCCGGAGCGGAAGTCATCATCACCGAGGTTGATCCAACCAAAGCGCTCGAAGCCGTGATGGACGGATTCCGCGTGATGAGCATGGAAGAAGCCGCTAAAATCGGCGACGTTTTCTGCACCGTCACCGGCAACAAGAACGTCCTCGCCAAGCAACACTTCGAACTTATGAAGGATGGCGCCATCATCTCGAACTCGGGCCACTTCAACGTCGAAATCGACATTCCGTCACTCGAAAAACTGTCGTCCTCCAAGCGCACCACGCGCAGCTTCGTCGACGAGTACACGATGAAGGACGGCCGCCGCATCAACCTGCTAGGCGAAGGCCGTCTGATCAATCTGGCCGCCGCCGAAGGCCATCCCGCGTCGGTGATGGATATGAGTTTTGCCGATCAGGCCCTTTCCTGCGAGTACATGGTGAAGAACCATGCGTCGCTGGAAAAAAAGGTTTACACGGTTCCGGTCGAACTCGACAAACGCGTGGCCAAGCTGAAGCTCGAATCGCTCGGCATCAAGATCGACCGCCTAACCTCGGAGCAGGAAGAATATTTGGCCAGTTGGTCGGAAGGAACGTAGGATCGTCGTTAGTCGTTAGTCGTCAGGCGAAAATTCGCTGGAGCGACGGGCGTCCTCGCCCGTTCGACCTCGGAATTGAATGCGTAGGGCGGCGCAAGCCGCCCTCACATTCCGTATCGGGGCATCGCTTCAGCGATACCGCAACCTTCTTAAGTTGGGACCCCCTTTACTTCCCCGCGCGGCGATAGAATGAAATGCATGTACCACTACAATCCCGCGACCGCTCTTGAAGAACTGACCGAAGACGCGACTCTGCCCAACCCCGTCCACGTGCGCGACATGATGCTGCGCCGCAAGCTCACCGCCGACCAGTCGCTGGAGCTGAACCGCATCTTCCTCGAATACCAGAAATTTTTCGGCGAAGCGCAGAAATTGGGCAAGGAAATCTTGAAACGCCTGGCGGCGTAGGTCTCCAACGCTCACGTAGGGACGACCGCCCTCGGCCGTCCGGGCGAGCGCACTCGCCGATGTCATTCCCCGCCCGACAGATCAGGCTCTGCCGTGGATCTTAGCCCACCACCAGCGCACGCCGACGAACAGGAAACGCCAGTCGTGGAAGAATTCCGGCGGCTTGCCCTCGAAGGCGTGGCCGATGAATTGGAAAACCCATCCGATGAGGAAAAGACCCAGCGCATACAGCCACAGCTGGTGAAAGAAGATGCTGGCGATGAAAAGCGGGACCGAAAGCAGGATAGTCGGAATGCCCAGCGTGTGACACACCCGGTTCACCGGATGCTGATGACTGGAGCCGTATTGCGCGATCCACTGCTCGTTCGTGCGTCCGCCTAGCACGCGCAGGATGATATCACGAAAGAAAAAAATCGGGCCATCGGGTGATCGGGCCATCTAAAGTCAAAGGCTGTTGATTTCGATGGCCCGATCGTCAGATGACCCGATTTGCTGGCCCGATCTTGTTGTTAGCGACCGCCGCGGGATCCACCACCGTGGAACCCTCCGCGAGCCGAACCGCGGGCTACGAGACCGCGCCCACCTGCACCGTGTCCAACAAAGCCGCGTCCTGCGAAACCACGTCCCTCAAAACCGTGTCCGTAAAAGCCGCGCGCGTAGGGGCGTCCATATCCATGTCCCCAGCCGTGATACCACGGGCCTGCGCCGATGAAGACGCCGCCCGAGAACCAGCCTGGGCCATAGAATCCATAGGGCGCGCAAGCATAGGGATAATCTGGGTAATAGCCGTAGGCGCAGACTGGTGGGCCAGCCACAACGCCGACGCCGCCGATTCCGATTCCGACTCTGACCTCAGCTTGCGAGTACGCGAGCGGCATGGCCAGTAAAGCCAGCAGTACAACATATCTCAGGTATTTCATGGTGAACCTCCCTTTTCTTCCCCTTAGCGATTCGCTCGTTTGAATCGCCGGAGCATGAGGTCCTTCAGTTTTTTGTTTCCTCTGAAGCGCCTACGGATATGAACCAGGATCGGGGAGAAAAGTGGCATGAATATACTTGACAAATCATGATTCGTTTAGTACAATTCTCATATTATGCAAGAGCCAAAGACATTTCAAGAGGCAATTTTGTACTTCGCAGACCGCAACCGCTGCATTGACTACCTCGCGCTTCGTCGCTGGCCTGACGGTCGAGTGCTGTGTCCTGTCTGCGGTCGGGATGACGCAAAGTTCCTAGAGAAGCAGGGCAAGTGGCAGTGCAAGAGTGTCCACCATCATCGCCAGTTCTCGGTCAAGGTCGGAACTGTGATGGAGGACTCACCGATACCGCTAGAGAAGTGGTTGCCCGCTGTATGGGCTATCGTAAACGACAAGAACGGCATCTCTAGTTGGGAACTGCATCGCGCTCTAGGGGTGACTCAGAAAACCGCCTGGTTCATGCTCCACCGGATACGGCTAGGCATGTCGCTACAGCACAAAAGGTTCGGCGCACGCGGAAAGATGGGGGATGGCGGGAAGGGAAACGGTAACGGAGCCGTGGAAGTTGACGAGAGTTTCATCGGTGGCAAACTCCGCAACATGCACCGGGATCGCCGCGCCCGATTCGCCGCTGAATCCGGTCACACTGGCGGGCCAACGGGCAAGACAATCGTTCTCGGAATGCTGGATCGGGAAGCACGGCAGGTTCGGGCGAAAGTCGTGCCTGATGTGAAACGCGAGACGCTACAGAACGAAGTCTTAGAAAACGTCAAGTATGGTACTCACGTCTACACCGACGATGCCGTGCCCTACGACAAGCTGCATTCGCGGTTTGTTCACGAAGTTGTGAACCATGCCGAGGAATACGTGCGCGGACAAGTTCATACGAACGGATTGGAGAACTTCTGGAGTTTGTTGAAACGCGGACTGAAAGGAACTTACGTAGCGGTAGAGCCGTTCCACCTTGACCGCTACATTGACGAGCAAGTGTTCCGCTACAACAATCGGGCCACAAAAGACAATCCACTGACCGACGCAGACCGATTCAGCTTGGCGTTGACGCAGCTTGCGAACAAGCGGCTGACCTATGCCGAATTGACGGGCAAGACCGACGATGCGAGGAGTACGACGGCAGAGCCTTTCTAATTCCCGCTACCGGAAACGCGGTCGGAAGCCGAAGTCCGAAGATGTTTCGGCTTAGGGCCGCGCTTCGGCTTTCCCGCATTCGCTTGTTTCTCCCGCTCCAATGCGGCTTTGATCTCGGAATGTGGAACAGACATTAGCCCGTCCATTGCTTTCGTGAATCGCTGGAATGGCGTCTCCGGTTTCGGTTTCACAGGAGTATCATACCGCACGACGCAAGGAGGCATGATTTATGGCAAGCGCAATCACCGAATACACCATTGTCAATGGGACCACAGATATTGAACTGATCAGGGTTGTAGTGGCGCAAATCCGCAACGGCTGGCGTCCTATCGGTGGACCCGTCACGGCACAAGATCAAAACGGTCAGGGAAAATTGTTACAAGCTCTCGTCAGATGATTTTATTCCCACTGAACCGGATTGCACTCTTCTCAGGATCAGCAGTTCTCTGGCGATGGTACAAGCACTCTCCGCTTCAATAATGTTGGGGTGTCTTAAAGCCAGATCAGCAATACTATCTGCCAGTTTCAGGATTTCGTCGAAGTCTGACGTTTGCGCTTTAACCCGAGTCTGAAGCATAATTCACCTCAGGCGCGACTGAGAAGGACGCGACGACATTAGCCTCCAGCGGGAACTGGGGGCTTTTCTATTTTCCGTTGTATCATGCCCGTCAAATGGACACTACCGTTTTCAAATGGTTATTCGGGATCGCGATACTGGCTGTAATCGTATGGTGGCTACTCCCTAACGACTGGCGAATAAAATATGCCGCTGAATACCAACTTGATCCTGACCAAATCACGATTGAACACAAGCCGCACGACTGCGACTGGGACTCCGCGCCTCTCGGTAACAAGCACTGTCATTACGAGGAGTTCGTTACCGTTCTCAATCAGGATGGTAAGGTTATCGAAACCAGCTTCGGGAAGGCTGATCCCGAGCCGTCCGACCAGAAGCCTGCGAAGGCTCACATCGAGTGGCGACGGGTAGCAGATTAAGGTTTTGAAATCTCTTTCAATCCCTGAGTCGCTAGCCGCTCTATCAGCTTGCAACTGTGTTCTAGCGCATCATGCGCATCGTCTTCGCTGTAGTTCTCGCGCTTGTGGCAAACATAGTCTCGGTAAGTGAATTGCAGATACCTGAATTGCGTCCCGACCTCGGCATAGAACTTGATCTCACGATCCCGCTTCTTCGTGTGTTTCGTATTCGTCAGTTGGTCTACTTTGGCGGCTATTCTCCGGTTGAAATCCCCCCAAGTGGCAAGGTCTGGATGCTTGGATAATTTGATCTTCATGGCCTTTGCCAGTGACCGCAAAGGCGATTCCAGCGCCCGCATCGCGTGAAACACGCAGGCATCGTTACAGGCAGCAGCATAGCAATTCCCCGCTTCAATTAACTCCTCACAGGCTACCGGGAACGCTTCTCTCGCGTTCTTGCCAAGCACACTGCCGTTCTTGTAGTGTTTGGCTTTGGCTTCGGGAATATACATGAACTGCTTGGACGGGAGCGCTTCCTCAATGTATTCCCGCCGCGTTTGAAGTTCGGTATGGGCAGTCTGCGCCAGATAACCGGGGCGTTGCATCCTCTCCTCAAATCCGGTTATCAGTCCAACGCCGGATACTTCCTTGAGGAGTTCCAACTCGCTCATTTCCCCCAACAGGGCCATTAGAAGATCACTTAGTTTTTGCTTTTCGTTATCGGTCAGTGTCCGACCGAGATTCGTGGCTTTCAGTTCTAAATCCCGCTCCATCTCCTCAGACTTCCGCAGGCACGCGAATAGCTCGTCAACCTTGTAGCGGATCATAGCGAGCGAGCATAGATCAGTGGATCGGTCGGTGTCATCAAACCAAGGCCACGGACGGGATTGGATTGGCGAAAGGGTTTCACTGGCGTTCATGATAGCCCTCCCCGGTTTGATTCGTCAAAGATATTGATGCCAGAAAAGTTGCGGAAAGAAGAGTGGCTGATTTCAGCCATCCTGCGTGAAATCAACCAGTTGCGGGGTAGGTGGGGCGGAATGTCCGGCAACAAGGACGCTTCAGCGGCTTCTCGCCGTGCATCCAGTCCTTTTCGTTGGCAAGGGTTGCCAATGCATGGGTAGCTGTGATGATCTGGGGATGCGGTCTGATGGCGAAATGCGCTAAACTTTCTGCATAAAAGCCATGACCGACGACGAGAAAAACCAACCCGCAAACGAGTTTCATCCAAGAGACATCACACGCCGCGACTTTGCTGCCCTGGTGGTGGGCGCGGGCATTGCTGCATCTGTGTCATCATCCTCGACTGCGGCCGCGGATGTTGGCATTGAGATGGTCGAGACCGACGTCGAGATCAAGACTCCGGATGGAACTTGCGACGCCGCATGGATTCATCCGAAGACACTCTCGAAAACCGGATCCTATCCAGGAGTATTGATCTGGCCCGACGCATTCGGCTTACGGCCGTCGATGCGCACCATTGGCAGGAATATTGCGTCCGAGGGATATTCCGTCCTGGTGCCCAATCCCTTTTATCGCGTGTCCAAAGCGCCTTTCACCGATGCTTCCAAATTCAACTTCCAGAATCCGGACGATATGGCGAAGCTCAGACCGCTGATGGCGTCGGTGAACGCGCCCGGCAACGCCGAAAAGGATGCGGCCGCGTACGTTGCCTTCCTCGACGCGCAAAAGGAAGTGAACACGGCAAAAAAGATTGGAACCCAAGGCTACTGTATGGGCGGCGCGCTGGTGGTGAGAACGGCCGCGGCCGTGTCCGATCGCATTGGCGCGGGCGCGTCGTTCCATGGCGGAGGGCTGGTGACCGACAAACCCGATAGCCCGCATCTGCTCGCGCCGAGGATCAAGGCTCGTATGTATTTCGGAATCGCATCGAGTGACGATGCGAAACAGCCGGATGCCAAGGACAAGCTGAGGGAAGCCTTTGCCGCCGCCCACGTGCCAGCCGAAATCGAAGTGTATCCAGCCCAGCATGGATGGTGCGTGCCCGATATGCCCATGCGCGATGGCGCGCCGATCTACGATAAGGTCCAAGCCGAGCGTGCCTGGGGGAAACTCGTTGCGTTATATAGAGCGGCGCTGGTGTAGCGGGTTGCGGAGAGTGTCGTTTCGACGCGAGGAGTATTCCCTCAGCGGCTAAAGCCGGCGCAATTGCGCGCCTAGATCGCAGCGGTGAACCGCTGCGCCACCCAAAATCAGGCCCGTCGTCGTTTACAATCAAGGATTCTCTCTCGATTGGAAAACATAATCATGCACCGCTGGTCGCAACTTTTCATTCCTACGCTTCGCGAGGCTCCGGCTGATGCCGAGGTCGCTAGTCACAAGCTGCTGGTGCGCGCTGGATATATTCGTCAGCTGGGTGCGGGCATTTACTCGTTTCTGTTCATGGGCAATCGCACTACCCAGAAGATCATGGGCATTGTCCGCCAGGAGATGGACAAGATCGGGCAGGAGTTCTATCTGCCGGCGCTGAATCCGCGCGAAGTTTGGGAAGCTAGCGGGCGCTGGACGGCGATGGGCGAGAATATGTTCCGCCTCAAAGATCGCAAGGGCGCTGATCTGTGCCTGGGCATGACCCACGAAGAAGTGATGACCGACATCGCGCGCAAGGAGCTGCGCAGCTACAAACAACTGCCGCAGATCTGGTATCAGATTCAGACCAAGTTTCGCGACGAGCCTCGTCCGAAGTCGGGCCTGCTGCGGGTGCGGCAGTTCATCATGAAAGACGCGTACTCGTTCGACATCGATGCGGCGGGGCTTGACGTTTCGTATCAGAAACATCACGACACTTATTGCCGCATCTTCGACCGCTGCGGGCTGAAATATATGGTGATCGATGCGCACTCGGGGGCTATGGGCGGATCGCAGTCGCAGGAATTCATGGTGCGCACTCCGGCGGGCGAGGATCTGGTTGTTAGCTGCGAGAAGTGTAACTACGCGGCGAATATGGAGAAGGCTACTTCGAAGTTGGAGGCGGTCGAAGATCTCAAGACTGAAGGCGACGGCTCGCCGTTGGAGGTGCACACTCCGGGACAGAAGACGATTGAAGACGTTGCGCGGTTTCTCGGCGTGTCGCCCGTGCACACCATCAAGACTCTGGCGATGATGATTACCGCTGAGGAGCCGGAAAAGGGAAAAACTCGCATCCCCACCCGTTGGGAACCGGGCCCGGTATCGCGAGCCGTTGTGCTGCTCATGCGCGGCGATCACCAGATGAACGAAGCCAAGCTGTCGACGGCGGTCGGCGGCAAAGAGACGCGTCCCATGCAGGAAGAGGAGATCCGCGAGCTGTTCCATTCGCCCGCTGGATATCTTGGTCCGCTCGGCATCAACTGGGCTAAGAACATGGATGAGCCTGGCAAGCCGATCCTGCTGGCCGACAAGGCACTCGAAGGGCGCACGAACCTGATTGGCGGCGCGAATAAAGAGGAGTATCACGTCAAGCACCTGACGCCAGGAGGGAATTTTTATCCCACCGCTTATGCCGACGTGCGCAGCGTGACCGCTGGCGAGGCTTGCCCGAATTGCGGCGCGCCCCTGCGCATCGATACCGCGGTCGAAGTCGGACACATCTTCAAGCTGGGGTACAAGTATTCCAATTCGATGGGCGCGCGTGTGCTCGACCATAATGGCAAGGAGGTCGCGCCGATCATGGGCAGCTACGGGATTGGGATCGAGCGCATCCTGACTGCGGCGGTCGAGCAAAGTAACGACGAGAACGGCTTTTGGCTGCCACCTTCGATCGCGCCGTTTGAGGTGGTGGTGGTGTCGACTAACTCCAAGGACGAGGCCGTCCGCAGCGCGTCAGAGGAGGTAGCGCGGCAGCTCGAAGGCGCGGGATTCGACGTTTTGCTCGACGACCGGGACGAACGGCCAGGAGTGAAGTTCAAGGACGCCGACCTGGTGGGTATCCCCTTTCGAATCAACGTCGGAAAGAAGGTTACCGAAGATACCGTGGAAGTCGTTCGGCGCTCGACTCTGCACAAGGAGGACGTTAAGATTTCTGCCATAACCGGGTATTTCCTAGAACTGCGCAAAGGCTTGTGAAAAAGGACAGGTCACGGCCGCTCGCCAGCCGGAAGAGCATAGCCCTTAGCGCACCTTGCAGAGTTTCGCGCACTATGGAAAGCTCGCACTGGAACTTCGCAACTTGGAACTCGCAACTGGCGATTGAGCGATTGTTTTTATGGGAACTTTGAAATTAGCCCTTGGCGTGGCCGTCTTCGGGGCGTTGATCCTGGTGGGCATCAAGATCATCCCGCCGTTTTTCTCGAACTACGAGCTTGAGGATTCGCTCAAGACCGAAGCGCTGCAGGCAACCTATAGCACGCGCACGGAAGATGACATTCGCGAGGCCGTTATTAAGGAGGCCCGCAAATACGATATTGCGCTGACGCCCAAGCAGGTGTCCGTCTCGCGAGTGGGCGGCTTCGCCTCAGGCACTCTTGCGATCGAGGCCGACTACAGCGTTCCCATCGAGTTGCCCGGCTACTCGACCACCATCGAGTTCCATCCTTCGACGAAGAACAAAGGCGTGTTTTAGGGCTGCTGTCAGCTCTCAGCCGTCAGTTCTCAAGCCCCACCGTTGAGACCCCACCACAGCGTTTTACAAGCCCCTTACGCTGAGTGTATCGTTGGTTCCGAATCTAGTTCCGAAACCTGGCTCCGGAATTCTCCGCATCTTCGCATCCCAAGAGGACTCATATGTCCACGTATCGAACCATCTGCCGAACCGGCCTAGTCGCCTTCCTGGCATTCGCCGCCTTTGCGCCGAGAGCGACGTTTGCTTCCAACCCCGCAGCGTCGCCACAGACAGACATAAGGTCAGCGCCGGAGCTACTGGCGGCGGATACCCCGCGCGTGACGCCAGGCGGAGCGACGTTCACGGTTCCCGCCGGTTGGTCGATTGTGACGGGCAAGAACCTGGTTACACTTGCGCCTCCCGAGCCGGACGCGCACATCGTCATCGTCGACTCCCAGGCGGCCGATGCCAAGGCAGCGGTCACTGAGGCGTGGGCCGCCTATAACCCCCCGAAAACGTGGCCGCTCAAGCTGGTCATGCCGCGTCCTGCGCGTAACGGGTGGGAAGAACGGCAGGTATTTGACTACGAGACCTCTCCGAACGAGCGTGTTGTCGTACAGGCGATCACGTTGCGCGTCGGCAGCTCGTGGACCGTGGTCATTCTGAACTCCAGTGAACCGACCCTGGAGAAGCGCGCCGCACCCATTAACTTGATCATCCAAAGCCTCCGTCCCAAGGGCTATGCGCGCGAGTCTTTTGCCGGACGCAAGCCGGAGCCGCTGGATGCCGCACATATCGCTGAGCTCAAGGCATTCGTTGAAACCTCCATGCAAGAGCTTGGCATCCCCGGCGCATCGATGGCGCTCATAGATGGCGGCAAAGTCGTGTACGAGGGCGGATTTGGCGTGCGTGAACTCGGCAAGCCTGAGCGCGTGGACGAAAATACCTTATTCATGGCGGCGTCCAACACCAAAGGTATGACGACGCTGCTTCTGTCGGAACTCGTCGACGAGAAAAAGTTGAAGTGGGACGAACCGGTGACCGAGGTTTACCCCAGCTTCAAACTGGGCGATGCCGACACCACGAAGAAGGTTCTGGTCAAGAACCTGATCTGCGCCTGCACTGGGATGCCCCGGCAGGATATGGAATGGCTATTCGAGTTCAAGAATGCCACGCCTGAATCCACTCTTGCTTTGCTCGGCACCATGCAACCGACCAGCAAGTTTGGCGAGGTTTTCCAATATAGCAATTTAATGGCGGCGGCTGCAGGATACATTGGCGCACATCTGGTGTATCCGAACCTGGAACTCGGCGCCGCATACGACCAGGCGATGCAGGAAAAGATTTTCGATCCGCTAAGGATGAAGTCGACAACGTTCGATTATGCGCGCGCCCTCGCCGGCAACCATGCCAGCCCGCACGGGGACGATGTGGATGGCAAGCCCGCCGTGGCCAACATAGCGTTCGACTACTCGATCATGCCCGCCCGTCCGGCGGGTGGCGTGTGGACCTCGACCGGCGATCTGATCCGCTACGTACAACTCGAGCTTGAGCTGGGCAAGCTGCCCAGCGGCAAGCAGTTGGTTTCGTCAGAAAATCTGCTGATGCGCCGTGCACCGCAGATTGCCCTCGGCGAGGACCAGAGTTATGGGATGGGATTGATCGTTGACCGCACCTACGGCGTTCCGGTGGTGCATCATGGCGGCAGCATGGCTGGTTATAAGACCGACATTTACTTTCTGCCGAACTCAGGCATAGGCGCCGTGCTGCTCACTAATTCGGATAATGGGGGAATGCTGCTGGGTCCATTCCGGCGTCGCTTGCTGGAAGTCGTTTTCGACGGCAAACTCGAGGCAGCCGGCGACGTTGGCGGCCAGGCAGCACGCTATAAAGCAACCCTCGTGAAAGAACGGGAACGACTCGTAGTGCCCGCCGATCAAGCGCTGGTGGCTGGTTTGGCAAAGCACTATTCCAGCAAAGAGCTGGGTGATCTTGACGTGCTCAATCAGGGCGGAGTAACCACTTTCGATTTCGGCGAGTGGAAGAGCGCCGTGGCATCCCGAAAGAATGACGATGGCACGATCTCGTTTATCACTATCGATCCCACCAATGAGGGGTTCGAATTCGTAGTGGGTGAACGTACCGGCAAGCGGGTGCTGATTATTCGTGATGGCCAGCACGAATACATTTTTACCGAGGCTGCCTGACCGCATCCTTTTGAGGGGTAACCGCTAGTCCAGATTACTTCGATTCCCCGTTCCGTCGACTGCAGGTTACCTCGACACCGGCCAAACGGCCACACGCCCGTCTATCCTTTGACACGCATCCAAATGATTGCAGGGGTGTGCTGGTGATTTAAAATCAAGAGAAACGCACCTTAGCCACAGAATCGGTTCGGACCTGGAATTGCTTTTCTGAATTGACGCACAGCCGTATTCATGGCCATTAAGCTGAAAATCCCGACGGCTCGACGTGGCGGCCAAGGCGGAAAAGGCCGCGGTAAGGGCCGCCTGCTGTCCCGCGACCCTCTCGTGCGCCTAGCCCTGCTCGGCTTTCTCTCGGCATCGCTTGCGGTGGTCGTTTTTTTTGCCTATTGGTATGTAAAGTACGACCGCATCATCGAGCAGCGCTTCCGCGGTCCGGCGTTCGCGACTTCAGCCAAGATTTTTGCTGCCCCGCAAGTGGTCAGGGTCGGATCGAGGTCGACCGTCTCTGGAATCGCGGCCGAACTGCGCCACGCCGGCTATACGGAAAAAGAGGGCGAATCTCCGTTGGGCAGCTATCGTCTGCATGGCGGCTCGATTGAGGTAGTGCCCGGCCCCGAGTCCTATCATAGTCCCGAGGCAGCGACCATCACCGTCGCCGAGGGAACAGTTTCGGCCATCAACAGCCGCTCTGCCGGAGAACTGGAGGCCTACGAACTCGAGCCCCAAATGCTGACCTCGCTGTTCGATGCCGAGCAACGCTCCAAGCGACAGCTGGTGAAGTACGATGACATTCCCAAGGTCATGGTGGACGCGGTTATATCAATCGAAGACCGCCGCTTCTTCCAGCACAACGGAGTCAATTTCATGCGTCTGGCCGAAGCCGCCTGGATCGACTTCACTCATCAGCGCCACCAGCAAGGCGGTTCGACGATCACCATGCAGCTATCGCGGGCATTTTTTCTGAGCCCGGAAAAAACCTTCAAGCGCAAGATGATCGAAATGCTGATCGCGGTGGAGTTGGAGCAGAAGTTTTCCAAGCAGCAAATTTTCGAGTTCTACGCCAACCGCGTCGACCTGGGACAGCGCGGCTCTTTCACTATTTCCGGGTTGGCTGAGGGCTCCCGCTCCTATTTCAACAAGGACCTGAAAGACATCACTGTGCCGGAGGCCGCGCTGCTCGCCGGTTTGATCCAGGCGCCCAGTTATCTTTCGCCCTATCGCCATCCGGAGCGCGCTCTGGAACGGCGCAATACCGTGATCGAATCCATGGTCGAGACTCATGACATCACGCGCGAGCAAGCCGAAAAAGCCAAGGCAACTCCGCTGAAACTTGCCCCGCCGAACGTGGAGGCCAGCGATGCGCCGTACTTCGTGGATATGGTGCGCGACACCATCGTCAACAAACTGAACGAGCGCGAGGTCAACGAACAGGAGTACCGCATTTACACGACGCTAGATCCTGACCTGCAACGGGCGGCCGCGCAAGCGGTCGAAACCGGCATCAAGCTGGTGGACGATCAGATCACGAAGATGCGTACCAAACGGACCAAGGTGGGGAACAAGTATGAGACCACGGTCGCGCCCGGCCCGCAGGCGCAGGTGGCGCTCGTCGCCATGGATCCTCACACCGGCGAAATCAAGGCGCTGGTCGGCGGACGAAACTACGGAGCGAGCCAACTCAATCACGCGCTCGCCAAGCGTCCCACCGGGTCCATCTTCAAACCGTTCGTGTACGCGGCCGCCATGAATACGGCGCTGGACGGGTCGACGAGTGTGATCACGCCAGCGTCCACGGTTGCCGACCAGCCTTCGACGTTCTCCTACGGCGACCAGATCTATGAACCTCGCAACTACAAAGAGGAGTACCACGGCGACGTCACGCTCCGCTACGCGCTGGCGCTCTCGCTCAACAATGCGACAGTGAAAGTGGCAGAGGAAGTGGGCTACGACAAAGTGGCGGATCTGGCCAGGTCCGCCGGAATCGCTTCTGTGAAAGCCACTCCGGCGATGGCTCTCGGAGCCTACGACGCCACGCCCGTCGACATGACGGCCGCTTACACCAGTTTCGCCAACGGCGGCGAACGGCTTTCACCCATTTTCGTAAATTCGGTGCGCAACTCCAAGGGTGACGTCATCCTCAACTTTGGAACCGAGAAGACGCAGGTTCTCGATCCGCGCATCGCGTTCGTTATGACCAATATGCTGGAAGGCGTGATGAACTTCGGCACCGCCGCCGGGGTGCGCACTCGCGGATTCACCGCCCCGGCGGCAGGGAAGACTGGCACTTCGCACGACGGCTGGTTCGCGGGATATACCAGCAATCTGTTGTGTATCATCTGGGTGGGATACGACGATTACAGCGACATTCGCCTGAGCGGCGCGCAGACCGCAGCCCCCATTTGGGCAGAGTTCATGAAAAAGGCGGTCACGCTGCCCCAGTATTCGGACGTGAAGCCCTTCACCCAGCCCGAGGGCGTGGTCGATGTGCAACTCGACAAAATCACCAACCGCCTGGCGACGCCATCGTGCCCCGATGACTACACGATTGCCTTCATCGCCGGCACCGAGCCGCACGATACCTGCGACCAGACGGGCCGCGTGCAGGGATTCTTCTCCCGCATTTTCGGCGGAAACTCCGAGAAAGCGCTGCCTCCAACCACCAACGGGAACTCGCAGGCAGCTACCGGTGTCCAAACGGAAGAAGAGGCCAAGAAAAAGAGAAGCTTCTTCGGCAAGATTGTGGGGGTCTTCAAGGGGGACAGTAGTTCCGCGAAGAGTGACAAAAACGGGGCTGCGCCGTCTAAAGGCAGCGACAGCGGCGTTCCGCCGCAATAGTGGGGTGCATGTAGTGGGGTGCACAAGAACTGGGGTTGGGAGCACAAGGACCGCGCGGGTTCGCGGCCTCAAACTTGCAAGGAATGCAGCACCGTACGCTGAAATGCCATGAAACTCTGAAATTTTGTATGTTTGGCCGGGGGTGGGATATGTTTTCCTGGATCCGCATCAGCGCTGTATCGCTCCTCTTCTCCGCTGTTCTCGTTCTTCCGCTGCAAGCCCAAAACACTGAACAAGTGGAAGTCGGCCCGCCACCGCTGCATCGCGCCGATCCACCGGCTCCCGGAGCGACGCCCGAAGAGCTCGAACAACGTGGCGACGAATTGCGCGTTGCGAAGAACTTCCTGGACGCTATCGACTACTACCATGCCGCCCTGAAAGGGGCGCCGGGCAACGCATCCCTGTTCAATAAGATCGGGATGTGCCAGCTCCAGATGCATCGGGACAAGGAAGCCAAGAAGAGTTTCGAACGCTCCGTCAAGGCCGATCCTAACCATGCCGACGCCTACAACAACCTGGGCGCCGCCTATTACGATATGCATAACAACAACGCCGCGATCAGGTACTACGAGAAAGCAATCTCGTTGAACAATGACGCTGCCTCCTACTACAGCAACCTGGGAACGGCATATTTCGGCAAAAGACAGTTTGAAAAAGCCATCCAGTGTTATGCCAAAGCGGTGGGGCTTGATCCCGAAGTCTTTGATCGCAGTTCGCACGCGGGACTGCAGGCCCGACTGGCTTCTCCCGAGGACCGGGCCCACTATGACTATGTTCTCGCCAAGATGTACGCCAGGGCGGGTGTGCCCGACCGCTCCTTGCGCTATCTGAAGAAGGCTATGGAAGAGGGTTACAGCAACATCAAGGACGTTTATAAGGACAATGAATTCAGCACGCTGCGCAAAGATCCCCGCTTCGCCGAACTGATGGCAGCGAAGACAACGGCCATCCCAAATTAGATGCCGATAACTCGCTGGCGGGAAATAAGTTAGAAAAACGCGAGGAAATCGGGAAAGGCACGAAACTTTCCCGGCGAACTTGGGTTTGCAAGGTCATTCCTCCTGAAAACAACAGGGTGAGTAGGGAGAACAAAAACCCACCGGTTGCAAACCCGAGCACGCCCCAAGCAAGCAGCCGGTGGGTGAATTTGACTGAGAACTGGGAACCGAGAAGAACTGTCGGGAAGTTTCAGCTTCTCTCCGCGGTATATTCCTCCACTGCCCGTTTCCATTTGCTTTGCGCTTTCAGGATGTACTCAACCGCGTCGCGGGCGGCTCCATCACCCCCCGCGTGCGACGTAGCCCAGTGCGCTTCAGCTTTGACCTCGGGCCGCGCGTTCTTCACCGCGATCGCCAGTCCGCACTTACGCATTGCCGGTAAATCGATCACGTCGTCGCCGACGAAAGCAGCCTCGGCGGCGGTGATTCCGTCTTTTTCCAGAATCTGGGCCAACACCGACGCCTTGTCCTGAACACCCTGGTAAACGTGGTCAATCTTGAGATCGCGCGCCCGCAAGGCAACCGTCTCGGAGATGCGCTTGGTGATGATCCCGGTCTTGATGCCTGCCAGGCGGGCAAACGAAAACGCGGTGCCGTCGTGGGCGTGAAAGCCCTTGGCCTCAATCAGGCTAACGCTGTGCAGCCCGAAGCCGCCCTGTCCCTGTGGCTGCGAGAAGCGCTGGGCGGACCGTTCGAGCACACTCGGCTGAGCTTCAGACTGCGAGCCTCCCGGCGCAGGAAAGATCCAAATTTTGCCGTCAGTGAGCACGCCGTCGACGTCGAAGAGGATGAGTTTAATCTTGCGCGCACGAACGGTAGCAGATGATTTGGGCATCGCCGCGATTCTAGCAGGCCGCGGTCAGGCTCGTGTGGGAGACGGGCGCCTTCGCAGCCAATTCGCGCTTGGTCGGTAATGAAAACAAAGGGAGTGCCACTTGCCGGCTTATTTCAAGCCAAGCTCGCCGTCGTACTGTCGGATAACCCCGTAGCACTCGCAGGCCGAGTCTTCAAGTTTCTTGCGGTTCACGATCTCCACTGCACCACGAGTGTACTCGATGAGTTCCTTCCTCTGCAAAACACCAGCTGCCAAGCTCACGCTAGGTCTGTCAGTCCCCAGCATGGTTGCGAGAAAATCGTGAGTGATGCGCAGCGACCCCGAATCCACTCTATCCTGAGTCATTAGCAACCACCGCGCCAGGCGCTGCTCAATATTGTGCAGCCGATTGCACGCGGCTGTTTGCGCAACTTGCATGCCCCGCACTGCGGCATAGCGGCTCAATACCATTTGAAAGCGTGGGGTGGATTCCAAAGCGTTTCGCAAAGCTTCAACCTTTATCCGAAACCCGTCCCCCGTGATTTGTACCACCGCCCGCAGCAAGCCCCGGCTCAGGCCAACCGCCGCCGGTGCTCCTGTAAAACCCTCATTGCCAACTATGCCGGCCTCGGCGGTTCGGCCGTCTTTCATTACCACGACAAGAGAAATCAAACCCCGGTTCGGGAAGTACGCAAACTCTATCCTTCCACCCGCCTCGTGAAGGACAAGATGGTTTGGCAGGTTGATGTATTCGAGGTGAGGACGCAGTGAGCTATAGTCGCTATCGGAGATCGATAGAAGCATTAAGTTGCTGACGGGCTTCCCCGCCGGATTCGTACGCTCGCCGGACTTCACGATTTTGAGGTCTTTGTTCGCCACGAACCAGAACCGAAAAGCCTTCCGGAAGCGGGGATGAACTCGCCCGTCTCGGTCCGCGAAATGACAACTCTACTGATCCGCAGTAAGCGCGAAATTATACAGACCCAGATACTACGCTTCTGTCGGGTACCCTACATTTCGTTCGTAGCTGCTCACGCGCAAGGATGGCGACGTACGAAACACGACCGGCACTTGAGCAATTCTGTTCACTTCAAACGAGCCCCCGAGTCAGGTTCGCGCAAATAAAATTCTCCCGTGGATGTAGGATTCCCGACGGACCACCCAAAATCAGCACACGTAAACTTCTTCTTTCTTCTTTCTTTTATGCAACTCCCGCTCCTTCCGGATTGGATGAGGGATTTTTGTTGCAATCTGGCCCTACGGTCGCTGCGAAAAAAAGTCGCTAATGGCAACCAGAACGCTTCATCCCTTGACAGCACTCGGGTACTCGTTGGGGCGCAGCGACAGAGGCGGCAATAAGCCGGAATCTGGTGTGGATCAACGATGGACCCCGAAGCCACGAGGGAAGCGAGAATCGCTGTCTTGGAGGAAGAGATAGAGTTCGTCCATTACGCCAACGAACTGTATTGGCGACAGACGAACCCCAGCCATGCAGCGAAGGCAGATTATTACCGCAGACAGGACCGGTTAGAAGAAATCCGGGGTGAACTTGCTGAACTGCAAAAAGAATGACGTACTCGTTGGGGCGCAGCTCCAGAGGAAGCCATGAGCCGTCAGATGGTCTGGATTGATCAAGAGCGTTTTCGGGGTTTTGGTTGCTCCGCATGTGGCTGGCGGTTCAAGCCTTCCAGTGTGGCCACCAGTGCGTCTTTCGATGAGATGATGCGCAACTTTGAGTTGCAGCGCGACAAAGAGTTTGAGTCCCATGTTTGCGCCGATCACACCAAACGGGGTTAGGTGGTCCCAGTCCGAGCAGTGATTGCGGTGCGCCTCTCTCGGGATTGTGCCCGGACCTGGATGGCAGACCACTCGGACGCAATCCAGCTCCCAACCGTATGCGCCGCCGAAACTGATCCGCGGCCAGCGTGAGGCGAACGTTTTACGAAACTACCAATTCCCGCTACAGTCACTCGCATGCCGTCCGCAGTCTCTCCTTCGCTCGCCTGGGCTCATCCGCTGGTGCAGGAGTGGTTCACTGCGCGCTTCTCGACTCCGACCGAACCGCAGGAGCAGGACTGGCCGCACATCCTCGCCGGACACACGACGCTGATCTCGGCTCCGACTGGATCGGGGAAAACGCTGGCTGCTTTTCTTGCTTGCATTGACCGACTGGTGTGCAAGGCGCTCGCGGGCGAACTGCACGACCGCACTGAAGTTCTCTACGTGTCCCCGCTCAAGGCGCTGGGCAACGACATTCAGAAAAATCTTGTCCCGAGCGCGCGGTGAATACCCGCGCGCTCCAGGCCGTAAAATGCACGTGAGAACCAAAGTTGCGCACCGTGTGGTTACTTACGGCGGCGCTTGAACACGAGCGGCAGAGAAAGTCCGCTCTGCTTCCACTCACCTGTGATTTCCGAGTTGTCGTGGTTCATCTTGCCGTCATAGCTGCTTCCCAAGCTTTCGATGGCAAAGTGTAGATCAGGCTCTTTGTAACTGGCCGTGCCGATCGCTATCCCGGCCGCGCCCTGGTCCGGGCTGTCCAGGCTTCCGGTCAATTTGCCATCTGCCGACTGTGAAATGTGCACGATCACTCGCAAACTGCCATTGCCGGTATCGATCTTTCCTTCCCAGTCACCGATCGCGGCTGAGACGGAAGCAGTTGTCATGGCGCTAAGGACCACTGTAGATGCAATCACGGTCAGCAGACCCGCCAAGAATCCCAAGCGTAACGCCCTGTGCATGTTCATGAGGTAATCTCCTTTTGGTTTATTTTGGTTTATTTTGGTTGATTGTGAATATTTTGGTCGCCACCGGGAACAGGCTGGCGTGGTGGTAAGCCGGCAGATTTGTCATCGCCGGGTTCAAAGATGGCTTCAATGGTTTGCCCGAAGAGTTGCGCGATTGCAAAAGCCAGCGGCAAACTCGGGTCGTACTTCCCGGTTTCAATTGCATTCACGGTTTGGCGCGAGACCTTGAGCCGGCCAGCCAAGTCTGCCTGGGACCACTCGCGTTCTGCCCGGAGAAC
>JBEKQC010000012.1:0-98643 GCA_049520095.1 Terriglobales bacterium
CGAGCAGCGGGCTGTAGACCGAATAGTAGTAGAGAGCGAAGGGGGTGACCATGAAGAGCATTTCCAGCGTGATGAACAAGTACGCGAGAAATCCAGCCGCCCTTGCGAACGACTTGAGCATTTCGTCCTCTCCTCGGCCCCTCCCGCTCGCTATTGTTTCACCCGCCCGCTTGACGTTGGACTGCGCTCCAGCCGGAGTCTCCCTTCTTCCTTGCACGACCCGCAATCTCCCCTTGTTCGCAAGCTGAATCTCCGTCCGATCCGACCCGACTTCCTGCCGATCACGCTGGCGAAATTGATTTCTCCAACCTCGGCGCCGCGAACATGATTCGATGACCGTCTGCGGTGACGAGACCGAATTCCCTCATTCCCCAAGGCTCATCTCGAATGGTCTTGCATATCTCAGTGCCCGAAGCGAGGACAGAGGTATAAAACAAGTCGATGTCTTCGATTTGCAGGTATGCGAAGTAGGAATGGTCACCAAGGTCGCGAGGGGGAATCGCATCTGGGCACTGCCCAGCGACGATTGTGCAGTCGCCCGATGTGTAAAAAAGAAAACCGGGGTCTGGGATAGCGTGGACTGTGAATCCGAGAACGTCTCGATAAAACGCGGAAGAGGACTTCAAGTCCGGAACAGCAATAACAAAACGTGTTTTCGAAATCTTTGGCATGGTACCTGTGTTCCAAAAAGTGAGGTCGCTGGACGATTCTACCGGAAACACGGAGTACATCACTTTGGCTGCGCTCGGGTCCCCTTGCTCAAGAGAGAGTTCTGAATCTGGGCAAGCTCCGTAGGCGCGGAGCATTCCGGGTCATCGTTGAACGTCCACGCCCATCATGAGGAGCCACAACATGACCAATCCTTCCACGAGGAGGGCGGAGGCCAGACTATAGGGGGACAGATAGTTTGCAAGCGGTGGTGACAGAAAGGTCAGCCAACACAAGCCCGCGATCGCCATCAGCGCGCCCAGAATTCGAGGCAGGAAAGTGGACCTGAAAATCAGGTAGCCGATCAGGATCCAATAAAATCCGTGAAATCCCAGGCCGATGTTCACGCCGTGAGGCAGAAATTGAAAAAGCTCAAGCGTGAGTGCCACGAAGTTGAAGGACGCCGCGAGCAAAGAGAGGCTCCGGTTCACCGGCTTAAACAGGTCATAGAAGAGCAGCGTCACAGCGATCATGCACGAGACCTCGATGAGGCCCGCTGCGAGGTCCGCTGCGAAACTCAACCTGCCGCGAGCGAAGAACTCGGTGAATGCTGCCGTCAGTACGAGGAGCAAAAAAAGGGCACCGGCAATCCGGGCCTTGAAACACGGCGACACTTCTGCCATCCGTTTCATCATCTCAGCTGTGCTCATATTGGTTTCTCCTTACACGAGGGAGCGAATCAAGAGGGCTGCGACCGATCACTTTCTCTTGGTATGCTTTTGCCAAGCGCACTCGGAATAACCAGAAAATCATCAATAGGAGTGGCAGGACACTCAGGAAAAAAAGTACGCCCGTGTTGCGCAATAAGACGGGGAATATTTGCTGCCGTGCCAGGAATATAGACGCTGCGGCGATGAATAGCGCAAAGCACATGCGCCAAAGATGCCGCGCGATACGTTGTGTGCCAGAAACACCTCTGCGCGCGAGCATGCGAACGTCCCCGGCGGCAGCAAGCAGAGCCACGGAACCAAGGAAAAAGTAATTCCCAGCGGGATATCCGTACTTTAACCCCGTCTGACTATTCGCCGCTTCCGACCCATAGGTCACCGTAACAGCTCCGACTGCCAAGGCCACCAGAAGCGCACCCCAATCAAAAATGCCGGGTGCCCCGTCCCTGCGCCGGGCGGTCATCCATGCCGTTGCCACCAGATAGAATGTCAGAGTGCCTCCCAGAACATCGCCCGGTCGGGATTTCATGATCGCCAGGCACACCCCGCTTGCGGACAGGCCCAGCATTGATATGACAAATACGTCTCCAGCGAGGCGATGCCGGCGGGAACCTTTGCGGAAAGACACTGCGACGAATCCAGACAGCATTCCCAAGGTGCCGGCGGCAATGTGAAGAACTAATAGTGGTAATTCCATTTTCCCGCACTCCTTTAATTACTCACGAACCCCCGCTGCGCTGGCCTGCTCCTTCCATCGTGGAACATTCACGCCCATCACGAGGAGCCACAGGCAAAGCGCGAGTTCCGCGACGAAGCCGAGGACCAGAATGTAGGGGGACAGATAGTTTGCGAGAGGCGGCGACAGAAAAGTCAGCCAACCAAAACCGGCAAAAACCATCAGCACGCCCAGAATTCGAGGCAGGAAGACCGACCTGAAGATGAGATAACCGATCAGGAGGCAATAGACTCCAAAGAATACCAGGCAGATGGTGGCGGCCTGAGCATTCAGTTCGAGAAACATCAGCGCCAGCGCCCGCAATTGTTCCACCTTAAATACGCTCAAATACTGGCTGCCTCCCAAGACGACCAGGGGGGCGAGTTGGAAGAGGCTGCCGAAAGCCAGAAGGGCGCATCCCACGAGGCTGAAGAACGCCGCGAGCAAAGAGAGGCTTCTGTTCACAGGCTTAAACAAGTCGTAGAGGAGAGCTGTCACCGCGATATAGCCCACGGTCGCGATGAGGCCGGTTGCTAAACCCAACCGAAATAAAGGCTGGTGCGCCAGGATGTTGGTTGCTGTAGCCGCGGCGTCGTCCGATACAACAAGCCCTCTCATGAAGAACTCGCCGATTACCGCGGTCAGAAAGTAAAGCAAATAAACGACACCGGTAATCCTGGCCCTCGGACGCGGCGACGCTTCTGCAATCCGTTCCATCATTACAGGTGTGTTCATACTCGTTCCTCCTTACGCGAGTTACTGAGTCAAGTGCATGCGACTCAGATCGGCCCTTGATAGCGGCGCAGCCGCACCGCTGCGGCAAGGAATATCGCTGCAACTACCAGCCCGATCCACAGTCCCGGGCTGCTCAGGAACTCAGCCGGAGTGATGTGTGCCATCGGATCCATAGGAAACATATCGGGCCCTGTGCGGGCGATCGCTGGTGCGGCGCCAATGATGTGGGAGCCCACTATACTGGCGAAATGCGAAGTGTGGAACGCGATCTTCTCGACGCCGAAGATCGCAAGCAGCGGTAGGGAAGCCCACAGAAACGGCGCGCGGCGCGCCCAGCCTGAGACCAGCAGCAGCCAGCAATAGATGGGCGCAGGCCAGAGCGCATGGGCCGTCACAAGGTGGTAGAGCAGCAGCAGCGACATTTGCAAAAACGGCAACTGTGTCCATAGCGTCCAGGCATGTAGACCGCTTGCTGCGAGTACTGCGGTGCTCACCAGCAGCATGATCAACTGCGTGGCAACAGTAATCGCGAATGTGAGCAGCGGCAGAACGATGAGCGGAATGCTCGCCTTCGCGAGCACGGTCATAAGATCGGAAACCGGCAGCGACTTCCAGAACAGGATGCCGCGATCGCGGCGCTCGCCGTGCAGCGCGTCGAGACAATAGAACACACTCACGAGAATTGCGGTCCCCATGAGTAAAGCCGCCGCGAAGTCGTACGGCATAGCGATCGCTTCGTGATGCGTCGGATCAAGCCTTAGGGCCTTTTCCCAGGTACCCGCGATCGTGCTGAACGAGAAGCCAAATAGGATGACGCCGGCGACCGCCAGCGGCGCGATGTAGACGGAACGGTTCTCCCACAATTCGCGGCGCACCGACCAGTAGAAGAGCCGCGGCGCCGACAGAGACGTGGCCGCGATTACGTGTGATTCGAGGGAAGATTCGGGTATGGCGTTTGATTGAGTATTCATCGAGCCGCTCCTTGTGCCTGGCCTGCCTCATTGCCCATCACGGCAACGAACACGTCGGCGATGCTGGGCGTGCGCACCTCGCCAAGTGCAGCGAGTTGATGACGATCGACACGATCGAACAGCAGGATGCTGCGAGCGAGCGCCTGGCGCTCGTGCATCGGCTTGAGCGCCCGTGCTGCGGCGACGCGCTCGGGGTTCACCATCACTTCCAGATAGCGCGACTCGAACTCTTCCATGCTGCAATCGAATACGATGCGGCCGCGGTTCATGAACATGACATCGGTGAGAACGTCCTGGATCTCGTCGACTTGATGTGTGGTGACCACGATTGTGCGGCTGCGATCAAAGTAGTCGGTCAGCAGCGAATCATAGAACTGCTTGCGAAAAAGGATGTCAAGGCCAAGTGTCGGCTCGTCCAGCACCAGCAATCTCGCGTCAATGGCCATGACCAGGGCGAGGTGCAGTTGGGTTACCATGCCCTTCGACAATTCCCTGACCTTGCTGGCGCGCTGGATAGTTGTCTTCCCGAGAAAAGCTTCCGCCTTCGCGCGATCGAATCGTGGATGCACGCCGGCGACGTAGTCAAGCGCCTGCGAAACGCGCATCCATCGCGGCAGCACGGCGACATCGGCAATGAAGCAGACATCCCGCATGAGCCGATCGCGCTCGCTCCAGGGATCGCGTCCAAGCACCCTCAGTTTTCCCTGATATGGAGTGAGGCCGAGGATCGCGTTGAGCGCGGTCGTCTTACCTGCGCCGTTGGGGCCGATGAGTCCGAGAATGCGGCCCTCTTCAACACGCAAGTTGATGCCATCCAGCGCGATCGTTGTATCGAAGGCCTTGCGGAGACCGCGTGCTTCAATGACTGTCATGACTGCGGGTCCTCCTCGACAGCATTCGGCTCTGCAGCATTCGACTCAGCAACCGATGACGACCGGCGGGTTGCGGCGCCATTCAGCAGTTCTTCCGCTGTCAGGCCGAGCCGTTGTATGGTTGCGGAAACCCTGGGCCATTCTTCCGCAAGAAACTTCTTGCGTTCGCCCCGCAACAGCAGACTGCGCGCGCCTGTATTGATGAACATGCCGCGACCTCGCTTACTCTCGACCAGCTGCTCGTCGACCAGTTGTTGATAACCCTTCAGGACCGTGAGCGGATTGACCCTATATTCGGCCGCGACATTGCGCACGGACGGCAGCGGATCGCCTTCCTTGAGCACGCCGTCGAGTATCATCGCGACGACGCGGTCGCGAAGCTGGCGGTAAATCGGCTGACTGTCGTTCCACTCGCGGTCCATGATGTTTTCCCAGACTGCCCTTACCTGAGATGCGCTCCCGTCAATTCTGCCGCTGCAGGTCGAAGTGGGCGTGGATCAGCTTGTCCTTCATCATGAACATCCAATCCTCGGTGTGATGGTTGGCGTCGATGAAGGTGAATACCGAATGGTGCATGTGGTCCTCCGGATTCCCGCTGATGTCCTTGAGTTCGAACTCAACCGCCTTGCCGTCGGGCGACATCTTGCCGGTCATGCGCGGCCGGTTCCCCGCATCACAATAGTGAACCAGCGTGAGCTGGTCTCCGTCCACGTAAAGCATCGTGACCGGATGGTCGTACTTGGTCGCATCCAATGGCGTTCCTGCTTCCTGAACCTCGTGCACGAGCGCGTTCCCCCTTGAGGTCACGCGCAGCGAGACGTGGAGCTTGCCGCCTGACATCGCCGGCATCTCCGGGACGGTGACGGGACCTTCCCACTCTCCCGCCAGGCTTTTCATGGTTGTGAAGGACTTCTGGGCCTCGGACAGCACAGGCGCCACGGTGGACATTTGCGCGTCAGACTGCGCAACGGGCTTTTGTACGTCGGACTGGGCAAACGCGGTCGCGGCGATCAAAACGAATAGAACCGAAAGTGCGATGCGTGATTTCATTTCAGTGTTCTCCTTTTCTCTTTTTTTCAACTCAGTAGCGGAAATCTCTTTGGCGCACTCGGTTTCAGCAAAAGCTTTCAAGCCGGTAAGGCTCGCTTGCAACAAGAACTTCAAACGCACGTCAACTACTGATATAGTTAACTATAACACTAAATCAAATGCAAGTGTTTTCTTGGGATTTTTTCTTCAGCACAGCCGCCAACCGCTATCCGTTTCAGAAACAATGGTTTGCAAGACCCAGCAATTGCAAATAGCGATTGTTCCTTACACGATCTCAGGCTTGGATGAACGCGATGTCTGGCGGATCTGCAATGGCGCCTGGATCGTTTGGGAGAAGGCAGACCGCGACCAACGTTGCACACCGGACGCTCACGGCAAGCTATTTAGGCGGGCTTTCGGCCGGAATCCTTCGCGACATCCGTCGGGTACATCAACGGGATTGGATGTTGCAGGTGAGTCGGCGTCTACGCGCTGTTTGCTCAGAAAGTAAATCGCAAAGCACAGCTGATCTGCCGTGGCGGGTCGGCCAGTTTGAACGACAGTGGCGAACTCAAGTCGACCGCCGACCGGGGAACGAACCCCGTGTAGCGATACGGGCCATTCAAGAGATCTACGTTCCCCTTTTGTGTGGGCACAATCGCGGACTGAGTAAGTCCGCTCACGGGATTGACTACTGCAGTGTCCGGAAAAATGTTGTTCACCGCACTGAAATTCGTGTGATTGAGCATGTCGGCCGCCTGGGCAATCAGGTCGAGCCGCATACCGGAGTCTCTGCGGAGATACAGCGCCTTCGAGATCCGCATATCCCAGCTGTAAAACGCAGGCCCAATCCCGGTATTGCGCCCCTCGCTATACGGACGCGCTTCGCTTAGATGATCTCCTGCACCGTTGGAGGTGATGCCCGGAACAAGAAGTGTGAATGGAACTCCGCTGCGTGCGTAGACGATGGGGGAAATAGAAATGTCCGACAGCACTTTGGATAACAAACTGCCCTGGGCATGATAAGGAGTGGTATACACCGCGTTGGCCACGAAATTATGGGTGACGTTGAAATCCGACACGGAGCGGTCCGCCGACACCAGGTCCGGGCGGAACGGCGTGCTGAGAGAACTGTAATCGCTGGTATCGTCGATGGCCTTGCTCCAGGTGTAGTTGATCTGGAACTGCAATCCGCGACCGTACTGCTTTGTAAGCGAAGCGGTCAAGCCATGATAGATCGAACTGCCGATTGAAGAATATTGATTGTTCTGCAGGATCTGCACATTCGGTTCACCTGCCGTGGAGCCGGGCCTGGGAGTGTAAAACGGTCCGACAAATGGGTCTATGGGAGCGGCCGTGTCTCGTATGTAATTGGCCTCGTTGACCTGCTCGATGTGAACGCCGCGGTACATGGTGTATCCAATTTCGAGCGAGACACTGTTGCTGATCTGCTGCGCGATGCTAGTGCTGGCCTGGATGGAATACTCCGGCTTGTAATTGTTCTGAATCGTGTAGAACACTCCGTTGACCTGATTGGGACCAGGTGGCTGGATGACGATGCCAGCTTCGGCAAGTTGCTGCGCCGACAACTCGGGGTTGGGATTAGCTACGGTGGCCGAGGCCTGTTCAATGGCGGTCGCCGTGAGAAGTTGAGCCGGCTGGCCGGTGATCGTTTGCAAGGCCAAGTTGATATTTTTTCCGCTCGTGCCCAGTTCGTTGAGATAGAACGGAAGCAGAAAGAGCTGGGGCGCCGCGAACAAGCCTCCGCCCGCCCGGATCACCGTTTTCCCGTTGCCGCGTGGATCAAACGCCAATCCCAGCCGGGGCGAAGCGCTGAAGCTAGGCGGAACCGGACTTGCTTCGCGATCGTAATCGAAGCGCACTCCGTAGTTCGCGGTCAGCCTGTGCGAGAGCTTCCACGAGTCCTGAGCATAGACGCCGAGATAGTGAGCCCATCCCTGCCACCGTCCGTTTCCGTTCGCCTGCAGCAGCGTGACCGGAACACCCGCGACGTAGGACTCCGCTGCCGACAGGTTGGTCGAGGCCGGCCCTAGCGCAGGGTATCCCAGCGCCACATTGTAGGAGGCTAAGCCTGCCTGTACTGAGGGCGACAACAGGCCGATGATCGGGATCGCTCCTTCATCAAAATTGTATTGTCCCCCAAACCAGAGTTGCTCAAAGATGTTGTAGTCCACTGGCCGGTAGGAAGCTCCGATTTTGAAGCTGTGTGCGCCCTTGATCAAAAACAAATTCTCGTCAAACTGGAAGCGATTCTCGTGTCCGAAGTAAGGATACGGGAAATTCGTGCCTACTGTGCCCAAACTCCCCAGGTTGATCTCCGCCCGGTTGGGGAAGGGCGTTACGTTGTCTGACGTGTCGTGAGGTACAACTTGGACGTGCACCTCGTTCACCATGTTGTTACCGATTGTCCGGGTCCAAGATAGGGTCGCGGTGTAGTCACGTACTGCATTGGTGTCGGAGGTATAGCGTGGGGCACCTCCGGCGCCGGTAACCTGGTTCAGTTCCCGCATCAGCGAAAAGCGCAGGCTGATGTTGTCTTTCACGCTGGGAACGTAGTCGAGTCGCGTCACCCAGTTGTTGTAGCGGCCGTTCTGGCCGGGGGGCGCCTGGACTACACCTCCGGCATTGCCATCGAACGTGCCATTGTCGGGCGTGAGCAGCGCCGTAAAGATCGGGTCGGTAAGGGGAGAAAAGACAGGCGACGCCAACAACCCCGAGCCCACCGGCGAGAGCGGCCCTCCTAGCGTTTGCAACTGCGTGAGGTAACACAGCTGGCTCACTTGCTGGGGTTGTCCGGTAGGGGCAATCTGACCAGGACATAGGCCCGTTGCCGGGTTGAACCCGTTGCTTTGCGCGCTCAGGCCCTGCGCTTCTGCCGTGCCCAGCAGGTTGACCACCGTGGGCGAATCTAGTTTCTGATGCTCATACGACGTAAAGAAAAATAGCCGGTCCCTAACGATCGGTCCGCCGAGTGTGCCCCCAGCGATCAAGCCCTGCTCGAACGGCTTCGGGTTGGGATTCGGGCTGAAAGAGTTGAAGAAGTTCGCCGCGTCCGTACTCTCGTTGTGGAAAAAACCATAGAGACTGCCATGATACCGGTCAGTTCCGCTCTTGGTGACGACGTTGATCGCCGTTCCCACCGTGAACCCGAATTCCGCCGCGAATGAATTCCGGTTTACCTGATACTCCTGGATCGAGTCGAGCGGAACATGCTGCACCCGCAGCGCTCCGGAACCGAAATCATCTTCTCCGCCGTCGATCGTAAAAAGGTTGTTGCGGCCATTGCTGCCGCCAATCGAGAAGCCAGACGCTGAATATGCTGTCCCTATATTCGGATCTTGCACCGCAGGCGCGGACGAACTCACCACACCGGGCAAGGTGTAGATGGCCTGCGTGAAGTTCAGGTTGATATTCGGCAGATTGTCGACCTGCCGCATATCGACGGTGTTGGCTTGTTGCGTTTGTGTGGTATCGATCAGGGGGGGCCGGTCCGTGACTTCTACCACTTCGCGAACTCCTCCAACCTTCAGGTGGACGTCATAGATCACCGTCGCGCCCACAGTTAGAACCACACTGTCAGCCACGGCTTTGCTAAACCCCGGAGCCTCCACCGTCATCTGATAGGTGCCGGGCGCCAGGGCTGGCAATTGGAAAGTGCCGTCCGATTCCGTTTTTTGCGCTTTGCTCAGACCCGTTGCTGCATTCTTCACCGTGACCGTGGCCGACGCGACTGTTGCGCTCTGTGGATCGAAAATCGTCCCTTTCAGCGTGGCCGTGTCATAGCCCGCCTGCGCAAACACTGGCGGCGCCCCCGCCAGCGCGCTCGCCAGTAGAACCAGGGCAAGTCGTTTCCAGGAGAGCGTCCAGTAGCGTGAAGCGGCGCGGGCGTCCAAACCAACTTGTTCGAGACCCATATTCCCTGACATCATACTTGCCTGCGTCAGAATTAAGAGACCCCTTTGCGTAAGGACCTGTGACGAAGTTCGAAATTCTAGATTCGGCGCCTGGGGGCGTATTGCTGTTGGTTTAATTGCAGCATGCCTTTAGGTATGCCCTAATACGAACCTTCATTCGACGCGCCGCTGCTTCACCTGGTGAGAATTATTTCCCGGGTGGCTTCGCAAGAGTTGCTTCCTTGGCCGGTTCTGCAGACTCCGGCACCGGCTCACAACTGGCAGGGTCAATGTTATCCCAGTCCTTGGGCTCGCACAGTGGGACACCATTCATCTGACGCCGGTAGCGGGAGACTTCCAGGTACACTGCCTTCCGAATTCTGTTCATCACCCCGATGGGCCGGTGCTCCGGCAATGAATGCCACGGACTGAACGACAGGCCCTCGCAGACATCATTGTTTCCCTCGAACTGCTGCGAGGCGATATCAAGGCGCGCGACCGGGACAAACGGGGAATCATCCGGAGACCACTCCACCGTCGTGTCTTCGATCGGCATGTTCTTTCCGGGAATCTGGACTTGTACCAGGAACTCGAAGCAAGCTTTGCCGGCGGCAAGGCGCTTCACCATTTCCTTGCGCAGAAAGTTGGGATCGCTGCGGTCGACGTCGGCCGCCGGTGACTCATTGCACGGCCTGGCACTGTATTTCACGTTATTTTGCGGGCCAAGCTTAAAAGCGCTCACGCTATAGAACTGGGTGTTCAGCAGGCTATCCGGAGCCGCCTTCAAGGTCTTTTCCGCCAACATCATCTCGCGCAGGTGCCATTTGCGCACATCCGGTGTGAAGCCACCGAGAAAATATCCATACTTGGCTCGCGCACCGAACCCGCTGCCAAGATATTTCGTGAATTCGGCGTATTCGTTGATGTCGCGAATAAAAAACTGAGTGGCATTCATGAGCGCAAAGTCTTGGGTGCCAGCGGGTGGCAGCCCGTCATCCTCCAGCAATTTCTCACCTTTTACGCCCATCACCTTGATAGCCATCCCGCGCGCGTCGTGCGTGCGATCCGGCTGCGGATATTCGTTGCCGCTGGAGAACCTGATCCACGCCTGATACTGGCCGGGGTTGGCGAACAGGCCGTAGCGGAATCTGGAATCCAGATTGTCGAGCACTGTAAACGTTGCCTTGATACATCCGTGCGTTTTTGAATGCACGTCGCGACGGTACGGCTGTGAAGCAGAATCGGATGGAGGAGTACGTGCACCCGGGGCCGGAGCGCTGGCAGCCGCAACCTTGGGCGGATATCCCGGCAGCGGATGAGCCGTCGTGTATTGTTGGCTCATATTCACCATGCCGAGCGCGGAAGCCACGATCTGTGCAGTCAGGTAGTCCTCGCCCGGAGAAACATATTCACCCATTGGTCCCGGCCGATTCGGACGAATCAAAAAGTAGCCCAGCGCCACAATCACGACCAGTCCAAGGGCAGCGCGTTTGCTTCTCGGATTCAAGCTCAAGCATGCCTCCTCATTCTCATTGGCAGACGTTAGTCGTGTCGAGGCCTTCTCTCAAATAACCGTCCATGTCTGTTGCAGGTACTTTATGCTCGTCGCGATGTATCTTAAGGTACTCAATAATGTCACGGCGGTCTTCCTCGCTCCACTCCGGTCCGATCACGCCATATTGTGGCGGGCTCCCTGTTTTCCATGGGATGTAGCCCTTGCGGAATTCGTGTCCAATGTTGGAATTGCCGGTGATTGAAGTATCGAGCCAGAAGCCGTTCTGCACGGGCGGCTGTGTGCTAAAACCCAAGTTGACGGGATCGAAATCACGCGTGCCGACGTAGAATTTCTTGTCGCGTTGATCCGCGGGTAACAGCAACTGGTAAATCGTGGGCACTGAACCGTTATGCAGAAACGGTCCAGCCGCCCAGATGCCCGCGAGTGGTCGTGGTTTGTACTGTGCAAGCGGTATGGGAACGTCGAGTTCTCCGAATCCGTTTAACTCATTGCGCTCCGGCACTGTGTAACGCCTTTGGTCGTAGAAGCGCTGGCGGGCGTTAAACACGATCAAGCGCAGAGCAACGCCGGTATTCAGTGCGCTCAGATCCATAGCGGCAATGAAGTTATCGATGCGCGCTTGGCCAGTGTTAATCGCGTCCAGAAATTGTACGATGTCATCCTCGAGAGCCGCCTGATCCTTGCTCTCCTTGTCTCGCTTGTCCTTCGGTTCGTCGGCAATTTCGAGGGCCGCCTTTCTGAGAGCCTGGCTATCGTCCGGCCGCATCTGTTCGATCGACGGTATCTTCTTATTCTTATTGTTACCGACCGAGATTGTATCCTTGCCGAGCAAGCGAAGAATGTCCTTTGCGTACGCGTCGGTCTTTCCATTGAGATCGTTCTCCAACAGAGTGCGCATTCCTTCACTCGCCGCGGCAGGACTCAGGCCCAGCCTAGTCAAATCAATTTTCTTGTTGACAAAATTCACCGCTGCCGTTGGGTCGGTTCCAATATCCTGTACCGTCAAGGGCTGCATCATCCATAGAGGGAGGTCGTAGTCTTTGTCGATGTGCGGGGCGATGCCTTTCACTGGCGTTATGTTGGACACTACCTGCCGCGACTCCTGCTCCCTTGTTTCCTCGTAGCCGCCTGCGGGCTGAAGCGACGTCATTGGGAGGAAGGGCTTTACCCCATTCGCTTCTTGCCCGGAAGCCGCAGGAAAAATTACAGTGAACGACACTGGCTTTTCCTCGTGAAGAGTTGCGGCTTTCTGTTCCTCCGGAGAAAGAGTGATTCCGATCTGGCGTTCAGCGGTCCGACTGGAAGGCGCCGGGCTCGCCTGAGCGTGAGCTTCGTTCAGAACCAGGTTCGGAGCTGGTTTCGGAGCTCCCTGCGGAGTTTGGTCCGGCGTTTCGTAGAACCCGTTCAGAAAAGTCTGCCAGCTCTTTAGGACCAGCTCTTGTTTGTAGCCATCCGTCTTCAAATAGGCGAACCATTCCTTGATGGGCTCGCTAGCTGGAAAAGGTCCGTGGCAGTGCTGACAGGTCTTCTCAAACAGCGCCTGTCCTTTTTTCGCCTTCGCCCAATCGATTTTTCCTAGGCAGTTCTCGTTCCACTTCGGTGGTTCCAAACTCCACAAGGCCATTTCGAGTTGGCTCAAGTTGTCCATCATCACCGTAGTATCGAACTGCTGGTCTCTTGGTATGGGAGCGCCGTACTGGTTGAGCAGTTGGGCACGCGCGCCAACCCCCAGCGACTCGCTGGAGTTTCGCGTCATGGGTTGGCGCACGGAGGCGTTGTACTGAACGTAGTTGAATTTCCAGATGTCCCACAACGGCGGATATCTTACCGGAGCATTCGACAATTTGTAATTGACGCTGCTTAATTCGTCGCCGAACACAGTGTTGCCGATTCTGCCCAGGGCGTCGATTCTGCCAGGTCCCTCCTCGGTTGGATAGAGATTGCGCGATTTGTCATTCACGGCCTGCCGCAGTAATTCCCCAATCACGGATCGAAGGTCACCATGGAGTTTCCACCTGCCTTGCGGATACGCAGGCCCCAACACCGGCTTGGCGAATCGAGCGAACTTGAAGGGATTTAGATAAGTCGCCATAAGCGAACCCAGCAACTCTGGCGCGAAATCGCCGATGTGCATCGCCGTGAAGGAGTGCATCGCCGGTCCGCCATCCACGCGGAGTCCATAGCGCTTGCCATTCTTGGTAACTGTCAACTCGCCGGTGTGGCAGGCGGCGCAGCTAAGGTCCAGTACCTTTTCGCCAAATTTAGGATCGTAGTGCGATGTGAATCCGACTGGCAGGCGGTCGGGGTTGAGCTCGGTAGCGGCAGTGTCCACCACGAACCCGTAGGCGCTCATGCGCTGCGGGTCGGCAAACTTTTTCTTTCCCCAGGGCACCTCCAGGTTGACAAACCAAGAGTACCGTATGTCCTTCAGGCCGGCGCCTTGGGGCGTGTAATAAAAGAACTGGCGCAGCGGTTCGTTCTGTCCGCCAGTCCAGCCCCATCCCTGGCTGAGATAAACATGTTGGTCGACGGGTTGAAAGTCAGGCACCTTGGAAGTGGGATAGTTGATCAGAAAAACTGTAAGCAGGAATCCCAGCACGCACAATCCCAAGACTACGTACACCAGGCCTCGGAACAACCCCCACAGCGGGATGCTTGCCACCCGCTTCACCTGTTGCGCGATCCAGTGGGCAGCTCGCACCAGAAATTGCGGAATGGACATGATCAGACCGCCGACAGCAGCCAGCAGCGACACCAGCGAGTGCCACGGGTGTCGCAGAATACTCATTACCTTGTCCCACAACCAATGCGGCCAGTGCATTGCCATTCCTGCCTCGCAGTTTGAGATTTCCGTGGTGAACCGGCCACGACGCCCACGACACTCGATCCAAGTTTGCTGTTGGACAGCCGGGCATCCCCGCCGGCCCCTCCAACGGACGACTCATCGCGCGGTCACAGTACTAGCTGCTGAAATGCAGCGGCTTGCCGGGAATCTTCATGTCGCAAGCCACCAGTCTTCCGGTTCCGGCAAGGGTGATGAATGCGGTTCGCCGTTCGGGTCCGCCGAAGCACAGATTCGACGGTAATGGCTCCGGCTTTCCTTCCACCATCAGCTCAATGAAATCCAGAGTTTTTCCCGCGGGCGAAATCACTGTGATCCCGCCTGGAATCTCCGGATCCTGCCCCCGCGGCAACATCGTGGCAACGTACACGTTGCCTTCTTCATCGACCGCCATGGAGTCTAGCGTGCCCTGGCCCGGGATATCAGCTGTCAACAGATACGAACCGTCGAGCGTGTTTGGATTTTTCTTGATGACACCGGGGGCCGATAGCTCCCAATACAATATCCAGCGGGCGTAGGTCTCCGCGACATAAAGCCGCCCGTCATCCGGGGAAAGCGCGATTCCGTTGGGCGCCGAACGTCCGGAAAGAGCTTGGACAATCTTACTTCCGTCAGGCTGAGCATAGTACACGCCGGTGATGTCACGGTCGGTCGCTCGTTGCTTACCCCAATCCGTGAACCAGAAATTCCCCGTGGCGTCAAAAACCAGATCGTCGGGACTGCACAGCCGGTTTCCGTTGCATTGTGCATACAACGTGCTAAACGTGTTGCCATTCAGATTGACCCGTTGAATGGAACCGCCGGAATAATTCGGCGGCTGTCCGACGGGAATCAGCAACTCCGGGGGTGCGGGCGCGCTGGGAATCTGCATCCAGGCAAGGCCGCCGTCATTGCAAACGTAGATCGCTCCGTCGGGGCCAACCGCAGCCCCGTTGGGACCGCCTCCCAGAGTCGCCACTGTCTGCTTGGTGCCATTGGAGGTCACGCGGGTGAGGGTGCCGTTGTAGATCTCCACCAGCAGTACCCCACCGTCGGCCTGATAAACCGGCCCCTCGGGATACCCCAGACCGCTGGCTAGAACCCGGAACTCGGATGTTTGGAAACCGCTCATTTCTCTCCTCCCGTTTCTGCTCCGGTTAACAATTGAGGGAATATTCCCGCCTTGCGCAGTCCTGCGAGCTGCGTTTCCGCCAATTGCCGATCGCGAATGATGACCACCCATTCCCGGGTCATCAAGGGTTCGCTCAGGTGGGGGTTGATGGTTAACGCCGTCGCCATCTCTGCCCGGGCTTCATCGTATCGTCCGACGTGGCCGAGGGCATTGGCCAGGGTGTAGCGGGCGATGTAAAAGTTGGGGTGCATCTCCACGCACTTGAAAGCACAAGTGACAGCCTCTTCGAAATGGCCGAGTCTGGTGCAGGCCATAGCCTTGAAAAAATACCAGTAAGGAACTGAAGGATGTTCGGGCGTATCGGTAATGAGCTTGGTCAGGATGCGATCGCCTTCCGTGGCATTCTTCGTCTGCTGTCCCCCGCAGCCCAATACAAATCCCAAGTAGCCCCAAGCCACCAGGTTGAAAGGCGAAATCTTGACGGCGCGCCGCAAAGCTTGCACCGACCGTTCCCACATGCCGCAGTGGCACCATACCAGCCCCGCGTTCTCCAGAACCTCGGTATCGTTGGGCGCAAGTTCGAAAGCGCGATCCACCGCCGCCTGCGCCTCCGCTCGATCTTCCTCGGGGTGTTCGCTCAGAATGAGCGCTACTCTTTCAATCAGATAGAGTCCCAGAAAAGCATGTGCGTTCGCATAATTCGGGTCGAGCTCGAGGGCGCGACGCAGCAGGTTCAGGGAATCGCCGATGCCGGCCGGATGAAAGCCGTAATTCCAAAAATGATACGCCTTGCGCACCAAGCCCCAGGCATCGAGCTCATCCGCAGAGGCCTTGTCGGCACGCTCCGACCCGGCGCGTATGAGTTCTCCCCCAGTCGCGCGCACGATCGCACTGGCAATTTCCTCCTGAACCGCGAAGAGGTCTTCGAGGTCGCGGTCGTAAGTCCGCGACCACTGAACCGAGCCGGTGATGACATCCGCCAGCTCAACGATCACCCGGATTCGGTTCCCCCCCCGGCGCAGGCTGCCGGTGAGTACGTAACGAATCTTCAGCTCGCTGGCGATGCGGCTGAGATCGGGGAGCTCATTGTCTTTATAGCGGTAAGTAGCTAAGTGCGAAGCGACCCTTACGCCGGGCACACGGGAAAGTGCACTGTTGATCTCAGAACCGATTCCCATGGCCATATAACTATCTTCTTTATTCTCGGACAAGCTACGGAAAGGCAGGACGGCGATGGAGATTTTCTCGCGTCCGGCGACCGGTGGCTGGGCGAAGCTGCTCGACCCCGAGCTGATACGCGTGTCCACCGATGAATTGAGTTCTGCCTGGGAGATGCTGGCACCGGCCAGAGTCACGTGTTCTCCAACTTCACCCGCCAACTTCAAATCCGCTGCCAGTTCGCCTACATTCGGATACCGGTCCGCAGGCTCCCTCTGCAAAGCTCGGGCGATTAGGGCGTCAAGAATCGGAGGCGCGGCCGGGCGCAACGCGCGCAGCGATCGCGGCTTGCAGCGGTTGATCGCTTGCACCAACTCCATTAGGTTCTTTCCGTAAAATGGCAGTTCTCCAGTGAGCATTTTGAACAGGACCACACCCAGAGCGAAAATATCTGTCCGCTGATCCACCGGAAGATTCAGGTGCTGTTCTGGAGCGGCGTAACAAAGCGTACCCATGAAAGACCCAGGACTCGTCAGCATCTCCTGAGTAGGCAACACGCCCCGCTCATCGGAGCCCTGCTTGGCCAGTCCGAAATCCACAATCTTGATCTGGTCAGAGCGCGAAATCAGAATGTTTTCCGGCTTCAGATCGCGGTGGACGATACCGGCCGCATGCGCGCTTCCAACCGCATCGGCAATTTGCAATCCATACCGTAACACCTGAGCAAGAGGAAGACCGTTCCGTGGGATGGCTTTCGACAACGGTTTTCCTTCAACGTACTCCATCACGATGAAGTCACCGTCCGGCTCAGACAGAAGATCGTAGATGGTAACTATGTTGGGGTGATTGAGAGCGGAAGCCGATTGCGCTTCACGCTCGAATCTCTGTCGCAAAACGCTGTGCTGGGGATCGTCTTCGATGGATTTGGCGAAGGGTAAAGCTTTGAGCGCGACGTCGCGATTGAGCAGTCGGTCTCGTCCCTTGTACACGATTCCCATGCCGCCGCGACCGATTTCCTCAATGATCTCGTAGTGAGATACGATACGGCTTTTCGCCATCGCTTCGTCCTCCTCAAGGTCGATCAGAGGCTAAACTGCTGCAGGATCAGAGCTTGGGAGAGAGCCTCACAATAACGGCGTAGCCATCGGGTGTCAAGCAGGAGGGCTTCAGAATGCCAACTGCAACCCAAACCTATTTGGCGCGACGGATGGGCTGATGCAAACCTTCTGTCGTCAAGCTGAAGAATTGTTCTTGAGCGGAAAATCGGAAGGGTGTCATAACGTTATATTTCCTCCCGCGTCCAAACCGCAGAGGGCTATTTCGATTTCATCACGTAGACTCCATCCCAGTCGTGATCTGGCGCTTCTTCCATGAATTCAAGGCAGCGCTGGAGCAAGACCTGGGTGGGGCCGTCATTCGGATACACAGCCAGCAACTCGCCGAACTTTCCTGCTGCCTCGCGCCAATTCTGGGTGCGGTACACTTCGAGCGCTGCATTGAACTGTGTCAAGAGCGTTGTGTAGGCTTGACGCTCGGCGATCGGAGCCAGCAACTCGTAGATCACCACCGGCTGTTTTTTCCCCTTTACCCGGATACGGTCGACTTCGCGCGCCACAAACTGACTCGCCACTTGGTGATAAGTGCTTTCGCTGATGATCAACCGGCTGCGGTATTGCTTCGTCAGTCCCTCTAGACGGGAAGCCAGATTGACGTTGTCCCCCATCACGGTCCACGCCAGGCGCTTGTCGGATCCCATGTTACCGACGTTCACCGGGCCAGTGTTTAGCCCGATGCCGATTGCGATCTGGCGCCCCCCTTGCTCCGTCCACTTGCGGTTCAGTTCTTCCAGACCTGCGATCATCTCGAGGGCGCAGCAGCAGGCGCGATAGGCATGGTCCTGCTGCGGATAAGGCGATCCCCAGAACGCCATGATGGCATCGCCGATGTATTTGTCGAGTGTGCCGAGATTGCGAAACAGAATGTCCGTCATCGCGCTCAGGTATTGATTCAGCAGGTGGACGAGATCATCCGGTGTCAGACCCTCGGAGAGGGTGGTGAAATCGCGAATGTCGCTGAACATCACCGTTAGGTTCTTGACTTCGCCTCCGGGACGAATGTATTTCTGCGGATCTTTCTCAATCAGTTCGATTACGCCAGGCGAGAGGTATTGAGAGAATGTCTTGCGGATTTTCCGTTTCTCGCGCTCCTCGTGAATCACCCGAAAGCTGGTGATGGAAGCGTATGAGCCCACCAGCGTCGCCGCCGGTATCACGAAGCTGTACCAGCGCCCCCAGTGCGCAAAACCGTAGTAAACAAACCACAGGAACGCGCCCAGCGTCACCATGGCAGCGAGCGTCGCGGTCAGAGGCCGCGAGCGTCCGAACCACAGTCCCAGCCCTATGCCGAAAAAGACAATGAAGGCGATGTCGACGATTTCCTCATTGAAGCCGCGGATGAGAAAGGTACGCTGTGGCTCGGCGCTGTGCAGCAGATTGTCGAGGATATTGGCATGCACCTCGACTCCCATGTAACCGGAGCCTTGCTTTTCAAACGGTGTATTGCGCAGGTCGCCGATGCCGAGCGCGGTGCCGCCGACAAAAACAATTTTGTCCCGAAACGCATCCGCGGGCACAGTTCCATGGAGTACGTCTACCATCGAGTAATGCGGATAGGAGTGATAGGGGCCGACGTAGTTGATCAGCGCGCTGGCGTTGTGCCAGGGGTACAGTTCGCGATCGCCGAATTGAATGCGCTCGATGCCTTCCGCCGAAATGTAAGCTGCGATTTGCTGGTCGGGAATGCTTTCGTATTGCCGCAGGACCTGCAATGCCAGCGACGGGAAGAAATCCTGGTCCTTGTAGCGAATCACGAACAGCGCCCGCCGAATAGTGCCGTCGGCGTCCGGCGCGATGTTGAAGAAACCGTACGATGCGGCGGCTTCGGCCAGCTTCGGCAGGTTGGCTTCCACCCCCGCCGCCACTGGTCCACCACCGCGACTCCATGCCTGGCCAAGATCGAAATCGCAGTTGTTGGATTTAACTTTCAAGACCTGCGGAAAGCTTTTCGCCCATACGATATTGAAATAGGCCTCGGCCAGCTTCGGATCGGTAAACTTGGAACGCTCAGCACTCAGAAAAAGATGGCCGAGAACTACATTTCCGGCGTCCTTGAGGGCGGCCGCAAACTGGGCATCGACATCGGATTGTTGCTCTAGTTGCTGAACTTTTTTCTGCAGGTCGGCGGGCGCGGAGGGTCCGATTTCGCCGCGCAAGCGCGTTAGCACATCGAGCGCTTCGCTGCTGGCGGCGGTAGGAAAGGTTACGTCGAAGGCGATTACGCTGGCGCCTCCCTGTTTCAACTGACGCACGAGAAGAGCGTAGTTACTTCGCGGCAAAGGGTAGGAGCCGATCGTCTGCAGCGTCTTGTCGTCAATTCCGACAATGACGATGCGAGGATCCGCGACACGCCGGCCGCGTATGGCAAAACGAGCGTCGAGCGTGCGCTGTTCGATGTCCTGGAGAAACAGAAAGCCGGCACGTTGGTCGCCGCCGATTCCGGTATAGGCGAAGAGCGCCAGACCAGCGGTTGTCGCCGCCGCCGCAATGGCGGCATGGGTCTGGCGCGAAAGCCATCTGGCTGCAGTTCTGAAATGCACCCATATCCCCGCGAACGGTCAGCACCCTGTCGGAGCGCACTTACTTGGCGGGGTGCTGCTACCGCCCCGGGTCTCCGCGATTCCCAATCCCACTCCCAGTCCGGCGGCGAGCCCGACGCCGATCAAGATATTTCGCACCGTGTGACTGCCCGCTTTGCCCACGTTCACCGGCTCGCTGGGAACGTTTGTGTCCTGCATGCTTGCCTCTGCCACCGGTGCCGGAGTCGAACTTGCTTGGTACCCTCCGGGCGGGATATCCAGTCCGATGACGACCATCTGGCCCGCCGTAAGGGTCACGGTGTTGGTCGAACCGGTCGAAGCATTGTCGCTCTTAAACACCTTCGCCCCGGGTGCGGGCGTGACCGCCACTTTGCCCACGTAGCAGATCACCGTGGTTTGATTGTTCAGATAGCCGACATAGAAGTCAGTCCCAATTACGCCGATCACCGCGTTCGGTGTTTTGACTTCGTACTTGCCATCCGGCTTGGTAATCCTGACGACTTGGTTCCGCAGCTTGCCATAGTTCACTTCGATCGAAGTTTGCTGCGAGGCGGCATCGTGTTGCACTACTTTGAGTTCGCTGTTAGATCCGAGACTGAGAATGGAGCCGTCGGTAAGGCCAGCGCGCAAACGTCCCTGGGCATCGGTCTTCAGCAAATCATTCCAGTCGAGGGTTTCTTTGACCTTTACCGGTTGCGCATTTCGCGAAGCGGCAGGAATGAGCGCCTTCACTTCTCCGGCGGTTTGGTTATCGGTTGGAGCGGCAAACAGCGGCGTTGCAGCCAGCAGCAGAGACAGAGAAAACGATAGCAGTGACTTTAGCACGCTCACCTCCAAGAGTCCGATATGCAGGGAAGCCTTAGCTGGATTGTCCCAGAAAAAGGAGTGAAGTCAAGAAACTTCAGTCGTGGTACTCAATAAGTACAGTCCGTGGCGGATTCTTCCGATTTCCGGCTGTGCCAGGCGAAAGATCCCGCGACTGCCGCGTCTCAGTCGGTAGGGTTGCGCGGAAACTTCTGGTAGGGCAATCGCACATTTTCAATCACGACTTGATCGGCTCTGATGTTGGGAGGCGCCTGAAAATCAGGCACGCCACACGGACCGCCAAAGCCACACGCGGCATTAACTGCTCCCGCGGTGACGAAGTCGTCCTGGTCAACACCGTCGCCACTGACCCCCAAGCCACCGACGAGTACTCCATTTCGATACAGCGGCAGGCTTCCGGGGAAAAAGACGACGCCGCTCATATTGCCGGCGGTATCCGATCCCTGGGTGCAAGGGTTCGCCGTGTCGTACAGATACAGCTGAAAAAATGGGCCATCGCCCGATCCGTCGATCCCAGGCGGAAACAGCGGCTGAGCTCCGAAGCCGACGGTGCGATTCGTAACCGCGGTTCCCAGCGGCACGCCGGGTAAATCCCTCACAGCGGTCGTACTGAACCAGACCACGTTGCGGGCTTTGGAGGCGGCCACATCGACGCTGAATACGGTTCCATCATCCATGCGATAAAGGCCGAGAAGCGTGCCGTCGAGGTCCGAAACCGCAATTGTCATCCGAGTTCTTTGGCCGGATGGAAGGCGGATGACAGCACGCGTCGTCATTGCCGTCGCTACGGCGTTCATGATGATTTCATTGACATCACTCTGCGACAGCGCGCTGCCGGCATTGGGACCGACCAAGTATTCTTCCGGCGGCAGTGTGCCTGCCATTGCAGGCACTTCGTATCTCCCGGCGACGGTAGTGCCGGGAGACGTGCCCGGCGGCAGCGTCATCTGATCCACGAAAGGCACTGTGACGCCGCCGATGATTACGACTCCCGGCGGTGGAAGCTGGGGCACACCGTTGGGGAAAGCCGCGGTAAATGACGCATATTCGGCAATAGCAGTTGAAGTGCTCACCACACCCACTCCGCCGACCACATAGCCGCCTTTGAACAAAGGAAATCCCCCCGGATTGACCGCGAGCGGATTGCTGTCGTTCGTATCCGCTTTGCCAGTGATGATGCCCAGACCCGGTTGGCTGCCGTTGATTGATCGCGACGGATTCAACGACTGCCCCGGCAGGAAGTTGGTGCTCAGGGTACAGCCGCGATTGGTGTTTTCGATGCCGTACAGATCGCCATTGGGAGTGCCGGCGACTCCGGGTGGAAAATGAATGCCGCTGATGAATCGCACCGTACGCGACGAAAGCGGCGCCTGATCATTACTGAAAAAAGCCGCGGTGCGTGCCAAACCGACGGCCAGTTCGTCCGCCGGCACCGTCTGGCCAAAATTCCCAACCGATGTAGTCGGGGCTCCGGGCGTGTCGAACACAGCCAGGATATTTCCGGCGCGGTCGGCAACCGCGACTACCATGGGCGCATTCACGGACATCACCGCATTCTGCACGACGGTGGTTACATCGGCGATGGTGAGCGGAATCGCGGCCGATGCAGGAGGAGCAGGCGAGTTCGCAGATGAAGATCCACTTCCACCACAGGATAGGCAAAGCAGAACGGTCACACAGAGCAACAGAGAGAGTCCAGAAAGTCCGAAGAGATAATACTTCCTGGTCTTCATAGCTCGAGACTCTGCGAGAGAACGCCTTGATTTCCTTTTATTTTGCGTTGTCCATTATGCCTTGGCTCGGGACAAAGTCAAGCCATGCTTGATGCTGTGCACAAGTTGTGATAGGAGTTAGGCCCTATCCGGTTCCGGTGATAAGAGGCGACTTTAGTTCTCGTGATGAAGATTGACCTAGCGAGAGCGGCACAGTTTATGAAGGCGTGGACTTGTCTGGCCGCGTTTCTGTGCCTTGTCTCCCAGACTGGCGTGGCGTTCGGCCAGGTGCAGCGGATCCCCGGCCACCCGCCCACCAACACCGCATCGCTGCAAGGTACGGTAAGAGACCCACAAACCAAGCTGGGTATCCCTGGAGTCAAGATCAGCCTGCTCCGTGTAGGTGTCGTTGTTCGCGAACAATGGACTGACGCCGAAGGTATTTTCCGCTTGGTTGACCTGACGCCGGGAAGCTATGAACTCAAGGCCGAGAAGCAAGGATTCCATGCCATAGAGCTGCCGGGTCTGCAGATCAAGGGCCCTGAAACCAAGGATCTGGAGTTAGAGCCGACCGCGGGCGAGACGATGCCGACGAAAGGTCCATCCTGGGTCCCTGGCGTTGTGTCCTCGCCCCCGCCGCCACCAGCTTCGCCGACTGGACCCTATCCCGGGTTGCGAACCGACCAAGTGCTTTCCTCTCCCGGGCCGCTCGGAATTGCTCCCGAGCAGGTGCCTCCTGACTCCGCGAATTTTGTGAAGGAGCCCGACCGGTGGGATGTTCCGATGCCAGTCTGGGATCGTTACGGCAAAGGCGACGAATTCCCCTATACCAAGGGGCATTGGTACGACCCGTTCAATCGCAGCCGCCTCAAGGGAGACGAGCCCATCTTCGGGCAGGGATGGGGGCAGAGATGGTTCTTTAACTTCACGGGAACCAGCATCACAGGCTTGGATGTGCGCCGCCTGCCCGTCCCCAGCGGTGTGTCGGAGGAACAACCCGGCGGCCCAGAATTTTTCGGCCGTGGTGAACAGGGCTTCGCCTCGCAAAGTTTCCGTCTTTCCTTCGATCTGTTCAAAGGTGATACGAGCTTTCGGCCGATTGATTTCCGCATTCGCTTTACGCCGGAATTCAATCTCAACTTTCTGCAAACCCGCGAGCGCGGACTGGTCAACATTAACGTTCAAGACGGCACCAACCGATTCGATACTCACGCTGGCGTGCAAGAAGGATTTGTCGAAGCCAAACTCCACGACGTCAGCCCGAATTTTGATTTCGTTTCCATCCGGGCGGGGATGCAACAGTTTGTCAGCGATTTTCGTGGGTTTATTTTCGCTGAGGAGCAGCCCGGTGTGCGCCTCTTCGGAAATCTGCGCTCGAACCGGATCAACTACAACCTGGCTTGGTTCTATTTTCTGGAGAAGAACACCAACAGCGGGCTGAATACGTTCGAGCGACGCCATCAACAGGTCTACATCGGGAACGTTTACATCCAGGACTTTTTTGCTAAAGGCTATACTACAGAATTCAGTTTTCATTACAACCGCGACGACCCCTCGATTCACTTCGACGACAATGGATTCCTTGTCCGCCCGGCGCCGATCGGGCTGGTGGTGAATAACGGCATCCTGCAGCACGGCATTCATGCCTATTACCTGGGATGGACCAGTAATGGCCACATCCGCCGCCTGAATGTAAGTCATGCGTTTTATCAGGCGCTGGGCCACGACACGCTCAATCCAATTGCGGGACGACGGGTTGATATCGACGGAAGAATGGCGGCGCTGGAGTTGTCAGTGGACAAGGATTGGGTGCGCTTTCGGTCGTCGTTTTTCTACGCTTCGGGCGATCCCAGTAACCGGTCTGATGCACTCGGGCTGGGCGGCCGTGGATCGACCGCGCACGGCTTCGACACCATTGTGGATGAAACGAACTTTGCCGGCGGAGCCTTCAGCTTCTTCGACCAGCAAGGCATCCGCCTGACGAGCACTGGAATCGCGCTCACCAATCCCGGAAGCCTGCTCGTCAGCTTGCGCAGCAACAAGGAGGAAGGCCAGGCGAACTTCGTGAATCCGGGGATCTATGTATTCAACGCGGGTGCCGATTTTAACCTGACACCTAAACTGCGCGCGTTCGTAAACGCGAACTACCTTCGGTTTGACCGCACTGAGCCGTTGCAAATCCTCCTGTTCCAACCGGGAATTCGGCATAGCATCGGTACGGACACCGGCATCGGCCTACAGTATCGGCCGCCATTGACAGAGAATATCGTGATCACAACGGGAGTCTCGAATTTGATTCCGGGCGTCGGATTTGAGGACATCTTCAACAAGCGAGTGTTAATCTCCGGATTCACAACCATAAGGCTGACGTTCTGACCATAAACTATGCGGCGTTCTTTCAGACGACGATTAGGGCAAGTCTTATTGGTAGCGGCGTTGGTCTGTGCAGGGTGGGCGGTGTTCGGCCCCCCCGGCAGAACGGCGGCGTCAGAACACACCAGTGAGCCGTCGCCGCAAGCAGGCGCTGAACAGAATTCGCCTGGGCTCGGAGACTCGCTCGAAGAGGCGCAGCAGCGGTCGGCAGGTTGCATAAGTTGCCACAACCCGATGGACAGCATGACCATGCACACGACCGGAACCGTGCGTTTGGGCTGCATCGACTGTCACGGAGGAAATGCCCAGATCGCGCTGCCTGCTGGGGTAGCACAAGGATCACGGGAATATATTGAAGCGACAAAGCAGGCTCACCCGCGCCCTCGCTTTGCCGAGAACGCCCGAACCTCCGCCAATCCAGTTCGCGCTTATACCCAGTGGCTGAAAGAAGACGCGGATTACATCAAATTCATAAACCCCGGCGATTTGCGCGTTGCCGAGCAAACCTGCGGCCGCTCCGGATGTCATACTGCCGAAGTCCAGCGCGTACGCACCAGCATGATGACGCATGGCGCGATGCTGTGGGGCGCGGCGCTTTACAACAATGGCGCGATTCCGCTGAAGAATCCGTTTTTTGGCGAAAGCTACGCCCCCGACGGAACGCCGCAGAGATTGCAAACCTTCCCGCCACCCTCGCCAGAAGAAACGCGCAGCAAGGGCGTTCTCCCCTACCTTGAACCCATTGAGCGATGGGAGGTGTCGCAGCCCGGCAACGTGTTGCGGTCGTTCGAGCGTGGCGGCGAAAAGAAGCCCGAAGTCGGGATTCCCAGCCTCGAGGAAGCGCCGGGAAAGCCCGACGTCAAACTCGGCGAGCGCGGCTTTGGCACGCTGTTACGTACGGACCCGACAGTTCTAGGTTTGCAGAAAACGCGCTTGCTCGATCCTTTGCTGTCCTTTCCCGGAACCAACGATCAACCCGGAGACTATCGCGCCAGCGGATGCAGCGCTTGCCACGTGATCTACGCCAACGATCGTTCGCCGGAACACTCCGGACACTATGCGTCCGGTGGCAACCTTGGTCAGGCTGCAACTGCCGATCCGACCATCCCGAAGAACGAGTCTGGACATCCCATCAAACATGAGTTCACTCGATCCATTCCGTCGAGTCAGTGCATTGTTTGCCACATCCATCCCGGCACCAACATGGTTGCGCCTTATTTTGGCTACACCTGGTGGGATAACGAGATCGATGGCGAAAAGATGTATCCCAAGGATAAAGACCAGCGCCATCCCAGTCCGAAGGAACAGCAATTAGTCCAGGCGCGGAATCCGGAGCGAACTGCGATTCGCGGCTACTGGTCCGACGTTAATTTCCTCGAGAAGACAGGAACACCCGAATTTAACAGAGACCTCAAGAACACCCAGTTCGCCGACTTTCACAGTCACGGATGGATTTTTCGAGCGGTATTCAAGCACGATCGCAAAGGCAATCTTCTCGATGCCGCGGGCAACCAGGTTTCTTTCGACGATCCTGAGAAGTTCAAAAAGGCTGTTCACCTAAAAGACATCCATCTGGAAAAGGGAATGCATTGCATTGACTGCCATTTCGAGCAGGACAGTCACGGCAACGGAAAATTGTATGGAGAAACACGCAACGCCATTGAAGTCGATTGCGTGGATTGCCACGGCACAATCCAGCAACGAGCGACGTTGCGCACGTCCGGCATCGCGGCGCCCGACGGCGGCACTGCGCTTGACCGGCTCCGCACGCCTTGGGGTGAACGCCGCTTCTACTGGGAAGGAGATCGCCTGTTTCAGCGTTCCATGTTGGAAAAAGACCAGCAATGGGAAGTGGTACAGGTGATCGACTCCATAACTCCGGGGAACGCGCACTACAACGAGAAATCGCGCCTCGCCAAGACCATCCAGAAGGACGGCAGCACTTGGGGAAGCGCGAATGCCGATTCATCGCAATTGGCGCACGAAAACAGTAGGATGACCTGCTACTCCTGTCACAGCTCATGGGCTCCCACTTGTTACGGCTGTCATCTTCCGATGACGGCAAATCAAAAGATGCCCATGCTGCACAACGAGGGACTTACGACCCGCAACTGGACGTCCTACGATTTCCAGGTTCTGCGCGACGACGTCTACAGCCTGGCCATCGATGGCACGGTCACCCGTCATCGAGTAGCCCCGGTGCGCTCGGCATGCGCCGTGGTCGTGAGTTCGCAGAATAACAACCGTGATTGGATCTACTATCAGCAGCAGACTATTTCTGCAGAAGGCTTCAGCGGGCAGGCCTTCAGTACCTTCGTCCCGCACACGGTGCGCGCCACGGAAACCAAGGGTTGCACCGACTGTCATGTCTCGAAGGCAGGCGACAACAACGCTTGGATGACACAGCTGTTCCTGCTGGGAACGAACCTGATGAATTTTATGGGCCGCTACATCTACGTGGCTACCGGCAACAAAGGATACGAGGCGGTCGCGGTCACCGAACATGACGAACCTCCCGCCGTCATTGGGAGCGATCTGCAAAGGCTTGCCTATCCCAACGCCTACGCCAAACATATAAAGGATAATCGTGAACTGAAAGAGGCTTACGGGCACGCCGGGTCGGACATTCTGGATATTCAGGCACGCGGCGAATATCTCTACGCTGCCATGGGAAAAGGCGGCCTGCGCGTCTACGACATCGCTAACGTCGATGACAAGGACATTTCTCAACGCACCATCACTGCGCCCGTCTCGCCCCTGGGCCAGCGCTTCTATGTTCCGACGAAGTATGCGATGGCGGTAGCGACTCCCACGACATTGGGTGTGGACCCGTTGCGTACTCATCGCCCCGAGAATGAAGAGCAGCCGATTCACTTGATCTACGGTTTTCTTTACGTCGCTGACAAGGAAGAAGGCCTGGTCGTCATCGGCGACCCCAATTTGAAGAGCAAGAGTCCCGGTGTCGGCACCTTGCTCGACGGCGATCCCCGCAATAACTTTCTCAAGCGCGCTTATGCTTTTAATCCCAACGGCGCGCTGAAGGGAGCGCGAAGGATCGCCATCGTGGGCACGTATGCCTATATCCTTTGCGACGCCGGTTTGGCAGTGGTGAGTCTCGACAACCCACTTAAGCCCGAACTCGTAGCGCAAATCGGCGCACCCTATCTAATCGAGCCGCGAGGAATTGCCGTGCAGTTCCGCTATGCCTTCGTGGTAGATAGTCTCGGACTGAAGGTTCTGGATATTACGCATCTCGACCAGCCAGTTCCTGTTGAGGGGGCGCAGGTTCCGCTGGACGACGCGCGCAACGTCTATGTCGCGCGCACTTACGCATACGTTTCTGCCGGCAAGCAGGGTTTGGCCATAGTGGATATTGAGCGTCCCGAACAACCCAGGCTGGACCAGATTTTCAACGCCAATGACGCGATGAATGACGTGAACGACGTCAAACTCGGCATGGTCTCGGCGGAGTTGTTCGCCTACGTGGCCGATGGCAAGAATGGGCTGCGCGTGCTTCAGTTGTTTTCGCCCGCGGACAATCCCAACTTTTCCGGGTTCAGCCCGCGTCCCACTCCCAAGCTGATTGCCACTCATCACACGCATGGGCCGGCGCTGGCCGTCTCCAAAGGCATCGATCGCGATCGCGGTGTGGATGAGAGTGGCAATCAGGTGGCGGTGCTCGGACGCCGCGGCGCGCGCCCGTTCAATCTGCAGGAAATGCAGCGCATGTATCTTCGCGATGGCCAACTCTACACGGTCACAGATAGTCCGCCAGGCCTCGCGCACTGATGCTGGTCGCTACCTTGATATTGCCGCGCGCAATTGTGGGATCGTGAACTTTCCCTTGGTGGGTCGTCCCTTAGTCCAATCGTGATACGAGTGACACTCAGAACAACTCCCGCTGGCGGCATCATGCTGCGCCCCGCCATCCTCGTGGCAACTACGGCAAGATGCAATTCCCGGCAGCAGGATGTCCGCGGTTTGGCGACTCTCCGGCGTCCGATCGTGGCACGCCGTACAGGTCAACAAGCGATGGGAATCGTGGTTGAACTCGGCGTGCAGGAACCAGCGCACCGGGATTGAAGACTTCGCCACTGTCGGCAGCGGACTTCCTTCAATCATGACGTGGCAAAGCTTGCAACCTTTATCGAACAACAGGCGATCGGCCAGCATGACTTGTTGGTCCATCCATTCCTGCCGAGTGCGTGGAACCGGCAGCGGCAATTTCGTCGTATTCGGGAAAATCGTCCCTGGCAGAATCCGTTCCGGCGCGACCGCCTCCGCCAGCGCCCTCGGATGAGAAGCGAAATAATCGCTGTATTTCTGGACCAGAAATGCCTGCACAACTTCCGGCTTGTCGTGCGGCGCCGCTTGATCAAAACGCTTGTCAAATTGCAAATCCTTAACGTGACAGGCAGCGCATTGATTGACGTAAAGAATTGGCAAAATGTAATCCTCAGAGTGCGAGTGCTTTAGGTCCGCACTCATGCCGGCCGTCACAGGCCTGGGCTGGGACGTCGCCTGAGGCATCGCATACGGCCAGGTACCATCCATCGCGGTTAGGCGATGGCAGTCCTGGCAATCCATCTGCACCGGGCCAGCCGGGCCTGCTAGGTTGGGGCGCAGATGCGCGTAGTGGTTCAGCTTGACCTGGCCAGGATCACGGGCGCCTGGCCGCAATGCCGCGAACTCCGGATGCTGCTTGTCGAAGTCCTTCACCACGCGCACGTACTGCGCGTTCCCGCTCCGGGTGGATAAATTCGCATGACACTGCGTGCAGCTTGCATCTTGTGTGCTCGCCAGCCGAGGCGACCCCCTGTGCTCTATATGGCATGAGCCGCAGCCGACTGTGTAGGTCACTTTGTCGGCATGGTGTGCGGGAGCGTCGTGGCACTTCGAGCAGGCATCGTCGCTGACCTTCGCGCGGAAGAAACCAAAGGTGGTTACATGGCAAACGTCACATTTCTTTCCCAACACCGCGTGCGCCGATGAGAGCGGCCCGCTGCTATAAATCTTCTGGCTGGTCGCGCGCTGGGCCGCGAACCATCCGACCGCGACGACTGGAACCAGGACCGACAGCCAGAGCCGCCAACTGCGCAGGGGATGGGCCTGCTTGAAATACTGCAAGTCCATCCGCTTGGCGAGATTCTTGGTCGTGCGTATACGCCGCGGCATAGTCCCCTCAGTATCGCAACGCCATCACCGCGTGCACCGCGCCCAGCAGCAATAGCGCGTAGGAAGCAGGTATGTGCACGAGCAGCCATGCGTGCAGAATGCGGTGATATTGAGTCTGTTGGTCGAGTTCCCGCTTTTCCTCGCAAATATTTTCCAAGTCGTCGACGGATGGATGCAAGTTCGGCGGCAGGAGCAAGCGCAGTTGCTGGAACATATTTTGGGACCGATTGCGGTCGGCTAACGCCATGCCCCTGGACCCACCCTGTGCGATATAGGGCTGCATTTCGCGGCGGAAGAACTCCTGGAGTTGTACGCTGGCCCCTTCATCCACCTGCAAGCCGGACGCGACCGTGAGGCCGCCGATGGTTCCGGCGCTCGCCGATGCTGCACGCTGTTGCTCGGTGGCTTGGGAAACGCTTCCTCCGAGCGCAGCAGAAGCCTCTTCGACCAGCGTCTGTGCCTCCGCGACCAGTTGCGAACGCACTCGTCCGATCTGTTCGTAGATTGTTTCCATCGGAATCCTTTGTGTTGTAAGTCTTGGCATGAAATGTTGCAATACCGCACCCACGATCCCGCTGATGAAAACCACAACCAACAGCCACATCAGGCCCTTGGTCAGCCCCACGCCAAAGCGGAATCCCGAGTGGAAGAGAATTAACGGAAAACTGAGGAAACCCAGCCAGAGATGACCGCGCATCCAGGCCTGTGCCCGTCCTACGCGCCAGATCGGCACCTGCTTTCGCGTCCCGAGCAGCCCCGCGAAGAGCATAAATGCGGAGGCAATGCTCCCATAAGTCAGCCCGGCCACTGTCCCGCCGTTCGCACCCTGCGGCGCGCTACGGCTGTAGGGAACATATGCCACGGCGGCGACGATCAGTCCTGCCACACTGCCGATGAACCACTTTCGATGTGTCGCATCAATACGCAATGGTCACTGTCCTGCTTTACTTACACGGTTTTACTTACTATGGTTTGCCGACCCTCTGTTGCTTGAGCAGACCGCCGAAGAATTCTGGCGGGTTCACCCGATGTGCGGCATCATGCGGGCACGCGTACACGCAACTCGGTTCCGCGTGGTCCAGGCAGAGGTCGCAAGATGTGGCTTTCACCTTGACGCTGGCAATCGTTCTTCCCGGATACGACAAGTCTTCCAACTCGACCGGGAAAGGATGCATATTGATATTTCCGTACGGACAATTGTTGGCGCACTGGCCACAACCGATGCACCAGTCCTCGATGATCACCTCGAGCGAATTGCGGCGGCGAATCGATCCGACCGGACAACCCACCATGCACAGCGGATCGCGGCATTGCCGGCAAGAGGTGGCGACCAGGTACCGGTCGAAGCGAAGTCCCTCGCGAATCAGCCGGCTCACCCCATCGTGGGCGTCCGCGCAGGCGCGTACACACTGATCGCAGCGGGTACAACGGTCGAGGTCGAGGATGAGCAGACTCTGCGCTTCCATCAAACCCTGATTAAGGAATTGATCCACGGGAACATCGGCGACCTGCATGACTCGTTGCCGGTTCTGCTCAACATGCTCCGCTGACTCCGCTTCCAACTTCCGCCGGATTTCCGGGAAGCGGTCGAGCATGAGCCGGAAAACGTCTCCCGGAATGCGCACCACTTCCACATGGTCCAATGCCGTGCACGTGGCTATGCGCGGCGTGCCCGTGAGGAAGGCCATTTCGCCAAAATACGAACCTCGAGCCAAATAGGCCAGAACGATATCGCCGCCCGGACGATGTTCGGATACTTTTACGAACCCGAGTCGTACCAGGTAAAAGCTATCGGCCACCTCACCCTGACTGCAGATGACCTGTCCCGGTTGAAAGCGCAGCAGTTCGACATGTTCTCGCAAATGATCAACGAAGTCCGTAGTTAGCGGCGCCAGCACCGGAACGCTGCGCAGGTGCGAATCCAGCGCGCGCTTCTTATAGGTGCGGTCAAGTTGATCGCGGAAAGTCTTGTTGCGCTGCATAATGTCGAGAACATTGCGCAGCATCTCGAGCATCGTGCAATCCGTTTTCGTGCGCACCGTGGCCGAGCGCGGATAGTAACTCATGCAAGTCATCTCGCCGAACAGTTCGCCAGAGCTTAACTCGGCAATCGGGCTCTGATATGGGAGATCCACGGAGGCGTCGATGGGTATGTAAGATTGAGTACTTTCTTCTTTGCGTGCATCCTCGTCGCGAGAGGTGAGCAGGCTCTTCAGCTTGCTCAGGAATCCGCGCGCGCCGCCCTCGGTTTTAACGTGGGCAATCGGGCTGGCAAGGTATACTTCCGCTGTGCCGTCCAGGATATAGAACGCGGTCGCCCCGAACTCCCCCTCTCGACAAATGACTTCTCCTGCCTTGAAGTGTCTTTGCACAATTGCATTCTGGTTCAGTTTCAGAAATGTTCCGGAAACATTCTCGAAGACTGGCAGGCCAACAAGAAAATCTGGATCGACCGTTTCACCTTCGAGGTGGCTCTTCACCACGGCCCGATTCGTCAAAGCTCCAGTGGGGCAGGACACCATGCACTCGCCGCAGGAAACGCACGAGGACTCTCCCATTGGCAAGTTATTATCGAAGGCGATGCCTGCCTGATACCCCTTGCCCCGCCGCGCCAGGACCCAGTTCTTGCGGATGTCATCGCAGCCGCGAATGCAGCGGTCGCACAGGATGCAAGTTTCGTGGTCTACCAGGATGGCCAACGAGGAATCATCGTGCCCCCGAGGCGTAGTGCGGCTCTGGAAACGTGGCTGTCCGATTCCAGACTGTGCGGCGAGCCGCTCCAACTCGCAGTCGCCGGAATGCTGCTGCCGCGCGCACGGAGAGGGATGGTCTGACATCAACAGTTCGACCAGAGTGCGGCGAACGCCCAACACAGCCTCGGTGTTGGTCTTGACTGTCATCCCTTGTTCGGCTTGACGAATGCAGGAGGCGGCGTAAACTCGCTGGCCCACGTCCACTACGCAGACGCGGCATACCCCCACCGGATTCTCATTCTGCTGGTGGCACAGAGTGGGGATAGGAATGCCATGGGCGCGGGCTGCGTCAAAGATAGTAGTCCCTTGAGGGACGGACACTGAGGTGCCGTCGATGGTCAGTTGTACGTGATTTGCAGGGGCCGATTGGCCTGTTACTGCATCGGGACTCATGATTTTCTAACTCATGATTCTCTAACTCGCGGTTTTCTAACTAATGACTCGCTCAGGATTGATTGAAGCAAACTCCTCCGGGACAGCGGCGGTGGACGATGTGCTCCTCCACCGTACCCGGGAAATGTTTCATCACCGAAGCGATCGGGACCGGCACGACCTGCCCGAGTCCACAAATCGATGTCAGACGCAGGGCCGTCGAAAGCTCCTCCAGAACCTGCATGTCTTCCGTGGAACTTTGTCCGGCGGTCCAGCCTTTGAGCATCTCGACCAGCTTTTGCGAACCCACCCGGCACGGTACGCACTTACCGCAGGACTCATTACGGTAGAAGCGAGTGGCATTGAGCGCCATGTCCAGCATGCATCTGCCTTCCGCACACACCACAATGGCTCCCGATCCGACCATGGATCCAGCAGCCGCAACCGCGTTCCAATCCAGCGGCAGGGTGGACATCGAAGCCGGTAGAAATCCCGAAGATGGGCCGGAAGGCGCAAAGGCGAGCAGCTTCCCGCCACCGGAGATGCCGCCGGCATTTTCATAGATCAGTTCGCTATAGGTGGTTCCCATCGGAACTTCAAAAATGCCGGGGCGAAGCACGTCGCCGCTGATCCCCACGAACTTCATTCCCACCGATCCATTCTTGCCTTGCGCCTTGTACCAATCGGCGCCACGAGCCAGGATCACGGTGGCCAAACCAAAGGTCTCGACGTTGTTGATGACGGTGGGTTGGTTCCACAAACCATTCGTGACCGGGAAGGGAGGTTTGTTACGCGGTTCGGCACGCTTCCCTTCGATGGCCTCGAGGAGAGCGCTTTCTTCTCCACAGATGTAGCCACCCGGGCTGACAAAAATCTCCAGATCAAAGGCTAAGTCGCTGCCCAAGATCCGAGATCCCAATAAACCCTGCTGGTAGCAGCGATCAATCTCTTGCTGGAGAATCTCTTTGGGGCCTTCGTATTCGTGCCGGATATACAGAATCCCTTTGCGCGCTCCCGTAACCAGACCGGCGGTGATCATGCCTTCGATCACGAGATACGGGATATTCTCCATGATGCCGCGGTCTTTGATGGTGCCGGGTTCGCTCTCGTCCGCATTGCACACGATGTACTTTGGAGAGCTGGGCGCATTGCGCACCAGTTCCCACTTGCTGAAAGTCGGAAACCCGGCGCCACCCATGCCGCGGAGGCCAGCGGCTTTCAGAGTCGCAATAATCTCCTGCCAATTCCGGGTTTCAACAAAGCGGCGCACCACGGCATAATGGCTCGATCCCGCGTACGGGTCAGAGACCACCGCCATTCGTTTTGCATTCTGGTGTCTTGCGGGGAGAGGTTTGCCCGTGAGCACATCTTGCGCCATGGTGACTGCGTCCCGGCTGTTCACTTGAGCATAAATATTGTCGTTCACCATGATCGCTGGAGCTTGGTCGCACCGGCCAAGGCAGGAAACGTCACGGATAGAAACGTCTTTCGGGTCAGTCCCTTGAAAAGCGGATTCGAGAGCGGACCGGACCTTGTCACCTCCACGAAGATGGCAACTCATGTCAGCACACACGCGCACGTCCACCTTCGGCGGAGGACTGAGATGAAAATGAGGATAAAAGCTGGCTACCGCGTGGATTTGACTTATGGGGACATGAATATTCGCGGCAAGCGTCTTGAGCCGGTCGGCTGGCAGGTAGCCGAAATCGCGTTGTATGGCCCTCAGTTCTTCAAACACGACTTGGGACACTCCGCGCAAGTAGGTGAGGTCAGGCCTTGCTCAATCAAAGCTTGCTTAACTTAAGATGGCGAGAGCGCAAATGCTATAGCAAAGTGCATTCCATGTCTAGACTGGATTGTCCAAACTGGAGTGGATCGAGCGTTACCGCGCGGGATGTGAATGACCGGCGCTGCTTTCCGTTGATTCTTTGGCGGATTCGTCGTATAAACATCCCACTCCGACGAAATGACTCGTGGCACGTTGGTGGGACAACAAAGCAAAATGCGGAAGCCACTGCTAGCGGTCATCTGGCTGCTGTTCGTGCTGCTTGCCGTGGGCAACACCCAGACTCCCAGTCCGACCGGTGCTCCGGTCGGCCTTTACCCTCAGAAAACTGTTGCTGCCGGTAACTACAACGGTCCCGGTGGATGCGCGGCCAGCAGTTGCCATGGCAGCGTGCAACCGAAGACTACCACTCGCATTCTTCAGAATGAATACACGATCTGGATCGCGCAAGACAGACACGCGCGCGCTTTCAGCGTGCTGCAGAACAAGGTTTCGGAACGCATCGGCAAAATCCTGAATATCGGACCACCCTCGCAAGCCCCCAAGTGTCTGGTCTGTCACTCGCTCTACGTGCCCCGGGAGCAGCAAGCCCAGACGTTTGAGCTTAACGATGGAGTAAGTTGCGAGAACTGTCACGGCCCGGCGTCAGGCTGGCTGGGTCCGCATACGACGAAAAACTGGCCGCACGAGAAGTCCGTGCAACTAGGTATGTACGACACTCGCAATCTGGAGAGCCGCAGCGCCAAGTGCCTGACCTGCCATCTGGGAACCGCGGAAAAATTTGTCGATCACGAGATGATCGCCGCCGGACACCCCGATCTTGCTTTTGAGCTGGGTTTATTTTCCTTTGTCATGCCGTCCCACTGGAAGATGCCTGAGCAGGGCAATCCCTGGCGACAGGTGCAGGCATGGGGCGTCGGGCAGGCGGTGCAACTACGCGAATCTCTCAACAGATTAGCCCGCCGCGCGAATGGTCCGGTATGGCCCGAGTACGCCGAGCTCGATTGTTTTGCCTGTCACCACAGTCTGACACGGCCCGAGGATAGCTGGCGTCAGGAGCACGGTTACGCCGGCCGCCGGCCCGGCAATCCACCGTGGAACGAGTCTCGCGTTGTCGTTTTCCGCGACGCAATTGAGGAGATCGCTCCCAACGCCAGCAAGCAATTGGACGATCAGGTTGCGCAACTCGCCAGCCTCATGAATCAACTGAACGGGAATCGGGAACAAATCGCCGCGTCGGCGATGCGGGCCTCCGCCTTGGCCGACCAGTTGGTGAAGCAGGTTGACGCTCAGGGTTACGATTCGGCGTTGACATTGCGCCTGATGCGTCGAGTTGCGGGTGATGGTACTGCCATCTCCATCGAAGGTGAGCGTTCGGCGGAACAGGCTGCCATGACTCTGGACTCGCTGTTCAGAGCCTACAACCAGAATGAAAAGCCAGCCAACGGCACCGAATTACGCGCGGCGATCGACGGGCTCTTCGCGCTGCTGCAAGATCCGTCGGCCTATTCGGAGCCTCGGTTCGCGGCTCAAATGAAAAGAGTCGGCGAGATCCTCGGCCGCTAACGACGGATAACGGCCGCTAGCGTTCATGAACCTCGAAGGCATGTGCCTGGTAAGGTGCCAGCCTCACGTATAGTCCGTTGCCGTCGATCTCAGCACGGTCCCGTAGGTACTCGCTGCCATCCAGCAAGTCGCGAAACAAGTAATTCTGGGCTGCGCCCGCTATTGCTTTCTGGACCTTGCCCTGAGCCGTTCGATTGCCTAGGTTCAACACGATGAGTTTGTTATCCGCCTGGTAATGCCAGCGGTAGGCGATAAGGTCCTGAAACGTGTCGTCTCCTGCAGGCTGCACTTCGAGAAGCTGCCATTCACCGGCATGAAAGACCTCGGCATCAGCGGAGCGCAGCAACCGTTCGTACAATTCTCGAATCTGTGGATCTGCATTTTCTGGCCGCGCCTTGGACAGAGGCATAGGGACGAACGTCTTCAGGCCGTCCAGTTGGCCGTGATGGTAAAAGCGCATTCCCGGCAGAGTCGAAAGTAGAGTAACCACGGAAGCGATTCTTTCGCGCGGGAAAACCGCTGCGCTGCGCGGCTCGTCGTGGTTCTCGAGAAAGCGTGTCAGTTTGCTTTGGTAGCGCAGGTCAGCCCCTAGATGGGTACGCACCTGCCCAGTCGAACCCTCCCGCAGGCGATCATACAGGCGCTTATCGTAAGTGAACTGGAATCCCAGTTCTTGCATTCTCCATTCCATATCCCAGTAAACTTCCGCCAGCCACACGAAGTCCGGCACTGCCGCAATCGCCTCCTCCCAAAACTCGGTCCGAGGCACAGGCCACGGTTTAAGGAAATGCCCCCAGGTTCGATTGAAAATTTCATTCGTGACCAGCATCGCCATGTCGCAGCGCACTCCTTCACAATACTGGGCGATATTTTTCAGGATCCCGATCATGCCCTGACGGCATTCGGGATTGAAGTAGTTGAGCTGGGCGACGTCAGGCCAGGGAGGAAAATAGGGATCTCGACCGCGAGCGACGAATAGATTTTCATCGCCATTCCATTCCACCCGATAAAAGGCCGTAGGATCGCCTCGAAAATCTTCTTCATTGCCCAGGATGTAGCGGTCGGGATACTGCACCAGCCAGCTATGGTCGAAGGCGGTATGGTTCGGCACAAAATCGAGAATTAATCCCATGCCTCGCCTGCGCAACTGGTTACGTGCTTCGCTCAAGCTCTCGGCAGTACCGATACGAGGGTCCGGACTGTAGTCTTGAATCGAGAAAGGCGAACCAACTACGTCACTCACTTTCCAACCGGGTAGTGCGGTATCGAAACTCGGAAAATTTCGAGGGTCGGTACGGAAGATTCGCCGGCCACTCAAACTCCGCCGCCAAACTCCCATCAGGTAAACAAAATCGAATCCCAGGTCTGCGAGGTGGTCCCACTCTTCGCCCGGCACATCCTGCAAGCTTAGGCAGCGACCGTGCTTGGCAGAAAGTTCTTCCAACCACACCCAGGTATTGATCTCATACAAATGCGGGTGGGCGCGGTAGCAAAGCTTGGTCGACGGTTCTCGATTAGGGTTCGGCGTCACGTAGCGGAGTTCCTCCCGGCCGATGAATCAGCTTGAGAGTGTACTCGTGCCTGCTGGTAATCCGCGTTTATTTTTCTTGAACCTTTCCCGAGCGATCGCAGGGATGTGAGAAAGTTGCTGAACTAATTGGTTGGAACTTCGGATACAATTTCGCCCTCGCAGTTTGCGCCCCGCAGTTTTCATGATTCGTCGAAGGTCGACCTAACGAAGAGGCTGAGCGCGCAGGAGGACAATTGGTCAATCGCAAGCAGCGCGCGGTCCGTTCCCCTCAGACTAAGAACGCCGCGCCGACCAAGGAGCACGCCCGGTTAGCCGAACCGCACACCGGCCCCGTCGCACCCTGGCGCAGATGGGGACCTTACGTCGGCGACCGGTCCTGGGGAACCGTACGCGAGGACTATAGCGCGGATGGCAACGCGTGGGATTTTCTTCCTCACGATCAGGCGCGCAGCAAAGCCTATCGCTGGGGTGAAGACGGCATTGCGGGGATCTGCGACCGTTATCAGTTGTTGGTATTCGCTCTGGCGTTTTGGAACGGCCGCGATCCCATTCTGAAAGAACGCATGTTTGGGCTCTCCTGCAATGAAGGAAATCACGGCGAAGATGTGAAGGAATACTGGTTCCACCTGGATAACATTCCCACGCACAGTTACATGCGCATGCTTTACAAATACCCGCAAAGGGAATACCCGTACCGGCAGTTGATCGAGGAAAGCCGCAACCGAGGCGCAGGAGCAGAATTCGAACTGCTGGATACCAGCATCTTCGATGACGATCGATATTTCGATATCTTCATCGAGTACGCCAAGGCATCGCCGGAAGATATCTGCATCCGCGTGGAAGCATTCAACCGCGGTCCGGACGCTGCGGAACTCCACGTCCTGCCACATTTGTGGTTCCGTAACACCTGGAGTTGGACCGAGCCGCCCAGCGGCAAGCCCACTATCCAGGCTGGCGCGGCGGGGAAACAGTTGATGCTGGTGGCCGACGATTCCACGGCCAAGCCGCTGGAGAACATTCAATTGCAATACGCTCTCGGCCGGCGCTACTTGTATGCGTCCGCAGGTGGCGAGTTGCTGTTTACCGACAACGAGACCAACGCCTCACGTCTCTATGGCGCGTCTGCGACTAACCGTTCTCCGTATGTGAAAGACGCATTTCATCGCTTCGTCGTAAACGGCGAGCCGTGCGTGAATCCGCGGCCGTTGGGGACCAAGGCCTGTGTACACTACCGCGCCCAAGTGGCGGCGGGGAGTTCGGTTGTCTACCGGCTGCGCCTGACCGATCGCCTGACCGACAAGGAGACGACCGAAAAGGAGATGGCCGATCCACTCCTCGACGTGGACAAGGTGGTGGCTGACAGAAAGCAAGAGGCGGACGAGTTCTACGAAGCCATCCATCCTCACAAAGCGACCGAGGAAGAGAAACTAATTCAACGGCGCGCTTTCGCGGGCATGTTATGGACCAAACAAATTTACCTCTTCGACGTCGAACGTTGGCTCGAAGGCGATAGCGTCCCCCCGCCGGAGGGCCACAAGAAAACACGTAATATCCATTGGCGCCATCTGAACTCGATGCGAGTGCTTACCATGCCCGACAAATGGGAGTTCCCCTGGTTTGCCTCGTGGGACTTGGCCTTTCAGTGCACCACGATCGCCCTGGTGGATCCGGAGTTTGCCAAGGAGAATCTCTTGGCCATGCTGTTCGAACAGTTCCAGCATCCGAATGGACAGATTCCCGCCTACGAATGGGAGTTTTCCGACCTCAATCCGCCGGTGCACGCGTGGGCCGTCTGGCGCGTCTATCAAAACGAAAAAGTGCGCACCGGCAAAGCTGATACGGCGTTCCTGGAAAAGTGCCTGCACAAGTTGCTGATGAACTTCGCCTGGTGGGTCAACCGTGTTGATAGCACCGGCAACAATGTCTTCGAGGGCGGCTTCCTGGGTTTGGACAACATCACCGTGGTGGATCGGAGCGAAAAACTTCCCGGAGGCGCCATCCTCGAGCAGTCTGACGCAACCGGCTGGATGGGTTTCTTTTGCCTTTACTTGATGCGGGCCGCCCTCGAACTGGCCAACTTCGATAAGGCCTACGAGCTGCTCGCGACCAAATTCTTCGAGCACTTCATCTATGTCGGCGCGGCCATGAATAAGATGGGCGGCCGAGACTATCAACTTTGGGATGAGCAGGACGGTTTTTTTTACGATGTCCTTCGTCTGCCCAATGGGGACTTCAAGAAATTTCGTCTGCGCTCCATGGTCGGCCTAATCCCGCTCTATGCCATTGAGGTGCTAGATCGGGGAGATTTGGATCCTCATCCTGAATTTCTCGGGAACGTCGAGTGGTTTATCAAGAATCGTCAGGACTTGGTTAGGAATAACTGCTATTCGGTCGAGGGGCAGCGTTACGTGCTTTCGATCGCGGACTCCGGCCAGTTTGCCCGCATTTTGCAACACATCTGGGACCCGATGGAATTCCTTGCTGCGCACGGGATTCGCAGCCTCTCTAAATATCACGAGCAGCATCCTTTCTGCTTCGGAGGAGAATGCGTCGGGTACGAGCCAGCGGAATCAAGCGTGCGCATCAAGGGCGGGAATTCCAACTGGCGTGGCCCCTTGTGGTTTCCAACGACCTACCTCCTGATTCGTTCGCTGATGAAGTTTAGCCGCGCGCTCGGACCCAGCTTCGCGGTAAGAACGCCCGGCAGCAACGGCGAGCCGATTACGCCGCTAGCCATGGCTGCGGAAATCGCCGATCGCATGATCGGGTTGTTCCGGAAGAATGAGCAAGGGGACCGTCCTTGTTTCGGCCCGTACCGTAAGTTCCAGGAAGATCCTCATTGGAGGGATTACTTGCTGTTTAACGAGTACTACCATGGAGACACCGGGCAAGGCCTCGGAGCGAGCCATCAGACAGGCTGGACGGGCATGGTAGCCAACTTGATCGACGAGTGGCGCCGCTGATGCGTCGGAGACGCAGCGGACAATTTTATTTCATCGGCGGCAGATATGGAATATAGCGGGCAAAGAGCCAGCACAGGAAGAACACGACCGGTATGTGAACCATCAACTGCAATACTCCATATCCCACAATGTCCCGAGCCTTCAATTTCAATATGCCCAGCAGAGGCAGCATCCAGAACGGATTGACCAGATTGGGCAGAGCTTCCGACGCATTGTAGATCTGCACCACCCACCCCAAATGCACCTGGTGCAGGTTCGCCGCCTGCAAAACATACGGTGCTTCGATCACCCACTTACTGCCGCCGGAGGGAATGAAAACGCCGAGCACCGCCGAATACATCGCCACCAGCAGCGGATATGTGTTGTGGGTGCTGATGGAAGCGAAAAGTTTCGCCAGCGCATCCGCGATCCCCGTACCTACAATCATTCCAAAGATCACCGCGTAAAACGGAAACTGGATCAGTACGCCGCCGGTGGCGGGAATGCACTCCGCTACGGCACGCATGAAGCGCTTCGGGCGCCAGTGCAATAACAGCCCGACCGTAATGAACATTAGGTTGTAGGTATTCAGGTCAAGCGCTGCCAGCGCACCTTGCGGCGACGTGCGGAAGACGTCGACCAGATACCAGCACAACAGCGCGGCGACCAAAATGGTCAGCAGGGGACTGTATTCTAACCATTCACCAGGCTTGGTCTTGTCCTCCAAGCTGGAGCGAATCGGCTCATAATGGATGCCGTAGGATTCGGCGGTTCTGGCGTGCTCCGGCGACGGTGTAGACATATAGGCGATCAGCACCGACAGCACAATCAGGATCACCGTCGTCGCAATGCTCTGCCACAAGAAGAGAGTCTGAGTCAGCGGAATCAAACCGCTAATGTTGAACAATGACGGCGGCATGGAGGACTTGGTTGCCATCAGCATGGCGGCGGAAGAAGACAGCCCCATCGCCCAGACGGCTCCCAGCCCCAGGTAAGCCGCACCACCAGCGGCGCGGTAGTCTAACCCCTTGACGCGATGAGCCAGTTCGCGAACAAAGAGTCCGCTGAAAATCAGGCTCAAGCCCCAGGAGATCAGCGACGTCAGCATGGAGAATAACGCCACCAGGGCAACCGCTCCCCGCGGCGTTTTTGGAATTCCGGCCAAGGCTCGAATGGCGCGATACACGATCGGCGTCGAGGCGACGACATATCCGCCGATGATGATCATCACCATCTGCATAGTGAAAGGGACCAGCGTCCAGAAGTTCTTTCCCCCTTGGATGGCGAGTTTGGCGGGGCTTTGACGAAGCAAGAGGCCGACAACAAAGACCACCACGATTCCCAGCAGCGCAAAAATCAGCGGATCCGGAAACCACCGCTCGCTCCAATTGGCGAGCCCCAGGCCAAAGCGGACAAGGGGTTGTTCCTGAGTTGCCGCTTGCTTCTCTCGTGGCGTGTGCATACTCGATCCTTTCGGTTCGGCAGCGACTGTCTTGCCGGTCTTTGCCGGAATATGCCCGACATTGTAGCGCGTGTTGCGGACAAGGGAAGTTGTTTGTGCTGGATTCGATGATGGGTGTAGTATGCGTCCGATTGGGCTGGCAGGATCGGCCACTACTTGCTTGGTCGTTGCTTGGTTGGGAGCGAATCATGAATACTCTTCCGGTGTTGTTGGGTGCGTTGTGCGTGTACGCTCTTGCCTATCGTTATTACAGCGCATTTATCGCCGCGAAGGCCCTGGCACTCGACGATCGCCGCATCACACCGGGACACACCTACGCGGACGGGCATAACTATGTCGCGTCTCCGCGATGGGTGCTCTTCGGACATCACTTTGCGGCCATCGCCGGAGCAGGGCCGCTGGTGGGGCCGACTTTGGCGGCGCAGTTCGGGTTCGCGCCGGGCTTTCTTTGGCTGCTGATCGGCGCCGTGCTGGCTGGGTGTGTACAGGACTTCACTGTGCTGGTGGCTTCGGTGCGTCACCGCGGCCGCTCGCTGGCGGATGTTGCCCGCACCGAAATCAGTCCCTTTGCCGGTCTGGTGGCGATGATCGCCGTGCTCTTTATTCTTCTGGTCACGCTCGCCGGCCTCGGCATTGTCGTGGTCAATGCCCTTTCGAACAGTCCCTGGGGAGTCTTCACCATCGGCATGACCATCCCCATCGCCGTCATCATGGGATTGTGGATGTTTAAGAGCCATGCCGGAAAGATTACCGTCACCGGCCCCAGCATCTTTGGGGTCGTGCTTTTGATCAGCAGTGTGGTCGCCGGACACTGGGTAGCGCAGAGCGGAGCTGCAGCAGCGCTTACCTTTACGCCCCACGAGATCACGATCCTCATGGCGATTTACGGCCTGGTGGCTTCGGTTCTTCCCGTCTGGCTGGTGCTGGAACCGCGCGACTATCTCTCGACTTACGTTAAGCTGGGCACCATTGCCGTCCTGGTCATCGGCGTCTTCGTGGTTCATCCCAACATAAAATTCCCGAACTTCACGCAGTTCGTTCATGGTGGTGGACCGATCATCAAGGGACCTCTGTACCCATTTCTTTTCGTGACCATTGCCTGCGGCGCAATCTCGGGCTTTCATTCGCTGGTATCCTCCGGCACCACACCAAAGATGCTGGACAAGGAAAGTGACGCTCGCTTCATCGGATACGGAGCCATGATCGCGGAGTCGCTGGTCGGCATCCTGGCTTTAATTGCGGCCTGCTCGCTGTATCCCGGCGACTACTTTGCCATCAACACCACGCCCCAGGTTTTCAGCCACCTGGGCTTGACCACGGTCAATCTGGATATGTTCTCCCGCGAAGTAGGGGAGAAACTGGCGGGGCGGACGGGAGGCGCGGTCTCGCTGGCGGTTGGCATGGCACAGATTTTCCGCGGCCTGCCCGGGATGGATCGCCTGATGGGTTACTGGTATCACTACGCCATCATGTTTGAAGCGCTTTTCATCCTGACCACGGTGGACACGGGAACCCGCGTGGCTCGCTACGTCCTGCAAGAACTCATGGGCAAAGTGCACAAGCCCTTCGGCAACAGTGCCTGGCTGCCCGGAAATCTGATCACCAGCTTCTTTGTGGTTCTGGGCTGGGGATACCTGATTTACACGGGAAACATTTCGACGATCTGGCCGTTGTTCGGAACCGGAAACCAGTTGCTGGCAACCATCGCGCTGGCGGTGACGACCACCTTTCTTATTAATATGGGCAAGCAGAAATATGCCTTGATTACGGCGGTTCCAATGTGCTTCGTGGGTGTCACTACGGTCACAGCAGGAGTGCTGTCGATCAAAAATATTTTCTGGCCATTGACCTCCAAGCCCGGTCAGGTATTTACTGGCTACCTGGATTCAGTCCTGATGACCATCTTTATCGTGGGCGTAGTTCTCGTCGTATTCGATGCGGTTCGACGTTGGATCAAGACGCTGAACGGAGCTCCCGCGCCGCAGGAGGCCTTCGGTCCTCCGCTCACCGCTGCCGGCGAAGTAAAGATGGGTTGCTGCTAAGCGCTCCAGCGGTTCTCGTAAGAGAATCCTTGCGTGGTCAGAAAAAGTAGTCAGAAAAAGCATTTTTTACTTGTTTCCCTGGGTGCGCCGCCGTTTGCGGCAAGTACAAACGAGGTGCTTATGTCCGTCGCAACTAAACCTTCTTCCGCCGGAAGCCCGGTTCCCAGCATCCTGATGGCATTGGTCCTGGCCGCGGTGGTCGTGCTGGCCTGGGCTAGTCCGACGCCCACTGCGCCCTGGGCGCAAGGCTACGATCCCTTGGGGCACTGGTGGCTTTCCACGATTTTCGCCGCAATACCCGTGGTCGTGCTCCTCGGGACTCTGGCCATCTTCCGGATGAAAGCTCACTACTCCGCTTTCTTAGGACTGGTCACGGCGCTGGTGATCGCTACTGGCCTGTTCCATATGCCAATCAAAATGGCGAGCATTACCGCCATTTACGGCGCCTGTTATGGGTTGTTCCCCATCGGCTGGATCATCCTGAACGTCATCTTTCTCTACCGCATGACGCTGGAAACCGGCCGCTTCAAGGTCTTGCAACAGAGCATGACCGGCATCACCCAGGATACGCGGCTGCAACTGCTGCTGATCGCCTTTTCCTTCGGCGCTTTCTTTGAGGGCGCATCCGGGTTCGGAACGCCGGTCGCTGTGACCGCAGCGCTTCTGATCGGCCTGGGCTTCAAACCGCTGCAGGCCTCGGGCTTGTCCCTCATTGCCAATACTGCACCCGTGGCCTATGGCGCGCTCGGCACACCCATCATCGCGCTCGCCGCGGTCACCGGCTTTTCTGAGGTTACTCTGGGCGCGCAGGTCGGCCGCATCCTACCCTTCTTCTCCGTGTTGGTGCCGTTCTGGCTGGTGTGGGCATACGCCGGGTACAAAGGAATGAAGGAAATCTGGCCGGCGGTTGCGGTAGCCGGGGTTACCTTCGCCATCCCCCAATTTCTGGTATCGAACTTTCACGGGCCCTGGCTGACGGACATCATTGCGGCCATCGTCTCGATGGTGTGCCTGATCCTGTTCCTCAAGATATGGCATCCGAAAACGATTTGGGGACTCGACGGACACCAGGAAGGTGAGCACCGCGCCGCTCGCGGTCAGCACGGCTACAGCCGCGGCGAGGTCGCTCGCGCATGGCTGCCTTGGCTGGTACTCAGCGTTTGCGTTTTCTGCTGGGGAACGTACACCGGCAAGAAAATCATGAATACGCCGGAGAAGGTGTTCACTTCTATGAGCACCTGGTCGACTCCGCCGAGCAAGATCACCAACCCGCAGTTTCCCGTGACCGGTCTCAACAAGCTGTCTCAGCGCATGCCACCGGTGGTGCTGAAACCTACGCCCGAGGCCGCAGTGTTTGGCTTCAACTGGCTCTCGGCCACGGGGTCGGGGATCCTGTTCGCGGCGATCATCTCCGGCTTCATCATGGGCCTCTCGCTCCCGAAGATCGTCGCCATGTGGTGGCAAACCCTGTGGCACATACGGTTCTCGCTGATGACCATCGCTGCCATGCTCTCGCTCGGCATCATGACCCGCTACTCGGGAGTGGATGCCACTATGGGACTCGCGTTCGCGCGAACGGGACATTTGTATCCGTTCTTCGGCACCTTACTGGGCTGGCTGGGTGTGGCCCTGACTGGTTCCGACACCTCGTCCAACGTGCTGTTCGGCAGCCTGCAGAAGATCTCCGCGCAGCAGATCGGGCTCTCTCCGATCCTGATGAGCGCCGCCAACAGTGCGGGTGGGGTCATGGGCAAAATGATCGATGCCCAGAGCATAGTCGTGGCCAGCACCGCCACCGAGTGGTACGGACACGAAGGCGACATCCTGCGTTACGTGTTCTTTCACAGCATTGCGCTGGCGGCGTTGGTGGGAATCATGGTGACCCTCCAGGCCTACGTATTTCCGTTTACCCATCTGGTAGTGAAATAGCGAAGAGCGTGGCGAAGAGTTGCGGTGGGGCAGCAAGAAGCTCCCATCGCCTAATAACAATAATCAAGGAAGGATTGTGCAACGCAAAGTATCTCTATTCGTCCCATGCTTCGTGGACCAGCTGCTGCCCGAGGTGGCGGTCGACACGGTCAAGGTGCTGCGTCGGGTTGGGTACGCGGTGGAGTTCCCCGAAGATCAGACGTGTTGTGGCCAGCCTGCCTTCAACACCGGGTACTGGGACGAGGCGCGGCCGTGTGCCGAACATTTCGTTCGAGTCTTCAAGCATGCTGACGTGGTCGTGTGCCCGTCCGGTTCCTGTGTGACTATGGTTCGCACGTTTTACGCGGACCTGCTAGCTACGAGCTCGTTGCGTGATGAGGCATTGGCCTTAGCCAGCCGCACCTTTGAGCTTTCGGAATTTCTGGTAAAGGTTGCCGCTGTCACTCAGGTCGGCGCAACTTTCCCGCACTCGGTTACCTACCACGCTTCGTGCCACGGGCTCCGCGAGCTTCACCTGCGCGACCAGCCTCTGCAACTTCTGCGCAATGTGGACGGGCTGAGGCTGATTGAAATGGTCCGCTCCGACGAATGCTGCGGTTTCGGCGGGACGTTTTCCGTCAAGTTCGCCGACATCTCCGCCGCCATGGGAGATTCCAAAGCTGAAAGTGTCGCCGCGACCCGCGCCGAGTTCGTGACCGCGATCGATCCCAGTTGTCTGCTGCACCTGCAAGGCATCCTTGGAAAACGCCAGTCTCCAACGCGCACCATTCATCTTGCCAGCATCCTCGCGCAGCAAAGTCCACAGAAAAGCCGAGCGCAGGAGCAGCTGTGAGCCAAACGGCTGCCCAACGTTTCCTGCAGGACGCCGCCGTAAAGTCGGCGGACTTGATGCACCGCGAAGTCATCCGGCGCGGCATGGACAGCTACGATGCCGCACATCTTAAAGGCCGCGCGCGGATTAAAGACTGGGAAGCCGCTCGCCAAAAGTGTCAGGAGATTAAGCGGGAAGCCATCAATCACCTCGATCGCTACCTTCTCCAGTTCGAAGAAAAAGTAATTGCGCGCGGGGGCCACGTTTTCTGGGCTGCTAATAGCGAAGAGGCCTGCACATATGTGAAGAACCTCGCTACCCGGCTAGGCGTACGCACGGTGGTGAAATCGAAATCCATGGTGACGGAAGAAATCCACCTCGGCCCCGCACTGGAGAAAGCTGGCATCAAGGTTTGGGAAACTGATTTTGGCGAGTTCATCGTGCAGTTGCGCGAAGAAGGCCCCTACCACATCGTCACCCCGGCCATGCATCTGCTGCGAGGCCAGATTGCAACCTTGTTTCAGGAAAAACTGGGTCAGAAAATCGAGAGCGACGATCCGGCGTACTTGATGGCCGTAGCGCGCCGGGTATTACGCGAAGCCTTTTTTTCAGCCGAAATGGGCATTTCGGGCGCGAATTTTCTGGTCGCGGACGCGGGCGTAATCGCGATCTCCACCAACGAAGGCAATGGCCGCCTCTGCACCAGCGTTCCTCGTATTCACGTTGTGGTTACCGGCATCGAGAAAGTCATTCCCCGCCTTGAAGATCTGGCCGTGCTCTGGCCGGTGCTCGCGACCTCCGGCACAGGGCAGGGAATCACGACCTACGGCACGCTGATCGGTGGTCCGCGCCGGCCAGTCGAAGCGGACGGACCAGAAGAATTTCACGTAGTGCTGGTGGACAACGGACGCAGCCAGTTGCTGGCCGACGCGGAACAACGTGAAGTGCTGCACTGCATTCGCTGTGGCGCCTGCTTGAACATCTGTCCTGTCTTCCGCCACGTCGGAGGACACACGTACGGCACGACCTATCCCGGACCGATCGGCAGCGTGCTCACGCCGCATCTCAATGGCATCAAGGAGTTCAAGCACCTCTCCTATGCGTCGTCGCTGTGCGGCGCGTGCACCAGCGTTTGCCCGGTGAAAATCGATTTGCATCACCACCTGCTGCAAAACCGTCGCAACGCCACCGAGGCTGGAACTACAAAATCGAGTGAGCGCCTGATGTTCCGCGCATGGCGCCACGCCATGCTTCATCCAAGGATTTACGCCGTAGGTGGCTGGTTGATGCGCAAGGCTCTTCGCATCGTCTACGGACTTGGACTCGCGGGATCGACCCTCGACCCGATGCGAGTGTGGAACCGTTATCGCTCGCCCGTACCGCTGCCGTCCGAATCATTTCGTGCGCGTTGGAGAAAAGACCGTGCCGCAAACTGAAGAAGGACAAACTGAAAAAGCGCAAACGGAAAATTCAAGTCGTGATCAGATCCTGCAGCGGATTCGCACCGGCTTGCGCACCGTGGTGGCAGAGCCGGTCGCGATGGGATCCGACCGCGTAATCTTCGAACCAATCAACAATCCTCTCGAGCGCTTCCAGCAGGAGTGCGTTGCCAACCTCATGGAATGCGCACTGGCCGCCGATTCTGCCGCGAGTGCGCGACAGCTTGCGGAAGTTCTCCAGTCTCTGCCGGAGGGAGAAATTTTCGTGCAAGACGATCCATCGCTGCGTCGGCTTATCGAACTGACCGAGCTTGGGCGTGCCGTCCGCTGGTCCAGTCAAGGCGCACCGGGCGAAGCTTCGCAGGCAACCGTAACGCTTGCCGAAGCTCTTATCGCACAAACCGGCTCGATTCTTGTGACCGCTTCGTGCGGCGGGCGAGGCGCATCGGTGATCGCGCCCTGCCACATTGTTTATGCGACCATCGCGCAACTGGTTCCGGATCTGGCCACTGCCCTGAGCCGCGTCTCCCAGGAAAGAACCCTCGATCGCAACTCCTTCGCCTGCGTCATCAGCGGCTCCAGCCGCACTGCCGACATCGAGAAAATTCTAGTGCAGGGTGCGCATGGACCACGAAGGTTAGTAGTCATCCTGCAAACCGCCCAGTCGCGCTAATGGAGAGCCGGACGTCCCGCCCGGCCGCGATACTGATTGCACGCTGATTGAAGCGCCGATGTTATCTTAAGATCAGTTGCGGCCACGATGTCTCGCAACGGTTTCGCTGGAAATCTCCTAACATGGAAGTTCTCAAGAGACTTTTTGAGCAGCATTTCCACTCGCCGGTGGAGCGCGTGCAGCCTCTGCAGGGCCAGCTCGGCGGTTCGGGCCGCAAGATCATCCGCCTTTCCAGCAAGCAAATCAGCGCGATCGGCATTCTCTACGACGTGCGCGAAGAGAATGTCGCCTTCTTGGAATTTTCCCGTCACTTTCGCCGGCATGGTCTGCCGGTACCGGAAATTTATGCCGAGCATCCAGGCCGCGGAGCTTATCTCGAAGAAGACCTAGGGAACACGACCCTTTTTGAGTTTCTCTCCGACCATCGCAACGGTGCGGCCATCGCTCCCGAAGTAGTCGAAGCCTATCGAAGAGTTGTCGCCATATTGCCGTGCTTTCAGGTCGAAGCGGGCCGCGACTTAAATTACAAAGTGTGCTATCCGCGCGCCAGCTTCGATCGCCAGTCCATCGCTTGGGACTTGAATTATTTCAAGTATTACTTTCTCCGGCTCGCCGGCATTCCCTTCAACGAGCAGGCTCTCGAAGACGATTTCAGCCGCTTGACAAAGTTTCTGTTGAGCGCCAGCCGCGATTATTTTCTCTATCGAGATTTCCAATCCCGCAACATCATGTTGCGCAAAATCTTGGACGAAGACCAGCCATTTTTCCTCGATTATCAAGGTGGCCGCAAAGGCGCGCTGCAATACGATATCGCTTCTCTTCTGTACGATGCCAAAGCCGATCTGCCGCCAGATCTGCGCCAGCAATTGCTCGATCATTATCTTGATCGCCTCGCCGGTTTTGTCGATCTCGATCGCGCTGTGTTCATGCAGTATTACTACGCCTACGTTTACGTTCGCATCATGCAGGCGCTGGGAGCGTATGGGTTTCGTGGCTTCTACGAACGCAAAGAGCATTTCCTGCAAAGCGTGCCCTACGCGCTGAAAAATCTGCGCTGGCTGCTTCACAATGTGGAACTGCCCATAGCGTTGCCGACTTTGACGGAAGCGTTCAAGAGCATGGTGGCATCGGATAAATTGCAAGGACTGGCATCGACGTCTCAACCAGAGAACTTGACGGTGAGGGTTGTCAGTTTTTCATTTCACCGCGGCTTGCCGCAAGACGATACCGGAAACGGCGGCGGATTCGTCTTCGATGGCCGCAGCCTCCCGAACCCCGGACGCGAAGAGCGCTTCAAAACCCTCACCGGCAAAGACGCGCCGGTAATCGACTATCTCAATCAACAGGAGAGCGTGCATCAATTTCTCGCCAACGCCATGTCGCTGGTCGATGCCAGTGTGAGCGCCTATCAGCGTCGCGGCTTCAAGCACTTGATGGTGTCGTTCGGCTGCACCGGCGGCCGGCATCGCTCGGTGTATCTGGCAGAGCAATTGGCCAAACACTTGCGCGCCAAGGATGGCGTGGAAGTAGTGGTGCGTCATCGCGAGCAGGAGCAACTGAATCCATGAAAGCACGGAATCAATGAAAGCAATGATTCTCGCCGCCGGCCTCGGCACGCGCCTGCGTCCGCTCACCGCCGATCGTCCCAAAGCTCTGGTCGAAATCAACGGCCGCACGTTGCTCGAGATCACGCTCTCGCGCTTGCGCACCTTCGGAATTCGGGAAGTGATAATCAACGTCCATCACTTCGCCGACATGATTCAAGAGTACCTGCAAGCCAACGGCAATTTCGGAATGCGCATCGAAGTCTCGCGCGAGGATGTCTTGCTTGACACCGGCGGTGGCCTGAAGAAAGCTGCTCACTTCTTTCTCGGGGATTCCAGCTGTCCTGAAGAACCGTTCATTGTGCACAATGTCGATGTTCTCAGCACGATTGATCTAGGGCGCATGGTGCAGTTTCATAATGAAAATGCGGCGCTCGCCACTCTGGCGGTACAGGACCGCAAGACTTCCCGCTACCTGTTGTTCGACGAACAGCGTCAGCTTTGTGGGCGGCAAATCTCCAGCCATGAGCCGGAACTTGTCCGAAGCTGTCAGCAAGCGCTGGCGCTGGCTTTTTCCGGGATACACGTAGTCTTGCCGCGTCTCCTTAAGATGATGATTGAGGATGGCGCTTTCTCCACTATCACTTCCTATTTGCGTCTCGCCGCCCAGGGAGAGAAAATTCTTGCCTTCCGCGCCGATGAATATTATTGGCGTGATCTCGGCAGCCCGGAGAACGTTGCGCAAGCCGCTCAGGATTTGAAGCAAAAAGTCATCGTGCAGTAGGCCCAGCGTGCAACCGCTCTCAGCTGATACTCTCAAGCAAGACATCGAGATTTTGGAGACCGCAAATCGTTGCCGCCCATATCGTCGCCAATCGTAAACGCACAGGAAATTACCAAGGCCTTCGGAGCGAATCCGCTCTTCGAGAATGTTTCTTTCACCATTTCTGACGGAGATCGCATCGGCCTGATCGGTCCAAACGGATCCGGCAAATCCACTCTTCTAAGAATTCTGGCTGGTGAAGTTGCGCCCGACAGCGGGGAAGTATCGTTCCGCAAACGAACCCGACTCGCCTGTGTCGAGCAAGATTCGCGATTCGAATCCGGAGTCACGGTGCGGTCAGTAATAGAAAGTGCCCTGGATCGCAGCGATGTCTCCGGTTTCGAGCGCGGAGCGCGCTTTGCCGAGACTCTAGGCCGCGCCGGCTTTGAAGATGTAGAGGTGCGAGCAACCGAGTTATCCGGCGGATGGCAGAAGCGTCTCGCAATTGTCGAAGCCCTTGTGCAGAATCCAGACATCCTCTTGCTCGACGAACCTACCAACCATCTCGATCTTCCGGGAATCGCGTGGCTCGAAGATCTGCTTGAGCAAGCGCCGTTTGCCAGTGTGATCGTTAGCCACGACCGCTATTTTCTCGAGAATATAACCACCGCCATGGTCGAGCTAAGTCGGATTTATCCCGATGGTTCGCTCCGCGTCCACGGTAACTACAGCGAATTTCTGGAGAAGAAAGAAGAATTTCTGCATGCGCAATCCCGTCGCCAGGAGGCGCTCGAGAATCTTGTTCACGGAGAAATCGAATGGCTCCGCCGCGGAGCCAAAGCCCGCACCCGCAAGTCCAAAGCCCGCATCAGCAAGGCCGGCGAACTCATGGGCGAGCTAGCCGATTTGAACTCGCGAACCCGCAGCACCACGGTGCAAATCGATTTTTCCGCCACCGACCGCAAGACCAAAAGACTGATCGAGCTCCAAGACGTCACCCGCATGATGGGAACGCACAATTTATTCGAAGGCCTCAACTTCGTGCTGACCGCGGGAATGCGCGTAGGCCTAGTCGGCCCGAATGGCAGCGGCAAGACGACCCTGCTCCGATTGTTGCAGGGAGACCTCACTCCGAGCGGCGGCGAGATTCGCCGCGCCGATTGGCTGCGCATCGTCTACTTCGACCAGAACCGTACTCTAGATCCCGAAGTAACCCTTCGCCGCGCGCTCGCTCCCGACGGCGATTCCCTCGTCTATCGAGATCGCGTAATTCACGTGGCCGGATGGGCGGCAAGATTCCTCTTCACCGGTGAGCAACTCAGCCAGCCGGTCGGGCGCCTTTCCGGAGGCGAACGCGCCCGCGTCCTGATCGCGCAACTCATGCTCCAGCCCGCCGACATTCTCCTGCTCGATGAGCCGACCAACGACCTCGACATTCCAACCCTCGAAATTCTGGAAGAAAGCCTGATCGATTTTCCCGGCTCGCTCGTGCTGGTGACGCATGATCGCTACATGCTCGACCGCGTGTCCAGCATCGTGCTCGGATTGGACGGAAAAGGTGCCGCCGACACTTTCGCCGATTACGCGCAATGGGAGCAATGGCAGGCGCAGCGCACGAAGTCAGATGCGGCAACGACGGCAGTGACATCGCAGATGCCCGTGGATTCGAGATGGGCAGCGCCAACTAAGAAGAAACTGTCCTACTTGGAGGCGCGGGAATACGCCACCATCGAGCAGCGAGTGGAAGAAGCCGAGCAGTTAGTGAAAGCCAAACGTGCGGAACTGGAAGATCCAGCCAACGCAACGGATGCTCCGCGCCTCGTAAGGGCGCAGACCGCGCTGGAAGCGGCTCAACAGGCGCTCGATGTTCTTTACGCACGTTGGGCGGAGTTAGAAAAAAAGAACGGTTGAGGTCCGCGTCAATATCGTGGCGCGTGATGAGCCCTTCGACAGGGCCTTTACAGTCACGACGGGTCAATGAGTGTAATGACGATATTTCGCCAACGGTTCGAATACCTCACGGAATTGCAGCGTCACTCCGCCGCCGTTGTCGCGTGTCCCGGCAAGGCGCGGTTGGACGATTGCACTTCGTGTCTAACAATCTTGCCGGATGCAGTCTAGTTCGGATAGTTGAAGAGGAGCTGATTTCCGTCGGGATCATCGACTACCAGGAGCCGGTAGCCCCACGAACCCTCCTTGACCGGAACGCCCTTGGCCTCGAGTTCCGCGCGCAGCGCATCCAATGCGGCGATCGCGGCCTCGCGCGTCTCCGGCTCGACGTTCAGGGAAATGAACACCAGCCCCTTGCCAATCTTCTCCGGCCACGTGTCGGCCAGGATAAGCGCGCAGCCCTGCCGGTCGACCTGTGCGACATGCGCTCTGCCGTCCTCGTCGTAGCGCCAGAGGCTCGTGAAGCCGAGACGGTTAACGTAAAAGAGGAGCGAGGCCTCAACGTCGGTCACGTGTAGGACGGGGCGCGCGAACCAGTCTGTCATAGGCCATGTATCCTCGAATGAAGACCACTTCCTCCAAGATCAGGTTCAAAGACGAGGTGTCACCGTTCTGACTTGGGCAGCGTTTTGAACGGCGGTCAACCAGTCTCCGGCAGCCGCGCTAATTCGGCTCCGATGAAGTGGCAATCCTCGAAATGAACGTGCATGTCGAGAGGTCACGCCGTCCTGACCATTGACTCTTAGGCAAACAAAAGGAGTAAGTCATCCACCGAGACCCCTCGCCGAAACCCAAAATATTCCACCTAAGTCCTTATTCCGGAAGATTTTACATATAAGTAATTTTAAACTCAAAGATTTGGCGGAGGATTTCCCGCGGAACCTATGATTCTTAAAGGTCAGAAAATCATTTTTTTCAGACTACGCCCTCCCTAGTAACTCTTGAGTAAATAGAGAATAATAGACGAAACAAGACTAACCGGAACCCCATGTCCTACGTTCTCGCAAAATCGATGAACCCCCGCTGCACATCAGTCCGCGTAAGCCGCGCCCGCACCTTATCGCCAACGTGCAACCCTTGCGCTCCCTGCGCCAATAATCCTTCAATGTGCGGCTGCATGACGCGAACAAACGTTCCCTTCGGAGTGACTCCGGTGACGATGGCATCAAACGTTTCGCCTACCCGATGGCTCATCGCCACGGCAGCCAACCGCTTCGACATTTCCCGTTCTACCTTTCGCGCGGCATCGCCTTTCTGCGTGCAGTTCGCTGCGATGCCGGCTAGTTCGTCGTCGGAATAGGGGTTGGGTTTTCCATCGAGCAACGCCTTGATCAGCCTTTGCGTGACCACATCGGCGAAGCGCCGATTGGGCGCGGTCGAGTGCGTGTAATCCTGCACCGCCAGTCCGAAGTGTCCCTGCTCGGGATCGCCCGGACGCTCCAGCACATATTCGCCCGGCCCAATCAGCTTGATGACCGCGAGCGACAGGTCGGCGAAGCGATCCGGATCGGCAGCTTTGCGCTTCAGAAGAAAATCGTTGAGCGCCTTGGAATCGGCCTGTGCGGGCAACGTTACGCCCTGCGCCGCCGCCAGCCGCACGATGCCGTCCCAATGTGCGGGAGTCTTCACGATGCGGCGCAGGGAAGAAACTTTCTCCAGCAGGCGCGCCACCACGCCGTTGGCGGCAATCATGAAGTCCTCAATCAACTCGGTGGCGCGATTTTTCTCTTGCTTCACGACATCGACCACCTGCTGATTAAGCACCACCGGATGAACTTCGCTGGTGTCAATGTTCAGTGCGCCATGCTCGTAGCGCAGTTTCTTGAGCGCCTGGGCAACCTCGTCCTGCAGTTTGAGCTGCGCTTGCAATTCCGCAGACGCGGCCACTTTCGGCGGAGCCGCCGCCGTGCCTTCCAGCCATGCTCCAACCGCGCCGTAAGTAAGTTGCGCCTTGTTGCGAACGATCGCCCGATACACATTGCTCGATCTGATCGAGCCGCCCCCATTGATGTTGACCACGAACTCAATGACGACGCTGGGTCTGTCAACGTTTTCGAGCAGAGACGACGCGCCCGTCGAGAGCTCTTCCGGCAACATCGCAAAATTGATAATGCCGGTATAGACGGTGGTCGTCTCCTTGGCCGCGTGCTGATCGATGGGAGAAGCTTTGCCAGGAGAATCCTTGGCAACAAACGCATCGACATCGGCAATGCCCACCAGCACCCTGACGTCGCCATTGGGCAAAGGCTCGGCGACCTCGATCTGGTCGAGGTCCCGCGAGGTGTCGTTATCGATGGAAGACCAAAGCAGGTTGCGCAGGTCCCGGACCTTTTCGGAAGGCGCGAGTTGTGGCGGGTGAGCGCTGATATCCGCCAGTTGTTGCCGGGTCGCGAGCGGAAAATCCGGCTCGAAACCCTCTGCCAGCATGACCTGCCGCGCCATTGCCTGAAGATTAATAGGAGAAGGCCGAGGATCGTTCATTTCGCTGAAAAGGCTAACACGAGTCCTTGGAGGCTGGCACTGAGTGTTTATCGCTCTTCCCTGTGTCCCTCTGTGACCCATGTGGTGAGGCTCTTGATTTTGGCCGGCACGAGGTCATGATATTCTAATGGTAGTAGCTGCGTCTTCCTCCGATTGGATCGATTCCCGCAGTTCCCTGAACATCATGATTTCAGTCAGCAATGTGTCCATGCGCTACGGCGCCAAAGTTCTGTTTGACGAAGTTTCCACCGGCTTTATTGCGGGGAAGCGTTACGGCCTTACCGGCCCCAACGGTGCGGGCAAGTCCACGTTCATGAAGCTCCTGACCGGCGAACTTGAGCCGCAGAAGGGAACCGTCGTCCGCCCGAGGAAGCTCGGCGTTCTGAGCCAGGATCAATTTGCCTTCGATAAGTATCGGGTGATCGACGCGGTCATCATGGGCAACCGGCGCCTGTGGGCCGCGCTCGAAGAACGCGAAATCATCTATGCGAAGCATGAGATGACCGACGCGGACGGCATGAAACTCGGCGAACTCGAAGGCATCGTCGGCGAGGAAGACGGCTACACAGCCGAAACGGACGCCGCGATTCTGCTCCAGGGCCTCGATATTCCCGACGAGATGCACGAGCGAAAAATGTCGGAGTTGCCGGGCGGACAGAAAATGCGCGTACTGCTGGCGCAGGCTCTGTTCGGACATCCGCAGGCGCTATTGCTCGACGAGCCCACCAACCACCTCGATCTGGACTCAATCCACTGGTTGAAGAATTTTCTGAATCAATATGAAGGCGTGCTGATCGTGATCTCACACGACCGTCATTTCCTCAATGGCATTTGCACCCACATTGCCGACATCGATTACGAGACCATTATTACTTACACCGGCACTTATGACGACATGGTGGTCGCGAAGACGCAGGTTCGCTCGCAGATCGAATCGCAAAATGCGCAGCGCGAAAAGAAGATCGCGCAGTTGAACGAGTTCATTGCCCGCTTCGCCGCCGGAACCCGCTCCAGCCAGGTGCAGTCGCGGCGCAAGGAAGTCGAGCGCCTGCAGGTTACCGAATTGGCGAGGTCCAATATCCAGCGTCCGTACCTGAAGTTCGAGCAGAAGCGGCCCTCCGGCAAACACATTCTCGAGATAGAAGGCCTTACGAAGTCGTACGGAGAGGCCAAAGTGGTTTCTGGCTTCACGGCGAGCGTGCTTCGCGGAGAAAAAATTGCGCTCATGGGCCGCAACGGTTCCGGCAAAACGACTTTGGTGAATGCGCTGCTTGCAAATTCGCCGACGGTTTCAGAATCGGAACTGCGAAAAACCAGCGGCTACGAGGGAGCGTTTGTTGATGGCGGAAAAGTCATCTGGGGTCACGAAGCTGCCGTCGGATATTTTGCCCAGGATCATAAGGCGCTAATCGAGCCCGGCATCAAGGTTCTCGAGTGGCTTCATCAGTGGGATCCTTCCGCATCCACCGAAGAAATTCGCGGCATTCTAGGGCAGATGCTGTTTCCTCGCGATGACGCCGAAAAGCGTACCGACGTACTTTCCGGCGGAGAGGCGGCGCGCCTGCTCTTCTGCAAACTGATGCTGCAGAAGCCGAACGTGCTCGTGCTCGATGAGCCCACCAACCATCTCGACCTCGAATCGATCAACGCCCTCAACATTTCGCTGCAGCGCTACCCCGGAACGGTGCTGCTGGTCACGCATGATGAGGATCTGATTGATGAAGTTGCTACCAGGATCTGGCACTTCGAGGGCACGCATGAAATCAGTGATTTCAAAGGCGCCTATGGCGAGTACGAGGCCGTTGTCGTATAGCTGCGGAATACAAATGATCTCCACTTGACTTGGCATCCCAAGCGAAGCGAGGGACCTGCTTCCTTTCGGCACACTCGCGAAAATGCTACTTACTCTTCGCGTCCTTCTGCACGAATCGACAGTGCGAGAACCCTTCTACGCCTTCTTCTTTCGGCGCGGCCGTTTGTGCGACGTCGAAGAATCACCGACGAGGTCCGCAACGCTGGTACTCTCCAGTATCTTGGCCGCGGCGTCGCGCACTTCCAAGAACACGCCATAAAGCGCGCGATGGTCGGGATCGGTGACGATTAAGCTTCGAAGTTGATCTGCATCCCCAAACGGCGCGAGTGGCCCATCAACCAGACGAATGATCTCGCTGAGTTTGATCTCCGCTGGCGCGCGCCGCAGCCGGTAGCCGCCCTTCGCGCCCCGGACGCTTTCCACGATGCGCGCGTTCTTGAGCTCCAGCAGAATCAACTCAAGAAATTTTTCCGGCAAGTCGCTATCAATGGCGATGTCCCGTATCTTGACCGTTTCAGTTCCGTATCGGCGCCCTAGGGTCATTATCGCCTGCAGCGCGTAAAGCCCTTTTTGCGAGATCTTCAATCTTGTTCCCTTTCCATTTGCGGTTTCCGGCTGCTGTGCCCGCCAGGCACTCCAGCAGTAGTGGGCCTCCCGTCTTGTACCGTACTCTAGTGGCCCCGTGTGCCCTTTGCAACTAATCTTATTGCCAAGTGCATGGACCAGTTATGCAAGTGCAAAATATTGCACGTGAGACACCCGCCTCACTTCCACTGGACCACCCCAGCTTGCGCGCAAGCGTCGAGGTAATCGGCGACAATATTCAATGGCAAAGGCCCATATTCGGCCGACACCGCGTCGCGTATCTCTCCCACCGCGCGTTTGCCATTCACAAAGTTGACGATCTCGTAAGCATAAAGCTCGGACTGGTCACGCACATTTAGCAACTGACTAGCTTCGCTACTGATCAGCTTGATTTTCCCGTAACGCTCTTTGCCCAGACGTGCCAGCAGAACATTGTCGTTCTGATAAGTCAGCGGCCCGAATTCTCCAATGCGGATGGGCACACGTTTTGCATCTTGGTCACTGGCCCAAGGCGCGCTGGGTGCGGGTCCCTTTGCTCCGCGCAGTTTTGCCTGCGCGTTGAGCCAGCGTTGAAACCCTGCGGCTTGATCCGCAAGAGCCTTCGCCCCGTCCGTATCCGCGTCCGGAGGTCCGCCGGTAAATTCGACGACGGAGTGCAGCGTTGCGCTCTCACGTTGCAACGTTTGATTTACAAGGTTACGAGCTTCGTACCAGGCGACGCCCGGCTCAAGTTGAGGATCGTCCACTAACTGCTGCGCCGCGCCGAAGACCTGAGCGAGACGAGCCTCCGCCTTTGCAGTAAGAAAGGGGAGTAAGGTGGGAAGTTGTTGCGCAGTGACGCTCGCGTAGACGTAGCCGGACGCCGCTCCCAATAGCGCCACGCGCCGCAACTTCGTCGCATCGATTTGATCGAGGCTGTCATGGTCAGTGTGAATGTATATGTCTGGCCAGTCGCGAAGATAAAGTGATGGGACCGCGATGGTGGAAGAGTCGTAGTCATCGTGATCGCTGCCACTCGAATAAGGCGTCACATCTGCGAAGAGTTCATTGCGAGTGCCTTGTCCGCCAGCGCGTGTCTCGACAATGCCGGTCTCAGCCGGCGTCTCGCCTGCCGAATAGCCGCTGGCGGCGGTGCGAATCGCATCGAGAAACACAGCCCCCACATCGGTGACAAAACTCGGCAGCGACCACGGCGTGGCAGTAACGTGGAACACCGACTTGTTCTTGAACGGGTCGCCGCCAACCATATCCATGTGGATGTTGGCACGCAATCGTTGCCTGATCTCTGGATGGGTGGCGAGAAAAGCCATCGTCCCTTCGACCTCTGGTCCCCAGATAAAGCGCAACGTGCGTTTCGGCCGAGGCAGTTGGCCCGAATCGGTTAAATGCGCCAGCACGCGCGCCGATTCAAGAATGGTGACACAGCCGCTTCCGTTATCGTTTGCTCCCGGACGTTCGTGATCGAGATGGCAGCTGTAGACGATTTCTCCCGCCGCAGAATCCGTACCAGGAATGGTGCCGGTCACGACCGTCCAGTGGCCCGGGCCGACGGTTGCGTTCACGTGGGCATTCAGAATGACCGACTCGCCGCTCCGCAAGCGAGACCGCAGTGCCTCGGCGGTCTGGCGCGAGACCATGAAGGCGAAGCCCGACGGTTGACGCGCGTCCAGATGACCCCACCGAACCACCGTCTTGTCTAGTCCCGACCAAGCCGTGGTCTGGTTGGGCATGTCGCTGACGATGCCCGCCGCGCCGTGCTGTGCGATTGCGAGTTCCTGTACTCGCGCCAGGACACCGTCGGCCAACACAATCTTGCCGCGCACGTCCCTGCCAGAATAATCGGACTCGCTAGCACCGTTGCCGACGTCAACCAATTCCGACTCTACATCGGCGCTGTGGCTATAGTCCGCGAGGTGGATCGGATCCGTATTCCAGTCTCCGAGAAGAAGATGTTGAGGACGGACCTCCCACAGCCGCGCCTCTTCGACGGTCCATCCAAGGTACGACCGCATGAGTCCGTACTGCTTCTGCCCATCGATCGGGAACCGCTCACTATGAGCGTCGGCCAAACCGTACTCGCGCGCGCGTTGCAAAACAAATTGCGCCGCCTGGTCAAACTCTGGTGTTGCCGGAACGCGATGCAAGCCCGTCAAGTAGCGCAGATTCTCGTAGGGAGCAGCGCCGCTCGAATCATCTCCCAGAGCGGTCCACTGATGAACGTCGAGAAATGGTTGCTGACCAAAAGCGCAGAATGTAGTGAAGGCGAGGACAAAGCAGACTATGTGGAGGGTTCGCATAAACAAACGAGGATAGCAGACCGAGATCGGAAAAAAGCCGTTTACCGCGTCGTCGCCATCCTCGTTGCCGGTTCGCCAATTTCGTCGTGCGGTTCACCTTCGAGGCAAACGCGATGCCACAACTCAAGATTGAGCAATCGCCAGATACGATCATAATTATCGCGATGCCGGGCGCGATGTTCGTTGAAGAGCATCTCGATCGCTTCACGCCGGAAGTATCCACGATCCAGGCTGCGTGGTTCCAGCAATGTCTCACGAATCGTTTCCAACCGTGGTCCGGCCAGCCATCCGCTCCACGGTGTCGGAAATCCCAGCTTAGGCCGGCACAGAATCGAGTGCGGCAGCAGATCTTCCACTGCCTTTTTCAGAATCCGTTTGCCGGCCAGTCCATGGATTTGCACTTCGCGCGGAATTCGCGTCGCGAATTCAACTAGAACGTGATCGAGAAACGGCACCCGGCTTTCGATGGATGCGGCCATACTCATGTTGTCCTGCTTCATCAGCAATTCGACTAGGTAAGTCTTGATGTCGGTGTAGAGCAGACGTTGCAGCAATTCGCCCCGCTGCGGACCGGATGACGAGTGCTCCCAGTAATCGAGCACATTCTCATATGCCGCGCCCGGTGCGGCTTCGCGCGCGAACTCACTCGTCAGCAATTCGCACTGCTCCATTTCGCCGAAGGCGGAAAAGAAATTATCGAAGTAGAAAGAAGCCCAGGAATTTCCATCCTTAGCGAGAAAAGTGTGTTCGAGTTTCCGGCGCACGGTTGCTCCCAGCAGGGATGAGTTCGCAACCGCGTTGCGCAATCCGCGGCGCAGAAAGCCCGGCACGACGCTGCGGTACGCGCGATCCATAGCCGCATTTTTTATAGTGAAGGCATAGCGCGTGTAGCCCGCCAGAGTTTCATCCGCGCCCTCTCCCGTCAGCACGACCGTAACTCTCTCTCGCGCGAGCCGGGCGACAAAATAAAGTGAGACGCTCGATGGCCACACGATCGGCTCATCTTCATGCCAGATCAAATGCGGCAGCGCCCCAAAAAACTCCTGCTCGCTGACCAGCACTTCATGATGCCGCGACTGGATGTGATCCGACACCGTGCGCGCAAAAGGCAGCTCGCTGTAAGTCTGCTCGGTGTAGCCGACGGAAAAAGTCTCGACCGGCTCACGCCGCAGTTTCGTCATCAGCGCCGCCACCGCGCTCGAATCCACGCCGCCGCTCAGAAACACGCCCAGCGGCACGTCGCTCATCAGGTGGCTGTCGACTGCGCCCTCAAGCAGCTCGCGGTAGCTCTGGACGTAATGACTCTCATCCCGCGATTCGTGCGGCTTCGATGCATCCAAATCCCAATATTGCCGGATGTCGGCTCTGCCCTCCGGCCCAATCGTCATCGTGCGCCCGGGCAGAAGCTTGAGAATTCCGTTGTAGAAGCTTTGTTCGCCCGACAAATATCCAAACGCCAAATACTCCGGTAGCGCCGCCCGATTGAACTCTGGACGAATCCCGCCGTGCGCCAATAACGCTTTGATTTCCGATCCGAACAGCAGCCGCTCCGGCGTCAATTTGTAGTACAGCGGTTTGATGCCCAGCCGGTCGCGCGCGATGAAGAGCGTTCTCGTATTGCGATTCCAGATGGCAAAAACGAACATGCCGCGCAGGTGCTGCACGCATTCCGCGCCATACTCTTCGTAAAGATGGATGACGGTCTCGGTATCGCTGTGCGTGCTGTAGCGGTGGCCGCGCGCGATGAGTTGCTCGCGCAAGGCGAGATGGTTGTAGATTTCGCCATTGAACACGATCCACAGCGTGCCGTCTTCGTTCGAAATCGGCTGATGTCCGCCCGCCACATCGACAATGCTGAGGCGGCGCATGCCGATGCCCACCGGGCCGTCCATATAAAAACCTTCGTCGTCTGGCCCACGATGGCTGATGATACTGCACATTTCACGCAGAGCACCGGCGTTCGCCCGCGCGTCCCGTCCGAATTCGAAAATCCCGGCGATGCCGCACATTCAGTGTTTCTCCGCGTATGATGACGGCCTGCGATTCGATGTCAGGGTTTCGCCCGTCAGCTCTTCGAACAAAGCCGTAACCGAAAAGTCGACCGGCTCCGCATTCATCACTGCATTTTGCTTGCGCCACTCGAAAAATGCCGATGGCCCCGCCGCTTTCAGCAGACGCTGTCCCCGCCACGCGACGAACGTCCCGCCGATCACGACCAGGTGAACGAGTTTTTCCCTTTCGATGTGGCAATAGAGCACACGCGCGTCTGAAGACCACGGGCCGAAACTCCACGCTTCGTCGCCGAGCGCAAAAAAGAATCCGTGGCTTTCGTCATGACCATCGAGTTCGTAGACCTGCACCGCCGCTTCCGCCAGGCTTGACAATCGTCCCACGATAAGCGGTTCTCCCTCCAGATGGAGTGCGCCATGGCCTGGCACCAGAGCAGTCGCGGTTTCTGCTGGCAGCAACACCAGTGCGTGGCAGCGCACAACCGGTGCAGGCTGCAACGCACCGTAAGCGGGAGAGATGAGAGTCTTGCTGACTTCCGTTGCCGCTTGCCAAACCGTTTCTTCGGGCACGATCAGACTCAGATCCGATTCGCTAGGGTCAGCGCCAGTTCTCGATATCTCCACCCGTCCCGGGCCGACTACTTTAGCTTCGAGGTCGGGCGCGCAGTGCCACCGTATCTCTAGTTCATGTTCCGTTCGACCGAGTGCCACATCGCGCACTAGCGACAGACTCCCCGCGATCTTCAGCACGTGCCGCCGATGCACAACCGGATCCGCCAACCGCGCATATCCATTATGACTGCCCACAAAGTAAGTGAAACTGTTTCCGACCACCCAGTTTTCTGCTTGTGTCGTCGGAATGTGAGTCCATGAAAAAGGTTGATCCGCAATCGCCTGATCGATTCCATCCACGCGCATCGTATTGTGCGCGCCCGTGCCGCGAAATCTGTTCCGGTCCGCCGGGTCTTTCGAAATGTAGACGCCGCTCCCTGCATCTACCAGCCAGCGCCGTCCGTCCATGGTGAGCCGCAGGCTGAGTGCGTCGGCATGTCCGTGCCCCGAGCGGCCCACGCCCTGCGGACCGGCATCCACTACCATTGCCTGAGTGTACGGCTGCGAATCTGCCAGTACGTAAAGCCCGCCGTCGGAAAATGCGACCGAATGTGCAGCTGGCCTTGTCTTCGGGTGTGCGAGTTTCTCGATGGCCTGATTGCCGAACAGCCAGATCGACTCCTCCGTCAGTCGCGCCGAGGAGAACTCCCTGGGGTACATTTCACTCGAGTACATCACCGCACCCAGGGCCAGCGGATCCGTCATCTGCTCCGTCCGGTTGCGGCGCGGATTGAACACGCGCCCACCATCGTCATCGCCAAAACTCTCCGCCGGTCCGGCCTGCGCGAGCGCCGCCACTACATCGACCATCCGTCCCAGCACCGCGTCATGCGCCGTAGGAATCTCCATTCCATTCCGGCCCGCGAGCAACCGCGCATACAGAAAGAAGTCCAGCGCATAAACGTGGTAGTACAACGATTGCTCAAAGTAAACGCCATCCGGACGCACCTGCCGCCCTACTTCGTGCTGCACTATCTTCCACCCCGACTCCTTCCAGCGCGCCGCCCCCGGCATTTGCGGATATAAAGTGCCCAGAAAGAACAGAGCCACCGCTTCCCCCAGCAAGTGCGTGTTCGGAGAAAAATAAGTAGATAGATAGCGCTCAATGTAACGCCCGTGAAACGCGAGCGCGGGAAGTAGTTCCGTCCGAACGTCTACGTACTCGCAAGTTCCCGCCAGCAACTGATCCACCCAGATCCACGACAAGCTGCGGAAGGCAACCTCCAGCGTGCTTCCCCAGTTGATCCCCAGCGGATACGGATTCGCCTTGATCCAGCTGCGCCACTCCGCCATCAATTCGCGCGTGTATTTCTCATCCCCGCTCAGCAGGCGCGCCTTGGCCAGCGTCACCAGGTGTTGGTGCCGGTTCAGTTCCCATGTGACCTTGTGGTCGCCCACCACCGCGAAATCAAGAAAAGGAATCTTGAACCATGGATCGAGCGGCGCACGCTTGCCATGCACCGGATCGAGATGCCAATCGATATCTTTGAAATTGCCATTGCCGCTGCCGAGATCGAAGGCAAGATTTTCGTAGCCCAGCAGGCGAAAACGATGGCCGCAGATTTCATCCGCATCGCGCAAAATTTCAGCCGCTTCTTCGGGCAAGTGTTTGCGCAACAATTTCGCGCGCTCCTGACTTTCACTCCCGGAAAAGAAGAACTGGCCGGGCCGCTCCACCAAATCTGCGTTCATCTTTACTGCACCCTGGCGCACGCCTATACGGTGTGTGAGCAGGTCGCAATGCTTGTGGAACTCCTGCCCCAGGCGCACCCGTACCTCTTTCCAGTCCATGCGGGACACGCGCGCCAACTTGCTTTGCCATCCAGAAGCCACAATTTCTTTATCTTACATGCTGAAAAGGTCGCTCAAAACCGACCGGTTACTCTCGTACCTTCGCCCGTCCCTAACCGTGAAACGGACTCCGTTCGTCGCGGTAGGATTGAGGATGTGGGCAACTTGACCCGTCGCAGTTCCATGCGAAATTGATAGAAGTGATCGTCCAAACTTTTGCCCCATCGCTGGACTCGACTCCAGTAGGCATTAAGGAGTATTCTGTAACATATTGAAAATAAGCATGTTGTCTTATGCGATCAAGGCTGTTCTCAAATTAATGGAGAACGGCTTGTTGCCGCTTCTTAAGGGGTTGGTATAGTGCGTTAGCCCCCAGTTATTCGATTGCGAGGAGAAACGCTTGGGCTTGTCCGTCAGCATCTTTGGGTTGGGATACGTCGGTTCCGTATCGGCCGCCTGTTTCGCCTCCATGGGACACAAAGTCATCGGCGTCGACGTGAGCCGCGCCAAGGTTGAGATGATGGACTCGGGCCGGACCCCGATCATAGAAGCTCGGATGAGTGAATTAGTCGCTGAAGCGCACCGCGCCGGCCTCCTGCACGCGACCAACGACGCCACCGCAGCCGTGCTGAATTCTGAAGTCTCGTTCGTCTGCGTCGGAACCCCCAGCCTGAAAAATGGCAAGCTCGACCTCAGCCACATCGAGCACGTTGCCCGAGAAATCGGAGCCGCCATCCGCCAGAAAAAATCGCCGCACGTTTTTGTGCTACGCAGTACGGTGCTGGCCGGAACCACCGAAACGGTTGTTCTCCCCATCCTCGAAAAAGAAAGTGGCAAGCGGTGCGGACAGGATTTCACCGTTTGCTACAACCCCGAGTTCATGCGTGAAGGCAGCGCGGTTGGCGACTTCCTGAACCCGCCTTACACCGTTCTCGGAGCCAGCGACACTCGTCATCTCGCACCGCTGCGCGAACTTTACAAGAACACGCCCGGCACGCTTTACGAGACGACTATTCCGGTCGCTGAAATGGTCAAGTATTTCTCCAACTGCTATCACGCGCTGAAGGTAGGCTTCGCCAACGAAATGGGAACCATGTGCAAGCATCTCGGCGTCGACGCGCACGCGGTCACTAGAATTTTCACCTCCGACACGAAGCTGAACATTTCTCCCGCATATCTTTCCCCGGGCTTCGCCTTCGGCGGTTCCTGTCTTCCGAAGGATCTGCGCGCCATCACCTACAAAGCCAAAGAACTCGATCTCAAGCTCCCCCTGCTCGAATCGCTCATGCCAAGCAACGCCGAGCACGTCGATCGCGCCGTCGAAATGGTGATGAGCACGGGCAAAAAGAAAATAGCGCAGCTCGGCCTCAGCTTCAAAGCCGGCACTGACGATCTGCGCGAGAGCCCGCAGGTGCAGTTGATCAAACGCCTGATGGGCGAGGGTCTCGAAGTCAAAGTCTGGGACGAGGACGTCTCTCTAGGCCGCCTGGCCGGCGCCAATCGTCAGTACATCGAAGAAGTCATCCCGCATATTGGATCGGTGCTCTCTGCCGATCTCGAAAGCGTGCTGCGCGCTGCCGAAGTCGTGATCCTGGGCAACAAATCGGCGAGTAAAGATCAGCTTGCCAACTATCTTCGGCCTGAACAGATCGTGATCGACCTGATCCACTTGGATAAAACGCAGCGTCCAGAAGGCGCCCAGAAGTATGAAGGAATTTGTTGGTGAGGATTCACTAGAAATGGTTTTGATTCGTATCAGGGCATCGTTCTAGCGACACCGAAGGTTTTGGAATCAGATGCCCCTTCAGGGGCTGGATCATTGCTGATGAAGCATTGATGATGAGAGTTTTGCTGATCCTGATCTAACGACGCGACCAGGGCAAAATGAAGTTCTATCCCATCGACATCAAATCCGCCGACTGGAAGCACCTCGACGGTTTCGCCGACCGCACCGTCTTCCAGACGCGCGCGTGGTTGCAATTCGTAGCCGAGTCGCAGAATGCCGTCCCGATTCTGGCCGAGCTGCGTGAAAAAAAAGACGTCCTCGGATACTTCACCGGCCTCACCTTCTCGAAGTTCGGCATGAAGGTTCTAGGCAGTTCATTTCCCGGTTGGACGACTCCCTACATCGGCTTCAATCTCAATCCTGGAGTCCCGCGTCGAGCCGCGCTCGAAGCCCTCGAAAAGTTTGTCTGGGACGATCTCAAGTGCCTGCATCTCGAGGTCTCCGATCCAAGCTTCACTTTCGAAGACGGCGAGGGCGCTGGATTCAAAACCGAATACTACGCCTCCTACCGCACCGACCTGACTCGCTCGGAAGGAGAGTTGTTCAACGGTATGGAAAGCGCCTGCCGCCGCTGCATCCGAAAGGCGGACAAAAGCGGCCTCAAAGTGGAAGAAGCCCACGACCTCGCTTTTGCCGACGAATATTACGAGCAGCTCCAAGACGTCTTCGCCAAACAGTCCCTCGTCCCCACATACTCCGTCGAGCGCGTTCGCGCATTGGTTCGCAATGTCGAGCCGAGTGGCAACATCCTGCTGCTTCGCGCGCGCGATCCGGAAGGGAAGTGTATCGCCACCGGAATCTATCCCGGCTTCAACCAGATTGCGGAGTTCTGGGGCAACGCCAGCTTCCGTTCCCATCAAAGCCTGCGGCCCAACGAAGCCTGCCACTGGTATGCCATGCGCTACTGGAAAAAACGTGGCGCCGCAATTTTCGACTGGGGCGGCGAAGGCACTTACAAGGAGAAGTACGGATGCGCGCCGCATCGCGTGCCCTGGTTCACCAAGTCCCGTTATCAAATCGTAGGCAAGTTGCGCAACGAGGCTCGCAACATGTTTGTGCGCAAACAAAAGTTTCTCGGGTGGCTGCAAGGCAACCGTTCTGCCGCCGAACGCAGGCCGGCCGAAGACTAAAGGACGACTGAAAGAAGAAGAATAGAATTACCGAGGGGAAGCACCAATGGCATTACTGGTTCGCCGGGCGTTCCGGCATCTATCGCGGGTTCATGACGTGCTGTTTCGGCGCACGCTGCTCGAGCGCGAAATCACAATCTTTGACGACGACATTTTTCTCACGTCCTATCCGCGTTCCGGCAACACCTGGACGCGTTTCCTGGTCGGCAATTTCGTGAATCCAAACGAGCCCGTCACTTTTCTGAATGTCGAACGCCTGGTCCCCGATATGTACAAGACCGCCGACTGGGTCCTGCGCCGCCGCCCCCGCCCGCGAGTGCTCAAAAGCCACGAGTGTTTCGATGCCCGCTACCGCCGCGTCATCTACATCGTCCGCGACCCGCGCGATGTGGCTATTTCCAACTATCACTGGGAGATGAAGTTGCGCTCCATTCCCGAAGGCTGTCCCATTGAAGAATTCGTTCCCCGCTGGATGGATGGCAACTTCTGGCGCCGCATCGGTTCCTGGTCCGACCACGTCAACAGCTGGCTGGCCACGCGCCAGGGACACGATAGCTTCCTGCTGATGCGCTACGAGGATCTGCAAGCGGACCAGCAGCGCGAACTCGCGCGCGTAGCCCGCTTCATGGGCCTTAATCCCGACCCGGAGCGCATCAACCAAGCCATCGAACGAAGTTCCGCCGCTAACATGCGCAAGATGGAAGAGACCCAAGGCAAAAAATGGGTAGCCACGTTCCACACCCGCTCGGACAAACCCTTCGTCCGCAAAGCGTCTTCCGGAGGATGGCGAGCTGTCCTCCCCGACAAGACCGTCGCCTACATGGAAGCCCACTGGGGTTCGCTCATGAAACAAATCGGCTACAAGCTGTCCACCGAAGCAGAAAAAGAAGTTGCCATCAGTCACGCAACCTAGTAAACGTGCTCTCGGAGGGGCCGCCGCCCCCGGTTGCCCGGCTGTCCAGCAGGACGAGGCGCGGCAGCGCGTTGACAGCTGACAGTTGCTAGCCAATAGTTGCACTAGAAATTCGCCGGTAGCCCGTCTCCATCCGCGCGCGTCAAATGTATCCGTGGGCGCACTTCTTCAAACGGAGCCAGTAGTTCCGCCAGCTTCTTCGAAGCAGCAAAAATAAAATTTGACGGTCCCGGCAAATAGCTCGTGGCCTTGAACGCCTCGCCCCAAGCCTGGTGACTCTGATTGCTGAGGATCAGGTCGAAGCCCCGCCGTTCGAGTGTCTCGGTGGCCCTGCGCACCACCGAAAACCATTCTTCCGGAAGCGCGAAGCAGTCGACCACAGATCCAACGCGCATTTTGCCGTACTTTGCATCCTTGCGTCGCTCGCCCACCACCGCCCATCCAATCGCGGCCCCGTTGCGCTTCATGACCAGGCGCGTGAGATGCGTTTGCGCCGCCGGATACAAAGTGCTCAAGGTCTCGGCATCCCTTACCGCCGTGAACGGGCAAGTCTGCCGCGCCTGTTCCCAGAGAGCTTGCACGCTCGCGGCAACGTCAGAAGCCTCGAAGCTAGCCACTTCGCAGCACTCGGCTGCGGACGACCGTGGCGCGCGGAGAGCGCGATAGCCTTGGAGCAGCTTCGAGCCGGCCCATCCAGCGCCGCTATAGGCCGCAAGGTCCATCAGAAATCTACGCGACACCGACGACCGTAGCGTCTGCATGTTTCGAAGAAAGCGCGATGGATTCACGACGCGAAAGAAGAACGGCACCAAGCAGTGCGCCCATCCCAGCCGGACCAGCATCTGCGGCAACGGGCGATCGTATCCGCTCATGCCAAGACAGTACAGTAGCGGCGCGCGCTGCATCGCGTCGCGCAGCAGCAGCGCACCCACCATGGCATGGGCTTTGTTGACGATGCCCTCAGATAGCGGGTGGTGGTAATAACCGATGGTACGAATCTGTCCATCGGGAAAAAAGAACTCCTGAGTTTTGAGCGCGTAGCCACCGCGCACAATCCCGTCATCGACGGCGACGAAAAATTCGTTGTAGATGCGTGACTCGGCCGAATGCGGCAGCCAGCGCGGCTCGGCCCAGCGATAGAACACCATGTTCTCGTCCGCACCCGCCTGCCGCAGGCGCTGATTGAACTCCGCCACCGCGCGCTCGTGGTCGGGACGATAAGGCTGGATGACGATGGCCATGGATGGGCGTAAACATTGCCGCCACTAACACTAACCATAACTGCCATCCTTGAAGCGAACGACCTGTGCAGGTTATGCAGCGAGCGCCTAATGAGGTCCTTCGCTTCGCTCAGGATGACAACTTAAAGGTATCAACGCGCCGCTGACTGCAGCTTCTCCACCAGCGCCGCCACCGCGCCGATGTTCTTCATTTCTTCGATATCTTCGGGATCGAGCTGCACTCCAAACTTTTCTTCGATGGCGAGAACCAGATTCAGATGCTGCATGGAATCCCAATTCTCGATCGTCTCCGGCGAAGATTCTGCCGTAATCTTGTCCGCCGGAATTCCGAAAATGTCGCTGGCGACGTTTCGCACCTGTTCAAACGTACTGGCTGTCAATTCCTTCCTCCCGCTGTAGTCTCCGTGGCCGAACTGCCGACGCTCACCTTCAGCTTAATCCAATCGGGGCAGCGTAAGGTGGAACTCTCAAGATCAAGTGTCCACAGAGAACCCTCGCAGTTGGCCACCTGCCACTCAAAGCCATGCTCCATGTAGAAATCGCGCGCCGGCGCGTTTTTCTTGGTCGGCAGAAACCAGCCTACCAGCCGCTTGCGGCCGCGTTGGGCAGCGCTTTCGGCGAGATGGGCGAGAAGCGCGGTTTCGACGGTTCTACCGATGACGCGGCAACTCAGCAGGAAAGTATCCACTTCGCATTGCTCGCCGTCGTCGTGCGTGATCGCGACCCCGACCAGTCCGTGGTCGCCGAAACGATCGCGCACCTTGATCGAAGATATGTGCCAGTCTGGCTTCTTAGCCATCTGGGCGATCTGCGGTTCGGTATAGCGCCGTGTGGTCAGGTTGAACTGGTTGGTTTTCTGCGTAAGTTGCGCGACCCTCGCCAGCGTCAGGTCCGACACGGGTTCCAGTTCGGCCTCCTGCTCGAGGAAGCGAAAGAAATCTTCCTTCGATTGAAAGTTCTGCTCGGCACCGGCGCGCTGCTTCTGTGCCGCATACATTTCAGTGCGCTGCTGGTCTTCGGTCGAAAGAGTAAGCCGCTCGAACGCCGCACAGTTCCTGACGGCGGAGGCGTACTCGAGCGGATTCTTCGGCAGGTCGATCACTGTAACCTCGGGAAGCGCGGCGCGAACCTGCTCGCGCTCGAAAGGATTGTCGTCGAGAAAGGCGAGTGCGTCGATGCCGATGTTTAGCTCCTGCGCGATCTCGCGCAGATTCTGCGCCTTGTCCCTCCAGTTAATACGCAGCGCGGCGAAGTGTTTTGCGCGTACCAGCATCCCGGGATGGTTCTCCAGCGCCTCCATGGCATCGTCAAGATTGTTCTTGCTGCACACGGCGAGCAGAATTCCTTTGCGCGACAGATCGAGCAGGGCGCGATGCAGAGCCTGATACGCCGCGCCTGGATACTCTGCACCGACTTTAATGCCGGCCATGCCATCTTCGCCAATCACGCCGCCCCACAGCGTATTGTCGAGGTCGACGACCAGAACTTTGGCGGTGCGGCCGCCGAGCGGCACAATAAAACGCATCCACTCGCGTGCCATCTGAAAAAGATAACCAGCCGCGATGGGAAGCCGCGCTGTCAGCCATTTACGCTCGTCGTGCCAACGCTCGCTGCCATGGCGCGCCACCAGCGCATCGTAATCCAGGCTGTAGACTCCGTGGAATCCGGCGGCGATGCGCCGTAGCTCACGATTGACTTGCCGGATGAGTCCGGACTGTCCCGCTTCGGATTGGTCATCGAGAACTCCGAGACTCGGCGATGATGGCCGCTCCAGAGAATGAACGATCAGCGCTGCCTGACTGTATTTTCGGAACGCACCGATCCACTGTTCATAGCCGCGAACCACGCGCTCGGCGGCTTGTTCCGCCGCTTCCGGCGCCAGATCAGCGAAGTCGCGCCATAGTTCGGGCGCAGCCTGATCGGTACGCACCGCCAGCACAACCGCGTTCGGCGCAAAGCGATAGAGTGAACTCTGGCTGTCGAGCATATCCTGCACGTAAGTATTGAAATCTCCGACATGGACTTCGAGATCGATGCCATACGCGAATGCTTCCGCCCGCAGCAGCGGCACGATGGGCTCGACCGTAAACGAGCGCAGAATCGCCAGCTTGAATGTTGTAAGCCCAAGCTTGTCGCTCGTCTTGTCGCGCAAATCCTTACCTCGCAAATCATCGATTCGCGAAATCAGGAAGCTCGCCGTCGTCGACGCGGGATCGCGCCGCCAAAGTTCGGCCAACCGCCGCAAGGCAAGATCAAAAGCTCCTTCGGCGATCAGTTTGTCCACTTTAGCCCGCAGATTTGACGGGTTGCGCTCAGCCGAAGTTGAATCAGGCGTCGAATTCGAATCAGGCATTGAAATAGAAAGCGATCAGCGTTCCAGATACTCGATCAGCAAACGGTTCCTGGTGTAAATCCAAGCGATGCGTCGGCCGCCGAATGCGACTGCGGGTATAGGCTGGCGCGTGACCAGCGCCCCCAGCGAGCGCGAGTCGGCGAGCGTCTGCTCCAGCTTGTCTACGACATAACAAACGTGGTGCAGTCCGCCTCCCTTGGCGGCGAAGGAGTGCACGGGTGATTGTTCATCGGCCGGTTCCACCAGTTCCCAGAGCGGATCGCCCGCGCGGCGGCTCTTCAGGAACGTGACGCGAACGCCCTGGTTGGGATCGTGAAAAACTTGCTCGTCCCAGTCTGCCTGCAGCATGCCGGCGAAACCCTGCACGGAATTCGCAATCGAAGCCACCACGAAGCCCACGTGGTGAAACGCGCCTTCGGGCTGCCAAGTTAGGGAAATCGCATTCATCGACAGCCATTCTTCAATTCTTCAAGGATGTGCCAAGCGTTTCAATCCAGACTCGACTCGTATCTCCAACTTCTAGGCGCCGGATTTCGCATCCGTCTCACCGATGCCCATGCGCTTCTTGTCGGCTATGCGGGCGAGGGGGGTGTGCGATTTCAGCCAAATCTTGAAGTCGAAGTACAACGGATACAGAAAATTCATAAAACGTAGCGGCCAAGACGAACATCTTTCCGCCGCCGACGTTTCCAGTGCATACCCTGTCTCGACGAGCAGATCGCCGATGCTTACCTCCACGTCGCGAACCTGCGGCGCAGTGAATATGCGTTTCCAGCGGCCGATGGTGTTGGCTTCAGTCTCTTTGCCGTCGCCGCGAAACGAAGAATTTGGATTGTGCACCGACCCCAGCGCAACCTGCTGAATGCGGTCATAGTCCAGATCGTGTGCTATGAACTTGCCAATACACGCCAGCGTGTCGCGCGGACTCTGCACCAGATCCTCGTAATGAACTTCCATGTAATCCGCGCCCAGCGCCCGACCGTAGCGCCGGCCCTTGCTCACGACCCATCGCCAGTAAATCGCGGGCACGACAAACGCGCGCGTGCGGTCCCAGGGCAGCGGACGAATCCAGCCGATGCGGTGCAGAGAGGCGGTAACGTCGCGGCCATCGCGAATAATGTGGACGACGAGCGCATCGGGAATCAGCTTCTTGATCAAGGGAAGATAGAGCATGTGCAGCGGCGTGGATTCCGCCCAGCGCTCGACGCCCTGCTTGCGAGCGATGGCTTCCATCACGATGCGCAGGAAGTCGCCGGCGTTGCGGCAATCCTCTATTACGCGCTCATCGATGTCCTTGGGCTCGAGTCCGGTGCGGTGAAACAGCTTGCAGGTGTAGTACTCGTCGAGCAGTCGGCGGCGATTGCGGCGGCTGGCGAGGTTGCCGAAGCGCAGGCCGAGCAGGTTGAACGCGTTACTCTCCGCATGATAAACCGCGAACCCTCCCGCGGAAAGCAGCGTGTGGTAGAGGAACTTGGTCCCCGAGCGCCCGCAGCCCAGCACAAACACAGGAGCCCCAGAACGAGCGCGCGGCTGACCTGCTGCCTGATCTTCGGCAAGGCGGTTGGCGTTGGCTTTCTCCATGACTCTGACTCTGCGTGCCGGTGCTGTGGTTGCCGGATTCAGGATGATCCTCAGGGCCGGACCGACGCTGCCACCGGCACCGGTTCTTCTTCAAGTTCGAGCGCGGACATGTTGGCGAGCCGGCCGACGGGCGTATGCAACTTCAGCCACAGTTTGCTGCCGAGAAAAACGGGATACATTCCCCGCATCCACGACTGCCGCAAACTCCGGCGGCGCTCGGCGGCGGGCAGCGATAATTCATAGCCATTTTCATGCAGGCAATCGCCCACGGTCGCTTCGATGGCGGCGACGTCGGCCTGCGCCAGGCGTTCTTTCCAGCGGCCGAGCGGGTTGATCTTCTCTTTCGCGCCTTCTTCGCGAAACGAAGAGTTCGTCTCCGACAGGCGGCCGAGGCCAGCGCGCTGAATCCGATCGTAGTCCAGATCGTGATCGATAAAGCCACCGAGCTTGCCGAGAGTTTCGCGCGGATTGGTGATCAGGTCTTCGTAGCGAATCTCGATATAGTCCGCAGGGAACTTGAGGCCGTGGGTGCGGCCTCGCTGAACCATCCACTTCCAATACAGCGCAGTCGCCACCAGGCTGTCGGTCTGGCTGCGGTCCCAGGGCAGAGGCGTGAACCCTCCCATTTTCTTGAGCGAGAGCGCAATATCGCGCCCGTCGCGGATGATGTGCAAAAACAGCGCGTTCGGTATGTCGAGCTTCACGCGCTCGACGTGCAGCACATCATCGGGATCGTACACCGCCCAGCGCTGCGCTTGCTGACTCCTAGCTACCGAATCCATGACCACGCGGATAAAGTCTCCGCCGTTGCGGCATTCATTTAGAATGCGCGCCGACAATTCCTCGGCATCGAGCCCGGTACGCCGGAAACCTTTGCTGCGGAGCCATGTTTCAAGGATCTTTTCGCGATTCGAGCGGCTCTCCATGGAGCCAAAGCGGGGAATCAGGATCTTGTAAATCGGCAGAAAACCGCGATAGATGGCAAAACCGCCGGAGGACAACAACATATCGTAGAGCAGGTTCGTCCCAGAGCGGTGGCAGCCCATCACGAAGACGGGGCAATGCTTGCGGTCAACTGGGCTGGTCACGGCCACCGTAAAAATCTTATCACGCAAGTCTGGCTGGGCCGTCTGAACCGCTTGCTAGAAGAGGGGTTACCGAAGTCACCAGAGGTGATACGCACCGAGCGCGTTGCATGAATATCTATAAATATAATAGACATACTGTACATACTTTGATATAGTAAGAGGGTTGCTTCGTTGGTTAAAAACATCCGGGTTAACAGCCTGGCGATGTTTGGGAATGAATCGGGGCTCTAATATAGCAGTGACGGCACGAAAAAATTCACCGGTGTTTGTGATTGGCTGTCACCGGTCTGGCACGGCTCTGCTTTACGATAGCCTCCTCTCCGCCGGCGGATTTCCCCTCTATCACGCTACTCCCTATGTTCATACAGCGCTGCTTCGGATCTGTGGGGACCCGTCGGTCCGCAGGAATCGTGAAAAGATGATGCAACTCTGGCTGCGAAGCAAAGCCTTCCGGCGCACTGGCCTCGGCGTAGAGGATCTTCGGTCCAAGATTCTCGAAGAATGTAAAAGTGGCGGCGATTTCTTGCGAATTACCATGGAAGAACTCGCTCGCCGTGCCGACGTTCAACGCTGGGCTGTCTACGATCCTGACAACATCATGTACATGCCCAGCATCAAGCGAGAGGTTCCCGACGCTCTTTTTGTCCACGTCGTTCGTGATGGTCGGGACGCCGCGCTGTCAATGACGAAACAACATGGAGTTCCTCCCCGGTTGTGGGCTCGGGAACGGCCCCTTTTGGCATGGGCGCTGCTTTGGGAATGGACGGTGCGGAAGGGAAGACGATACGGGCAGACGTTTCCCGCCGACTACATCGAAGTACGCTACGAAGATCTCGTTTGCCGTCCCGAGAAAACGTTGAACACTCTCGGCAAGTTTCTGGATCACGACCTCGATTATGGCCGCATTCAGCAGGCCAGCATCGGGCGAGTGGCTTCTCCTAACACAGTCTGGAAGGAGGAATCCGGAGCCGAGGCGTCCAGTCCGGTCAACCGCTGGAAAACCAAACTTTCTCAACCCGAGATTGCCGCGCTGGAGAACCTGATCGGAGATTGTCTGGAAGAATTCGTCTATCCCCTCACGACTGAGCACAAGAGTTCCACGTGCCTGGAACCGACGCTTAGCCTCATGCGCATCCTTTACCCGCGCTATTTCGAGACCAAACTGTTCCTGCAGTCCAGGACGCTTGTGGGCCGGCTTGCCAAAGGGACAAGGCTGGAACTCACTGATCCTGTCTGAGCATGGGCAACATTGGGTCAAACACCATGCAAACGTGGCAGGCTCATGCGACCAATTCGCACATGTCTGGGATAGCTTCCAGAAGCTCGATGCAAGAACGACGATACAAGCGGCTGGTGTAAACGAACGATGAGTGATTGCGGACAGTTACCGAACCATTGGACGGGACATGATCCCTCCTATTAAGCGCAAGGTCATCTGTACGGTCGGCCCGGCTTCCCTTAAGCCCAAGGTTATCCGACGTCTTCAGGCACTCGGCGTGAGCCTGTTTCGCATTAACCTTTCGCACACGCCGCTCGAGGACGTCCGTTCGGCGGTCGCCTTCCTGCAGGAGCACTCCACGGTACCGATATGCCTCGACAGCGAGGGAGCGCAGGTCAGGACCGGTACATTCGCGGCCGCACCAACCGATCTAAGGAAAGACAGAGTCATCGAGGTTCACCGGCATCTCATTTGCGGCGACGCGCAGAAATTCAATTTCACTCCTGCGGCCACTCTGGAACTGTTACGGATTGGCGATCTCATCACCATTGACTTCCATGCCGTCGTTGCCCAGGTTATGGAGATTGCAGGCGACCGGGCTGTTCTGCGTGTCCGCAAAGGCGGTCGTATTGGCAGTAACAAAGCGTGCAACGTGCATCGTGACATCGAACTGCCGGCCATCACGGTCAAGGACCGCAAGGCAATCGAGATTGGGCGAGAGATGGGTGTCGACCAGTTCGCGCTGTCCTTCGCAAATCGGCCCGAGGACGTTCGGGAGATGCGAGAGCTGATCGGTCCCTCGGCAACCCTTATTTCGAAAATTGAATCCCGCAGCGGTATTGCCCATCTGGAGGAGATCGCCCGGTTGTCCGACGCGATCCTGATCGATCGGGGCGACCTGTCGCGTCAGGTGCCGCTGGAAAAGATCCCCGCAATGCAGAAGGATGTAATCGGGCGAGTAAGGGCCATCGGTCGCCCGGTCTTCGTGGCTACCAACTTGCTTGAGTCGATGGTCCACTTGCCGGTGCCTACGCTCGCGGAAATCAACGATATCTACAACACGCTGGACGACGGTGCCGACGGCCTTGTCCTCGCAGCGGAAACCGCCGTGGGCAAGTTTCCCATCGGATGTGTCGGCATGGTTTTCAGGGTTATCGCCGAGTACGAGCGGGCCTAGCCTCAGCCAAGAGTCCACTCTTCGAAAGACGGGGAACAAGCCCCGCGTCCCGCAGAGGGTCGAAAGAGTAGTTCTCACGCAGTGTCCGAAGCGCCGCGCCACCGAAAATCAAATGCAAACTTTTTCTTCGACAGCCTGCTGTGGCTTGTTCTATGCGACCGGTCTTAGAATGGACGGCTATGACTATAAGGAAACGTGTTTTGCTCGTGACCGCGGTAGTGCTCGGGTTTGGCCTCGTCGGATTGGCAGCAGCCCAGGGGGACGAGGGGCCGATGTCGGATTTGCGCTTTGTCGTGCTGAAAGCCTACAACGGCAAGCCGGTTAGGAATGCGGCGGTGGTGTTGCACCCGGTGAATCGGAAGGGCCAGCAGGCGAAGGGCGGGTTGGAGCTGAAGACGGACAACGATGGCCGAACGAATATTGACGGGATCCCTTATGGTCCCCTGCGAGTGCAGGTGCTGGCGCCGGGCTTCCAGACTTTTGGGGAAGACTACGAGATCAACAAACCGGAACTGCAGATTACGGTGAAGCTGAAACGTCCAGGCGGTCAGTACTCGGTCGGGAACAGCAGCGATACGAAGAAAGCGGAAGACAAGACTCCGGAGCAGAAACCGCAGTAACAAGTGAACAGTAATGGGGATGAGTGGCGCGAGGGCAGGAGTTAGAGCGAGGTACCTATGAAAAGAAATTTCTCGGTGGTGATGGCGGTGGCGATCGTGTTTGGGTTCGGCGTAGTTGGGCTGGCGCGGGCTCAGGATGATGAAGGGCCGACGTCGAGTTTGCGGTTTGTGGTGGTGCGCGACTCCGACGGGAAGCCGGTGAGGAATGCGGAAGTGGTACTGCATCAGGTGAAACGCAAGGGAAAGCAGGACAAGGGAGAGATGGAGTTGAAGACGGATGCCGATGGGCGGACGAACATCGACGGGATTCCGTATGGTCCGTTGCGGGTACAGGTGCTCGCGCCGCATTTTCAGACTTTTGGGGAAGACTACGAGATCAACAAGGCGGAGATGGAGATTACGGTAAAGCTGAAGCATCCCGGCGGCCAGTACTCGACATACGAGAACCATGGGGACGACAAGAAGCCGCAATGAGCCGCTTGGGCTCGGAAGTGGTAGAGGGAAGGGCGTTTGTAAAAGGTGACAGGCGGTGCCTGTTAGCCTACAATCGGGCTGCCATGGCATTGCAGGAACTAACCGTCGAGCGCTATGAAGGAGTGGCGGGCGATCAGCGGATTCTTTTGCTGCGCGGGCCGATCACCGTGGCAACCGCTCCACATTTTGAGCGCGTGGTGCGCCACGAGAATGCGGAGACGATGATACTGGATTTGTCGGATGTGCCCTACATTGATTCGGTAGGATTGGGGTCGCTGGTGGCCGTGTACGTGTCGCATCAGAAAACCGGACGATATCTGGTGCTGACCGGAATGAAGCCGCGGGTGCGCAAGATCATGGAGATCACAAAGGTGAACGATTTCTTCGTGACCTTTGGTACGACTTGGGAAGCGGTGGAAGCGCTGGCCAACACCGGGACCGCTTGAGGCGTAGCTGAAATCCGGTGGAGCGACGGGCACTCCGCCCGTCCGGTTGCGTCGCGGTTTCCTGAATCGAAAACGCTGGAGCTCCATCTAACCCGCATTGCTAGCCGAGTCCCGCGCTGACGCCTATGAATCTTCTTTACCGCTACTCCAAAGAGTACTGGAAACTTTTTGTGGTCGCTCTCTTGCTGGCCGCGACCAATCAGATCTTTTCGCTGCTCGATCCGCTGATTTTTCGTCATGTAATCGACAGCTATGCCACGAAGTATCACCAATACACGCAAGCGCAATTTATCCGCGGGGCGGGGCTTTTGCTGCTGGCGGCGGTGGGCGTGGCGTTTGTGTCGCGCGTAGCCAAAAACTTTCAGGACTATTTCGTCAACGTCATCGTGCAGCGGTTGGGCGCGAGGATGTACTCAGACGGTATCCGGCATTCACTCGATTTGCCTTACCAGGTGTTCGAGGACCAGCGCAGCGGCGAAACCCTGGGCAAGTTGCAAAAAGTTCGCAGCGACGTGGAGCGGTTTATTACCGCCGCCATCAATGTGCTGTTTATTTCGATTATCGGCATCGTTTTCGTGATGATCTACGCTTTCCGGGTGCACTGGTCGATTGCTCCGGCGTTTCTGATCACGGTTCCACTGCTTGGAATTATCAGCTCGGTGCTGAGCAAGCGGATCAAAAAAATGCAGAAGACCATTGTTGCCGAAACCACCGCCCTGGCGGGTTCGACAACAGAGTCGCTGCGCAATATTGAATTGGTGAAGAGCCTCGGACTTGCGCATCAGGAAGTGAGGCGGCTCAACGGGATTACGGGAAAGATTCTGAAGCTCGAACTCATGAAAGTGAAGTATCTGCGCAGCTTGAGTTTCATCCAGGGGACGGCCGTCAATGCGTTGCGCACCAGTATTTTGTTTTTGATGCTCTATTTGATCTTTCGCCAAGAGATTACCGTCGGACAATTTTTCGCGTTGATGATTTACTCGTTTTTCATTTTTACGCCGCTGCAAGAGTTGGGGAACGTCATCAATATCTATCGCGAGACGGAAGTCTCGCTGCAGAATTTTCAGCAAATCCTCGACACGCCTCGCGACCCGAAGCCCACCGATCCGGAACCGGTTGACGAACTCATGACGCTGCAGTTTGAGCAAGTGAGTTTTCAGCATCAGAGTTCTTCGTGTCTGGCGTTGGATGAGATCGGTTTCAGCGCGGCTCGCGGAGACACGATTGCGTTCGTTGGGCCGTCTGGGGCAGGGAAGTCAACGCTGGTGAAGCTTCTGGTGGGTTTGTACGCTCCGAAGGCGGGCGAGATTCTCTACAACGGGATTCCATCGCATCGGGTGGATCTGGATCTGCTGCGGGAGAAGATTGGATTTGTGACCCAGGACACGCAGCTGTTCTCGGGCTCGATCCGCGAGAACTTGCTGTTCGTAAATCCGAGGGCAACGGACGAAGAATGCATGGAGGTTTTGCAGCAGGCGGCCGCGCACAGCTTGCTTTCACGCGCAGACCGCGGCTTGGACACGCTGATCGGCGAAGGTGGCGTGAAGGTTTCGGGTGGCGAGAAGCAGCGGCTCTCGATTGCTCGCGCCCTGCTGCGGCATCCGCAGTTGCTGGTGTTCGATGAAGCCACGTCTTCTCTTGATTCACTGACAGAAGAAGAAATCAGCCGCACGATTCGTGAAGTCGCCACCAATCAGGAGGCGATCACGATTCTGATTGCGCACCGCTTGTCCACCGTGATGCACGCCGACCGGATCTATGTCCTAGAGCGTGGACACATCGTCGAATTTGGACGGCACTCAGAATTGCTCGAACAGAAAGGGCTGTATTACGCGATGTGGCGGCAACAGGTTGGCGAGCGCGAGGCAGTCGCACAGGCGAGGTGAGTCATGCGGTGGAGGGACAGGCGTCTCGCGAGCCTGCCCTGAGCGCAGTCGAAGGAGCCAGCCGGCGGGGACGCCCGGCTCTCTACTAGTGCTAGCCGACTAGAGACTCGATTGCGCTTACCGCTTCCGGCGGTAGCGTAAGGTCGCGGCTGGCCAGATCCTGCTTCATGTGCCAGGCGTCTGATGTGCCAGTTAGCGGTAAAATCCCGACGCTTCGCGCGAAACTGAACACGACCTGGGCCGGCGTGGCGTTCGCGCCTGCGGCTATACGGGCAATCAGAGGATGGTGTAGCACCTCCTGATTTGCGGTGAGCAGCGAGAATCCTTGATAGATAATTTTGTGCTCCCGGCAGAATAATCGCACCGCGCGGTCCCAGCCCAGGCGAGCGTAGCAGCGGTTTTGCACGAACGCGGGAAGTTCGGCACGCGTGGCTGCGATCTGTTGCAGGTGGCGCAGAGAAACATTGCTCACGCCGAGAAGCCGGGTGCGCCCGGCATCCCGTTCTTTGCGCATCGCCTCCGACACTTCCGCGTCGGCCTCGGTCCAGTCGTAGTTGGAGGAAGGCCCGTGCAGCACGTAGCTGTCGACGTGGTCGGTTTCGAGATGGTCGAGCGAGCTGGCCATCGACTGAGCAACCTGGACGGAAAGTGAGACTGCTGGATCATAGGGCAGGCGGTGGTCCTGACCGGCCCGATAAGTAAATTTCGTCTGCAGAAAAAGTTCGTCGCGCGTGGCGACGCCCGTACGATAAGCGGCGTCCAGCCCTTGACCAACTCCGCCTTCGAAGTAATGGCGCCGCTGGTTCGCCGTGTCGATGCCGCGAAAACCCATGCGCAGCGCGAGTTCAGTGAGAGCCGGAGTGCGATCTTCCTTCCACGCCGTGCCGTAGAGGAAATCGGGAACGCGAATAGATGGCTGAACTGGCATTGAGCCGTCACGTGATCACGGGAGTGTTGCTGACTCCTTTGGTGCCGAACACGCGCCGGTAGCGTTCAATTTCGGATGGCGTGCCGAGCGCCTTGGCATAGTTGTCGGAGAGCTTAACGGCGGGCTTACCCTCGACGGTAGACACCTTGCAAATCAGGCTGATCGGGTCAAAGTCGCTGCCGTCGCCGGGATCGCAGCCGCGGAAATCGTTAGTAAGCAAAGTTCCCCAGCCTGCGCTGAAACGAATTCGGCGGCCAGAGGTCCACTTTTGGCGATCGAGGAAATCGGCGGCGCTGCGGAAGTCATCTATCGTAACTCCGCTCGCCAGCGCTCCACCAAAATAAGCGTGCAGGCCAAGGATGTCATCGACGTCGAGCGCATCGGACGCAATGATGAGCTTGTCGTGCGGGTCTTGCCCGCGCGCCTTCAGCCACTCGATGTATTCGTCGCCTGCTTCGTATGGATTCTTGCTGTCGATGCGCTGGCCTGTCCAATCAGCGGCCCAGTCGGGAGCATTGTCGAGAAATTGCGAGGTGCCAAAGGTATCCGGCAGCATAATGCGGAGAGCGCCATCGTAAGTGGCCTGCCATAATTCGAGGACGCGGTACTGCGAAGCTCTGAGGGCATTGTCGTCATCATTGGGCGCCAGCGCGGCGAGGACCATGGGAATCTCATGTGCATTAGTTCCTATGGCTTCCAAATCGTGCTTATGAGCGAGGAAGGCGTTCGAGGTTCCGGTAAAGGCAGTGCCGAGATTCGCCGCCATGGCGTTGACCACATATTCCTGCCAAAGGAAGCTGTGGCGGCGGCGAGTTCCGAAGTCGGCCACGGCCAGACCGGGAACGCCGCGCAGGCGCTCGATCTTGCCCCACAGTTTTGTTTTCGCTCGGGCATACAGGATGTCGAGACCAAACTCGCGCAGCTTCTTCAATCCGGCTCGGGTCTTGAGCTCGTCAAGGATCGAAAGGGCATAGAGTTCCCACATCATGGTCTCGGTCCACAGGCCATCGAAAGAGAGATCGAACTGTCCGTCCCGGACCGATAGTTCATAGTCCGACAAGCGGAAATCGCGTTCCAGCCATTCCAGAAAGGCGGGTTCAAAGATCCCGCGGCGGCCATAGAAGGTGTTGCCGGCGAGCCAGACCAATTCCGACCTTCGAAATCTCAGGCGGCGAGCGTGCTCCATCTGATGGATCAGCTCTTCGCGCGGGAACATGTCCGCCAGGCGCACGGAAGTGGAGCGGTTCAGCAGCGAGAACGACACCTGGGTTTTCCGGTAATGCTTCCAGATGAACTGGAGCATGAGCAGTTTGTAGAAATCGGTATCCAGCAGCGACCTGGTGACCGGGTCCAGTTCCCAGTTGTGGTTGTGCGCCCGCTCGGCGAAGTTCACGATCATCGCGTGTTTTCTCGCGTACTCTCTTGTGTACTGCCTCGCGTACCATCCTCTGTGACAGCCCTGAGAAAAGCAACCGTAGTTACCTGTGGGGTGCCTTTGCTGTCGCCTGGCTGACTTGGGGAAGGCAAACACGGTACTATCAAATTTCTGCATGAGACTGCCTCGGCTCTTCACATCTGCTCGGAGTTGCCCATCGTTATTCTTGGCTGCGGGGCACGCTCACGGCTGGGCAGCATTCTCTGGCCGTGTGTTGCACGCGCTGGCGGTGGGCGTTCTACCCGCGATGTTCCTTCTGCGATCGACTCGCGAGGAGGTTTACAACATCCTCTGGGCGCTTGTGTTTGGCTTTGCCACGCTGAATATTCTGAGTCTCGGGGCGCGCCGTTTCGAGCAGGATAAGGGTGGTCTGAACTTTGGCGAGACTCTGGCGATACTGGTGGTCGTGGTGTCGATCGTCCTGCTGGGTTGGGAGATGCTGTATTTGTTCCACATTCTGCCGATTCGACTCACGCCACGCTGACGCGGATTGCGGCGGACTGAGGTATGATCGCGGGTGGTGAAACGCGAATCCAATTCTCGTGAATCTAATTTTGACGTGACTTGTCCCTGCTGCGGCGCGGTCGTGAAAATCGACGCCGCGACACGCAGCATCATCGCCCACACGGCGCCAGTCAAGCCGAAAACCTTCAATGATATGGAAGAAGCGGCTCGCGCCATGAAGGAGCAGGACAGCCGTCGCGATTCGATCTTCCGGCAATCGATGGAAGCGCAAAAGCACGCCTCGGAACTCCTGGAGAAGAAATTCCAGGAGGCGGTGAAGAAGGCCAAAGAAACTCCAGACACGGGCAAGCCGATCCGGGATTTCGATTTGGACTGAGCACTTCGATGGCACCTCTTCTGCTCGGGCATCGTGGGGCGCGGGCTTTCCGGCAAATTCCTGAAAATACTTTGGCATCGTTCGAGCTTTGCCTACAGCATGGCTGCGATGGCTTTGAATTCGACGTGCGGCTTACCGCCGACAAGCAGGCCGTGATCTGCCATGACGCAACCGTCGGCGGCATGGAAATTGGGAAGGCGGCGTCGAAGGGCCTACCGTTGCCTACGCTGGAACATGTTCTGCGGCAATTTGCCTCCCGTGCATTTCTCGATATCGAGGTAAAGGTTGCGGGACTGGAGCGCCAGGCGCTCTCGGAGTTGCACAAGCATCCGCCGCAAAAGGGCTACGTGGTTTCATCGTTTCTTCCCGAGGTGCTCACGGCAATCCACGATCTTGACCCGACGATTCCGTTGGGATTTCTTTGCGAGACGCGGGATCGGATTAGAGGCTGGCTCGATATCCCGGCGGAGTGGGTGATTCCGCAGTTCGAACTGGTGGATGGCGAATTGGTCAAACGGGTTCATGCGGCAGGCAAGAGAATCATGGTGTGGACGGTGAATCGCGCCGAGCGCATGCGTGAGTTCGCGGAGTGGGGCGCGGATGCCATCATCTCCGATGAAACGCAATTGCTTGTTCGCTCGTTGGAATAGCAAATGGACTATCCACTCCCCCATTGCTCACCCTATTCGCCTCATTTACATTGAACAGGATGCCCACCACAGGCGAACGATTCGAGCGAGCAGTTCAGATCATGGTGCGGTTGCGGGCTCCGGGCGGATGCCCCTGGGATCGCGAACAGACCTTTGACACCATCAAGCCGTACACGTTGGAAGAGGCTTACGAAGTCCTGGAGGCCATCGACAATCGTGATTGGCCTGAACTGACCGGCGAACTGGGAGACCTGCTGTTGCAGGTGCTGTTCTATTCGCAGATGGCGAGCGAGGAAGGCCATTTCTCGGTGGATGATGTACTCGACCGGCTTTCCGACAAGCTGGTGGACCGGCATCCGCACGTGTTTGGCGACGTGAAGGCGGACACTCCTGCCGAGGTGTTGCGTAACTGGGAGGCGCTGAAGGCGCAAGAGAAAGAGAAAAAGAAACGGCTGACGGACGAAGGGGATGAGAAGGACGCGCCGGGCGACCGCGCTCGACCGGTCTCTGATCAATCGGTGCTCGCGGGTGTGTCGTCGAAGATGCCCGCGCTCATGGAAGCTTATAAACTCAGCTCGCGCGCGGCGCGCGTGGGATTTGAGTGGTCGGAGATTGAAGGTCTCTTTGCCAAGCTCGAGGAAGAGACGGCGGAGTTGCGGGCGGAGTTGAACGCTGCACCGGCGCTTCCCTTCAACGATCAATCGGCTGGGAAGGGGATTGCCGGGTCTGGACGTCCGCAGGTTCCGACGGAGTTGCGCGTGCGCCTGGAAGATGAAGTGGGAGATTTATTTTTCGTTCTGGTCAACATTGCGCGCTATCTGTCGCTCGATCCAGAGTCGGCGTTGCGGAGGACGAATCGCAAGTTCAAGCGTCGTTTTCAATGGATGGAGGAGCGCTTGCGCGCCAGCGGGCGAGCGCCACAGCAGGCGTCGATGGACGAACTGGAAACGCTATGGCAGCAGGCGAAGCAGCAGGAAGAACCGGCGTGACCTCCAGCGCTTCGACCGGAACTAAGAACGGCGGTGAAGTAACCATCCGCAAGTGTGAAGCGCTGGAGGAGATGCGTGCTTGCTTCGCGCTCCAGAAGGAAGTGTGGAAATTCGCGGACCGAGATCTGGTTCCGGTGCGCATGTTCGTAGTGGCGGCGAAGATCGGCGGTCAGGTGATTGGGGCGTTCGTTAGAACGAACGACAGGACGAACGAAAGCACGGACGACAGAACGGACGACCAAAGAAACGGCGAAAAAGAACTCATCGGCTTCGCGCTTGCGATTCCGGGAATCCGAAATGGCCATTGCTACCTGCACTCGCAAATGCTGGCCGTCCGCCAGCAATTTCGAAATAGCGGCCTGGGTCGGCGGATGAAGCTCTATCAGCGTGAGGATGCTCTAGAGCGGGGTTTTGAGTTGATGGAATGGACCTTCGATCCGCTGGAGATTAAGAACGCGTATTTGAATATCGAGAAGCTGGGCGCGATTGCGCGGCGCTACAGCGTGAACCAGTACGGGATCACCTCGTCTCCGTTGCAGGGCGATTTGCCCACTGACCGGTTGGTGGCGGAGTGGTGGATGAAGTCGAAGCGGGTCGAAGCCGTACTGGCGGATGCTCCGCGCGCTAAGTTCGATTGTCGCGCGCGCATCCATGTGCCAGCGGAGATCTACCAATGGAAGGCCGTGGCGACGACCCGTCCGCGGGCGCTTGCGGTGCAGGAAGGCAATCGTGAGCGGTTCAGTCACGCGTTTTCGGAAGGGCTGAGCGTGCTCGCCTATGAACGCGACGAACGCGGGAATGGGCGGTTTCTGCTGGGAGACTGGGACGAAAGGTGGCGATATTAGCGACTAAGTCATGAAAATCGAATCGGTAACTCTCCGCGAAATTCATATGCCGCTCGTGCATTTTTTTGAAACGAGCTTTGGCCGCGTTTACAGCCGTCGCATCGTGGTGGTGAGCGTCGAGGCCGATGGAGTACGCGGGTGGGGCGAGTGCGTCGCCGGGGAAGATCCGTACTACAGCTCGGAATGGACCGAAACCGCGTGGCCCACGATTAAGCAGTATCTGGCGCCCCTGCTCCTGCAGAGCGAGTTGAAATCCGGCCGGGACTGTACCGCGCGATTTGCCAGAATCCGCGGCCATCTCATGGCCAAGGCCGCGCTCGAAAACGCAGTGTGGGACGCAGAGGCGCGGCAGAAACAACAGCCGCTCTGGAAGTCGCTCGGAGGAACGAGGCGCGAGATCGCCTGCGGCGTTTCGATTGGCATTCAAGACACGCCGGAACAGCTTCTGCAAAAGATCGAAACGGAGTTGGCGGCGGGATACCGGCGAATCAAGATCAAAGTCAAGCCGGGGTGGGATCTGAATGTGCTAGAGAAGGTCCGCGCCCGCTGGGCGGACATTGTTCTCAGTGTAGATGCGAATTCGGCCTACACGCTCGACCAAGTCGAGCACCTGCGCAAATTCGATGCCTTCAACCTGCTAATGATCGAGCAGCCGTTGTGGAACGACGAAATCTATCTACATGCGCGACTGCAGAAAGCCATCAAGACGGCGATTTGTCTGGATGAATCGATTCTGAATGCACGCGACGCGGATTTTGCGCTCGAGACCGGTGCCTGCCGCATCCTCAACATCAAAGTGGGGCGCGTGGGCGGCTTCAGCGAGGCAAAAAAAATACACGACGTCGCAGTACGGCACAACATTCCGGTGTGGTGTGGCGGGATGCTGGAATCGGGAGTAGGACGAGCGCACAACATCGCGTTGTCGACTCTCGAAAATTTCCGCCTGCCGGGAGATGTGTCGGCATCGAAGCGTTATTGGAAGGAAGACATCATTGAACCCGAAGTGGAAGTCAGTGCCGATGGAATGATCGCTATCAGTGACGCTCCCGGGACTGGATACCAGGTGCGCGCCGATCTGATGAAGAAGTTCACCGTGCGCGAAGAGACGTTTCGCGCCGGGAAAGTTTAGCGTCGTTCTCTCACTTATGGGCGACTCTGCCAGCAGCAGAATTGTCGACGGCGTCTGCGGCCATAGTGGATTCTTCCTTCTTCAGCAGTTCCAGTGCGCGGGCGAATGTTAGGTTCGAGGGAGCTTGCTTGAAGCCGCTGAAAATCTCCGTCGAGCTGATGGAGAGGTTCTTGAACAGCAGGATCTTTCCGGTGAAGCTTAAAGTCATGCTTGAAATTTCCCAGAGATTGTCGGCGACCTCCTGCTGCTGGACCATGAAGCGGCCACCCCGATCAAGGTGTCCGAGAATTCCCCATCCGAAGCCGACTTCTTTGAAAAGCGTGCCGTCAATGCTAGCGATACGATAATGCGTGGCATCCACCAGCACGTAACCCTCCATGCCGGTAAGAACCTCTTCTACGCGCGACGGCGGTGCATAGTGCGGATTGGGACGGAACTTCAATTTGACCAAAGGGCCGCCGGCCCGGCCAATACCTTCCGAGCCCTGTTCGTCTCCGGCGTACTCAAACAGGAAGGCGTCGGGCATTGCGCGTATGATGCGCAGCGTGCGCTCGGCGTTCTGGCGTTCCTGTTCCCGCTTCCTCTTCAGTTCTTCGGGATTCTTGACGAAGCGCTCAACGTGCGCCTCTTCCTCGTGGCGCTGTTCGGCAGTCAGAGGTTTGCCGTTGTAGGCGACCACCAAGCCGGCAGTAGCCTCATTGGACTCGACATAAAGTCTTGTGGTGGATCCCTGGGGAGTGGTCTTGGTGCCTCGAAACAAAAAGTGGGCAGTGTCGTCATTGGCCGCCTTAATTTCGTTCTCCACTGCTTTGCGCACCAGGTCAGCCGGATCTTGGTACGAAGAGACGGTCGCCGGTTGCCCAGCAAAACTGGCTGCGGCGAGCCACAGAATCCAGGCGCTGGCGTGGGCGCTGGTGTGGGCATTGTGGGAGACAGAACTGGGCGAGATGGAGTAATCGGCCGCCATAGCTGGACCGGGCACAGCTGATCCCGTAGGACGATGGTAGCAAACCCGAGATGGCATCGGAGCCGCGTTTCCAAGCGTGCCGTAAGTTCCTCACGGACAAAGATTTCCGGCTACCGGCCAAACCCGCAAGAGGCGGAATGATTTACAATCGGTTCATTCGCGGCGAACAGAGCGCGAGGAGATGGAGGCCAAAGCATGGATGCTCCGCAAACCAGCGACGGCGCCCACATCGGCAAGTCAGTGGTCATCAAAGGAGAGCTGTCGGGATCCGAAGACTTGTACGTGGATGGCAATGTCGAAGGGAACATTGAGCTCCGCAACCACAGCCTGACGGTCGGGCCGAATGGAAATGTGAAGGCCAACGTCAGTGCCAAGTCGGTGGTGATTCAGGGTAAGCTAGATGGAAGCGTGAATGCCTCTGAGCGTGTGGAGCTGCGGAAGTCGGCGGTGGTGACGGGCGACGTGACCACACAGCGCATCGCCATCGAAGAGGGCGCGTTCCTTAAAGGGAAGATTGATATTCAGAAAGAGGCCGGAAAAGCGGCGGCTCCCGCGTCTTCGTAATCGCGGCTGTACTAATCGACGGCATCTGTTTCTGACAACGTAATGAAATTCTTTCGGAGCTCTTCGAACCAGACTGCGATTCCCACGGTCCCGCGGAAGCTTTCCCGCCGGTCGAGCGGCATGGGAGAGATTTCACGGCTGCTGAATTCGCAGGAGGGCCTGTGCGTGCTCGACATGGGCGCGACCTCCGCCAACAACATCCGCTTTTTCACCGGCCAGGGACACAAGAATTACAGCGAAGACTTGTTGCGCTCGTCGCTCGATCCGGCGCTGCGCATCCAGGACAGCACAGGAAACTCGGTGGTGGACAGCAAGAAGTTTCTGGATGAGAACCTGGCATACCCGAACGCTCAGTTCGATGTGGTGCTGTGCTGGAATTTGCCGGATTACATGGAAGAGGGCCTGGTGAAGCCCACCATCGACCGTCTGTGGTCGGTGATGAAGCCGGGCGGATTCCTACTGGCCTTTTTTCACACGCGCGACGCCGGCCCAGACTCGACCTGCTATCGCTATCACGTGACCGGCACGGACATGCTGGAGATGCAAGAGGTGAAGTTCGCACCGCCCGGCCGTCCCGCGTCTGAAAAACAATCTCCGCGCCTGCAGCGGGTGTTCAACAACCGGCACATTGAAAACCTCTTCCGGGATTTCGCTTCGATCAAATTTTTCCTGGCACGCGATGCCATCCGGGAAGTGCTGGTTGTGCGCTAGATCGTGCACGGCTGCGAGTCGCGCATGGGTATGGGCGGGAAGATCGTCGTTGGTCGTTTAGTCGTTCGCTTTCGGGCCCAGCTCTCGACCCGCAGTCCTTCCGCCGAGTCGGCCAAACTTCGTTCCATTTTGGGACTTAGCCGTCGTTGCGGGGGTACCCCCCACCCGGTATATTAGAATCAAGACTTTAGGGAGAATCTCCCGCCAAAGTCTTGATCGCATGAGAGTTATAGGCAAAGTCTTGACAACAAAAGAGTTAGGTATGACTTTTTCAGAAAGCCATCCAGCCTAGCCCCAGTTATCCCTCATGTAAATCCTGATACGGGTTCGTACCCCCGATTTTTTTCGTTCCCCGACCTCTTAGAATCATCGAGTTACGGGGTAAAACGCCCCAAATCTTTGGGTTTAAAGGAGCTAAAGCCAAAATCTAGATAACAAAATAGTTAGAAACTGGAGTTAGAGGCGGGCCGAACTTGTGCCCTGCCTTCAAAGAGTCAGTTACGACTTACTAAGTTGCTCACTATCTAAGTTTTCAAAGAACTTAGTGCTTACGCCTAGAACCGCATTGGGCTATCGTTTTATTATAACTCTGGATGTCAACTAATCCTGATTTGAGGTAGTGGACTGTTTTGAAATGTCTAGAGATTTCTGGTCCGGGCGTCCATGCATGAATATAATTACGAGCCATTATGGCAAAAAAGTCCAAGATTATTGCTCACCTTCCGTCATCGGTCGAACTTTCCGAGCGGACAACAAAGAATGCTCTACGAATCGACGTGAAACTCGGGGGTTCTAAAGAAGGCAGTCTCCACATCTCGCAAGGTACTGTCGAGTGGTGGCCTGCCTACAACGATGTCAATGCCCATCGACTCTCGTGGACTGACTTCGTTGCACACCTCGAAAAAATGCCTCTACGTAGATCGAGGCGAGCCTAAAATTCAAAACAGCCCACCAACTGATTTGATTTCTGGTTGTGGCACACGGCTTTTCAGGGTCGTCCCCCTTTGTGAGCGCCGCAATGTTTACAGGTTGGACATGCAGGTTGGACACGTCTTCGCGTGAGCTAGGCGAGCCTTGTGAGCCTGCTGATACGCTTCCATTTCTTCCTTCTGATGTTTCCGCTTCGCCTTCTCTGAAAGCCTCGGCTTAACTTCGTTGCGGTAGAGATGAGAGGTCCATGCCGCGTGAGCACGCGTTTCGCGCTCTCTTAGCTTCTTGTACGTGATGCACTCTGACTCGGCCATATTGCGATGGTAATTGAAAAGCTCTGGGTTGTTGCTGGTGCCGAGACGCGGCAAGCCGCGTCTCTACGATCAGGCTTCTCCAGGTAGCGTAAGGTGCGGCCATTCCTGTATTCCGTGATCTCTTGTTAAGATGTAGAGTCAGGCATCGGTTCCGCGCGACGTTTTCCCGCCAACCCCGCCAGGTCCGGAAGGAAGCAACGGTAACGGGCTCTTTCGTGTGCAGTGGAGCGCCGGTGCCTGGCTATTTGTTTTTCTGCCTAATGCTGCCCTGGTTTGATCAGAATGTTTTCATGACTACTCGTCCTCATGACCAAACGTCTTTACTACGACAGTTCTGAAGTTCACGAATTCGATTCCGTGGTCGAGGACTTCGTGTCTCCTTCGCCCGAGCAATCGCGGCCGGCCGTAATCCTGCGCGAAACCGCGTTCTATCCCACCAGTGGTGGCCAGGTCCACGACACTGGGTGGCTGGTGCTTGGTGGAGAGCGCTTGCGCGTTGCAGAAGTCGCAGATACGGAAGATGGCAGAGTCGTCCATTACCTCGAAGCACCACCGCCGCTACTGGCAGGCGCGGCCGTCCACGGCAGCATCGACCCCGAACGCCGCCGCGACCACATGCAGCAGCACACCGGGCAGCACGTTCTCTCGGCAGCTTTCATCGAGCTTTATCAGATGCCGACCGTTTCGTTCCACATGGGCGAGGACTATTGCTCGATTGACTTGGCGACGCCATCGGTAAGTTCCGAGCAGATTGCCGCTGCCGAGCAGCGGGCCAATCAAATTGTGTTTGAGAATCGTCCCGTGCGGATTCGCTATGTTACGCGCGCCGAAGCGGAGAAGCTGGGCTTGCGCAAACTGCCTCCCGCCGAGCGCGACGAGCTGCGTCTGATTGAGATCGCGGACTTCGATCTGTCGGCGTGTGGTGGAACTCACGTCGGGGCGAGCGGCCAGATCGGTTCGATCATCCTTCGGAAAAGCGAAAGGGTGCGGCAGGGAACGCGAGTGGAGTTTGTCTGCGGCGATCGCGCAGTCCGTATGGCGCGGCGTGACTACAGCGCGCTCAGCGACGCGGCCGCGCTATTCTCGGCGCAGCTTTGGGATGTGCCGGAGCAGATCCGCAAGACTGTCGAAGAGAGCAAACTGATGCGCAAGCAAAGGGACGAGGCGCTCGATCAACTAGCCGAGCTAATGGCTTTGGCCGCTTTGCATGATCAGCCGGAGAAAAACGGGAGGAAGATCATCGTGCGGACGTTTCCCGATCGCGACATCAGCTTCGCCAAATTGTTTGCGCAGAGGGTGACGCGAACGGGCATGCCGGCGATTGCGCTGGTGGCGAGCACGGTGGATCCGCCGGGCTTGGTCTTTGCTCAGAGTTCCGGCGGTACGCCGGGTTCGACAGCCGACATGGGTGCATTGCTCAAACAGGTGTTGTCGGCGGTCGGAGGCCGCGGCGGTGGCAGCCGCGAGTTCGCCCAAGGCGGAGTCCCGTCGGGCTCAAATGTCGAGCAGCTTTTGCAACAGGCAGCGGGTACAATCGGAGCCTGATCCCGCAACACCCATCTCACGGGAAGAATTCATTCGATGCTGGAACCGCGGCTGATACTCGTCAACCTCCTGATCAAGCTGGGCGTGGCCGCGGCCTTGTCGAGCGCGCTGGTGCGCTCCAAAGAATTCAAGAGTCTGATTTTCCGTGAGCAGCGGGAAACTCGGCACAAGATTTACCTGGCGTTGTGGATGGCGATCCCCATTGCACTTGGCGTCTGGATACGATTCAGCGCCAGGAGCTTTCTGGCTGGCGACCTGTCGCTGGAGACAGCACTGCTGTTAGGCGTGGTCGGCGGGCGATTGTCGGGAGGCGTCGGCGGAGCGCTGATGTCGTTGCCCGCAGCTTTGCACGGCGAGTGGGCCGCCATGCCGTTGAATGTGTTTGCCGGAATTATTGCCGGGCAATTGCGCCGGTTCGCGCCCGAGCAGGAAGATATCTGGTCGTTCTCGCCGTTCATCGATCTCACTCTTTATCGCATGATTCGCCGCAATCTGCCGCGGCCGCGCGTGTTCGACTGGCAGGTCGCTTTTTTCGCGACCATCGTGGGCTTGCGTTTTCTACAGACGGAAATCTGGCGCTTCTGGCCGAACTCCATCTTCAGCCTGGAAAGTCCCGGCCTGTGGCAGGATGGCGCCGGCGGAACCTTAAACGGGTATTTGGTGGAGAGCGCGATCTACTTGACCGCGGTCATGGTGGTGGGCACGGAGTTGAAGATCTTCAACAGCGTTCGCATCCAGATCAAGCTGGAAGAGCAGGAACGATTGCTGTTGCAGGCGCGCATGGCGGCGCTGCAAAATCAGATCAATCCGCACTTTTTGTTCAACACGCTCAATTCCATTTCGTCGCTGGTGCGTTTCGACCCCGATACCGCGCGGGAGATGATCCTGAAGCTCGCTACCATTCTTCGTCGCATCCTGCACAGCACGGATTCATTCGTTCCGCTGCGCGAGGAAGTGGAGTTCATCGATAATTACCTGGATATTGAAGTCGTGCGCTTTGGACGGGACAAGCTCAAGGTCGTCAAGGATCTCGACCCGGCGTCGCTCGAAGCCATGGTTCCCAGCATGCTACTGCAGCCGCTGGTCGAAAACTGCGTCAAGCACGGACTTGCTCCCAAGGTCGAAGGCGGGAGCATTACGCTGCGCAGCCGTCTTTTCGAGTCACGGCTCGTGGTCGAGGTGGAGGATGATGGCATCGGCATGGGGGCAGCGCAATTGCTCGAACACCCCGATGGTTTTGGGGCCGGCGGTATCGGCATGGCCAATGTCGCCGAGCGCCTGAAAGTGCTCTACGGCGACACTGCCAAGATGATGATCGAAAACCGCGATGGCGGTGGCACGCTGATCCGGCTGAGGTTGCCCATCCTGCCCAATCCAGAAGAGCTCATGACGACTTCGGCGATTGCGCCAGCACCTTTCGGTAAAAGCCTTCGTAAAGCGGAATAATCTTGCTGGCACAGAACCTTTCCATGGCGGCGGCGCGCGCCCGTTTCCCCATGGCGCGCAGAGCGGATTCATCATTCAGCAGTTCAATGGCGTATCGCGACATGGTCTCTACGTCGCCGACGTCGGCCAGAAATCCGGTCACTCCGTGATCGATCAACTCGGGCACTCCTCCGGGGCGGGTGGCAATCGGGACGACCTCGCAGGACATTCCTTCCAGTGCCGCGAGTCCGAACGTTTCCAGTTCGCTCGGCATCAGCATCACGTCTGAGATGGCGAGTTTTTCGCGAATCTGATCCTGTTTCCCAAGAAACAGCACGTGCTCATGAATGCCCTTCTGGACGGCCAGCCATTCTGCCTGGGACCGATCGGGCCCGTCGCCAATCAGCAACAGCTTGGAAGGAATTTTCTTGCGGACACGATCAAAGATTTCGATCACATCCAGGACGCGTTTCACCGGCCGGAAGTTGGAAAGGTGCACCAGCAGCCGCTCGTCGTTGGAAACATACTCGCTGCGTTTTTCCATCCATTCCGGTTTACGCAGATACTCGTCGCAGTTCACGAAGTTCGGAATGACTTCGATGTGGTTCTTGATGTCAAAAATCTTAAGAGTGCGGGTACGCAAATATTGTGAGATTGCCGTCACGCCGTCGCTCTGCTCGATGGAAAAGCGAGTGATTGGAAGATACGAACGGTCGAGCCCGACCAGCGTGATGTCGGTGCCGTGCAAAGTGGTCACAAACGGTAGATTGCGCCGCGGCGGAGTTGCCGCCAGCATTTGCTTGGCTAGCATCGCGCTCACCGAGTGCGGGATCGCGTAGTGCACGTGTAGCAAATCGAGCTCGTAGAGCTGCGACACCTCGGCCATGCGCGTCGCCAGCGCCAGATCGTATGGAGGATACTCAAACAGCGGATAGCGCGTGACCTCGACCTCGTGATAATGAATGTTAGGTTCCGGACCGGTCAGGCGAATGGGCTGCGAATAAGAGATGAAATGAATCTCGTGGCCGCGGCGAGCAAGCTCAAGCCCGAGTTCAGTGGCGACTACTCCGCTGCCGCCGTAGGTCGGATAACAGGTGATGCCAATCTTCATGCGCCTCCCGATGCGAGTCAAACGATACCATCATTGGATTCGCGGGAAGGGCGGGGGATGCAGGGAGCAAGAAGGCAAATTGACGCTGGAACTACTGCCGGCCCAGCCGCAAAACGATTCCGGCGCCAACCCGCAAATTGTCCTGGCGGTTGTTGAGACCGTCGGGGATTTTGGTCATGAAGTACTCGGCCTGTATGGGGCGAACGGAGACGTGCTTGGACACTTTGAAATCAATGCCGCCGCCCGCCGTCATCGCAAAATTATTTTCGGACCCTGAGTGGCCAATCCCGTCGGTTGTCCAAATGCCTCCGAAGAGCGTCTGAGCGAACGGCGTAACTTTGCCGTGCCTGAAATTCACTCGGGGCCCAAAAAGATAGGTAAACCCTCCTCCGACCAAGGCGCCGTTTGTGGTGGCGGTCGCCCCATAGCCGGCCATATCTCCCACCACGCCGAGCCAGCGGTTGGCGTTGTACTCGAGCTGGACGCCTCCACCGTTTCCGTTGAAGGTTTCCGACGGTGCGCCGCCGGCAGCACTGGCATTTACATTAAAACGCGCGAAGTAGTACCCGCCATACGCCTCAAGTTTCGAGACTTGCTCCTGGGCCTTCATCGGTCGCGCAGTCGCAAATAACCCAAGCAATAGTACAAGTGCCAATGCCTTGTTCATCTTCGCCGTGCCTCCGGGGCCTTGCTAGGTTCGTCCGTTACAGCAGGCTTAATCCTTGCTCGGCTTCTTCGGCGTCAAATCGCAGGCTTGTTTGACTCGCTCCACATTCAGCCCGGCGGGAGAAAACTCCGCGATCTGCCGCCCGCTCCGCGTGGGCATTGCGATGTTGAAAACCTGCGCTGCCATCATCCCTCGAACCGTGCCTTTGTCCATGGAAAGGTAGTTTCGGCCCCAACGCATCCAGTTCCAGCCCTTGAAGTAGTGCACATCGTCAACGCGCACCTCTACTTCCAACTGGGGCTGTCCCCACCAGCCGGGACGGTTTGGCGGAGGCAGTCTGACTCCGGGATTGAAGTCGGCCAGCTTGAGCTTGCCGTTGCTGCAATACAGATTCACTCGGGGCTTGTACTCTGGATCCTCTTTAAAATAGTTATCCGACTGCAGCTCAAAGCGCACTTTCTTCTCGCCCGTCATCTTGTCGGTGGAGGCGAACTCCAGCCATTTTCCACCGGCGCTGATGCCGTCCTGTTCGCCCTGATAAGGACTCATAGCGCCAGTCTGGGCGCACGCCAAAGCTGCTGCGCCAATTAAAAAGGAAAAGAGGGCGACTCTCGCCGCCAGGCCGAAACGGATTGCTTTGCCAAACCAGCGTGACACTTTCAAGGTCTCCTCCTAACAATCACACCCCTACATATTATTGAACCCAGAAACTCCGAAAAAGTTGTATCGAAGGTTCCGAAGATTCGCCGCGGCAGACAATATGCGGCAGACAATATAATGTCCGAGGGCACAATCGGAGTGATTGTGCAGAAGTGATTGTCGAAACCAACAAGCAGGCGATACCGTTCTCCAGGAGGCTTTTTCGATGAATGTGGTCGAGCAAGAGTGGCCCGCCTTGCCGCTGGAAGAATGGGAAGCCACCTATCACACCCTGCACATGTGGACCCAGATCGTCGGAAAAATCCGCCTGGCCCTTGCGCCGCTGGAAAACCACTTCTGGAACGTTGCTCTATATGTGAGCCCACGAGGCTTGACGACCGCGCCGATCCCATACTGTGGAAGCACGTTCGAAATACAGTTTGACTTTGTGAACCACCGCCTCGAGCTTCGAACTTCTGATACCCAACGCGCCTTGGCGCTTTCGCCAAAATCGGTGGCCGCCTTTTATCGGGAACTATTTGCCTTGTTGCGTGGTGCCGGCATCGATGTCCAAATTAACCCCAAGCCGCAGGAGGTCCCCAATCCGATTCCTCTGGATCGGGATGACACTCATGCATCCTACGATCCAGAATATGCCAACCGCCTATGGCGCATTCTGCGGTCGACGGACATTGTGCTGCAGGAATTTCGCGCCCGATTTATCGGCAAGGCGAGTCCGGTCCACTTTTTTTGGGGCAGCTTCGATTTGTGTTGCACACGTTTTAGCGGCCGGCGCGCTCCGCCTCGAAGGGGCATCATCACTTCTGAATCGTACTCGCATGAATGCAGCAGCGTCGGTTGGTGGCCAGGCGGCGGAGACGTGGCGGGACCGGCCTTCTATGCCTACATTGCTCCCGAACCGGCGGGCCTTAGCGAGCAACGGGCTCGTCCGGCGGCTGCGTCGTATCACAGCCGGTTGCGCGAGTTCGTGCTGATGTACGACGACGTCCGCCGCGCAACATCTCCACGCGCCGAAATCCTGGAGTTCGCGCAGAGCACTTACGAAGCGGGAGCGAATCTAGCGGGCTGGGACCGTGCAGCTCTCGAACGGAAACCGTCGTCTTGAACGGCGTGGTCCAAACTTGCTCAGCAGCTGAAGTTAAAACCGCCCTCGCTCAACTGATACACTGCTTCCAGCCACCGCAATCCCCGCCCGGATGGCGAAACTGGCAGACGCACGGGACTTAAAATCCTTTCCGACGCAATCCCACTGATCCGAGCAACAAGACGAAACGAAGCGCACTGACGCGAAATCCCCTGTAACAATTCACCTTCTAGCCCGTAACTCTACGATCGTCATTTGTGCAGCCTTTGGCACCTGAGAGCACCAAGAAGCAAAACGAAGTGCCACCAGAAGTGCCACCACTTATTTGTGACACGATGCGGCATGCTGCAGTTGGGGCGGCGCACAGGCGAACCGCTCTGACGCGAGATGGTCGCCGAGAGGCCCTTGATCAAGGGGGTAGGGGGTGTTCCAGCGTACCCCTATGGCGGTTGCTGGACACTCGTACACGTTTCAGATTTTTTGAATTTTCAAATATTTTAGTTTTATGATTTTTTCGCCAAAGCCAAGGTTAAGCTATTGCAGCGGGTTGATAGTTCCGTCGCAGTTCGTAATCGCCATTGAACTGGAGCGTACGACCGCATCCGCGAACGAGCAGAAGTAGCGCACACCCGTCTGGTTCACACCCACCGGCGTCGCCACGAAGTTATAGCTGGCAGCTGGGGTGCCGCTAACGTTCGAGAGCGTGAATATATAGCCGCTCTTGGTGCCCGATCCCAAAGCCGAATCAATCAAGCAAGCGGTGCTCGAAGTCGGCGCTGTGGTGGCGCAGGTCGTGCCGCCCAG
>JBEKQC010000013.1:0-94828 GCA_049520095.1 Terriglobales bacterium
TAGGCCAGCCCGGGGTTCACGTCGCTGGGAAAAGGAATCGGCGCCTTTTGAAACAAGGCCGTCGAATAGGTGCGCAGACCTCCCGCAACTTCTCGATAGCTGTGAATGAAGTGCTTATGACGGAACTCAACCACGTCGACGTACATAAGCCGCCAGTAGTCCAGATTCTCCGACACGACCCGGCCGACGGCCATCCCCAACTGCTTCAGCGATTCCGGATCGGGAGACTGCATCAAGGGAAAAATCTGTGTCCGCCGGAGGGCTTCCATCTTCTGCTCCATGTGCTGCACCAGATCGATAAAGATGTCTTCCTTGGTCGGGTAGTAGAGGTAGAGCTTGCCCATGGATACTCCGGCCCTGCGGGCGATTTCCCGGACGGTCGTACCGTGAAATCCTTGCCGAGTGAAAAGCTGTTGCGCGGCGCGTTCGATTTTGAGCCTGGTCTTGGCGACGGTGTCGTCCAAAAGCTTGGGCATATAGCCATTCGCTCGCGGTACCAAGACGAGCGCTCGCTCTATAAAGACGAGCGCTCGCTCTCGGTGGTGAATTCTAAAACGCCACCCTTAGGCTGTCAAGGGGATTTTGTGGCTCGCTGGCGCTCGCTCAGGACCTAAGAAACGGGCCTCACGAAGCTCTGGGACGCGTTGGATCGGGAGATCGGCAACCCCGATCAGAACCAAAGCAAGGGAACAAGACCGAGTGCGGCAAGAGCCGTCAAGAGAGAGAGGCTCTGGGTGCCTGTCTTTCGATCCGCCAAGCTGTACGCATAAATCCCCTTCATAAGGTTGTTGCTGGCCGCAGCAATCAGAACCGCCGCTCCCGCGACCTTCAACGGGGTGAGCGAGCCAGCAGCTTGGGTCATGCCCATAATAAAGGGATCTACGTCGGTGACACCCATGATCGCGGCCAGTATATTGACTCCCGCTCTTCCGAGGTAAGTAACAGCCAACTGCGTGGCCACGAGCATTGCTAAGAACAGAAGAGCGAAAAGAAAGGCGGCCGTCAGCTCGAGCGGATTGTTCGGCTCAAACTCCCGCTTAACCGCATCCACCCTCACATCCGGTCGGCGCGACCACATCCAGCCGACGGCGATCGCTAGACCCGCAAGTACGAGAAAGGGCAGCACCAATAGGGACATCAGGTGACGATTGAAAAGAGCCAGGAGGGCCACTAAACGGAGGTACATGACACCCGATGCGATCAAGATCCCTCCCGCAAAAAGGTGGGGGTGCTCCTCATGAGCCGCTCTTCGTGACATGACCACGGTGGTCAAAGTTGATGAGTATGCGCCGCCCAGGAAAGCTGCCAGCACGACTCCACCGCGTTCCTTGGTGAGCTTCTGAAGGATGTAACTGCCATAAGAAATCGTGCTTACGGCGACGACGACCAGCCAAGTCTTGAAGGGATTGATGTGAAACAGTCCAAACTCGCGGTTGGGCAGTATGGGTAGGATGACAGCTGAGAGAAGCAGGAACTTGGCGACGGTGAGAATCTCTCCTGGCGCGGCGCGGCTGGCGAGCTTCTCCAGACCCGCCTTGAGTTCCAATAACAACAAGCTGGCCACGCTCAAGGTGGTGGCGATCCAAAAATGCTCGTAGTACACGAGCGCGCCAACCAGGTAGGTCGCCAGACCGGACATCTCTGAAGTGACGCCCCCTGCCTCGGCGGTAGAGAGTTTGTGCCAATAGGACAGAGAGAGAAAGCCACCAATCACCAGGAAGCCGAGCGTCACTGGAACTAGCTGTGTGCCGGACAGAAGTGCGATCGAGTAGCCAATCAATCCAATGAGCGGAAATGTGCGCACGCCCCCGAAGGCGTAGTGCCCCGCTTCAGCTTTGTGCTCCTCGCGCTCCAGTCCGATGAGAAAAGACAGGAAGAGAACCAGGAGAATTTTCACAGCTTCGGGCGGCAACCACCGATAGACTTCCACTAGATTCTGTCTCCGATTTGAACCGTTCGCATTTTGTCACAATTCTGTAAGAGGCGGCGTGAAAACGCGGGTCCATGCAAGCAGAAACAACCTCAGGAGCCTGACTCTGGACACGGGATGTAATAGCCTGCGCCAGTGGAGAGTCGGGGTGCAGTCGATCGCCGTGTGAACGGTTGCGGCCGCACACACACGAAGGCAATTCGGGCCCATCGAACCGCCAAAGATCAAATCCGGCCTTGCCCTTGTCCAGCCGCTCGATGAAGAAGCTACTGCAACGGCTTCGCCGGCGTCCCGGGTTTGACGCCCGAATGCTTTTTCGCCTGGGCCATCAATTCCAGAACTTTGTCCTTGCCTTCATAGTTCGGATTCGTGTCCAACAACTTCTGCCACGTGGCAACCGCTTTGTCGATATCCATCTTGCCCTGCCACTCGACGATGCCCAGATTGAACAACGTGTTGGCCTTGTTCGGTTCGTACGAAAGCGATTTCTGGAATTCCGCGATGGCGGTATCCGCGTTGCCGGTGTACCAGTAGGCTGTCGCCATGTCGGTGCGAACGCCAGTGTTGGCTGGATTCACCTTCAGCGCGCGCTGGTAGTAGTCGATGGCTGTGGGGAACTGCTGGGCATCGTAATAGACGTTCCCGATATTTTCCAGAAGTCCGGCGTTCGTCGGATCGGCCTTAAGCTTCTCGATCAACGGTCCGGCTTGCGTGTCGGCCATTTTCTGCATCTCCGCCGGAGTTGGAGCTTGAGCGGCGGCATTTACATTCCCCATGGCCGGGGCCGATGCGCTCGCTGTCTCCGTCGCGGCGGCTGCTGGACTCTGGGATCCGCGAATGAACCAGCCGCCGGCGATTCCCACCAGCAGGCAGATGACCGCTAACACATAAGCCTGCACGCTTGTCCATTGCTCGATGGTCGTTGCTCGATTTGTATCCGTCATTTGTTCAGTGCTCCTTCAAATCTCGTTTTGGTTGCTGGGACCGGCTAGCTCTTGCCCTGCATCTGGACGTCGGCCATCAACTTCTGCACCGTGGCTTTGCGGTCCGCGCTCAATTGCGGATTCGACTTCAGCAGCTGCTGCCAAGCCTCCATCGCTCCCTTGCTGTCCTGTTTTCCCTTCCACCTGATCATGCCGAGGTTGAACAGCGAGTTGGCATCCTTGGGGTCATAGTGCAGCGACTGCTGTAGCTGGCTGATGGCCCCGTCCACATCTCCGTCATAGAACAGGCACGAAGCCATTTGCGTGCGAATGGCTACGTTCTTGGGATCGACCTGCAATGCCTTGTCGTAGTAGCTGGCTGCGTCCTTGAACTGGTGGGTAGCCAGGTAGATGTTTCCGACTTGGTTGAGCAGGTCGCTGTTTTTCGGATCGCCCTTCAGCTTTTCGAGCAGCGGTTCCGCTTTCTTGTCGGCCATCTGCTTCATCTGCTCGAGGCTGGGCATCTGCCCGCCCATATGACCGGCAGGAGCGGCGGACTGGGCACTGGCCTGGGCATCGGATGCGAGTGGTGTTGGCACCGTGGGCGATTGCGATCCGCGGAACAGGTATCCGATCGCCAGCCCAACCACCAGGCTGATCACCGCCATCGCGTAGACCTGCTTCGCTTGCCAGGCTGATCCCGCAGTTGCTTGAGTGGTGGTTTCATTCTCCATGCCCAATTATCTCCTAAGTATTAAGTGCGCTCGAGGCCCGCTTCGCTGGGCAGACTGTATGCAACGATCTCCCCGCAGCATAAAAGGCGCTTTACCGCCCTTTGCCGTTGCTAATTTACCTTAAAGGCGGAGAAGACAGACGGGCAGCATTCTGCGTCACTCGGGAATGTGACGGCGATCACACGGAGAAGGAGCCGCGCCGGAAGCGATTAGATGGGCGGCACAAGAAGTTCATCGAGGATGTCGTCCAGCCAAGGCAGGTATCCGGAACGCCAATTCCAGAGCTGAACTCGATTTTGGAAAGGAAGTCGGGGATAATCTTCCTGAGACTCCAGGAGGCTCTGAACGGTGGCCAATCGAGAGGCGAGGACCGCCTCCACCAAACGTCTTCACGTTGTGCTTATACCAGGCTTCGCCGGCTTCGATGCGCTCGGCCAGCTTGAATACTACGGTGGCATCACGCCTCTGTTTCAGACGTGGCAAGCTGAGAATCAAGGGGCCGGGAATCGGGTGCTCCACTATTTCGACAATCTCCCCACAGCAGCGGTGGTCACGCGCGCAACCCGATTGCGGACCTATCTTGCCAGGCGTATTGCGCGCGGTGAGATTTCCGTCGGCGATGATGTCATCCTGGTAGGTCACTCAACCGGCGGGCTCGACATCCGCTGGCTACTGTGGGACTTGCACCGCCGCAAGGAATCGATTCCGGTTGACGGCGGAGCCAAGGTGGAATCGGTTGAAATCCTCAAGCGCGTGCGCCGAGTCGTGTTCTTGTCGGTTCCGCACTGGGGTACCAACATCGCCGACTGGGTGCACGCCCATGGCGTCGGGCGTACGGCGCTGGTCGAGGAGTTGCGCGCCGCTGTTGCCGGCTCACAATTGTCACTCCTGGATCGGATCGAGAGCTCGATTACGGGGGGCGCAGCTAGCCTCACGGGCGCAGAACTGTTTCGGGCCGTGCAGGATGCCTTAACCGAGGCGAACCAGCATTACGGTGAACCGAGTCCGGTGCGGACGGCGGAAGCGCAGGAAGCCGATTCCCAACTCGCACTCTATTTGCGCCAAATGGCTTCGGATTTCCGTGCGATCGACGACCTCACTTCGCGTGCTCCACGAGGAAAACCAGTGAGCCCAGCGCACTTCGGTGTTCGCGATCGCAAGAAAGAACTGAAGCTATTGCGGGGTATCGAATTCCGGTCGTATGTGACGCTTGGGAGGCGCCCGTTTCGCTTCGATCCGGACCTGCCCGCGCCACCCTGGGCGCTTGCGAAGCCCTGGACCTATCCTGAGGTCGCCAAGGACAATGCATTAAGCGCGGGCACCGACATTGTCTATCGGACGTGTTACCGCGCCTGTGCCGGCGGCCCGTTTCAGCAACCCGCCCTAAGCGGCAAAGTGACTAGGCGCTTGAGCGGGGCCCCGCAACACTCGCTTGAGGTATGGGACAGCGACGGGATCGTCAACACCATGTCCATGCTCTGGCCGAAGGGCGAAAATGTGCTGGTCCCAGGCGACCACATGGACATCGTCGGGCAGTATAAGCTCATTGAGGCCGCGCGTGGCGGTGGCCGTAAGTATCGCGCTTACGATCTGCTGAAATCAGAATCTGGATTCAGCGACAAGATCTTTAAGGAGGTCTGGAAAGAGATCTTCGCCTTTTCGTTAGGCCGCAGGGTTGCTTAGCCGCTCGAGGTTTTCCGCATCCAGGCCCACGCACTCGAAACGATGTCGGTGAGATTGCGCTTGGCGGTCCATCCCAGCACTCTTTGAGCCTTCGACGGATCGGCCACCAGAGTCGGAGGATCCCCCGGCCGCCGTGGTCCGATCTTTCGTCGAACCGGGCGTCCGGTAGCATTTTCCGCCGCCTGAATGACTTCGAGAACGGAATGTCCACGGCCGGTTCCCAGATTGATGGCCAGCGAGTCGCCGCCGGTCTTTCCGCCGTCTCTTTCGCTGTTCCTCTCAAGGTATTGCAACGCTCGGACGTGCGCATCGGCGAGATCGTTAACATGAATGTAGTCGCGAATGCAGGTGCCATCTGGAGTGGGATAATCGCTGCCGTAAATTTGTAACTCTCGTCCGTGCTCGGTGGAGGCTGCAAGCGCCAGTGGAATCAGGTGAGTTTCCGGATCGTGGAGCTCTCCCGTCTCGCCGCTTTCATCGGCTCCCGCGGCATTGAAGTAGCGCAGCCTCACCGCGCGCAATCCGTAGGCGCGGTCGTAAGCCTCGAGCGCGTTTTCGAAAAAAAGCTTCGACGCGCCGTAGGGATTTACCGGCTCTCGGGGCTCTTGCTCGACAATGGGAATTTGCTCGGGGAGGCCGTACACGGCACAGGTGGAAGAGAACACAAAACGGCGGATACCGGCATCGAGCGCGCAGTTCAGCAGGTTGAGCGCAGCGAGAACATTGTTGCGGAAATACTTGCGCGGGTTCTCGACCGACTCTCCCACGTAGGCGTGGGCGGCAAAGTGCATCACCGCGTCCACGCGCGCGAGCACTGGCCGGAGCTTCGCGTCATCGGCAATGTCGCCCTCCACCAGCTCGAAGCCTTGCACCAGGCGGCGAAAGCCCGTCGAGAGATTGTCGTAGATCACAACCTCGTAGCCGGAACGCCGCAGTGCGCGCGCCGCATGACTGCCAATGTAGCCTGCGCCACCCGTTACCAGGATCGCCACGGAGAAACCTTAACATGCAAACGAAGTTCTCGGTTCTCATTAAAAACAAGGCGGTCACGAACTGAGAACTGAGAACTGAGAACTAAGAACTGAGAACTGAGAACTGAGAACTGAGAACTGAGAACTAGAACTGAGAACTAGAACTGAGAACTTCAGGAGGTTTTTCTGAGAGAGGCCAGCTCTGCGAAACTAAGAGCGCTGGAAAAAGGTAAAGGCTGTGACATTGGTTATGCTCTAGCCACCAACTCCTGCGAGGGAGTCAACAGCGTGGAGGCATGCACCGTCACAGCCTTCGATGCGATCACCGCTTTCGCGGTCCCAAACCCCAACTTCTCCTCGCAGAGCCGTCGGTTTTTTCAGGTCTGGCTGCTCTTCGGGTTGCCCCGCCGAGCTGATCACTCAGCTTACTTCGGACTGGCAAATTTTATTTAGCCAACCCTTTCAGCCGTCGACGGGAGCAACCTTAGAGACTTACTCAAAGATTGTCAATGCCCTTTTTCGGTGCAATTGTACTGCTGCGATGTCGCCAAACCCAGAAACGCAAACCATTGAATCATTGCTAGTTGATGAATGGGAGATTAAATTCTTCCCGGTTTTCCACAGGAACGTTCACAGGTGCCAAATCGGGAGCGGCCGGAAAGAGCTGGCGTGGGAACCAGACAATCATCTTGACGCCGGAAAATTCGTCAGGCATGGTTGATAATAGTTTACCCGCACAATGTCAGATTTCGTGGCGCACGTCGACGGCGGCTCTTTCGGAAATCCCGGCCCATCTGGCATTGGAGTGGTGATCGACGGCCCCGCTGACGGCACGATCAGGATCGCCAAATGGATCGGACACCAGGACAATAATGTTGCCGAGTACATTGCTCTGATGGAAGCGCTGCAATGTGCGCTGGGGCTTAAGGCCAAGACCTTGCACGTGTTTTCGGATTCCGAGATAGTCGTCAAGCAGATGAGGGGCGAGTACAGCTGCCGCAGCCCGCGGCTTTATTCCCTGAATTGGATCTGCCGGAAATTGGCCCGGTCGCTCGACTTCTCTATCTCTCATGTCCCACGTGAAAAAAATGTTGAGGCCAATGGTTTGGCCACTGCAGCCGCCCGCAATGGGCTTTGCTCCGATCAGCCTTACATCGCATAGTTCAATAAGATTTCAATAAGAACCTGACAGCTTTAAAGAGGATCCAATCGTCATCACCGCTGCCGGTGATCAAGATCACTCGCCCGGCGGGAAGAGCCGAGTATTTCGTTCCCATTCAATCGCTTGCGTTCCTCGCCTTTACAGAAGAGCTGGTTCCGACATAGATTGATGTACCGGTATTTTGAACAGTGGGGTTGTATGTCGCGAACTTCGTCGGATCACAGCGAACCTGTGCCCTCATTCTCGGGCAAAACTGTCTCTGGCAACAACACGCCTGAAATCATACTTTCCAGCGAGCTCCTGGAGACCCTTCCGGATGCCATCGTCGCCGTCGATCACCAGGGAACCATTGTTCAAGTCAATTCGCAGGCGCAAGAACTTTTTGGCTACAAGCCTGACGAATTGGTCGGCCAGAAGGTTGAAATGCTCGTCCCGGAGAGCTATCGCCCCCAGCACCACCATCATCGCGAGAAGTTCACAGAGACGCCGAAGACGCGACGAATGGGAGCAGACTTGGATCTCTACGGCAGACGGCGCAACGGCTCGGAATTCCCGGTAGAAATCAGTCTCAGTCCGGTTTACACCGAGAATGGAACGCTGGTGTTGAGCGCGATCCGCGACATCAGCGATCGCAAGCGAATCGCAGAGGAACTGCGCCGAGCGAATGAAGAACTGCATCGCAGAACGGCCGAGCAACTGGGAGAATACCGGTCGAGGCTGGCCTTGATTATCGATTCCTCAGAGGACGCGATCATTGGCAAGAGCTTGGACGGCATCATCACCAGTTGGAACAAGGGAGCCGAGCGCATCTATGGTTACACGCCCGAGGAGGTCGTCGGAAAGCACATATCCTTTCTAGCTCCCGGTGATCGCCCCGATGAAATCCCTACGATTCTACAGAGAATTGCGCGCGGGGAAAGCACCGAGCATTTTGAATCGGTAAGGGTAACCAAGGACGGACGCCATCTGGACGTCTCCATTACCGTGTCTCCGTTGCGCGATGCGAAAGGCGACGTCGTAGGGGCGTCGGCCATTGCGCGAGACATCACCGCCCAGAAGCGGACCGAGGGCCAGCTTCATCAATCGCAAAAAATGGAAGCGATCGGGCGGCTGGCGGGAGGAGTCGCCCACGACTTTAACAATATCCTCGGGATTATCAGTGCCTGCGCGGAATTCCTCCGCGACCGCATTGACCGGAGCGCGGAGCCATTGCAGTACATTGACAACATCAAGAAGGCGACCGAACGCGGATCGTCCTTGACTCGCCAACTGTTGACCTTCAGCCGGTCTTCCGTAATTAAACCCCAAGTCCTCGATCTCAACGAGCGCTTGAAGGACGTGAGCAAGCTGCTGCGTCCGCTGATGGGAGACGATGTCGAGATTCTCATTGTCTCCAAATCACCCGCGGCGGTGGTTGAGGCCGATCCCGGCCAGCTCGACCAGATCATGGTAAACCTCGCGGTGAACGCGAAAGACGCTATGCCTCGGGGCGGCAAATTTATTCTCGAAACGCGCGCGGAAAAATTTGACGAGGGCTTCGCCGAACAGCATCAGAACATGGCGCCAGGAAAGTACGTTCTGCTCGCGGTCAGCGATACCGGCAGTGGCATGGATGAAGCCACCGTCGCGCGCATCTTCGAACCCTTCTTCACCACCAAAGAACTGGGTAAAGGAACTGGTCTGGGCCTGGCTACTGTGTACGGCATCGTCAAGCAGAGCGCCGGACACATCCTGGTCTACAGTGAGCCGGGACACGGAACTACGTTTAAGATCTATCTCCCCAGCGCGGATCACAAAATCGGGCTCGAATCCAAGCCTGAAGTCGAAACCGTCAGTCCGAAACGGCAAGGAACTACGATCCTGCTGGTGGAAGACGACGAAATCATGCGCAGCTTGACCCGGCAACTTCTCCAGGAACACGGCTATTCCGTGGTCGAGGCGGATGACGGGAAGTCCGCGCTCGAATGGATGGAGTCGCATCCGGGCCCGATTGATCTGTTGTTGACCGATGTCGTGATGCGGCGCATGAGCGGTCCTGAATTAGTTGACCGCCTGAACGCCTCTCACCCGAATCTGAAGGTCGTATACATGTCCGGCTATACGGGGGAACTGATCGCGGAACGCGAAGTCTTGAAGCGCGGCATAACCCTGCTCGAAAAACCCTTTACACGAACCGCTTTGTTGAATACCATCCACACGACTCTGGGGTGAAAACTGTTGATCCGACACTACCATCCGCCGATTACGGCTCGTCATCTTCGGTCACATAACCAAGGGATCGGTGATGGAGATCACACATCGCTGTGGGAAAGCACGCACTTCCGGCCAAAACCTCCGGCTTGCGTCGAATCAAGCGCATCTCGCGATATCACAACAAAACTCTTAGTTTGTTAAACTTACACGACTCTCGCTAGACTCTTCCCCACGTCGGAAAGAATGGCGAGGCGCTTGCCAAAGTACCTGTGAGCGGAGGCAACATATGGCCACACACGTCGTAACCAACCCCCCGAAATTTACGGCAGTAGACAGAACTTTTTGCGATCTTCCCCCAGCCGTGGCCGAGGCCCTGGAGCAAGCGGCGCTCACCACCACCTATCCCACGGGAGCGGTTCTGTTCGCCGAAGGCCAGGCGCCCCGCGGAGTATTCATCGTACGTCGAGGCCGGGTGAAGCTCTCCATCTGCGGTAGCGATGGCCGCACGCTGATTCTGCGTATGGTCGACTCCGGTGGCCCATTGGGAGTTGCGGCGGTAGTTTCCGGGCGCGGGTATGAAGCCACGGCCGAGACTCAGGAACCGTCCGAGATTAGCTTTTTACGGCACAGCGATTTGCTGCGCCTGATGCGCCTGCACGGCGAAGTTGCCCTGTGGGTGACCCAACACATCAGCGAAGACTATGCCGGCACTTGCCGGGAAATCCGTGATCTGATCCTTTCCGACTCGGCCAGCGAAAAGCTCGCCCGGCTGCTGGTGGGATGGCTCGATCAAAACACCACGTCCAAGAACCCAAGCCAGGTGAAGCTGGCCTTGACCCACGAAGAGATCGGGCAGATGATCGGGTCGTCAAGAGAGACGGTGAGCCGGCTTTTTGCAGGCTTCAAGAAACAGCATCTTATTCAGCAGAGCGGATCGACTCTGGTGATCCCAAACCGAGTTGCTTTGGAATCATTGATCACCGCATAGACGATCACCGCATAGACAGTTCTACAGTGCAAGAGCGCCACAAGCGGGGCCGGCTTCCTCCTCCGGCCCCGTTTCCTTGGAGAGCACGTTTCGCAAATCGGTTTTGGGAAGGGCACGGCTTCAGCCGTGCCGGTAGGACTATCCACACAATCGGCTTTAGCCGCTGAGGGAGCGACTCTCGCTCGGAAACGACTTTTTCCGCAAGGGGGCTGGCCCACCCTTTCTGTGACTTAGTCTACTCTCGCGGCTGCCCCGTCCTTGTCTCTGCGTTTCTTGCAGAGACTGGGCGGGGAATTTGACTTTCGCTGCAAAACCTTCTGCGTCAGCATGGACGCCGGACAGGAGATCAAAATCCCCGCCCTGTCGCAAAAAACGCGACAAGGGCGGGGCAACCTCGATAGGTAAAATAAGCGGAAAGGCTGGGCCAGCCCCCCATCGCTTAGTCCTATAATATGTAAGTCGTGGAAAACTTTCAGGTTGCTCATATAAAGGTCCAAGGCGTAGACCTCATAATCGTATTCGTTTCACCCGATGTTGGTCGCCGTTCAGCCCTTGAGCAACAGCAGGTCGTCAACGCTCTTCAGGCGTGTGCGAGTAGCGCAGGCTTGGCTGGGAATGTGGTTCCCGTCTGGAGAGACATCTCAGGGCGGTTAGCTTTCATCGCTCCTCCGAACCAACACGCCTATTTCAAGAGCGTCACGTTCGAGTACCTGTACGCCAATGTTAACAAGAGACTGAGTTGCGGGTAACTCTAATAAGGCGCTGCCGTAAGAACGCGGTCAGCGAGCACTAAGCGGGTCATAGAATGAATAAGAAGTACAATGTATTCATCGGTTGGTCCGGGGAACGGAGTCGCCTGGTCGCCGAGTTTCTTCGCGGCTGGATCTCGAAGGTCGTTCAGTCCGCAAGGCCTTGGATGTCCGAGACGGATATTGAGAAGGGGAGCCGGGGACTTGATGAAATCGCAAAGGCGCTGGCGGACATTAAGGTTGGAATCACGTGCTTGACTCCTGAAAATTTACAGCGCTCCTGGATCTTCTTCGAAGCTGGCGCTTTATCTAAGACCATCGGCGATCAAACCCGCTTGTGCACTTACCTGATAGCCGGCCTCGAACCACAGGATGTCGTGCCGCCTCTGGGAATGTTCCAGGCGACGAAGGCAGCCAAGAAGGACACGTGCAAACTCGTCCGCACGATCAACAGAGCCGTTAGTGATAACCCGGTACCGGAAGAAGACCTGGATGAATTATTCGACGCGATGTGGCCTGCACTTGAAAAGAGGTTGGCGACTCTCCCGGCGCTTGAGGAAAGCGTAACGGCGAAGCGTACCGTGGACGACATGGTGGCTGAAATCCTGGAAATAGTTCGCACTGAGGCTAACAGGAAGAGCCGAGTAGATATTTTGACAGGGATCTCGGCGGCTGGCGTTAGCGACTTGATTCTGCCAAATTCTCCCCCGGAGCGAGCGCGAGACAGACGAGCTAATGATCGAAGAGCCACCCCGTCCGGACATAACTCGATCGTCACGCGAGGTAAGAATCGCACTAGATAAGGCCATGTGGCGGGTGGCCCACATCTGCGCTGGGTATACCTCTCAGGCTGCGAATCGCTGGCAGAGAACAACTCGAAGAAATTCGGGGACAGACGGGACGTTCACCAGGTTTTACGAATTAGAACTTGGGGTACGTCCCGTCTGTCCTCAGATTTCCGTCAAAATAATGAAACGCTGGCCGCTTTATACGATCGCCGCCGTCGCTCTCATCCTGATTCCCGTCCGGATGATCTGGCCGCTCCTCCGAATCGACAATACGTCCCTCATTCTCCTCGGTATCGCCACTATTGCCCTACTAGTGGCGCTTCTACCCATAAAGAAAATTAAATGGGGCGAGTTTGAAGCGGAATTGGATCGCAAACTGGACGCCCTAAACAGTAGGGTCGAGGCGACGGAGAACATTGAGGAGAGCGCTAAGGAAGCGCGGCGGGAAATCATTGAAATTGACGAAGCCGATCAGACGCATGGCACGGGAATACTGCCTCCAGGCAAACTTTCCGCCGAAACCCAGAAACTCTATGACGGGTATGTCTCGATCCTGAAGAGTTCTTCGTCAGACGTGGAAAAGATAGTGGCTGCGATGGTATTTGCCGAAAAGGCTATCGCTGACGCCTGCGCAAGGGCCAACCTTGGAATTCGCTCACGCAATCCTCGGTACGGGGTTGCTGAACTCGCAAAACGCGGGATACTCACCGAAGAAGATAAGCGGGCTTTTGATGACGTATGGAGTCTGCGGAACAGAATTGTTCATGAAGGGATACTCCTTACACCGGAACAGACGGCACGCTTTTTGGATATTGTTTGGCGGCTGATTGAGAAGCTCGCCTAACGCTATCGATCCCAGTAGCTAGTTCGAATCACACCCCAGAGAGAAGCGCAGGGCAGCACACACTTCATTCATTCGTGCGGAACTAAGCTGGGCCACACGTTTCCCCAGGCGCTGTTGCGACACCGTAACTGCATTGTGCAGGTTCACCGCGCACGGGGACTTCATGCCGTCCTCTTCATTCAGAATGACTTCCGATGGCACGCCGCGAATCGTGGAAGTGACAGGCGCAACCGTGACCGTGGATAAATACGCGATGGCGCTGTTGCGGGTGAGCACGAGGGCCGGTCGTTTTTTGTCGGGCGGGGCAAACTGGTAGAGCCTAACTTCTCCTCGCGTTATTCTTCCTCCGGCTATCCTTTCTCCGGCTATTCTTGCGGCCACGTGGCCTCCGATTCCCAACCCCGCGCTTCCGCGTCGGCTTGCGCGTCGGTCTGCAAACGCTGCGAGTAGCCCTGGCGGTCGCGTTCTTCACTGGCTAGCAGTTCCAACCGGCGGAGATGTTCCCGCAGCGCGTCGCGCACCAAAGCGGACCGGTTTCGCTTAGTGCGCTTCGCGGCTTGGTCGGCGGCGTGTAACAGCTTTTTATCCAGCACGATTTGAACGATTTGCATATGTGGAACCTGTTCCACAGTATACTCCACATATTTGTTCCTCCGCTGAAACTGGCCAACCAACCTTCCATTCCCAAATTGGGATTCCACTAGCCTTCGCCAGCCATTCTCGCGTAAAAGTCGTTGACCTTCACCACGCAGTGCTGCCATAGTAAAGATAGTAAGTAGAGATCTATTGGGGCAGTTTCGAGGGTGTCCGCCGAAAGCGACGCACCTCGAAGCTGCCCCAAAACCATTTTCGGAGATCCGTACCCGGCTAAGTCTTTATTCCGGAATATTTTGCGAAATTGGCCCTTTAGACTCAAAGATTTGGAATGGATTTTCTCCTAAACCCATGATTCCAAAGGATGGCGATATTATTTTTTTTCACGACCCTCGGGAAGCGACAAGGGAATCCAGAACGGAGACGAAATGGTTAAGTCTCATGTATTCAAGACTGTACCTATAAAGTGTTTAGAATGAATATTTTGGCTGAGTATCCCCAAACGATTGTCTTTGTTATCAATACTTTATAGAAATTAGGGGGGAGGGGGTACCTCCCTCGAAGCGCGGAGGCTTCAAACGCATCGGACAGAGCCTGCCCTGAGCGATGTCGAAGGGAGAGCTCCGCACAACCCTCAGCTTTGTCCTTTGTCGCCGGGAGTATCGCCAGTTCCCTGCTCATCATCGTAATCGGCAGGATCAGTTGGCAACTCGACCAGGTGCGCGCGTTCCAGGGTGCGGAAATACTCGGGGCGGGAATGGCGGTAATGGTCGGCTGGGACTTTGCCGTTGATCCAGGCGGTATCCATCGGATAGACCATGGGGTCGAAGATCACCATGTAGAAGTGCCAGATGATGATGGCGAAGGTGGCCAGGATCGCTTCATACCAATGCACGGCCGTGGCTGCGTCCGTCACCCATTTCGGATAATGGCGCAGGGCAAAATTGTTGAACCACAGCAGGAATCCGGAAACGGCCATGACGACCGACCCCCACATGAAGGCCAGGTATTCCATCTTCTCCGCATAGTTGAATTTCGCGAACTTCGGCTCCTGTTTGGTGAGGCCGAGGTTGTAGCGGATGACGTCCAGCATGTCGGTGGCATCCTTAACGGTCGGGATCATGGCCCAAAGGAAAGAGCGATCGCGCTTGTTCCGCGCCAGATGCACGAAGTGGTAGAAGATGGCCAGGAGCATGACGACGGCTGCGGTGCGGTGCAGGCCGCCGCGCCAACCGGCGGCAGACTCCCAGAGCAGCAGCGGCTTGGACCACCAGAACTCCGGATACTTCAAGGCAAATCCGGTGAACACCAGCGTCGGGAAACTCACCATGATGCCCCAGTGGGCGATGCGGAACCCCAAGTTCATCCGCAGAACCATCTCGCCGGATTCCCGCCGCGGGCGGCGCCGAATGAGCTTCGCCAGAAAGTCCAGCAGGTTGTGCAGCAGCATGAAACCCAGCGTCGCCGGAATCAGGAACAAGTATGTCCAGCGAATCCACTCCACCACGGGGTGATTGGGGCCCGCTGCGGTCTGCACATGGATGGGACCGACGGTGAACCTGGCTTCGGCCACGCCCTGGTGGCATGCCCCGCACGTTTTCCTGAGGTTGGCAGGATTGATGGTCGAGCGCGGGTCGCTCGAACGGAGAATAGAGTGCACGCCGTGGCATGAAGCGCAATTCGCCGCGGTCACTTTCCCTTCCTGCAGGGCCAGCCCGTGATAGCTGGCGGCGTAGGATGTCAGGCGATCCACTGGCAACTCATAGCGCAGTGCTAGTCGGGGATCGCCATGGCAACGGCCGCAGGTCTGCGAGGAAACATTCTCGGCATTTAAGGGCGAGCTGGGATTTTTCGGGTCCATGATCAGGTGCTCGCCGTGGCAGTCGATGCAAACCGGGGCATCGCGCGCGCCGTTCTTGACCGCTTCCCCGTGGACACTCTCGTTGAACTCGCGGGCGATTTCCTTGTGGCATTGCCCGCAGGTCTCGGGCACCTTCCAGTGATTGACCCTGGAGCGCGCATCGGTGGCGGGATAGATGTCGTGAGTGCCATGGCAACTGGAACAGGTTGCCGCATCCTTGCCGAGCGCGACCGCGCGCCCGTGAACACTCTGCTTATAGGAATCCGCCGGATGCGCCACCGGAATTTTATGCCGCGACAAAAACTCCGCATCGCTGTGGCACTTTGCGCAAGTATCCGCCATGTTCTTGCGAGCCACGGTCGAGTCGGCTTCGCTGGAGGCTTTGACGGCGTGGATGGGGCCGTGGCAGGAAACACATTTGGGCGCGTCGGGGTCTCCCTTCCTCGCGGCCTGCCCGTGGATGCTGGATTCGAGCGCCTTCAGCTCCTCGCCATGACATTCCGCGCATTTTGCGGGCATCAGTTTTTCGGCGGTGGTGAGTTCGTGCACGCTGCCATGACACGAGGCGCAGGCCGATTCGCCGAGCATGGAGTGGGCGCTGGTGGGGAAAGACTTGGCTTCATCCGCATGGCAGGTAGCGCATTGCACTTTGGCGATTTTGGAGGGATGCGGGAATTCTTTGATGGAAGTGTGGCAGTCCTTGCAGCCGAGAACGGCGTGCGCGCTGGCGGCGTGCTTGGCCGGGTCAATCGAAATGTTCTTGCCGGCATCGGACTTCATTCCCGCCTGGCCATGGCAAGCCAGACAATCCTCGTCGCCCGCGGGCGAAGCCGAGGCCAAAGGCAAAGCCAAAGTCAGATAAAGCAGAGCAACCAGAGTCGCGCGCATTTCAAACACCCTTCTACCCAAATCAATCGCAATCCAGTCAAACGCAGTCCGGATCTAGCGGTATGCGAACAGCACCGCATAGATGATCCACAACACAATGCTGAATCCGACCGCCAGCGCGGCCCAGGCGAAGGCTCGAATCGTACGAGTGACGATTGGCGGATAAGCCTCCTCCATGTATTCCTCCAGCTTGCCGCTGGCGACCAGGGCTTCATACTCTCGCGGCTTGTCCCTTTTTAGCTCTTCGAGCGGCATGCGCCCGGTGAAGACCGTGATGTCCATGGGAAACTTTTCAGGGCGCAAGTGGGTATTGAAGAAATGCACGGTAAAGATGAAGCCGGTAGCAAGCAGCGCCTCGTCGCTGTGAATAATGGTGGCAACGTTGAGGAACGACCCTGGTATAAACCGCGTGAAGAAGACCGGGAACCAGAGCGTGAGGCCGGTCGACCCGATCACCGCGATCCCCCAGAACACCGCGAAATAGTCGAATTTTTCCCAGTACGTCCAGCGGCCATAGGCAGGGCGCTTGCCCAGGCCGACAAACCATTTCAGCGTGGCCACCAGCTCAGCTAAATCCGTGCGGTTGGGCACCATGCTGCCCGGACCGAACACCAGGGATCGCCAGGAAGTGTGCTCCCTTTTCTTCAGCCGGTAGAGGTCCACCAGATGAGTGACAAAAACTCCGAACATCACGATGGCGGCGCTGCGGTGAATGTTGCCCGCGCTTTCGAATCCTCCAAGCAGATGAGAAAGCATCGCGGCCCATTTCGTGTACGAGAACTTCAAGGTCAAACCCGTCAGCGCCAGGGTAATGAAGCTCACGATCATGCAGATGTGGAGGATCCGCTGCAGCCGGGTGAAGCGGACGAACTGGAGCTCCGGGCGGGCGGTCCGTGAACGTTCCGCCGCGCGTTCCACCAAGTCCGCTAACTCGCCGTTAGGCATCGGTGTTCTCCTTGTTCTTGCTCGCGGGAGTTTCAGGCTTGGCGGCGTCTTCCGCTTCCGCGGCGCGCAATTCCTGGCGCATCTGGAAAGCCCGGGGCAGCCAAAGCAGGGTATGAACGCCACCGACCACGAACGTCACGAGGAGCAGGGTGGTCATGCCCCAGAAGGTATAGAACAGGAACGGGTACTTACGCGGGTCGTGGTGGGTGGCGTGGGTCAGGTATCCAGCGAAGCGCCGAGTGGCGCCCGCATGGCACTTCCCGCAAGTGGCCGCGACGTTTGTCCGGCTGAGGTGCGAGCGTGGATCTGTCACCGCCAGCACGTCGTGAGCTCCATGGCAGTCATAGCATTTGGCCGCTTTTGTATATCCAAGCCGCGAGACTTTTCCGTGATAGGTTTCAAAGTAGGTCGCGGCAATCTGCTCGTGACAGCGTCCGCATGTAGTCATCACGTTCAGCCGGAAACTGTTCTCATCCGTGCGGTGGATGGAATGAGCGGTGTGACAATCGTTGCAAACCGGAAGTGGCTTGCTGTATCCGCTCACCCGCTTGGCGTGGATGCTGTTCTCGAACTGCTCCTCGATGCCATGGTGACACTGGCCACACATGGTCGGCACGTTGTTTGCGTTGACACTCGATGCCGGATCGCTTCGCGGAAGGATATGGTGAGCGGTGTGACAACTGGTGCAAGTCGCTGTCACCGTCAGGCCGTTCTTCAGCAGAGTTCCGTGAATGCTCTCAGTGTAGTTCGCGATAATTTCGTGCTGCATTCCGGTGTAGCGCACGGCAGCCTTCTGGCCCTCGCGGTGACAGCGCGCGCAAAGTCCGGGAACATTGACCGCAAAAGTCGACGACTGCGGGTCCTGTTTGCCAAGGATTCCATGGGTGCCATGGCATTCCTTGCAAGTCGGGGCATTCGGATCATTCTTGCCGTTCAGTTGTCCGTGGATGCTGGTCACGTACAGCTTGCCAATTTCATCGTGGCAGGAGGTGCAATCGACTCCGCGGGTGATGGTCTCGCAAGGCCGCACGTGAGAGGCGTTCACTTCCGAGTGGCACTGGCTGCAGGCAATCTTGTTGTGGCGCGAATGGCTCACCTCGCCGACGCTGACATACATGGATTTCCCGTCGCGCGCGCGATGCAGCTTTTCGTCGGCGTGGCAACGCATGCAGTCCGCGTTGGCCATGCCCAGATCGTAGAAAACGTTCCTAATCTTGTGGGGCTGATGGCAGTCGGGGCAGGAGGGCAGGACGTTGGCTTGTTTTTCCCACAGCTCTCCGCGAATGATTTTCCGGTGGACAATTTCGATTTGCGAATGGCATTTCGTGCAGGTGGCGGCAATGTTCCGGCGATTGATCGAAGATGCGGGATCGGTATGCGGCAATATCGAGTGCGCGGTGTGGCAAGTGGCGCAGTTCGGGGCCACCGCCAGCCCTTTCTTTAGCAACGCCTCCCCGTGGATGCTCTCGGAGTAGTTCTCCAGGATGTTGTCTTGGGCAATGGTGCGATTGCGCGAAACGGGAGTTCCTTCCTGATGGCACTGGCCGCAAACGAAGGGCACTTTCAGCGGCGCTACCGCTGACCGCGAGTCCTTTACCGGATAGATGTCGTGGTTCCCATGACAATTCACGCAGCGGGGTGCGAGCGCATCGCCGCGCGCGATCGCCTTGCCGTGGAGGGAGCGCGTATATTGCTCCTGCTCAGCCGTGTGGCAGGTACCGCACTGTACGCGCGCGGGCGTCGGGTGGGGGAAATCCTTTCCTTCGAGATCGGCGTGGCAGCCGGTGCACCCGAAGCTGGCATGTACAGAGGTGGCAAATTTCTTTCCATCCACATATAGCGACACCGTTTTGCCGGCTCGCGTTGTGGTCGTGCTCTTGTCGCCGTGGCACGCTAGACATTCCGCCCCAGGCTGATCGGCTGCGCGTACGGGGCGTTCCCAAGACACAAGGGAGAAAACCGCGGCGAGGAGCGTGGCAATGATTGCTCCCAGGCCAGCACGCCATTTGCTTCGCGCAATGTTTGTTTCAGCCATGTCAAACTCTCGACCATGCTTACTTCATGCCAAGATCCGTAAGTACTTTCGGATTTGCCTCCTGAACCGCGAGCAGGTTATGGCACGCGGAACAGTCATTAGTAATGGTCTGGCCATCGGCGCTGGTATGGCTGCCGTCATGGCAGCGGAAGCAACCTGGCGAATCGTTGTGTCCAAGATTATTGGGGTGAACACCCCAGGTCACACGCATGTCGGGAAAGATGTTGCGCAGGTAGATATTCGCCACTTCCTGGCCCGCCTGTTCCACCACCGTGCGCCGCGTTTGGTAGATCTGCGGATAATTGGTCCTATAGAAATTATTGAGTTCTTCCTTAATGTTGCGCTGCGCGACATCGCGGGCGGAGTAATTCACTTTCAGAACCTCGACCGCCTTTTTCCGGATGTAGGGAAGCTCGGGGCTGATGCGCCCGTTTGCCAACTGCTTGTCCACCGCATTTTCCGGTAAGTCGAAGGCATGCGTGGGCCGGTTATGGCAATCGACGCAATCCATCACGCGATGCTCTCCCTTATCCAGTTGCTGTTGGGTTGGCTTCGCATCAGTGGAAATGAATTCGGTGGTTTTTCCGTTTTCGTCGGTGTAATAGACGGCCGGGATCGTCTGCCGTTCGGCGTCGGTCGAAATGTAGCGGATGCGCGCGTTGTCGGCGAGGTGGTGGCCGTGGATGCCGACCGAACCCTGCCAATTCATTCCGCCCACTTTGAGCAGCAACACGTCGGTCTGAGGAGTATTTTTTTCATCGTCCTTGTAGCTGGTATTCACCAGAAACTTGTCGCCGGTGAAGCGCTGTGGCCAATGACACTGCTCACAGGTTTCGCGTGCCGGGCGCAAATACTTTACCGGGGAAGGAATGGGGCGCGAATAGGTGTGGAAGGTCACCGCGAAGACCTGCCGCAGTCCGGACAGTTTGGAGCGCACAAACCATCCCGCTCCGGGTCCGATGTGGCAATCGACACATTCCACACGCGAGTGTGGAGAATTCTGATACGCCGAGTATTCCGGATCCATCACAGTGTGACAGGTCTTCCCGCAGAAACTCGTTGAATCCATGTATTGCACGCCGCGGTACGATGCGGTCCCAAAAATGAAGATGTTGAGCATGGTCGCCACGGCCACGTACTCCAAGGTACGCCGCACCACGGGCAGCCCCAGGTCAATAGCAGGGAAAATCGTCGGCAGTTCCCCGCTCTCGCGCAGACTTCGCCGCCGGAGCCAGATGCCAAATGGAATCAGCAACAGGCCGAGTACAAAAACACCCGGGAGGATCAGATAGACCAGAAGGCCGATATAAGGATGCGGCGGCCCCGGCAAGAAGACTTCGTAGAACCAGAAGGCGATGGTAGTAAGCGCCGCGCTGGTCGTGACCACGGCGCCGGTAAGGGTGATGGGATTCTGCCCCAGAAAATAGATTGGCTCCGACCACTCCTTGATACGTTCTTGCAGAGTCATTGGAAACCGTTGCTCCTTATCGTCATCCTCAATTCGTTACAGCGAAAGATACACTACGAGTTGCGCAGCGGATTATTCGCCGCCTTCGACAATCTCCTAGTCTTTATGGCTAGAACCAGCCAGGACTATTTTTTCAACGTGCGGATGTAAGCCACCAGTCCCTTAATCTCTTCCGGTTTTAACTTATCTCCGTACTTGGGCATCTTGGGAGCTTTACCGTCCGTGATGACAGCAGTGAGATCCGCATCCGATTTTTTTTGCACGTCAGCACTTGAAAAATCGTGGCCGGCCGCTTTCGCTCCATCAGCGCCGTGGCACATGGCACATTTTGATTTGTAAAGCGCGGATGCGTCCTGGGCTTGGGCCGATAGGGGAATGCTGAGAACAACAGCTAATGCTGTTGCGAATGTCAACACTGGGATGTTAATTCTCTTCATCTTCAAGCTCCATTCGAGTTTTAGTTGGTCCAGCATTTGAACGAATACATCTATAAAGCCGCATCCACAAACAGCAATATTGAAGGTTTCGCGGGCGAGGTTCTGTGATCCCGGTCACACTTGCGTGTAACCATAATGTTTTCCGAAGTCTGGAGAGCAACATGGCTAGCGGCTGGAGCCGCCCTCGGCGATTTGCAGATCGAGTGCCACACGTTCGCCATTGATCAAAACCGTTCCCGCGTCCAGGAGTTGCTGGCCGGTGCAATCGTACTTCTCGTAGCAGCGCAGAGAAGAGAGCGGAAAGAAGAACTCTACCGCCTCGGATGCGCTGGAGGCTGACTTGCCGGCAAGGTGGATGTTCGTACTGAAGCCAATCCCGTCAAAATCACGCGTATCCTTGAAATTAGCCAGCAGCGGACGGATGAGGTGAGCGACATGGTCGTCGAAAGCGGTGGCTGCCAGCTTGTACCGCGATCCCGCGGCTGACGCCGGTAGAGTGGAGTTGAGTGAGAGCTCGAGATAGATTCCCTGCCGGAAAGCCACGAATTTCGGGGGTGCATAGGGAACGAAGTGGGCCTGCGAGTCCAGATCTTTCACGACCAGATCGACCACTGGCTGATTGGAGAGTTGAACTGACGCTAACGCCTCTGTCGAGGTATCGCGGGGCGGAGGCGGAGGCGGTTCTTTCGGTTTCAGCGGAGCAGGAGCGGCAGTTGGCGATCCGCTGCCGCTTCCCAACGAGACGATTTCGGCTCCGGTCTGAGCTGGATCCGGTGGGGCTTTGGCAGCAGCGTCATCGTTATTATCCGCAGCCAGAGGGAGCACCGTGTCGTTCAGCCAAATGGAAATGGGTTGCGCGTTGAGAAACACCTCTCCCTGCAGCAATGCCGCCTGCTGCGCGGTTTGATCCTTGGCGGCAAGCAGTTTGAGAGCGCCGGTTCGCGGCAAAAACACCATCAGGTTTTCCGGACGCTCCATGGAGACGCCCATTACTTTCCCCATAATGTGATGCGAAATCTCCAGGGCAAACCCCTGCACGTGCTGGTTGTTCTGAAAGCGCGGGACTGCCGCTTTGAGGATCGGCATCACCACGTTGAGAAAAGTGCTCCGGGCTCGCTGTCCGGCGCTGAGCTTTTGCGCGGAGTAAGCAGCATAGTAATTGCCGGTGATCGCGATCACAGTCTTGCCGCTATAGCTGTCGAAGCGAATGGACGACTGATCCGCGACTTGTTGCTGGGCCTGGTCGAGATCGAGTTTGCGGCTGAGATAGAACGGATAATCGAACTGGTTTGCCAGAATGTCTTCGCCTGCCCGAGTCAGGTCGTCCATATATTGCTGCTGCAGGGCCCGTAATGCAGGGTCCTTGATTTCCACCGGCGAGACCACTTGAGCCAGTGACACGCTGGCCACGATCAAACTTAGAACGAAGAAGTTGAGCGCAAACAGAAACGGGCCGGACCAGCCGGCCCTACTTCTGTGCATAGACCATTCCGGCAGCATGATAGGGAGGATCGGAGATCAGGCGGATGTATGAAATCAGCGCCTCGATCTCTGTCTTGCTCAGAGTATAGCCGTAGGGGGGCATCAATGCAGACTTGTTGAGCGCGGGGCCACCGTGGCTGATGATGGCGGTCAGTTCGGCATCGCTCATTTTGTTGAGTGTGTCACCTTCGCTGAACGGGTGCGGCTTGACCTCGAGATTGTCGTAATTGGAAACCCGCTCCGCCGAAGATTCTGGATTGTGGCAGCGAGCGCAATATTTGTTGTCGAGCTGAAATCCGACCTGCTCCTGATATCCCAGCGCAATCTCTTCGATCTTCAGTTCGACGGACTTCAATTCAACGGACTTCTGAGCTTTCGTCGAGGTGCGCGCGGTGAGTAGATATCGGCCTGCCATGCCGCCAAGGGCGACGTTCGTGCTGAGCTGTCCGCTGGAATCGGTCAGGCCACTCGACGGGTCAAAGGTGACGCCCGCAGGTCCGCCGAATTCGACCAGGGCTCCGGTGACGGCTGTTCCCTGCTCATCGTTGACCTGGACGACCAGAGGTTGAGCGAGGGCCATGCCGGTTGCGCCGATCTGCTTGCCGCCACTCGACTCTACCAGTGCCGTGCCAAACCCGGTGGGCTTTAGGGCGGAGGCTGGTCCCGGCTGGCGCGTGCATCCGGCGGTTACGAAAATGAGGACGGCTACGAAGAGTGTCCGCCGGCGTTTGGTTATTATCATTGCTTCGCCTCCTGCTTGCTGGAGCCTTTCTGCGTCATCAGGAATGCGGTCAGAGCGCGGGCATCCTCGTCGTTCATGTTGCGGTTGGGCTCGATGGTACCGGGCCGCATGTTCTGGGGATCCTTGAGCCAGTGGTAGATCCAGGCAGCATTCAGGCGCGAGCCTACTTGCGTGAGTGTTGGACCGACGTAGCCTTTGTCGGTCTTGGTATCAACGATGTGGCAGGACTGGCACGCATATTTGGAATAGAAAAGCTGTCTTCCCTGCTCCACCTCAGCCGACGGATAGCCGCTGGCTGGCATGGAGTCGCGGTCGAATGCCGGGGTCTGATAAACGGTCAGGATGTAGTCGGCCAGCTCCTTCGCGTCGTCATCAGAAAGATTGAACTTTGGCATACGGCGGATGAGCGCGGGGCGCAAGGTGCCGGGGTTCTTTAAGAACGCTTGCAGCCATTGCCGCTGCACCGAGCTGCCTTCCCAGGTTAGGTCGGGAGCCATGTCTCCGCCACGACCGTTAATCGAGTGGCAACTGAAGCACGCGAGGTCTGCCATGAGTTGTCCGGCTTTGCCCGCGGGCTGGTAATTCGAAGGAGGCTTGGCAGGGACGGTTAATGCCATGGGCAAGTCATGTGCCCGGTCCGTGAGCGCGAGCAGCGCCGTCGTCAATGCATCAATCTGCGCGGGGGCGAGGGTGAATTGGGGCATTTTCAATGCCGATCCGAATGAACGCGGTTGCCGGATCTTGGCCGCGATGTAATCCGGTATCGCGTGCGTCATTCCGGGCAGGAAAATAATCTGCGTGAGCGGCTTGCTTCCGATGCGGGTGAGCTCTGGAGCGAAGTTATCCGGTTTCTTGATGCCGTTGATCTCGTGGCATGAGGCGCAGCCATATTCGGTCACCAGAAGTTTGCCGTGGGCAATCTGCTCCGGCGTGGCGGCGTCGAGATGGACATTCGCGAGCAGATCAGAGTCCGTCTTGTTTTCGAGGAAGGCAGTGAGCAGGGAAAGTTGTGGATCGGTGAAACGGTAGTGCGGCATGGCTGTTCCGGGATCGTAGACACGCGGGTTGTGCAGCCATGCCCGCAACCATTCCGGCTTCACCTTATTGCCGACCCGGGTGAGTTCCGGACCAACATCACCGCCAACAACATTCCCAGCAGCATTCTGCACGGCGTGGCAGGAGGCGCAGAACGACTCGCCGTACAGGCTGGCTCCCGCAGTCGGATCGGGCGCCTTCTGGTCTTTGTTATTAACCTCGCCACCTGCCGCAACCGGCGCGATGTCTCCCGCGATGGACGTGCTGGCGGCGATCAGGAACGACGAAATATCGCGCGCATCGGGATCGCTCAGTTTGAAATTCGGCATCGTCGCGGTGACGGCGTAGGACTGAGGATCCTTTAGCCACGCATAAATCCACTCCCGTGTGGTCTTGTCGGCGACATGCTCAAGCGAAGGTGGATCGTCCGTCGGCTTCATCGCGCTGCCGTCGGGTAGTTTGATGGTGTGGCAGTGCACGCAGCCGTAGCGCGCCAGCAGATTGCGTCCCAAGTTTAGTTGTGGCGTGCCGGTTAGCGGAGCGCGATGGCATTGTCCGCACGAAGATTGGACATAGCGCGCCGGCAAGGTCGGCTGCTCCCATGCCAGCGTGCTACTGTGGGCTTCCTCGACCGTGGTCGCGGGGCCTTGTCCGCGGTGACACATCACGCAGCCGAACTGGTCGAGCGTGTGCGGGATTACCGGATGCCGACGGAACGGCTGGGTGCTGACATCGGCAAGACTGGCCTCTTTCAATCCGACGTGGCAGGTGGTACAGCGATCTACGACTCCGAGTTGCGGAAGCCAGATCTGCTGGATTCCATCGTGTTCGTGAAAGTGGCGTTGCAGGGTTACCGCGTCTCCGCGGCTCACAATCAGCGCCAGATACTGCTTCTGGTAGTGACGCCATTCGCTGAAGTGGTTCTTGGCTGGTGCGATGGCCAGCGAAATCAATAACAGCAAGCTGACCACGCCAAAAGCGCGCATGGGATCGCCGAACAACGTCTGCCACAGGGAGGACAAGGTGCTCTTTAGTGATTGCGATGACGACTGCAAGTTAGCTCCTCCAGGGCAACACCCAGGACCAGCCCGGGCCGCGAAAGAAAGTGCCAACCGCCGTGAGCACGACCAGTTCGAAGAGGAACCAGGTCATGATCCAGAATGAGAGTGGTTTGGAGGCCAGATAACGCCGGAACGCCGAATGCGATTGCAGAGAACTTTGTGCCGCCAGCACCATGAACCCGACGACGATCAGGGTCGGCACCAGCGCCACCAGGACATCAAACCACAACAGGAACAGACAGAGCGCAGCCGCGACTACGTAGAAAATAAGCAGACGACGCTTCCGATCCTTCAGGAACACGCCTTCGGCCTCGACGTTGATGTTGAAATACGGAATCACGATAAGCGCGATCACCACCAGAGTCGGAACCAGGACTCCCGCCACCACCGGCGGAAAGTAGTGCAGCATTTCCTGCAATCCGAGGAAGTACCAAGGGGCCTTGGCGGGGTTCGGAGTATGCGAAGGATCGGCGATGCCCTCAAGCGGAGCGTTAAATAGAAGAGCCACGCCCACTAGCGCAATCGTCAGCACTTCGATGGCGACGATGACGCGAAAAAGGACCTCCGGATACGTCTGCACCTGATCTTCGTCGGTGACCTTGACTTGCGCCGAGGTGCGCCTGGTGACGAAGACCACTCGGGTCGGCGACTTACGGGCATTGGAGTCCATGCCGGCGATAAAATCTCTGGGGTCGCTCATTGGGCTTGGACCTCCTTCGCGACGGTGGGCGCAGCCTTCGCCGCCACTGTCCTCGGCTCGCTACGGTGAGCGTAGAGACCTCCGTCCTTACGAATGCGCCAGAAGTGTATTGCCACAAAGAGAATCGCAACCAGAGGGAGAATCATGCAGTGCAGCACGTAAAAGCGCAGCAGAGCGTTGGCATTGACCATGTTGCCGCCCAGCATGAGGAAGTGGACCTTGTTGCCCATCGCCGGCACGGCGGAAGCGATATTCGAACCCACCGTGATCGCCCAAAAGGCTAACTGGTCCCAAGGCAGCAGATAGCCGGTGTAGCTAAGAAAAAGCGTAATCAGCAGCAGGATGACTCCGATGACCCAATTGAATTCGCGCGGCGCTCGGTAGGCGCCGCGGTAAAACACCTTGAACATGTGTGCAAACACCAAGAAGACCATGGCATGCGCAGACCAGCGGTGCAGGTTGCGCAAAAACAGGCCGGAGGAAACTACGAACTGCAGATCCTTAGTGTCGGCATAGGCCTGCGGCACCGAGGGATGGTAGTAGAACATCAGTGGAATGCCGGTGCCGACCAATATAAGAAATGTCCCGAAGGTCAGAGTGCCCAGATACCAAGTCGTGCTGAAGCTGAGCATTCGGGTCCGCACCTTGGTGGAGAAAAGGTGCAGGAAGACGTTCTGCTGCACAGCGAGGGCGCGGCGCACCGTACTGGAGCCGGTCCCGCTGCGGAAAACCGAACGCCAGACCCGCGTGCTGCGTAACTCCTCGAAATAGTTCGTGATCGTTTTGGCCACGCTCACACCCTCACAAACTGCATGGGGCGAATAATGATGGATCGGTCCACCATCAGATCGCCCTCGTCGCTGATCCAGGTCTGCAGCCAGGGCAACGGCCTGGGCGCGGGGCCTTCAATCTTCTCTCCTGGAGTTTTCCCGGGGCTCAGAACATAAAATTTGCTGCCATGGCAAGGGCAGGCGATGATGCCCAACTCAGGCTTCCATGCGGTCAGGCAACCAAGGTGGGTACAGACGGCGCTCAACGAAAAAAAGCCTTCCTGGGCGTGGATGAGATAGATTCCTGAGTTCACGTCCAGCGTCACCGAATTCACCGCATAATTTTCGGGCTTGCCCGCATTGACGATGGGAGAAGGCTCGTATAAAACATTTGGCGAGAGAAACTGGTAGGAGAACGCCGCCGTGCCGGCAGCGGCGATACTCAGCGATCCCAATCCCAGCTTCATGAAAAAGGCGCGCCGGTTGAGATCGTTGGCTGTTTCCGCGCGCTGTTCCGAGCTATGCTCGGCTGGCGGGATTTGTTTCTCGTCAGACATGATTACTTCGGGCCTCCAGCCGTAACTGGCGATTTGGATCTGAGTGGACCATCGATGGCTTCCACCGAAATCAATCCGGTGGGCTCGGCGGAAACCAGGTTGTAGGACTCCATGGTGATGGTGCCGACGGGACAGCGCGCGGCGCAGAGACCGCAGCGAATACAGCGCGTCTCGTCTTTCAGCATGGCTGAGCCGGTCACAATGCCGAGTTCGTCGGCCGCCACTTCGTCGAGTTCGACGCCAAACAATTCCTGGTTCTCCCGGATATGCTGCACGGTTTCGGGCTCGAACTGGATGCGATCGAGAGATACGAGCTGCAGGCAGTTTTCCGGACACACATCCACGCAACCACCGCAAAGAATGCACATGCTCCCGTCTTCGGGGACACCCTCGAAGACCGTGTTTACCCAACAATGCAGGCAGCGCTGGGCTTCCTCCATCGCGGACTGAGCATCGTAGCCGACCTCGACTTCGGTCACCCCGGTACGGCGCTCCAGCGGCAGCATTGGTATGGGTGGGCGAATCAGGTCCAACAAGTCCAGCGGCATGCTGTGGCGCTTCAGCACTTCGACTTCGATGATCGGTTCAGGATGCCTCTCACCAAGCATGAACTCATCAATGCCGGTCGCGGCGTGCCGGCCGTGAGCCACGCTGTCAATCGACGCACCCCGACCGATGGTGTCGTCGCCACCATCAGCTCCCGCAGCAGCTTCACGCGCTCGGTGAACCCGCAGGAACTCATCGATACCAACGGCGGCGCGCTTGCCGTCCGCCACGCTATCGATGATCAGACGCGGGCCGAAGACGCAATCCCCTCCGCCAAAGATTCCATTGGCGGAAGTCATCAGCGTTTTCGGATTCACTGCGATCAGGCCACGGGGAGAGAGTTCCACGCCGTCTTCGGGCTTGAGGAAATCCAGCCTCGGCGCCTGACCGACCGCCATGATGATGGTGTCGCACTCCAGTTGCGTTTCACTGCCTTCGTAGAATGCTGGATTGAAGCGCTTGTTCTCGTCGAAGACCCATTTCGTCTGCAAAGTCTCCAGAGCGACAACTCTGCCATCTTTGCCGATTATGCGCTTGGGGCCCAGGCCGGGATGCATGACGATCCCTTCGGTTTCGGCCTCTTCGATCTCCTCTAGCGCCGCCGGCATTTCTTCGCGTTTTTCCAGGCAAACGAGATGGACTTCCTGTGCGCCCAAGCGCAGGGCGGAGAGTGATACGTCGACCATCTCTTTCGTGGCTACGGCACTTACACTTTCCAGCGAAGGCTCCAGGTCTTCCACTCCGGCGACATGCTGCCGGACGACTTCGCGAGCCGCCGAACGGGCCACGTCCATGGCCACGTTGCCGCCACCGATTACAATGACTTTTTTGCCGATGGTGAACTTGTAGCCGAGGTTCACGTTGAGCAGGAAATCGATGCCCTTGTAAACGCCATCCAGGTCAACGCCGGGGATGGTGAGATCGCGGCTGCGATGGGCGCCCACGGCGATCAGCACGGCATCGAAACCCTGGTAGCGCAGGTCGGAAACCATGAAGTCGCGTCCGGCTGCGTGATTGAGCTTGAGCGTGATGTCGCCGGTCGCGAGAATTTCCCGTACTTGCGCCTCGACCACGTTACGAGGCAACCGGTATTCAGGAATGCCGAGGTAAAGCATTCCTCCGGCGACGGGAGCACTTTCAAAAATTGTGACCGAGTAGCCCATAAGAGCGAGGTCATGCGCCGCTGAAAGCCCCACCGGGCCGCCGCCGACCACAGCGACTTTGAAGGGCAGTTTGCTCTGACCCCGTCCTGCATATACATCGACAGGATACTTGGATTCAGGACCGTGGCGCTCGGTGAGAAAACGCTTGAGCGCCCGTATGGCAATGGGGCGATCGATATCTCCGCGGCGACAGGCAGTTTCACAGGGATGGGCGCAAACCCGGCCGCAGATGCTCGCCAGCGGGTTCGGATCGCGGGCAAACTTGTACGCTTCCTCAAATCGCCCTTCCGCTATGAGCGCGACGTAACGGCCCGCGTTGGTGTGGGCGGGACAAGCCATCATGCAGGGGAAGTTGGTATTCAACCAATCCCTGTCAACTTTCTTGTCTTTGAAGCGCTTCAGCAAAATGGCGGTCCCCAAGGCGTTGGTTTGATGGAAAGCATTCTACTCAAAGAGGGCGGGGAGCTGAGGCGGCCGCCCGCTCCTTTTTCCTATTGGTTTCCCTATTTGCTGAGAGTGAAGTCCGCTTTGGTGTCGCCGGCTACAGCGACCGGCTTGGACTGGCTCTTTGCGCCCTCATGCCACGCGGTTACAGTGTAGCTGCCGTCGGGAACGTTCTCGATCTTGTATTCACCCGACTTATCCGTCAGAGCAAAGTATGGCGTGGGCGACACAATCACATAGCCAGACATCTCTGGATGCACATTGCACAGCAGCGGCACCGCGCCAGGATTGTCAAATTTGAATGGACGTTTGTCGCCCTTCGGCCAAGTACCCAGGTTGTGGGTAAGCTTCTTGTTGCCGCCGACGGAAGGCCAAAACACGTTGTGGGCAACACTGTCGCTGTTGAGGAATTCGACAGTCGTACCTTGCTGCACCACGGTGATATGCGGCTGAAACATCAAGCCTTTTTGGTCGATCACGGGCTGCTGGGTGGAAGCGGGGAAGGTTTTGCCCGCGGCTACTTCCACATAAACCGCCGACTCACCGCTAACACCTGACACCTTGCCGCTAATCGTTCCCGCTTGCGAAGTCGCAACTACCATCATCACTAATGCTGCCAAGGCCAGACTATGTTTCACTACCAGATCGTGTTTCATTCTTCTTCTCCTCATTGCAAAGAACTAGTATGGGAGGCGTCCCTCCCACAATCAGTAGACGAATTCTAATGCACCGGTGGCCGTGTTCGTACGGAACACGTTCATCGGCTGTCCATTCAAGTTGTAGGTGAGGGCTTGTTGCGGACGGTACGCGTATTCAAACGAGGCTTTGATATTGGCGTGAATCAGGAACTGGGCGCCGGGTGTGAACCGGTTCCGCGTGCTGCCCGCCGGCGAGAAAAAATTCGTCGAGCCAGCCTCATTCAGGAAGTCAGCCCTGGACTGAACCCGATCCCAGCGCATGATCATCATCATCCACGGGTACACCATGTAATCAGCCTGGATAAACCCGCCCGAAAATGTAGCTGGGCTCCCCGTGATGAACCCCGTGGGAAGCGTCAGACCGGAGGGAATGAATGGCACGATGTCATGGTCATGCCCGTACATGTAGAGCCCGAAGATGTTGAAGGTGCGATAGTTGAAATCGAAGTCCCCGCCCACACGGTAGAAAGGCTCACGGGCAAGGAGAACGGTGGGTGTTGTGCCATCCGGCAATAAGCCGGCGGCTCGCTGCACGGAGCGTCCGTAAAAATAGTACGAACCCAGGGTTAAGTAGGTGTGATCGCGGGGCCCGGTAGCGCCGGCAGCTTGCACTTCATGGCGGCTGGTTGGATCGCGCTCAAGGTTGAAGCGATAAGCAAAGCGTCCGTACAAGTCCTTGAAATTCGAGTCCGAGAAGTAACCGACGCCACCGTCACTCGCTCCTGACGGAACGTTTGGGTAGGTTGAGGGCGCCGTCCCACTCGTGTCCTGGTCGACCACGGCGATAGCGTAGCGGTAACCCCCGTAGTGGTGTCCTCCGCTCAGTTCTATTCCCCGTCCTGGCCCGGCCAGGGTGAAACTGTTGTTGACAAACTGCTGGGGATACGCCGGGTTCACAGCCCCGATGTTGGCCTGAGTGTAGATGTCATAAGGACTGATGTCATAGGCGCGAGCCTGCGTAAAGGGCAAATCGAGTTCGAACTGTCCGACTTTCAGAGTGAGAGAATCAGTAGGTAGTTTAAAGAAACGGCTTACGTTCACGAATCTCAGGTAAGCATCGCCCAGCTCTCCATTGGCATTCGCGCCCGATACGCTGATATCGTCGTCCACCCAGAAAGCGATATCGCTTCCGAAATTCCCCGCGGTGAAGATGCTGAAGTAGCCCGGCTGAAAATCCGTACGCGGGATGTATGGCCCAGTACTCTGCCCTGCTATGTTGTAGTTGTTGGCGTTGCCGCTGGTGTATTGGAAAAACTGGTTGAACCGCAGCCCGATCTGCGGCAACCCAGGGATCGTGCCCGGAAACACGGTATGCGGCCACAAATCTTTCTGTGCGGGCGCTCCCAGCATTACGGGAGGGACCTTGATGAAGGTTTCATCGTCTTTGGGAAATTTAAATCCCGCGTCTTTGAAGGCTTTGCCAAAATCGTTGAGCTTGGGAAAATCAATATGGCAGGTGGTGCACGAAGTCCCATACTGGCGTGAGAAAGCCGGGATAGCATAGCTGCTTCCGGCCAGTAGTATCACGGTGAGGACGAAAACAAAAAGCAGGGACATTCGACGCAGTGTATCCATTTGATCGCCTCCTTGGCGGTCGAAGATGTGGTCATTCACTCCGCTTGTTGGTTCCCGGTTCCGCGCATTATCAGGTTTGTCCTGGAAAATTTGCAGCGACAGGTATCACAAGCGCGTGTGATCGCGATCACATCTTCGTCGTACTGAGGGCAGCTTATGAAGCGGGGAGAAAAGAGTTGTCAGGCGGGCATAAACAAGTGGTCAAAAGATCGTAAGTATCGATTTGGGGTCTGTGCAACAGATGCAAAGCAGTGTAAGCCTTGCTCTTCTGCGCTGATCCGGGAGAGTGCGAGCGAGGCCAGTACATACGAGTCGTTACGTGGCTGCGCCCTCGAAATGCGCTTCGATTTCCTCCAGCGTCTTTCCTTTCGTTTCCGGCAGGAACACCACGGCAGTGATGAAGTAGATTACCGTGCACGCGGCAAAGCCAAAAAACATGGTCGAGTAGCCATACTTGCCGACCGTCGGCAGGAACACGGCAGCAATCGTCGTCGAAACTGCCTGGTTAATCAACAGGGCAATGCTCATCCCGTTGGAGCGAATCCGGGTCGGCATCAACTCCGAAAGGGCCAGCCATACGCACACTCCTGGGCCGATCGCGAAGAACGCCATGAAAACGAAGAGGCTGATCGCCACTAACCAGCCATTGTGAGAGGTCGGGACGGGAGTAATCAACGCATTGTCAATTCGGAGCGCGGCCTTGCGCGCCACATCGAGATCGCTGAACGGATTCGAGAAAAACGCCACTACTTTGTTCGCGGGCACGCAGCTTTCGCGGGTGATCTCAACCGGCTTGGCAGTCTGGTCGTCGGACCGCGCGGCTTTGGTCGCAGCGCGGAAATCTCCATACGAATAGATGACAACCAGCGAGGTGGGCCGGTTGCCGATCGCCTTGGCGGCGTCCCCGCTTGCCGCGAGGAGCGCGTTCGCAGCCTTCTCGTTGTAAAGCAACGTGACCTTCTGGTCCGCGTCAACCATGGACTGAACCGCGTTCCGAGAATCGACTCGCAGGCTTTCCGTCCATTGAAACAGCACTCCGGTGCAGAGCAGCGACAGGATGATGCCCGCGCTGCCGATCGAGAGGAGGAATTTGCGTCCCTTGCGATCCACTAGCAGGACGCCGCCAATAGTCAGCAGAAAATTCACGATCGTGAAAAGAACGTAGCCCCAATGCGCCTGAATATCGGAAAGACCACTCTGCAAAAGAATGTTGGTGTTGTAGCCAATGATGGAGTTGACGCCGGTGGCCTGGTTGCAGGCGAGAATGACGCAGGCCAGGACAAATGGGATCACGTATTTGCGGCGCAAAAGCGATTCCTTGTGCTTCGCTCCTACAGTCCGGGCTCCGGTCGAGGTTGTCGCTTTCTCCGCGGCGGCGGCCTGCTCCATTTCCGCCAGCTCGATGTCCGCTTGCTGGGTGGTGCGAGAGCGGAGAAGCGCGGTATAGGCGGCATCCCGTTTCCCGCAGCGAAACAGCCAGCGCGGGGACTCCGACACCATGAGGCTGCCGATTACAAACAGAATGCCGGGTGGAAGCGAGACCCAGAAAATGCTGCGCCAAGCGGTGTCTTTGAAGATGAAAAGTCGCGCGGGATCGCCCAGCCTCGCCACTTCTTCGACGCGAAAACTGAAGTACATGCCGACGACGGCCGCCGCTACAATGCCAAGGGTCAGCAGCCATTGGAAGATGCCCGTCCCTTTGCCGCGGCTCGATGCCGCCAGGCACTCTGCCAGATAGAGTGGAACAACGACGCCGATAAGGCCGGCGCTGATCCCCTGCAAAACGCGTCCAAGAACCAACGCTTCATAGCCATGTGACAGCGCAATGATGGGAATGCTCGCGACAAACAGCAATCCGCTGAGCATCATCAGCGGCTTGCGCCCGATCAAATCTGCCAGCGCGCCCGCAAATAGGGTTGAGATCACGCTGCCGAGGAGGACAGCGGCGACGACGATGGAAAGCTGGCCCGAGTTCAACCCGGAAGTGGCCTCCAGATATGGCAAAGCTCCGGCTATGATGCCGACGTCTACACCGTAGAGCAGTCCGCCAAGTCCCGCGACTAGCAGGAGGAAACGGTTGTAGCCGGATTTTTGGTTGCTCACCACAGTGGCAGCTCTTTCGCCCTTAGTCTGATTAGTCTCCCGCACAAACCATCGCATCAGCGGAAACACATACGCCGCCGAATGACCGTCACCCGCAATAATTGAAGAGGAGAATTTTATCAGGGATAAATACGAATCATTGGAAGGATGGAAGACAAAAGGAGGGTAAGAGCGGATCGCGCGCCCTATGCATCTGCTTCAGACAGAGGCCTCAGCGGCTCAATCTCAATGATGTGCAGGCCACACTCGGTCTTGCCCGTGCCCGGCCAGCGCCCCGCCCTGGGATCTTCCCCCGGCTGCACGGCCCGCGTGCAATGTGTGCAACCAATGCTCGGATAGTTCCGATCATGGAGCGAGTTGTAAGGCACGCCGTGGTCGTAGAGATAGCCCCACACTTGTTTCGAAGTCCAGTCGGCGATCGGATTTACCTTCACGAGACCGAATTTAACGTCCCACTCTATTTTGCGAGCGCCTTCACGGAATGGGGTCTGGTCGCGGCGAATACTCGTGATCCATGCACTTAGTTCATTCAGCTTGCGGCTGAGCGGTTCAACCTTTCGCAGGTTGCAGCATTGGTCGGGGTCGCGGGTCCAAAGCGCCTCGCCATGAACTCGCTCCTGCTTCTCGGGCGAAAGCAGCGAAAAACTTCTCTCAATTTTGATTTCATATTTTTGCTCGACCTTGTCGATCAGGCTGTGGGTCTCGGGAAACAGAAATTCGGTGTCAATCGTGAAAACACGAAAATCCTTGCGCACACGCGAAGCCATATCAATGAGCGCCATGCCCTCGGCTCCAAACGCCGACGCGATGGCCACTCTATTTCCGAAAGTCTCAAACGCCCAAGCCAGCACCTGCTGCGGAGGCCAAGCTTCCGCCGCCAACTGCGCTTCTGCGATGGTGTCTTTCATAGAATCGGCCCCTCATCTGCTCCCAGGCGCGTCGCCTGCGAGTGGAGCGTTTGGACAAGTGCCACCGGAATTGGACTGTCGTTCCCCGGTAACAGTCCGGGCATTACAAATTCCTCCACTTGGGCAGCGGGATCGGCCAAACGCACGACCTCACCGACAACCAGCAGAGTTGGAGCAGGGAGTTGCGGGGCGCGGTGCAACGCGAGCACAGTCGTGCAATGCGTTCGCTGATATTTCGTCGTAGCGCGCGAGATGACGGCGCAAGGTGTGTCACCGGCGAGGCCAGCCGAGGTCAGCCGCCTCGTGATGTCCGAGTAGTTTTGCCCTGGCATGTAGATCACAAGCGTCGCTCCGCTGGCGACAAACTTGCTCCAGTCGGAGGCATCTTGTTCGTAAGCGTCTATTTCGGAAGATCGGTGTTTTGAAGCTCGATGGGCGGCAATGAACACCAGAGCTGAGGACCCTCGACGATGCGTCAGCGGAATCTGGGCCGCGGCGGCCGCGGCCAGGACCGAAGTCACGCCGGGAACGATCTCGAAAGTAATGTTGCTTCCGCGCAGGGATTCGATCTCTTCCCCGGCGCGTCCGAAGATCAGCGGATCGCCACCCTTTAGCCGGACGACGCGCAATCCGGAGGCCGCCAGCGCGACCATCAGGCAATTGATCTCCCCTTGCTGGATCTTCTTTTTTCCGCAGCGCTTGCCCACGTTGTAAATCCGGGCGGTTGACGGAATCAGCTTCAGTATCTCGGGCGCGACCAAGTCGTCGTGCAAAACGGCTTCGGCGGTCCGCAGCAGGCGAAGCGCCTTCAATGTCAGCAGCTCCGGGTCGCCTGGCCCCGCGCCCACTAGATAGACCTTACCCATCATGCTCCCTCTCCCTTAGCGCTCAATACTGGAATCTTGGCCAGCTCCGCTTCGAACGCTTCTCTGCTCGCCAGTGAGTGCAGTAACTCCGACTTGCGCTCTTGGTCGAGATCGCTGGCCAGAATGAGCCGTCTGGTCTCACCGAGCTGCCTGACCCACTCCGCGTATCCGGGGCCGAACTGTCTTTCCAGTTGCTGCCGAAGCTTCTGTGCCAGCGATGGACTCTTCCCGGCGGTCGAAATTGCGATCTGCAAGTCGCCGCGCTGCACCACCGCGGGGTAAAGGAAATCGCAATACTCGGGAACATCGACCACGTTGCACAGCACTCCGCGCCGCTGCGCCTGGCGATAGATGAGTTCGTTCAGGCGGTTTGAGGCCGTGGCTACGACCGCGAGAAACTTGCCGTCGAGGTCATTCTCCGAGAAGGCACGCAATTCCAGCTTGATCTTCCCTGCGTCGGCCCAGTCGCGGACCTGGCTGCTGGCTTCGATCGCAACCACGTGGATGCGCGCACCGGTATCGATGAGGCCACCAATCTTGGGCTTTCCGACTTTGCCCGCGCCCACGACCAGGCACTGCTTCCCTGCCAGCTTGATAAACATTGGGAACAGGCTAGTCACCGTCTCCTCCGGCTGCTTGCGCCAGGGGTCCAATAATTGTGGGCGGCACATCGCGAGCGACGGCATCCACCGGTTCGCCCGCCAGAAGTTCCCGTAACTCCGTGTCGGTGTGCCGGGCAAAAAACTGGCGCAGGCTCTCGCTGGCCTGGCGCGTGGTGAGATATTGCCGGAGCAATCTCTCGATCGCCTCCGGAACCTCGGTCGCAGGGCAGCGATATCCCACGGGCCGCGCGGTCGCCTGATGCAGACCGAGTGCGCCGCCCACGCAGAAGTAGTAGGCATCGACTACACGGCCGTCCACTTTCATCTTTTTGCCGTCAATGCCGATATCTGCAATCCAGTGCTGTCCGCAACTGTTGGGGCATCCCGTAACGTGTAATTTCAGGTGCTGATCGAAGCCGGGCAAGCGCTCTTCCAGTTCTTCCACCAGCCAGCGGGAAAAGCTCTTTGTCTCGGTGATCGCGAGCTTGCAGAATTCCGTGCCGCTGCAAGCGACGGTGCCACGCCAGAACGGAGAGCCGCCCACGCGCAATCCAATCGCGTCCAATTCCCTGGCCAAGTCTTCCGCATTGTGCCGGGGAACGTTGACGATGAGCAGGTTCTGCATGTTGGTGGTGCGCAGTTCGCCGGACGCGAAGCGATCGGCCAGATCGGCGGCAGCGTGCATTTGCTCGGCGGTGATCCGTCCGCGGAGCACTGCGGTTCCCACGTAGCAGTAGCCTGGCTGCTTTTGGGGGTGAATTCCGACGTGGTCGCGATAAACATCCGCTGGCGGCGATTCCTCGACGGCGGGGTCGAATCGAAATCCGATTCGGCACTGCAATTCTTCCAGAAAACTCTCCGCCGTCCATCCCTGCCGCAGGAAGAGAAACTTCAACCGCGCGCGTTCGCGATGTTCGCGCAACACTTCCGAATCACGAAACAGCTCGGCAATCCCTATAACGGTAGGCAGCACCTGATGCCAGCGGACAAACGCGTTTAATCGCGCCCCGAGGTAGGGTTCGGTGGATAGCCCTCCCGCAACTCGCAGGGAGAAACCGACCTCGGGCGTCCCGCGCAGCACGCGCGTCGCCGCGGTCAAGCCAACATCGTTGATCTCCGGATACGGGCACCACACGCGGCATCCGGTGATCGAGATCTTGAACTTGCGGGGAAGGTTATAGAAGTCGGCGTTGCCCGCCAGCATTCGCGCCGCTTCGAGCGCCAGAGGCGAAGCATCGCAAATTTCATCGGCGTCCACTCCCGCGACCGGACATCCGGTAACATTTCGGGTGACATCGCCGCAGGCGCTGGTCGTGTTTATTCCCACCTGGGCGAGCGCTTCGAGCAGGTCGGGCAGTTGCTCGATCGTGACCCAGTGCAACTGGATGTTTTGGCGCACCGTGATGTCGGCAATTCCGTGAGCGTAGCGGCGGGTGAGTTCGGCAACGGTTCGCAGTTGTTCAGAACGCAGCAGACCGTTGGGGATCCGGATTCTCACCATGAAGCATTGCAGCGACCGGCCTTCCCCGTTTCGACCTCCGATTACGCCCGCCCCATCACCCTGCGTGTACACACCCCACCAGCGAAAATAGGTTCCAAGCCATTCCGGCGGAATGGACGCGAACCCCTCGCGTGCGAAACGCCGGATTTCTTCCAGACCTTCCCACGGATTCTTGGAGCGTTTAAGGCGCTCGACTCGCTGTGCCTTGGTTTCTTTGGCTGTGCTGGTCATAGCCTCTTTCGTCCCCGACTGTTTTCTCCCAGAAATAAAAAACCCACCGCCAGATTGATCTGGCGGTGGGCTATAAGTGCCGGTCTTAGAGCAAGTTCCTTAGGTCGACAGCCTCCCCACGCCAGAGCACACTGATGCACAACAACAACAGGTGACCAGGCACAGCGCGGAAAGATTCTGCCTCAACATAGTTGGTATTCTAGGTTCAATGACTCCTGAGATCAATCAACTTCGGTGCTTATTTGAATTCATATTTTCTATCTGACGAATCAGGTTTTTGCATGATCCCGTTCCCGCAGCTGCTGGTTGGCAGCAGGTGACGTACTAAGTGCTTCACGGCAAGTTCCCGATGGTCTCACTGTTCGTGCGGCACAATCCACAGCCATCGCCAAGTCGATCCGTGAATTTGTGTCTCGCACGTGGGTACATCCTGCGGATGGTGCTGATTTAGGACAGAAAACCCGATTCAGGTTCCCGCGCCGGGAATTGCAGAAAAATTCCGGCCAGCAAACTCGTAACTCCAGCGGGCTGAGAGACAAACCAAATCGAAGAACCGCAACCGCGGTGGCAAGGTACGTGCAATGGAGGACGTAGGCAGTCACTTCGAGATTTGAGAGTTCTAAAGAACCTCGCTAAGCGGGGCTAGCGAAGCTTCGCGTGAATGGAAACGCAAATCATGCAAACGGACGTGGCAGCAAGACAACCAGCACGAGACCCGAAGATACATAGTTTAGCCGTGGCGGAGAAATTTTCTGTGAGCTGGTTTGCGGCCTACACCCATTCGCATCACGAAAAACGCGTGGCCTCACACTTTGCCGAGCGCCAGATCGAATCTTTCTTACCTCTGTACTCAACGCGCCACCGCTGGAAAAATCGTTGCACGATGAACCTTGAGCTGCCACTCTTCAGGAGCTACGTGTTTGTGCGTATCGATCCCCGGGAGCGCGTACGTGTGCTCGAGGTGCCGGGCGTGCTCTTGCTGGTTGGCTTTGGACGAAACCTCGCACCGCTTCCCGACTTTGAAATCGAGGCGCTCCGCTCCGGTCTTGGACAGCGGAAAATTGAGCCCCACCCCTACCTCATCATCGGCGAACGGGTCCGCATCAAGGCCGGACCGATGATGGGGATGGAAGGCGTGCTGGTTCGCAAGAAGAACAATTTTCGCGTCGTGCTCGCGATCGACGTGATCATGCAATGCGTGGCTGTGGAGGTCGACGCGGACGATTTGGGACCGGCAGTGCAGTGTGCTGGCCGCTCAGTTCTGCCATCCATCGTTCTGCCGTCCAAAAATTCTGCCGTCGAAAGCTATGCCGGAGACAAACCCAACCGGCACTCCCAGTCCTACAGGCTGCTCTAGAGCATGCTTGTTCCGGGCAAAATACGAGGGCGTTTTTACCAAATCGTAGCGGTTGCTCTGCTGGTTGGCTCGTCGGCAAAGGCCGTTCGGGCATCCGATGTCGAAACGCTCAAACCATGCACGCGCCGGAGTACCAGCCATGAAAGAGAAGACGGCCATTCGACAGAGCCGTCCGGAGCTAGTCCGGCTGGAAAACATTCGAGCGGCGCGACAGTCGCGGCCGGTTTCTGCCCGCTGCGCTTGACGCAAGATTTCCTCTCGGATCAGAAAGCGATTTGGACCTCGCCGTTGCATTTGCACAGCCAAGACAAGAGTTGGCTCGCACCCTTGGCAGTCGGCAGCCTCGGCCTGATGGCGGCCGACCAAGACATCATGCGGCATTTCGGAAGCACTCCAATCGCCCACAGCGGCAGTTTCAGCAACTACGGGCTCGCTGCCATGATCGCGAGCGCGGGCAGCTTGTACCTGCGCGGGGCAAGTACTGATGACGAGCACAGCCGCGAGACCGGCTCTCTGGCGGGTGAAGCGGCGACGAACAGTCTGATCGTGGCTGAGGCGATGAAGCTCGCCTTCCAAAGACCGCGGCCGAACGCCGCGAACGCCGGCACCTTCGGAGCCGGGGGCGCCTCGTTTCCCTCGGAACATGCGCTCGCCGCCTGGTCGATCGCGAGCGTCATGGCCCAGGAATATCCCGGACCGTTAACCAAACTGTTGGCCTACGGTGCGGCGACGGGAATCAGTTTGTCGCGGGTCGCGGCCCGCGAACACTTCCCCTCCGACGTGGTCGTGGGTAGCGCGCTCGGCTTACTGATCGGAAGGTATGTGTACCGGGCGCATCACGACCCGGAGTTGCCGGGTGCGAGGGCGAACGCTTTTGAGGAAGATTTTGCGGAAGAAACAGTGCCGCGCGCGCGCAAGCCGGCCGAACTCGGATCGCCCTCCGTTCCCCTGGACTCCTGGGTCTACGCGGCATTCGACCGCTTGGCCGCGCTGGGGTATGCGCCGAGTGCTTACGCCAATTTACGGCCATGGACGCGCATGGAGTGCGCCCGGATCATTGCGGCCGCCGGCGACGAGTTGGGGGTGGACGACCTATCGGTTAACAATCTATCCGTTGAACATGAAAAGCAATCCGAGGCGTACCGGCTCCACGCGGCACTCAAAGCCGAGTTCGCGAGCGACCTCGGGCGCTCGAATGGGTCCGAGACTTCCGATATCCGGGTGGACAGCATCTACACGCGCTACCTCGGCATCGCGGGCACGCCACTCGACGACGGTTATCACTTCGGCCAAACCCTCATCAATGACTACGGCCGTCCCTACGGCCCAGGTTCCAACCTGGTCAGTGGCGCTTCGGCATCGGGATCGGCGGGCCCGGTGGCGTTCTATGTGCGCGGCGAGTATCAGCACACGGCTGCACTTCCCGCGTACAGTGAGGCGGTTCAGCAGATGATTGGCACCATCGACGTGACGCCGCCTCAGGATCCGATCCATACGACCGTCCTCGATCAGTTTCGCCTCCTGGACGCATACATCGCGTGGAACCTCAAGACCGTCCAGATATCGGCTGGCCGGCAGAGTCTGTGGTGGGGACCGGGCGCGGGCGGGCCGCCGAACTTGAGCGACAACGCGCAACCTCTCGACATGGTGCGTCTGACCAACCCTTCTCCCTGGAGGCTGCCGAGTTTTCTCCATTGGCTGGGGCCCTTGCGCTGGGACTCCTTCTTCGGATTCATGGCTGGGCACCACTACCCGCCACTTCCGGCGATTGATGGCCAGAAGATAAGTTTCAAACCGACGCCCAACCTGGAATTCGGGTTCTCGCGCACCATCGTATTCCGGCCGGTTACGGCCCACATGTTCCTGAGAGGTTTCTTCAGTTTTGGAGACAACAAAACTACGATCCCCGGCAGCGCGGCCGACGTGGGCGACCGGCGCAGTGGTTTTGATTTCAGCTATCGCATTCCCGGCCTCCGCAATTGGCTGGTTCTGTACAACGATGGCATGACCGACGATGAAACGTCGCCCATTGGATACCCGCAAATGTCGCTGATGAATCCGGGCATTTACCTGCCGCAGATTCCCCGCATCCCAAAGCTTGATTTCCGCGCCGAGATGGTGTGGTCGGACCCGCCAGCGCTCTCCAACCGGGGCGGCCAATACTTCTACTGGAACGGCGCCTATCACGACTCCTACACCAACGACGGGCACTTGCTTGGTTCCTGGGTGGGCCGGGAGGGCCATGGTCTTCAGCTCTGGAGCACCTATTGGCTTTCGCCCCGCAACTCGGTGCAAGCGGGATACCGGAACGCCCATGTCGACCGCGATTTTATTCCGGCGGGCGGTGACATTCAGGATTTCTTTGTTCGAGCAACGTTTCAACTACGCCCGGAATTCGAGATTGCGGCATTCCTCCAGTACGAACGTTGGAACTTCCTCGTTCTGTCCCCGCTCGCCGGACCGAACACGGTGGCCTCGGTTGAGTTCACCTACCATCCGACATGGCGCAAGGTGCTGAACGCTCAATGATCTTAGAAACCCCAATGATGTTAGAACCTCCCATGACGTTTGAAAAAATGATCCCCGAAAAACTGTTCTCCCAGAGATGCAGACCAGGGGCGGAGTCGTCCCTGCCGCTGGCTAGGAGCCACTGCCCTGCCGTGTCGGCCAGCCCGAGACTCCGCTGGATCGGTGCCGCGCTGTTTTGCCTGCTCGCGTTGCCCGGTCTCGGACCGGCTCAAACCACGCTGCAAACCCCGGCCGCCGGCAATCCGCAATGTTTGGAAGATGACTGCCCGGCGCCCCCTCGAACCGCCGATGGCAATGCCAACCCAAATGCCGGCAAAGGGGGAAATCAAGCGCCGCCTCCCGCTAACGCGCAGCCGAACCCCGCCTGGCCCAACAACGCCCAGCAGAATAACAACCACTACAAAAACGACGGGCAAGACCAGAACGCGGAACCGGCACGGTATCCGAAGCGGGGTTTCCCTCCGCAGACGGACGAGATTCCTGAACCGCCACCCAATGAGTTTCAGGTATTTGTCGCCAGTTCCGTCGGCCGCCGGTTGCCCATTTATGGATACAGTCTTTTCGATCGCGTCCCCACCACTTTCGCTCCCGTCGACCGCATTCCGGTGACTGACGATTACCTGATCGGGCCGGGAGACGAAATCCTGATCCGGGCCTGGGGACAGATTGATCTGGACGGCAGACTGATGGTCGATCGCGGCGGCGAGGTCTTCCTGCCCAAGGTGGGCGCGCTTTCCGTGGCCGGGTTGAAATACCAGCAGTTGCCGGAGTATTTCCGGACCGCGATTGGGAGAGTGTTCCGCAATTTCGATCTGACGGTCAGCCTGGGACAGCTGCGATCGATTCAGGTGTTTGTCGTCGGACAGGCCCGGCGCCCAGGAAGTTACACCGTCAGTTCCCTGTGCACGCTGGTCAACGCCCTGTTCGCCTCGGGCGGTCCGTCGAATAGCGGATCCATGCGGCGCATCCAGCTGAAGCGAAATAACAGCGTGGTGACGGAGTTTGACTTCTATGACCTCCTCTTAAAAGGGGACAAATCCAAAGACGCGAGGTTGCTGCCCGGGGATGTCATCTATATTCCCCCCGCCGGGCCGTCCATTGCCCTCGCCGGCAGCTTGAATGTGCCGGCGATCTACGAACTGCGGGAGGGGACGAGTCTCGGGAGCGCGATCGAGATGGCGGGAGGCCTCGCGACCACGGCGGATGGACAGAAGGCGGTGGTGGAACGCATCGAAAACCACACCATTCGCCGGGTCGAAGAATTTCCTCTCGATGGACCAGGGTTGGAGCGCGCATTGAAGGATGGGGATGTGGTCCGCATCCTCTCGCTCTCTCCCCGATTTCAAAATGCGGTGACACTGCGGGGAAACGTGGCGCATCCCGGGCGCATGGAATGGCATAGCGGCATGCGTCTGCGGGATGTAATCCCGAACCAGGACGCACTGGTCACCCGCGACTACTGGCGCGCCACCAACTCGATGGCAAATGCAGGCGAGAGCAGCGGTCAGCCGGCTGCCGGAGACTACGGGCGGGCAACCGGGTCGGCTGCGAACGAGGGCGAGAGGGACAGGCAGACAGAGGGTATCGAGTTCGAGAAGCAGGCGGCGTCGGCAAAAGCAGCCACCGAGGCCACGACCGCGAAACTGCGCCACCAGATCGCGCGCAATGCTCCGGAGGTCAACTGGGACTACGCGGTTATTCAGCGGCTGAACCCGCGGGATTTGACAACGCGGCTAGTCCCGTTCGATTTGGGCAAACTGGTGCTGCAGGGAGACGAGCAAAACAACCTGGCGGTCGAGCCGGGCGACGTCATCACCATCTTTTCGCAGAATGATCTGGCGGTTCCGCTCGAAAAACAGAGCAAGTTCGTGCGCCTGGAAGGGGAGTTTCGCACCGCCGGTGTCTACCAGGCTGAAGCGGGCGAAACCATCCGTCATCTGGTCGCACGGGTCGGCGGGTTCTCGGCGAACGCCTATCCCTATGGGGCTGAGTTTACGCGCGAATCGGTGCGCATCGGCCAGCAGAAGGGACTGGATCGGCTGATCGAGCAGCTGGAGGAAGACATCTCCCGCAATGCGATGGCCCCCTCTGGGGTCAGTCCCGACGAAGTTGCCGACAACCGCGCCAAACTCGAGGCCCAGCGGCAATTAGTGGAAAAACTCCGGGAGGTGAAAGCCACCGGACGCGTGGTTCTCGATCTAAGGCCGGACACGACCACAGTAAACGACCTGCCGGAAATCGCGCTCGAAGATGGCGATCGCTTCGTGGTCCCATATCGCCCCGCAACGGTCGAGATGCTGGGTGCGGTTTACAACAAGAACTCATTCCTCTACCGGCGTGAAGGGCGATTGGACGACTATCTGAGGCGGGCAGGCGGGCCGACGCGAGACGCGGACACGGCCCGCATGTTTGTCATTCGGGCCGACGGCTCGGTGATCAGCAAACAGTCGGTCAAGGGATTGTGGAATGGAGGCTTCGCCTCTCTTCGCCTCATGCCGGGCGACGCCATCGTGGTGCCGGAGCGTCTGTCCCACGGTTCGTTCCTCAAGGGCTTGCGCGATTGGAGTCAGGTCTTCTCGCAATTTGCCCTGGGCGTGGCGGCGGTGAGGGTCATTCAATGAGAGTAATTCTGAGAGTAATTGTAAGAGCGTTCGTTCGATGAGGGCGGTGCAATGACGAGTATGACGACGACCGCTCCTGGGACGGTAGCGGCTGCAACCTTGGACGATGAGACTATCGACCGTGAAGCCACTAGCCTTCAAGCGCCCGATTGGCGGCCGACCGCAGGCGCTGGCGGCGGCAACCCCGGCGAGCGCAACCTGCTCGATTTGCTGATCGTTCTATCCCGGCGCAAGCGGACCATCCTGCGAACGACGTTGGCAGCTGCCGTTCTGGGGGCAATCGTTGCGTTCGTCTGGCCCAATCGCTACACCGCCACCGCCAGTATCCTGCCCCCGCAGCAGAGCCAGTCGCTGGCTGCGTCGATGATCGGGCAACTGGGAGCTTTGGGGCCGATGGCGGCGATGGCCCAGAAAGATCTCGGGCTGAAGAATCCAAGCGATCTTTATGTGGGGATGCTGCGCAGCCGCACCGCTGAAGACGCGTTGATACGCCGCTTCGATCTGCGCCGGGCCTACCGCGACAAGAGAATGTCGGATGCACGCAAGGACTTGGAAAAAGCCAGCAGCATCGTAGTCGGCAAGGAGGGTTTCATCAGCATCTCGGTGGAAGACAGAGATCGCAGCCGCGCGCCCCAAATCGCCAACGCTTACGTGGACGAATTACGCAAACTGACACAAGACCTCGCCGTAACTGAAGCTGGACAACGGCGCATATTCTTCGAGCGGCAGTTGGAATTGGCCAAGAACAATCTCGCCGACGCGGAACAGTCGCTAAAAGAGACCGAGCAGACCACTGGCCTGATCCAACTGGATGGCCAGGCCAAGGCCATCATCGAGTCGGTGGTAAAACTGCGAGCGGCGATCGCGGCCAAGGAAATCGAGTTGCACGCTAGGCGGCTGTTTTCGACCGAGCAGAATCCCGATGTGCAGCTCGGCGAACAGCAACTTTCCGGCATGCGCGCCCAACTGGCCCTGCTCGAAAACGAAAGCGGCCGACCGGGCGATGGGCTCGGCAATGCCCCCGGCAATGTCCAGGTTCCGGTCGGCAACGTTCCGGAAGCCGGTCTGCAGTATGTCCGCAAACTGCGCGACGTGAAGTACGCCGAGACCATGTTCGAGCTGCTGGCGAAACAGTATGAAGCGGCAAGACTCGATGAGGCAAGAACCGCCGCCGTGATCCAGGTAGTCGATCCCGCGCTCGAGCCGGACCGCAAATCTTCGCCGCTGCGCAGCCTGATCGTAGCCCTCGCGGCGCTGTTGGGATTTTTCAGTTCCTGTATCTATGGGCTGCTTGCCGAGGCATGGCATAGGATGCGCCGGGAGCCCGGAGCGGACGCACATTTAGACGCGCTGCGGACGGAGATTTCGAATGGCGGCTGGCTGTAGCATGTCAGTCTTCAGCCCTCCAGCTTCTGTTCCCGCGGACGAAGTCTGCGATCCGGGCGCGCCTGCATGGGGGTCTCGTCCTGGTTGGCACATCCGGCTCAAGCACATCGTTGGTCTCGACCGGGCGGTTACCTACACCGTGCTCGCTCGGGGCTGCCAAGCGATCGGAAGCGCGGGAACGGTGCTGCTGGTCATTCATTTTCTAACGCCGGCCGAGCAAGGCTATTACTACACGCTGTGGAGTCTGGTTTGGCTGCAGACCGTCTTCGAACTGGGGTTCTCCTTTGTCATTCTGCAACTGGCCACGCACGAAGGTTCCCGTCTAACCATTGACGGGAATGATCGGGTCGCGGGAGACCCGATCGCCCATGCACGTCTGGCCTCGGTGCTGCAAACCGCCGTGCTGTGGTACGCCGTGGCCTCATTGCTCATGGCAATGATTCTTTTGCCGGCGGGCTCGTATTTCTTTTCCCACCACGCGCATGTGGGGGTTGAGCCGGCATGGCGGTGGCCCTGGGCCCTGGCGGTTCTGGGCTCGGTGATTACCTTCCAGATCGATCCGGTTTTCTCCTTTCTGGAGGGCTGCGGGAGGGTTGCCCAGGTGGCCGGGCTGAGGCTAAGCCAAGCGATTGTAAGCGCCCTGCTGGTCTGGACCGCAATGATCACCCACCACGGACTTTTTGCGCCGGCGCTCGTCATCGCCGGACAGGCTGTACTGGGGATGACCTTCCTTTTCCATCGTCGCCGACTGCTGTTGCCTCTTATGCGCCGTCCGGTGGACGCGCATCGAATCCTGTGGCGCTCGGAAGTGTGGCCTTTTCAGTGGCGGATTGCCGTGAGCTGGCTTTGCAGCTACTCCATCTCCCAGATGTTCACGCCCGTGCTGTTCGTCTTTCGAGGGGCGGTAGCGGCTGGACAGATGGGCCTCTCCATGAGCATTGTCTTGCAACTCGGCTGGGTTGTCCTGGCGTGGATGACCACCAAGGCGGCGCCGTTCGGGAAACTGGTCGCCCGGGGAGAGATTCGCCAACTCGATCGCCTCTTCTTCCGCACCCTTTGGCAATCTTTGACCCTGCTGACGCTTTTGGCGATCGCATTGTTCGCCGGCTTGGTCGCCGCCGAGCGCTTCTTCCCGACCCTGGCACCGCGGATTCTTCTGCCACCGGTTTTTGCGCTATTGCTCCTGACGGCGTTGGGCAGCCATGTCGTCCAGAGTGAGGCACTCTATCTTCGGGCGCACAAGTGCGAACCTTTCTTGATTCAATCCGTCGTGCTCGCAATCGTATCGGCTGCCTCCACGATCCTCTGTGCCCGTTATTGGGGAGCGCCCGCGGTAGCGGTAGGGTACTTCGCGTGTCTGGGGGTACTGGGCGTGACCTCGGGAACCTATATCTTTCAAAGGAAACGGAAAACATGGCAGCGAGCTGCCGCTCAGGGCTTGACGCCATGACGATCCAAGTAGCTTTCTTTCATCAACGTCAAGTCACCAACCGAATGCCGAACCAGTACCTGAACATCGTGACTTCCCGGTGAGTATCTACTACGCCATATTTTTTGCTCTGCTGTGCGCTGTCATCGTCGGATTCCAATCAAGACAATCGATCATAAGCAGAAGTTGGTACGTATTGGCAGCGCTTCTGATGATCGCGTGCGCAGGATTGAGGGCGGAATCTGTGGGCGCAGATTATGGCGCATATAGAGAGTATTTCAAAGCAAGTCCGGATACGCTTGGCGTTGGGTTCTTCGGGCAATGGATAAGCACAATGCCAGCCGTAGACGTCGGATACGTCTATTTGAATTCTCTGGTTAAGATAGTCGGCCTTCCTTTTGAAGCTCTGATATTTCTACTCGCTCTGACTGCCGTGACGTCGTATGCCCTATTCTTCTGGAAGCATACCAAGTTCTGTGCCATCGCCCTAATGTTGTACTACGCGCACGACTTCTTTCACCACGAAATGATTGCGATACGAAGCGGCGTGGCCGCGATCCTCATCCTATGGGGCTATCACTTCTGGGCAAGCCGCCGCAGGCCCATGGGAATCGCGCTAATGGTACTCGCTGTCCTGACTCATTTAGAAGCGGCAGTCGTCATTTTCCCGCTCCTCCTAGACTGTCTAAAGATCAGGAGCACACCTAAATATGTGTTCCTGACATTGATTGGGTCCATAATCGTTGGTAACAGCCTAGACTCCTCATACTCGCTATTCGCGCTGATTGACAGGCTAGCGACTTATCAAGGCTCCGATCAAGCTGCAACTCTTGGAATATTCTCTAACCCCGTAACGATCAAGCAGTTGATGATTCTCGGTGTGCTGTGCTGGCTCATGAACTCGAAAAAGGACAAGTTGTCTACGCCGATTCTTCAACTGTGTGCCACCTCCTATTGGATCTCCACGCTCTGGATGATTTCTTTCAACCAATTCGGAATCTTAAGTGCGCGAGGCTACTCTTTGCTCGGAGTCGGGGAAGGATTTATTGTGGCTCAGATCGTTGCCATCGTCTACGACGATCCTCAACTTCGGCGCTATCGCCGCCTTGTGTCCATCGTTGTTGTATGCTACGCGCTGACTACTTTGATCATCGACTTGCAGGTCAAAGGCCTGGTCGATGAATACAGAACCACCTTCAGCTATGTTTCTCCTTCCTTTTTGCGCAATTGGCAGAATGGGCCACCGTCAGGAGCGGCTCAAGGATGCTGGTCTTAACAACGTGGCCCTCATGCTATGCGCTGGCGCTGCTAGATGCGTTGTTATGGACCGCAGAGGACAGTCCTGGTGATACACGTCGTTCCCTTTCTCCCACGTTCTTCCAGCAAGATGGTTCACTTGTGGCTGCCAACAATGGTCGGAGGTTAGAACCATGAGAGTTGCATACATTCTTCCCGCTCTTAAGAATCGGGGCCCTGTTATTTTTACCCGTATCCTAATAGCTGGTTTACTTCATGAGTCTGGACTGGAAATGGAGGTGTTTTATCTAAAAAAAGGTAAAGGCATAGACTTCCCGGTTAAATGCAGCCAATTAACGATCGGCAATGTCTATAAACTGTTCGACTTCGATCTCGTCCATTCAACAGGGTTTCTCCCAGATTGCATCTTGGCTTTATTGCCAATTGCTAGAAAACGAAAAATCGCGAGCCTCCATGGTTTTATTTGGGATGACATGACGTATACCTATCCCAGATGGAAGGCAAAGACTGTTAGCCGACTGTGGTTCCTGGCCTTGCGGTCTATCTCGAACTTAATATATTCAAGCACCTTTATGGCGGCCCACTACCGTTCTTTTATTGGCGCAAGGAATGATGTAATCATCAACTACGGTATCCCCCCTCCCGCTGCCCTGTCCATTGAACTGCCTGATCAACTGGTTTTTGATCGATACAAGGCTCGTTCTCTTAAGATCATAGGAGCGGTTTGTTTGGTGATCAAAAGGAAGGGCCTTGACCAGCTTGTCCGTGCCTTAGTTCAGTTAACTGATTGCGCAGTGGTTATTGTCGGAGAAGGAACGGAATCAATCCTTCTTTTGGACTTGGCGAAAAGCCTTGGTGTTTCCGATCGATTTACAATTCTCGGATTTCGTGAAACTTCTTCTCGTTACAATTGCCATTTTGACCTGTTTGCCATGGTTTCTCGCTCCGAGGGCTATTGCTTAGCCATGCTAGAAGCCATGGGTTGCGGGTTGCCTTTGGTGTGCTCTCGGCTTCCGATATATGCAGATTTACTTTCTGAAGAGGATTTGGGTTTTTTCCAGCTAGAAAACACGCAGAGCCTCGTTCTGGCCATCAAGAAGGTAACCTCCAAACCTGCAAACTATATGAGCAGCTCAAAGAGATTATATAAAGAATCCTTTCAGCTAAGCGTAATGGCCAGTAGGCATTTCGCTTATTACTCTTCTTTGACGGGAGACGCGAGTGAGTGACGACACGGTTTTTCAGGAATACTATCAGTACCTCAACCGTATTAGCTTTCGGGGACGTCTCTATAAGAGGCTTATCTCGTCTCCGATATTGTTCCTGTGCGCCCGTGCTTTCGGGCCGCGTCTGGTCGAAGTGGGATCGGGTACTGGCTCCGGCGTGCTGGGTGCTTTCCCGTCCTCTGTGGTGGGTTTCGAGATCAACCCCTTTGCCGTGGAGTACTCGAGGCGGGTTGGGCTGCGAGCTTCGTTAATTGAGGAAGACGGTCGATTTCCGGCGGTTGACGGGTCGTTTGATGCGTGCGTCCTGGATAACGTGCTGGAGCATATTGCCGACCCGCAACACCTCCTGGATGAGTGCTGGCGAATTACGAGTCCGAGTGGCGGCCTCGTAATTGCTGTGCCGGGAATACGTGGTTTTCGGACCGATCCGGATCATAAGGTTTTCTATGGGGAGAGTGAATTGCGGCGCTTGGATCGAAGGTGGACGTTGCACAAGCTGTTCTCGCTCCCAATGCTCTCCAGAAGCGAGACGCTTTCCCATGCGGTGCGGCAATATTGTTTGGTTGGGACTTATCGCAAGACTAAGTAAGCGACGCGGAACGCAAGGACAACTGAGGAGGACAAAATGGACAATCTATTGGATCTAACCATCATCATTCCCAGCTACAACACACGGCAATTGCTGCGCAATTGTATTTCTTCCATTTACGAACACACGGGCGGGGTGACCTTTGAAGTGATCTGCGTCGATGACAATTCCAGCGACGGCAGCGCGGACATGGTAGCCGCAGCGTTCCCCCATGTAATCGTCGTCCGGAACCAAGTCAACCAGGGCTATGTCAAAAACACAAATCTTGGGATGCGCATGTCGCGGGCGCGCTATGCCTGCCACTTGAACAGCGACACCCTGCTGATCGGCAATGCCTTTCAAGCGTTGGTCCAGTACATGGACGAGAATCCCCCCGTGGCAGCCTGCGGTCCGAAGCTGCTGAACCCCGACCGCTCGGTGCAGCACTGCATCCGCCATTTTTCCGGACCCGGCACCATGGCGCTGCAAGCCCTCAACTGGGACAGACTATTTCCGAGAAGCCGGCTGACGGATCGCTATTATGCCACTAACTTCGACTACTCCAGAGCCCAGCCAGTGGACAGCATTGGCACGACCGCCTACATCGTCCGGCGCTCTACCTGGGAAAATGCGGGCATGCTGGATGAACGGTTCCGTCTCTTTGTCTCCGATCTGGCCTACAACTTCATGCTGAAGCAAAAGGGTTACCTGGTGCATTACACGCCTTGCGCGGAAATCGTCCACTTCGGAAGTCAAAGCGTCAATCAGACCCCGCAAAGATCTCTTCGCGAGCTGCACGACGCGCTGATCGCATTCAACGAAGCCTATGACTACTTTGGCAGGAGCCGCTCCAGCAAGCTCCTGGTTCGTCTCGCCGTGAAGGCGCGCTCCTGCTTCAAGCGCGCGGAGAATCGCCTAGGTTCCGACAAGCGCGTGATCAAGGGGCCCGGCGCACCGCCGAAGGCACGGGCCACCGCTTCATAGGTTCTGTCCGCAACCCAAACTTTCCAAACCAGGTCCGGCGACGGATGAGGGGAACGTTCTTCCCGATCACACACAACCATGTGGGGTCCAACCTTAGTCGGCAATAAGTGACGGCAGTGGCAACGAACATGGTGACCACAACTTTCAGTCTTTCGGAGTACCGGCTACCGGCATGGAAGCGGAGCATGGATCTGGTTCTGGGGGGAGTGCTGCTGATCCTTACCAGTCCGCTCCTGGTGGTGTGCTGGGCCGCGGTGCGGTTAACCTCTCCCGGCCCCGCCCTGCATTGGTCGAAGCGCATTGGAAAAGACAATCGCACTTTTGTTATGCCCAAGTTCAGGACGATGCGCGTCGACACACCGCAGGTTGCGACCCACTTGTTGCAGCAACCGGGGCGCTATCTGACCCCGATCGGAGCCCTGCTGCGCAAGACCAGCCTGGACGAACTGCCGCAACTGGTCAGCGTCTGCAGTGGCGATCTGAGTCTGGTGGGACCTCGTCCAGCGCTCTTCAATCAGCACGATCTAATCGCGCTTCGTACCCGCTACGGCGTGCATCGATTGGTTCCCGGGATTACCGGCTGGGCGCAAGTCAATGGCCGCGATGGGTTGGAGATTTCCCGCAAGGTTCGCTACGACGCCGAGTATATGGCAGCGCAGTCGCTTCCGCTGGACTTGGAGATCATAACGCTGACCTTCTGGAGAGTGCTCAAGGCGGAAGGCGTGCACCACTAGGCTCTTCATTTTCAGAAATCGCTATGCCCTTTCGCGGGGCCAATCTCTGGTTTCCGCTAATCTTCCGCTCGCCTGTCCTCTGCCCCCAATGAAACCGGGCATTGACCTCAAGGAACTGTCAACTCATGCCGATCAACCAGATAAGTGTCCGTAAATATTGTTCGTAACGAATGTCCGTAACTAAGGAGGTGACCTAGTTGGGCTATGAGAAAAACCAATAAGCGGTCTTCTGCGCTCTTGCGTTGCCAGTCCCTGTTGGTGCTGGTGTCGCAAGCGGGTCTGATCCTTTGCTCCCTGGTCTGCGCCTGGCTGCTGCGTTTCGAGTTCCGGCTGCCGGATGCGAGCCTGCTGTGGGCCGCAGCCCCCATACTCATTGTGGTTCGCCTCGCGGCCATGCCATTCTTCAATCTGATGCATGGCTGGTGGCGTTATACCGGGATCAGCGATGCAATCGATGTTTGGAAAGCCATCCTCACCGGCTCGTTCGCGTTCTTCCTGATCGTGCGCTATGGATTGGGACTGAAGCTCTTTCCACTGTCGATCTATGCCTTGGAGGCGTTGATAACTTTTACGCTCCTGACCAGCGTGCGGGTACTCTCGCGCCTGCTGACGGAAACGGTGCGGACGGACTCAGCCTCGAAACGCATGCTCCTGGTGGGCGCCGGACATGCCGCACAGATGATCATTCGCGAGGTCCAGGAAGTGGAGACCGGCTATCGGGTGATCGGTTGTGTCGATGACAATCCGCTCAAGAAGGGGCTGCGGGTTCTGGGCGTGCCGGTGCTTGGCCCGGTCGAGGCGCTGGCCAAGGTAGTCCGCCAGCAAAGAATCAACGAAATCCTGATAGCCATTCCATCGGCCACTCAAGCCCAGATGCGCCGCTTCGTCGCCTTCTGTAAAGAAGCGGACGTTGCCTTCCGCACTGTCCCCGAAATGGCGGAATTGATCGCGGGCCGAGTCACCCTGCAGCAGGTTCGAGAAGTTTCACTTACGGACCTGCTGGGACGCATCCCTGTCGACCTCGATCTGGAATCGGTCGGCGAGCATATTCGCGACCGCGTGGTCATGGTGACCGGGGCCGCAGGGTCGATCGGTTCCGAACTATGCCGGCAAATCAGGACGTACAAACCGAAACTGCTTTTGTGCCTCGACCAGAATGAAACCGGGATCTTTCACTTGCAGCGCCAGCTTGCCCAGGGCGACGGAGACGAGCGCAAGGTATTTTGCGTCGCCGACTTCAGCAACCCGGAGCGCATGCAAAAGATATTTCTAACCTACGGGGTCGAGATCGTTTTCCATGCCGCCGCATACAAGCACGTGCCGGTCATGGAAGACAATGTTGAGGAGGCGGTCAGTAACAACGTTTTCGGTCTGCTGACGTTGCTGAACGTGGCCCAGAGTTCAGATTGCGCGGCCTTCGTGATGATTTCGTCCGACAAGGCGGTGAACCCGACGAACGTCATGGGCTGCACCAAGCGGGTGGGAGAATTGATTCTCGCCGCCTGGCCCGGGGAGCGGATGCGCTCGGTGTCGGTGCGTTTCGGCAATGTTCTCGGATCGAACGGCAGCGTGATTCCGCTCTTCCAGGAACAGATCCGTCAAAACCAGCCCATCACCATCACCCACCCTGAAATAACCCGCTTTTTCATGACGATTACGGAGGCGGTCAGCCTGGTGTTGCAGGCCTTCGCGGTCGGCCGGAACGGCGACATCCTGGTGCTCGATATGGGGGAGCCGGTGCGAGTCACGGACCTGGCGAAAACTCTGGCGCGCCTCTCCGGCAAATCCCACCAGGAGTTCGAGTTCATCGGCCTGCGTCCGGGAGAAAAACTCTTCGAAGAACTTTTCTATCCCGACGAGCGGGTCCTGCCGAGCCCGTGTGCCAAGATTGCATGTACGGAAAGTGTAAAGCTTGCCTGGCCGGCGTTGAAGGATAGTCTCGACGAACTCTATGTTGCCATGTCGCTCGGCCAACGAACTTCCATTCTCGCCAAACTCCAACAGATCGTGCCGCAATTCTCGTACCCGGATGGTGATGAGGTTAGGGGTACGGAGAAAATGACACTTAAGCCGGACGCGTTCGCGATCATGTCCGAGGCGCAGCCAGAAGCCCCAGCGCTTGCGGATGCACCGCGATCACCTTATCGAACCTGGCGGGTGACCCCGCAGACGAACCCGTCGCTCGGACCGACGTTCGGACCGATCGGCAGCGGCACTGGGGACTAATTCCGTCCCGAACCGAGCGTCTTGTTTGCCGACCGCGCGGCTGCCGCTCCGCGGCGCGCCAGCAGCAGCATGGCCGCGCCGAACAGCAGCATGACGATTCCCCACCACAAGTTGACGTTGAGACCGAGCGAATGACGCGTGTACATCTCTTCTCCGTGCGTCGCCGCGCCGTATCCACCCACCAGCACGCCGAACACACTGAACATCATGCCGATCGGCAATCTGATATCGAATCCCATAGTTCTTCCCGACTCTCCCGCCTATCTGCCAATCACAGTTACCAGAGAATCCAATTGAGGGCCACCAGCACCGTCAGCGCCACCACCGCCAGCACCGCTGGCTTCTGGTACCACGCGAGGCCAACATCTTTTGGCCGGTCCGTCAACGCGTAAACCAGTCCCTTGAGTTCTCCATCCGGGCGAGGCTTGGTCAGCCGCGAGATGAGGATGGTCACCATGAAGCAGGCCGTCCAGGCAAAGATCGCCGTCCAGAAATTCTGCGCCATCTCGCTCGGATATTGATGAACCACTAGACCGAAGAAGCCGCCTTTGACGCCGGGTACGGATCTCGCGGGAAGCGTCAGTCCGTGATGCAGGGCGGCTGCGGCCGTGCCTCCGAGGAGTCCGCAAAACGCGCCGTTGCCGGTGGCGCGCTTCCAGAACATGCCGAGCAGGAAGGTCGCAAACAGCGGGGCGTTCACGAAGGCAAACACCAACTGCAGCACATCCATGATGTTGTTGAACTGGCGGGCAATGTAGGCGGCGGCCACGGCGATCGCCAGGCCAAAAACCGTAGCCGCTCTTCCCATCCACAGATAATGCTGGTCGGACGCCGTCTTATTGATATAGCTCTGGTAAATGTCGTAGGTCCAAACCGAATTGAAGGCAGTCGTATTGCCGGCCATTCCGGACATGAACGAAGCCATCAGGGCGCACAATTCCAAGCCCAGCAATCCCGAAGGAAAATAACGAACCAACATCATGGGAGTTGCCAGATCGTAGTCGAGCACGACCTTGCCATCTTTGATGAGAGGCTTTCCACTTTCGTCGACTTTCGGCGGAATGATGCCTTTTCCGCCTTCCAGGCTGATTCCGCCGGGTGCCGCTCGCTCGGAGACAATTGCCGATCCCGCCTGTACGGACCCACCACTCATGCTGGCCGCGGAAACCACGCCGGCAATCATTCCCGGCAGAATCACCAGGAACGGAAACAACATCTTGGGAAAGGCGGCAATCAACGGAGTACGCCGGGCGGAGGTCATCGAGTCCTCCGCCATGGCGCGCTGCACCACCAGAAAATCAGTGCACCAGTAACCGAACGACAACACGAAACCGAGTCCCATCAACATGCTGAACCATTCCACGCCCATGGGATTGGCGCTGGGGCTGCCGAGATATTTCCAGGAATGGACCATGGCTTCGTTGCCGATGCGGGCCTTCAGACCATTCCATCCGCCGGCATCCTTCAGCCCCAGGTAGGTCAGCGGGATGAAACCGATCACGATCAGAAAGAATTGCAATACTTCGTTGTAAATCGCCGAAGTAAGGCCGCCGAGAAACGTGTACGCCAGCACGATCAGCGCGGACACAATAATCGCGGCATTGAAATTCCACCCGAGCAACAGTTGCAGCAGCTTGCCCATGGCGTACATCGAAACGCCGGAAGAAAAGACCGTCATCACGGCAAACGAAATCGCGTTCAGACCGCGCGTCTTCTCGTCAAAACGCAACTTCAGGTACTCCGGTACCGATCGCGCCCGCGAGCCGTAATAGAAGGGCATCATGAACAGGCCGACGAAAACCATCGCGGGAATTGCGCCCACCCAGTAAAAATGCGAGGTGGCAATCCCGTACTTGGCGCCGCTGGCGCCCATACCAATGACTTCCTGGGCTCCCAAGTTGGCGGAAAGGAAAGCTAATCCCGTGATCCAGGCAGGAATGGACCGCCCAGACAGAAAGAAGTCGGTGCTGGTTTTCATGTACTTTTTCAGTACGTAACCGATGCCCAGAACAAATGTGAAGTAAATGCCAATGATCGAGTAGTCAATCCAATGGGGATGGGGGCGCATGCAGCTACCGTCTCTCCTTGGCGGCACACAAGGAGGCGGGTGAACGTGCTGCAACCCATTTCATAAATTGCTGTTGATCTGTTGATCGCACTCGTTTTTACAGTGCACAGAAAGCGTTGTCAAGAAACGTACACTCACTTAGAGCAGAGGACGCCTCAGAGGAAGCCATGAGTCGATCATGGTTGGCATCTTAAACTAACTGCAAATCGTCTGATCTGCGCCTGCGATCCGAACTTGGCGGCCTTGCCGAAAAAGCACAGCAAAAAGTCCCGGGGTGACATCCCGGGACTTTTTCTCTTTTACGGCTGCGGAGTTTTGAGTGATTTAGTGTGAAACCGCGGCGAACAGGGGCGAGTGCATCAGGGCCTGGAACTTCTGATCGTCGCTTTTGAAATGCACCTGCAGGTTCGCGCTGTCGGAATCGACGGTGGTGGCGTCGATGGCCGTCTTCTCGGCCGGGCTGGCATTGAGCTTCTTGTAGAGCATGACGCCCTTGAAGATTGTGGAAAGGGTAGCCGCCGTCATCGAATCGGCGGTAAGTACGCTGAAATCGAGATTCACTCCGCTCTGGAAGTTCATGGTGTAGCGCGAAGCCAGAATGCGCTTCTTGAGGGTGTCGTAGTCACCAACCTTGGAAGCGTCGCCCATCGCCGAAAAAATTACGGCCTGGGTCCCCTGCTGGTCGAGAATGCTCCACAGGGCCGCATTATCTACGGACGACATCTGGTCGGTCATCACCGGATTCGAATCCATCGAAGGGCGCTTGCCGTCGCGGGTATCGAGTGCACTGTGCAAGGCGGCCGACTCGCCGAAAGCCAGTGTGTTGTCGTCGAGGAAGGTCATCACGAAGCCACCGTCCATCGGATAAATGAGGGTAGTGCCATATTTGGTGGCCGCGATCTTCTTAAGTTTCATCTTCTTGAGGAGGGCCTTGGCGGAGAATGATCCTTGCGCCACGCCGATGATTTGAATGCCCTTCTTCTCGGTACGGAAGGAGGCGAAATCGAGCTGGTCGAGATCGCGATCGGTGTCGATGCCGATGCCCTTGAGCGCGGTTTCGAACTCCTTCAGGTTCTCCGGGAGGACCTGCGCTTTGAGCGCTTGCGCGGTGGGCGAATCTTTGAGCGCCCGGTAGTCGACGCCGATCAGTTGCTGAATTTCAGAAGGCACCATGGAACGCGCCGACGACGCCATTGGCATGGCATAGCCAACCGTTGCGCAGAGAAGCAAAACCGCAAGACACAAATTCTTTTTCATAGAAGGTCCTCGAAGTTCCGAAACAAAATCCTTAAACTGGGTCTGCAGAATCTATCTGCAGAGTTTTAGATGCAAGCTGCAACCCTTACGTTGGCGATCTTGGCGGTCTTTCAGCTCTCGTGATTCTATTCTAATCCCCAATGCGCAGGGCAGGACGGTAACTAAAGTGCGTCTTCCCCGGCTTGGTCTTAGAACGCTCGAATTGGGTTAGCTTGCGCGGAAACGGACAGCTCAGGCTGCGGGTCGCCGAGGGCGGGGTTATGATTATCCCGAGAATGAGTTTTCGAATCAAGACCGCCCTTTCAGCGCAGCCGTCCTTGTCCGTGTGTCGGTCACGAAGGCTTCGTCCTTCAGCGAATCGAGGTTGATGTCGACGTTCGCCAGCGCGCCTTCGAGGGCAGCCTTTGCTAAGGCTATCGCCGTCGTCAGGTCGGACTTCATATTCGGGTTGGTGATCGGCTTCAGATTGCTCGCGATCTCGGCCACCTCGACCACTCTTTCGGCGACGCCTAGAGGAACGCTGGTTGCCTGCTTGAGCGCGCCGCTGATGGCGGCATCCCCATCGGAAGCGGCGCCATCGGAAGACTTGGCCGACTTGTAGGCCTTCATGACGACGTTGTAGGACTCGGCGTCGGCATCGATGGCCCTTTTGAGTTCCTCGCGAAGCTGGCTGAGCCGGGCAATCGCTTCGCTCAGCTGGCTTTCATGTTGTAGATACGCTTTCTTGCCGCGCGACATGGATGCGACCATGCCTGCCAGTGCGGCGGCCATGGCGCCGGTAGCGGCGGCGGCGCTGCCTCCTCCGGGAGTGGCGGTGGGAGCGGCTAGTTGTTCGATAAAGGGCTCGACTCCGGCGCGCAGGCCGCCTACCGCCATCTTTCCTCCCATTACTGCGAACAGGCGGTTTTCTAGAATTAGCGAGGAATCGAAGTTTTCGACTTGCAGAAACCATTCCGCGGCCTGCTCTAAAGCGCGCTTTGGAATCAGGCCGACGATCTCACTTGAAACCGGGATGACACCGTACCGCGTGGCTTCGCGTTTCACATATTCGAAGACGCGGTGGATGGGAGTCTGCTCGAAATCGGTCAGGTTCATCGAAACCTGAGCTAGGCCGCGCACCAGGAATCCGGCGCCTTTCACGAAGCGCAGGCCACCGCCCGAAAAGCGCACGGCTTTCGCGATTTTCTTGGCGATCTCGACGTCGGGCGTATTCAGGAAGACGTTGTAGGCAATGAGAAACTTGCGCGCGCCGACGACCGTGGCGCCCGCCGTGGGATGCACGCGCGGCTCTCCGAAATCGGGCTTGCGCGCGGGGTTAGTCGCAATGTCAGCCCGGATACCTTCGAATTGGCCGCGGCGAATATTCTCCAGGTTCTGCCGTTCAGGCGTGGCCGCGGCGGCTTCATAAAGATAGACCGGGATCTGGAAACGTTTCGCGATCTCGGCCCCGACGTGGCGCGCCATGGCTACGCAGTCTTCGATGGTGACGCCGTCGATCGGGATAAAAGGCACGACGTCGGCTGCGCCCATGCGCGGGTGCGCACCCTGATGTTTGGTGAGATCGATCAACTCGGCTGCCTTCCCTACGCCGCGAATGGCGGCTTCCTGGATGGCTTCACGCTCGCCGACCAGGGTGATCACGCAGCGATTGTGGTCGGAATCCATTTCGCGATCGAGAAGATAGACGCCGGGGATTTTCATGGCTTCGACAATGGCGTCAACTTTGGTCGGGTCGCGGCCTTCCGAAAAATTGGGAACGCATTCGACAAGAGTGCTGGGCATGGCGAGAAGGATAACGGGCAGCGGTCAGGTCAGGCAACTAGGGGCGCATTTGACAGGGCCCTGCCTCAACGGGCAGACTGCGAAATTATGCGGTGTGCACCTCGACTCTCCGGCCGCGGTTTTACTTGACATAGTCCCGCCTAAACGTCCGTCGGCCGTTTCCCCGCTTATCGGTAGTAAACGCTGATCAGAAAGCGATCATTCGTCAAGTGATCTCTTCGAAAGGATGCGTCATGCTGCGAAGGTCTCTGCTTTTTATGCTGCTTGGGTTGTTGGCTCTGCCGGCTTTAGCGCAGAAGGAGCGTCACTTTACCTTCCACTACGCATTTGCCGTGAAAAATGTCAGCCCGGGAGAGCGTGTACGGGTCTGGATTCCACTGGCGCACTCGGACGCCTACCAGGATGTGAACGTCGTCTCTAAGAATGGAGACTTACCTCTCAAGCAGGTCCGCCAGCCCGAGTATGGCAACGAGGTTCTGTACGCCGAAACTTCAAAAGCAGACAAAGGCGAGTACAAGTTCTCCGTGGACTATGACGTGGTGCGGAGAGAGCACATGGTGCTGGTGAACGGAAAACCGCTTAGTGACGTGCGGCCTGCGCCCGCGTCACGAGTCGAGATGGCGCGATCTCTTGAGGCCGACCGACTGGTGCCGGTGACGGGAATTCCGGCGCAACTGGCCGCGCAGGAAACCACAGGAGCAACCACGCCGCTCGAAAAGGCGAAGGCCATTTACGAATACGTTTTTCGCACCATGAAATACGACAAGAGCGGCGAGAGCTGGGGACACGGCGACACGCTCTGGGCCTGCGATTCGAAGTATGGCAACTGCACCGATTTTCACTCGGTCTTTATTTCGATGGCGCGGGCGGAGAAGATTCCGGCGCGCTTTCAGATCGGTTTTCCGATTCCACCCGACAAACACTCCGCCGAGGTTCCCGGATACCACTGCTGGGCGGAGTTCTATCTGGATTCGACCGGCTGGGTCCCAGTAGACATTTCGGAGGCATGGAAGCATCAGGAAAAGCGCGACTACTTTTTCGGCGCGCACGATGTGAATCGGGTGCAGTTCACGCAAGGACGCGACCTGAAGCTTTCGCCGGCGCAGGAGGGAGCACCGTTGAACTATTTTGTTTATCCGTATGTGGAGATTGGCGGGAAAGAATATCCGAATGTCTCGATCGCGTTTTCGTTTGAGGAAGTCAGCTCGACTCCGACCAAGGTGAGCGCCCTGCGCTAGAAAAGTCGCTGCGCTTCGAAACTTTGAGCAGTGCTAGAATTCGGATTCGCAGTTGAAAGCGTCCAGATTTCAACAGGAGCACATGATGCCGAAATATGTCATCGAGCGGGAGATTCCCAACGCAGGCAAATTAACCCAGCAGGAGCTGCAGGGCATCTCGCAGAAGTCGTGCGGCGTTCTGCAGAAGCTGGGTCCCCAGGTGCAGTGGGTCGAAAGCTTCGTTACCGACGACAAGATCTACTGCGTTTATATCGCACCGAACGAAGAGATTGTCCGCGAACACGCCCGCCAGGGAGGTTTTCCAGCAAATCGAATTTCCGTAATCCGGTCGGTCATCGGTCCAACCACGGCGGAAGGTTGAACTCTGACCACTGTGCCCAATTCACGCAGGCCGCGCAGGCCGAAGATTGGCGTGTTTGATTCCGGCGTTGGTGGGCTGACGGTTCTTCGCGCGCTGGTCGAGCGAATCCCCGGCGCCGACTATCTCTACTTCGGCGACACGGCCCGCCTTCCCTACGGATCCAAATCAGCGGCCACGGTCGAGCATTACGCGGTCGGGGCGGTGCGCTACCTACAGGATCAGGGAGCCGAACTGCTGGTGATCGCGTGCAACACCGCCACCGCGCTGGCGCTCGACGAGATCAAATTGGCGGCGAGCGTGGAAGTGATCGGCGTTGTCGAGCCCGGAGCGGAAGCCGCAGCGGCGGCCAGCCGGAAGCGGAAGGTGGTCGTCATCGGCACGGACGCGACGATCAGCAGCCATGCCTACCAGCGTGCGCTCGAAGCCCGAAAAGTCGGCGTGCGCGAGAAGGCTTGCCCTCTGTTTGTGCCACTGGTCGAGGAGGGTTGGGTAGAGCATCCGGTGACCGAGCAGGTGGCGAAGATTTATTTGTCGGAAGCTTTCTCGGACGACGCGCGCGATGCCGATGTGCTCGTGCTCGGCTGCACCCACTATCCGCTGATTAAGCCATTGCTGCGGCGAGTCGCCCCGGAGCACGTCGCGATAGTAGACTCCGCTGAATCGACGGCGCGGGATGTGGCGCGTCAACTGCAAATCGAACCGCAAATTGTATCCTCGGCGGGGTCAACAAAAAGCGCCCTCAACAGCGCTCTCGCGATGAAGTTCTTTGCCACAGATTCGGCGGAGAAATTCAGGAAGATGGGAAGCCGGTTCCTCGGGCTTTCGTTGGAAGATGTGACCCATGTGGATTTGAAGGAATAGGCGCGGCGGGCCCTGCTGCGCACAGCATGGATCCTTCGACTTCGCTCAGGGGCAGGCTCGCGGGACGCCCGTCCCCACACTAGAAAAAAAGGCCGCTTGCGCGACCCTTTCCTGGGCTCCTAAATTTTTCGGTACATCCCGCTTCAATACAAATGAAAATTGACTTCGACGTTAATCTGCACGGCTACTGGCTTGCCATCTTTCATGGCCGGCTCGAAGCGCCAGTTCTTCACCGCTTCGATGGCCTTTTCATCCAGACCCAATCCTAAAGTTCGGAGCACTCGGATGTCGCGCGGCTTGCCGTCGGGGCCGACCACCAGCCACAATACGACCGTGCCCATGTGCTTAACCTTGCGGGCCTCCTCCGAGTACTCGGGGTCGGGCGCATAAATTGCTTTCGGAGCGGAAACGCCGCCGCCCACGCGGAACGCTCCTCCACCGGTGCCGCCGCCATGGCCGGGACCGAATCCAGGACCCTCACCCGAACCTACGCCGCCACCGCTCCCGGAGCCAATTCCGCCGCCAGAGCCAGTTCCATTCGAGGGCACGGAAGGCAGGTGCGAAAGCGGATCGCCCAAATCGGGCATGTTCGGTTGCTGCAGTTTAATCTCGGGTGGAACCACGATCGTCGGGGCCATGGGCAGCTTCGGATCCGGATTGCGCACCACCGCCATGGGCGGAGTGAACTGTTGCATGGACTGCTTGGGCAAACGGCCCTGCGATGCTTGCAGTTTGTCGCGATCGCCTCCCCCGCCACCGCCGCCGACCTGGGTCTTCGAGGGAGGCAGCGTGGGAAGATCATCGGGCGCAATCAATATGACCTCTGCTTTCGGCTTGGCAACGTCGACGATCTTCCGTCCCAAGTAGGTAGCAGCGATGATGAGAGCGACCGCCAGCACGTGGACGATGGTTGAGCCGAACGCTCCGCGTTTCTTGTAGTTGTAGAAGCCCCAGATGTCGCGGACCGGGACGGGCTTCGAGGTCAGGACTAGTGGAGGGAGTTTCTTGGGGAAAAAGAAGTCGTCAATATTGCGGAACAGGGATTTCCACAGCGGCTCGTCCAGAGCCTGATCGTTCAATAGAAGATGCAACTCAGGCTCTGGACACAGCGGTTGCAGATTCTGCGGCGTTTCGAATTCCGGCATATTTTCCCGAGCAGTAACCCCAACTTCACGGTAGAGGGAGCCACCGATTTAGATACGCGAGCGCTCCCGAATGGTGGCTTGCAAAAGGGACGAGCTTGCTGCCCAATATTTACCCAGTCAGTTAGATGCGCGCAGGGTTCGATCTGCTCAAAATTGTACACGTTTTCTCCCGCCGCGAAACAGTACTTTTTGAATTCGTTCCCCGGGTGGCGACCCTAAGAGACGTGCCCTTCCGCGCTGCCTATATAATGAAAAGATTCAATCAGTTGGGAGAACTTAACGAGTGCCGATGGATCTAAAATCCACCATCAATCTGCCCAAGACCGGCTTCCCAATGAAGGCGGGACTGCCCCAGAACGAGCCCAAAATGCTGGAGCGCTGGGAGCAGATGAAGCTGTATGAGCGCATCCGCCAGACCAGTAAGGGCAAGGAGAAGTTCATCCTGCACGACGGCCCCCCCTACACCAGCGGACCGATCCATCTCGGCACAGCAATGAACAAGTGCCTCAAGGATTTCATCGTCAAGTCCAAAACCATGTCCGGCTTCGACGCGCCTTACGTCCCCGGCTGGGACTGCCATGGCCTGCCGATCGAAATCAAGGTCGACAAGGAACTCGGCGGCAAGAAGCTCGAGATGCACCCTACAGACGTCCGCGCCGAGTGCCGCAGGTACGCGCAAAAGTTTCTCGACCTGCAGCGCCAGCAGTTCAAACGCATTGGCGTCTTCGGCCGCTTTGACAAGCCGTACGCCACGATGACGCCGCAGTACGAGTCGGTGGTGCTCCAAACATTCTTTTCCTTCTATGAAAATGGATTCGTCTACAAAGGCCTGCGCGCCGTCTACTGGTGCATGCACGACGAGACCGCTCTCGCCGAAGCCGAAGTCGAATACGAAAACCACACCAGCTCGACCGTCTGGGTGAAATACGCGCTGCTTGACGATCCGGCCGTCATCGATCCCGCGCTCGTCGGCAAGAAAGTTTTCACCATCATCTGGACTACGACTCCCTGGACGCTGCCCGCGTCCATGGCCGTCGCCTTTCACCCCGACGAAGAATATGTGGCTCTCGAATCCGGCGGCGAGGCTTATATCGTTGCCTCCAAGCTCGCCAAAGATGCCGCTGAGAAGTGCGCCCTCGCCAGCCCGCGTGAACTCGCCCACTTCCCTGGACGCAAGCTTGAGCGCCTCAACTTCCAGCACCCCTTCCTCGACCGCAAAGTTCTCGGCGTGCTCGCCGACTACGTCACCATGGACACGGGCACTGGCGTCGTCCACACCGCGCCGTCGCACGGCGCGGAAGACTTTGCCACCGGCGTCAAGTACGGCCTCGACGCCACCAGCAACGTCGATGAAAAAGGCATCCTGCGCAACGGCCTGCCCGAATACGAGGGCAAGCGCGTCTGGGACGCCAATCAGCCCATCATCGACCTAGTGAAAGAGCGCGGCGCTCTGCTGCACACGGAAAAGACCGAGCATTCCTATCCCCACTGCTGGCGCTGCCACAATCCGGTGATCTTCCGCGCCACCGAGCAGTGGTTCATTTCCATGGAAACGCCGATGCCCGGCGGCAAAGGGAAGGAGGACACGCTGCGCACGCGCACGCTCAACGAGATCAAGAACGTCAAATGGGACCCGGCGTGGGGTGAAGAGCGCATGTCCAACATGATTGAAACGCGCCCCGACTGGTGCATCTCGCGCCAGCGCGTATGGGGCGTGCCCATCGCCGTCTTTCTCTGCAAAAGCTGCGGCAAGCCGCTTAACGACCACGCCATCAATCGCAAGGTCGTCGAACTCTTTGCCCGCTCGGGCGCCGATGCCTGGTTTACCTCCGAACCCGACAAGATTGTTCCCGCCGGAACGAAGTGCCCGCATTGCGGCGGTGCCGAGTTCGAAAAGGAAACCGACATCTTCGACGTGTGGCTTGAATCCGGAGCGAGTTATCTAGCGTTGATCGCGGACGAGGCCGGTTATCCGTGGCCTTCCGACCTCTACCTCGAAGGCGGCGATCAGTATCGCGGCTGGTTCCAGTCATCGCTGCTTTGCGCCATGGGCACGCACGGCACGCCTCCGTATCGCGGCGTGGTTACGCCAGGCTGGACGCTCGACGAAAAGGGCCAGGCTATGTCGAAGTCGCGCGGCAACGATGTGGACCCGGTTGACATTGCCAGCCGCCTCGGCGGAGAGATCGTGCGCCTGTGGACTGCATCCGTAGACTTCCGTGAGGACGTCGTTGGCTCCGAAGCTCTGATGCAGAGGGTCGCGGAGAACTACCGGGAGATTCGAAACAAACTGTTTAAGAACGCGCTCGGCAATCTGTACGATTTCGATCCGCCGACCGATGCTGTTCCGTTTGAAAAGCTCGACGCGCTTGACCAATACATGCTGCGCCAGACTTGGGCCCTTGCACGCGATGTTCGCAACGGGTATGAGGAGTTTGCTTTCCACAAGATTTATCACCGCGTGAACCACTTCTGCGTGGTCGATCTCAGCGCCTTCTACTTCGACGTGATCAAGGACCGCCTCTACACGTATGCACCCAACTCGCTCGGCCGCCGCTCGGCCCAGACTGCGGTTTGGCGTATCTGTGAGGCGACGGTGCGTCTGCTGGCGCCCATTTTGAGCTTTACCTGTGAAGAAGTCTGGCAGCACTTGCCGCAGATGCCAGACCGCCTCGCCAGCGTTCATCTGGCGGAATTCCCCACGCCCTCAGAGGTGTTTGGTCACGCTTCGATTCCGCTGGAGGATCCGCAACAGCAGCAAGATTGGAGTGCGCTCCTCGCAGTGCGGGAGCAGGTGATGAAAGCGCTCGAGGAAGAGCGTAACAGCAAGCGGATTGGAAAGGGTCTGGAGGCGCAATTGACGATCACCGCGGCGGACCCTGCATATACGGTTCTGGCGCGCTATCAAGACCAGCTTCGCTACCTGTTCATCGTCTCCGCCGTGAAGGTCGCACAAGGCCCAGGCAACGGCACGGGCAGCGTGCATATCGAGGTCAAGAAAGCCGATGGCGCAAAGTGTGAGCGCTGTTGGAATTTCTCGGCGCGCGTGGGCGAGGATAAAAACTATCCCACGGTGTGCGAGCGCTGCAGCGCCGCGCTCAAAGAAATTGAAGCGGCGTGACCGCGGGCTTCCGCAAACGCGATAAGCTTATAGAAGAAAGAAAAGTTTTCCGGGTGATTTTTATCTGCCCATGCGCAAGTATCATTTCCTGATCGCGGTGTTCGTCGTTGTTCTCGATCGCGCCACCAAGTGGACGATCGCACACCGGCTGTCCTTGCATGACTCCGTCACGGTCATTCCTGGATTTTTTCGCATCATCCACGCCGAAAACCCGGGGGCCGCGTTTGGCATTTTTGCCGATTCTCCTTCGGAATGGAAAGTCGGCCTGCTGATTGCGTTCTCGGTGATTGCGCTGCTGGTCGTCTCCGCGCTGCTCTGGAAGAACAGTCACAGCCTGACCTCAACTGGAATCGGGCTGTCGTTGATTCTGGGAGGCGCGGTCGGCAATTTGTGGGACCGCCTCGTCAGCCGGCACGTGGTGGATTTTCTCCTCTTCTATATAGGCCCACACCAGTGGCCAGCCTTCAATGTGGCCGACAGCGCGATTGTGGTAGGCGCGGGGTTGCTGGTGCTTGAGATCTTGTTTACGAAGTCTCCCAGCAAACAATCGGCCTAGATATCTGATTGTGTAGGGACGGGCGCCCTCGCCCGTCCAAGCCGAGGTCAGATCGATGGACATCCGCGGCCGCAGCAACCGCTGGCAAACAGCAGGGCCTTCGCTCGAGATGACAAATCAATATTCAGTTTTCTGACGGACGGTCTCTTGGCAACACTCTACGGCGTGCCGTAAAGCTGGCGGTAAACATTTGCGTTGCGCAGGATGGCTTGCACGTATTCGCGGGTCTCGGTGAAGGGGATGGACTCGACGAACTCTTGCGGATCGCGGTAGTGGCCTTGGCCCAGCCAGTCGCCCACGCGGTCGCTGCCGGCGTTGTAGGCGGCCAGGGCGTATTCGAACTGACCGTTGTACTTGTCGACCATATCTTTGAAGTAGCGCGTGCCGAGTTCGAGGTTCACGGCTGGGGTGTAAAGCTGTGGGGCGCTGTATCCCTTGAGCTTGACTTGTTTCGCTACCGTCTTTCCTGTTTTTGGCAGAAGCTGCATCAGGCCTACAGCGTTGGCTCGGGAGATGGCCGCGGCATTGAACTCGGATTCCTGCCTTATGAGCGATGCGACGAGGTAGGGATCGAGGCCGTTGAGCACCGAGTATTTGCGCAGATCGGGCCAATAAGCTTTGGGAAAAAGCGCTTCCCAGTAGGGGCGTGGGAGGTCGGGAATATCGATGGCGAAATAATTGGGCGTCGCTCGCTTCATGATCTCGATGCCGCGATCGTAGCGGCCGCCGTCCTGATAAACGCGGGCCATCTCGGGCGGCGCCCAAGATCCACCTTCCTGGCTCGCAGCGACCTGCAGCTCGCGTACGGCCATGTCAGCGAGGCCCCCGTTGGAAAGCAGGCGCGCCCGCTCAACTCGCAGGTTGTCGTCGGGCGGATCGGTTGCCGTAATTTTTCCTGCGGTTGACAGCGGAGGGACGCGGTCGAGGAGCGCGTAGTGTGGCGGGTCTTCTTTCGGCGGGCTGGGCAAGGCTTTCAATCGCTGCCGGCCGAACTCGGCGTAGTAATAGTTGCGAAAGCGGTCGGAGAGCTTCTGATAGAACGCCCGCGCCATCGCCGGATTGCCGTCTTCTTCGGCGAGACGCGCACGCCAATACAGAGCGTTAGGACTTTCCGCGGAATCGGCATAGAGCGCGATTTGATCTTCGAAACCTTTCCGCGCCTCATCGATTCGACCCTGCCGGAAGGCCAGCCATGCAGCTTTCCAGTGCGCATAGGAGGCGCGCGCGCCGTTGGGAAAGCGCTGCTGCAACTCGCGGAAGTAGTCGATGGCGTGGTCGTAGTCGCGCTTCAGCAGATACATGTTTCCAGCCGAAAGCAGCGCCTGTTCCAGCCACGGGCTCGAGGGACCAAACTGCCGCAACTGGTTTAGCGTGTTTTGCACGGCCTCCTCATCGCTGGTGGAACGCGCGGTCTCACTGAGCAAGTAGAGGCGCTCGGCTTCGAGGTCGCCCTGCTGCACTCCCATGGCAAGCAGGATATGGCGGGCATCGCTGCTGCGCTCGCTCTTTTCCAGCGCTCCCGCCAACGCCAACTGCACCTGTGGACGGTCCGCCGGGGTGACTTCCTGGACGAGATCGTGGTAATCATGAGCTGCTTCCGCGTAGCGCTTGGCTTTGAACAGAAGATCGGCGCGGGTGCGGCGGTCGGCGACCGAGCCGGAGATTCCGAGCTTGTGCAATTCCGTTCCCGCCACGTCCGCTTCGAAACTTGTGGGAAGGTTGAAGTAAAGATTGCGGAACACGCTCGCGGCCTTTTGAATGTCGCCCGCCGCTTCGTAGGCGCGCCCGATCGCCAGTTCAATATCGCTGCGAACTGGAGCGCGGTCGTTTTCCAGCAGAGCCGTTGCCTCCTGGGCCCGGCCTTCCTCCAGCAGCGCGTTCGCATAAACCAGGTGGGCATCGCGGATCAGAAGTGAGTCGGGAAAGTTCTTGCTGAAATCCGCGAGCGTGGAGAGCGCTTCGGCGTTGTGGGCCGTTTTCAGGTAGGCGTCGCCTAGGTAGTAAGCGACGTAGTCTCCGAGTTCGCTGGCGCCGGCCTTGGCTCGATTAAACGGGTCGATCGCTTTGCCATAGTCATGATCGAGCGTGCGGGCGTAACCGACGACTAGCCAAGCCAGCGCTCCGGCATCCGCATCTTCCTTGGCGTGACGGCGGGCGTAAGTCTCGACTCCGGCGTAAGCGGTCGGAGTGCGGTCCTGCAACAACTGCTGCGCCATGAGACGAAGATTGGCGGAGGCGACAAAGGCCCGCCTTACGCGCCGCACGCGCGGAGAGATGGTCTTATGCTTCTTCTTCGCGCGGGTGGAGGCCCCGGTAGTCTTTCCGTGCGGGGGCGTGGGCTTCGCAGCCGCGTGCTTAGCAGGTGGCGTGCTCTTAACCGAAGTGCTCTGATCTGACCTTGACGGCTGGGACTGGGCGGCTGCGGGCGACAAAAGGCCGAGCCAGAGCAGGAAGAAAATTCCGGCGAAAACCGCAACTGCAAAACGGCCCACTCAAACCCTACCTAGTGCCGAAAGTTGGCACCCATGATGGAGAGATCGTCTTCTGCGAGACTTCTTATTATTTCATGTTGAAAGTAATCGGCGGAAGCGGCAACCGTGCTCCCGTAACGTTTCTGGTACGTCGCACGGCTTTTCTCGATCGCCTCCTTCAGACGGTCGTAGAGATCCTTGTTTTCCCGGCCTTCCGCGACCTTGGCCTGATTGTAGAGTTTAATCTCGTCCACCAGCAGACGGGCAAAACGCTGAGCTTTGCGGTGAATGTCCTGATGCTCGGGCGAGATCGACGGGGCCGGTGCTGGCTCGACCAGCGCAGGCTCCATTTCAACAGCCGTAGACTGAAATTCGGCGATCATGTTCTGAGGTTCGACGACCGTCGTCGGAATTGGAGCCTCCGCCGCAGCGCCGGCGACTGGCACCGAGACTTCGCCGGCTGACGCCGCTGCCGCCATTGCGCGGCCAGAAGCAAATGCAGGGGCATGTGAGGCGAAGGGATCGTTGAACGCCGGCACCGGGTTGGAGGACGCCTCGGCCATTGGCGCAGTGGGACTGTCTGCGTGGGCCGCAGAGGGTTCCTTGTGCGCTTGCTTACGCAGCGAATTGACCTCGAGCCAGGCGCTTGTCGAAAGCACCAGGAGTTCAAGCGCGCCGGCGTCGGACAAGCCCGCCGCATCGGTTCCGCTGTCGGCATACACCAGGGCGGCAACTTTGTCTTTCAAAATCAAGGGAAGAAGCTGGGCTTCTCCGCAGGCTGGCGTTCCAAATTCCCGCAGGAAACGCGAGTCCAGGTCGGGCACTGGCGCGCTCGCTACGACTCGATCCGCGATTGCACGAACGACGGCAGGAGCGTTTTCGTCGAGCACGAAATCTTTCACCGCGTCGTTATGGGCGAAGCCGCGTGCCTGCCATCCGGTGGCATGGCTACCCTTAACGACGAAAAGCGCGACGCGCGACGCATAGCGAGCACTGGTATCGAGCAACGCCCGCAGAATTTCCTTTTGCGAGGAGCCCAACTGGATTTCAGCAACGGCGCGCGCCAGATCTACGGGACTGGAAGCGGGAACCGAATCGTGGGCGGTGGGCTCGGCTGCCGCCGATTCGGCAGCGAGCTCTTCCATCACCCGGCGGACAATCTCGGTGCGCAGCTGGGCCGCATGGCTGTCCAAAACTTTACCAACCACCCGTTCCACAATTGGCTCAATCCAACTTGGTTCAATCCAGCCGCGCTCCTTCATGCGTACTCCGACGTAGACTTTTGGGGGGCGAAGGGAGTAACCCTTCTAACCTCTGATTATATGGCCGCTTGCAGGCGATCTCGGGACACCTTGGTACGTGGCCCACTGGTGCCTGAGGCAAGCTCTCGCCGAGGGTGAAAGCTCCTCTGGAGCACCGGGCACAAAACAAGAACCCTGAAAGCCACGCCAGGAAGTACAATAGCAGTGGGGTTACGTTTACGCTCTCGGAAAAATCTGCATCAAGTTACGAATGAGTACCATCCAACCCAACATAGAGCAACCGGTCAGCGAAGAAATGGCGCTGGTCCGGCGGGCCAAGCGCGGCGACGATCAGGCGTTTGAAGAATTGGTACGGCGCTATGATCGCAACGTTTTCCGCATTGCCCAGCACATTACGCAGAATCGCGAGGACGCTGAAGATGTGGTGCAGGAAGCGTTCCTCAAAGCGTATGGGAACCTGGCGAAGTTCCAGGAACAGTCCAAGTTTTATACCTGGCTGGTGCGGATTGCGGTTAACGAAGCGCTGATGAAGTTGCGCCGGAGGAAGCCGGAACGGACGGTTTCTCTTGACGAAGAAGTAAAGACTGAAGATGACTCACTGCCTCGTGAGGTTGCGGATTGGAGCCCTAATCCTGAGCAGATGTACAACCAGGCGGAGTTGCGGGATATTCTGACGCGCACCATTCAGGGATTGCCGTCGGGATTCCGGACCGTGTTCGTGCTCCGTGATGTAGAAGGACTTTCGACGGAAGAGACGGCCGACGCGCTGGAACTGAGCATCCCGGCGGTGAAGTCGCGGTTGCTGCGCGCGCGCCTGCAATTGCGCGAGCGGCTAAACCGCTTCTTTCAGAAAAAGGCGAGTGGAGATGGCGACCAGTGAAGTGTTCTGAGTTTCTAAACGAACTAACCAACTACCTCGATGGCGCGCTGGACGCCCGGACCAAGTCCGAACTCGACGATCATTTGGCGTGGTGTCACAACTGCTACGTGGTCTGCGATACTACTCGCAAGACCATCGAAATTTACCGCGATTCCGAACTCTACGAGTTGCCCGACGATCTGCGCGTGCGACTCCGGTCGGCCATCATGAGTAAGTGCGCGGAGCACAAGAAGTCCAATCCGTCGACGACCTGAGCGTTTTCCTGCTCCTCGCGGTCGTGTTCCGACCAATCGTTCATATTTATCCGCGCAATATCCGCGCAACTGCTTGATTCCGGTGCGCCTGCGGGATGTACCGGCGGTGACGATGTGGCTGCGAACCTTTTCCGGACTGCAGGAATCTAAATAAACAGAGTCTCGTCTCGACCGTTCGTGAATGGGATGAGCCAGCTTTGTCGCTTTTATCTGTGGAGGTATCAATGTTTTCCAAGATGATCGATGCCATGTTTGGTTGCCGGCACGCTCGCTACAGCTTTCCGATTACCGTGCGCGCCGGTTCACGTCGCACCCAGGCGGGTCAGCGAGCGGGCACCTATGTTGCCTGCCTGGACTGCGGCAAGGAATTTCGTTACGACTGGCAGGAAATGAAGATCGTGGAATCGCCGGTGAGAGAAGCGGCGCACGCGTTGATTACGAAAGAAGCCGCGTAAGTTTACAGAGGGACCCGGGCTTCGCTCTGTTCCTCGCAGCGCATTTCCAGTCGATGTGTGGCCAAAAATGAACATCCCTGCCTAACCCTCGCCAATTCTTGCCTTTTGTATTCCCCTTTTGGATCAGCCGCAAGACTGTTCTACGATTTCACTAACTCCCGGGCCTCTGACGAGCGCATAATTGAATTGGCGCCGACCCGCAGAGCATGCTTCGGCCCTTGAGAAGCGTTTCCGCTCGCTTGCGGTTCGGACGGGAGGTGTCTGTGCCTCTTTCCATGCTTCGCGAATTCCTGGATCGTAACCGTATTCAATACCTGGTGATCTCGCATTCGGTGGCCTACACGGCCCAGGGGATTGCCGCCCTCACCCACACACCGGGAAAAGAGCTGGCGAAAACCGTCATGGTCATGGTCGATGGACGTCTGGCCATGGCGGTCGTGCCGGCTTCGTTCCGGGTGGATTTATATCGTCTGAAGAAATACCTCGGGGCAGATTCGGTGGAACTGGCCAGCGAGTTCGAGTTTCGTGGTCGTTTTCCAGACTGCGAAACTGGATCTATGCCGCCTTTTGGCAACCTCTACGGCATGGATGTCTTCGTGGACCAGAGTCTGGTCGAGGATAGGGAAATCGCCTTCAACGCGGGTTCGCACCGTGAATTGGTGCGTATGAGGTTTGCCGATTTCCGCGATTTGGTAAAACCGGTAATCATCCCGCTGGCGGCAGTTAAAGCCCATACGCACGCGGCCTGAGTGCCGCAGAGGCGGTGTCTTTCCCATTGCGAAACGGTTGCCGTCTCGCAATGGCCATCGGCGACCAGCCGAGAAGTCATAAGGAAGATACTGTGTCTCGCTTTTTTCATACAATCTTCACAAATCACTGTGTTAGATTTGCCCCTCAGACCAAAAACGAACGCGAAATTTTCTGGAGGGAACTGAATTGGGCAAGGACATGGTCCCCAAGAAGATCTTTTTCACCAAAGGTGTGGGAAAACATCGGGAGCGCCTCACCTCTTTCGAACTCGCTTTGCGCGACGCCGGCATCGCGGCGCAAAACCTGGTGCGGGTCTCTTCCATCTTTCCGCCCAATTGCAAGCTGGTTCCACGTTCGCAGGGACTCAAATATCTGCACCCCGGCGAAGTTGTGTTTTCGGTGGTTGCCGAAAATTCGACCCACGAGCCGCACCGCCTGCTGGCCTCTTCGATCGGCGTCGCCATCCCCGCCGATCGCAATACCTACGGATATTTGAGTGAGCACCACTCGTTCGGCGAAACCGAAGACGCCGCCGGAGATTATGCGGAAGAACTCGCTGCCGAAATGCTCGCCACCACCCTGAACGTGGAGTTTGATTCCGACCGATCATGGGACGAAAAAAAAGAGATTTATCGCATCTCTAACAAAATCGTCCGGACGGCCAATGTTACGCAGTCGGCGGTGGGGGATAAACGCGGGCTCTGGACTACCGTGATCGCGTCGGCCGTGCTCATCTTCGACTAATTGCGCATGCCAATGAAGCCTGCTTGGAAGCGAATCGTTTACGCAGCGTTAGCATTTGTGGCCGTTGCCGTCATCTACACCCTTCCAGGCCAGGTTGCCGCTTATCGACAAAGGCGAAATCTGGAAAAAACATTCCGGGGTTACTCTCAGGCGATCGAGTCACGGGACTATAGCGGCGCTTATGTTTACGGCGACTCGCTTTTCAAAGCAGCGATTGGCCCGCAGGCCTTCGCAGCTCAACAGGGTGCGTTCGAGTCCCAACTCGGCACATTGAAGTCGACCCGAGAAGGAGGACTTTACATGCACGGACGCGGATCTCCCATGCAGTGGATCGGCATTGTGGAAGAAGTTCGCCATTACGACAAGGGAGAGGTGCACTTCACCTGCGAATTCCGGCTTGAAGACGGCCGCTGGCAGCTCTTCGGCCGAAAGCAGATTGATTGATGGCGAGGCCCTGCGGCCAACCGCCGCCCGCTCCCCGACCTTATCCACAACCCTAGACGCGGTAAGCCGCGTCTTTACTTTGCGATTTGCGCAACCGTCTTTTTCCCTGCCGGCTTCTTCTTCAGCCGCTCCAACACAGCGGCTACGATCAGCGGCAGGCCCACTGTGGCGTCCACAAAAACTTCTCCAAACTTTCCGCCTTCGGCCGGAGGCACAAACTTGCCCCACGAAACCGCCTCGCTGTAGGGACTGCCCGAAAGCCCGCCCCAATACACCGGCTCCGGACAGATGCGTAGTCCATAGTGATAGCGCTTCAGCGACAGGTCTTCCCCGCCCCGGCGGTGGCGCAATTCGATGAACGGTCCAAACTGCTGCGACCAGTTGCGCGGGACGCCACCGCCGATGGTGAATATTCCCAGCCGCTTCTGACTCAGCAGGGTTGCGGCAAAGTGCTCCAGGTCTTCGAAGGGATCGAAGCGGAATCGCGGCTTCCCCTTTTTGTCGCGTTCACGATTGGTCAAGGCGTAATCGAGGCCCAGCTCGGAATCGGAGAACGCGGGCACAAATACGGGAACATTCTTTTCGTAGGCGGATTTCAGAATGCCGCGTTCTTTCTCCCGCTTCGCCAGATGCGCTCCGATGGCGCGGTTTAACTTGTATGAGCACATCACCTCGTCCGCGTCCCATGCGCTGAACACGGCGGCCATCACGCGTTCCACGTCGTCGAGGTTCTGTTCGGGTTCGAGCGTGTCATAGACGCGGTTGTATCCCGCTTCGTAGAGTTCCTCGTCACTGAGCTCGGGATTGTGCCGGAAATGTGCGCGCCCGGTCGCTTCGACCAGCCCGTGCGCCATCAGGGCGCCGGTGGAAACAATGGCGTTCACTATGCCGCGATCGATCAGTTCGGCGATCACTAATCCTTGCTTGGCCACGGTCATGGCGCCCGCTAGCGTCATGACGATGAAGCATTCTTTGTCGCGGGCCATCGCCTCAAGCACGTCGGCGGCTTCGCCGAGCTGGCGGCCGGTAAACGCCGTCCTCGACATCGCGCGCACGAGGTCGTCGATGGAATGAATCTTGATTAGATTCAGGGGCTCTAGCGGAATCAGACGATCGGCTACCGGGTCGTGCAGCTTGCGGTCGATGCCCGCGCCTTCCTCGTGCTTGCCTCCCTGATGACTGCCGTCGTGATGGTGGCCGTACTTCTCGACACTCTTCTGCTTCAAGGGACGAACCTCCAGAATAAGAAACTGCTTTGACCGAAGAAACAATTTACTAGAAGTGAGGAGAACGCGGCGACTTGCTTTTACATTCGCGTAACATTCACATCCACATCATGCACTTTGATATCCTACGAGCGCGATTACACAATCCGAAGGGACGCGGCTTGCCGCGTCTCCACACCCCGGTTGCAAGTTGGAGAAACAAGTGCGAGATAAGTTCACCGTCGGCCTGATCCAGATGTCGTGCGGCCCCGAGCCCGCCGACAATCTGGCCAAGGCGCTTGATCGCGTTTCGGAAGCGGCACGCAAAGGCGCCGACGTCGTCTGCCTGCCTGAACTCTTCCAGACGCAGTATTTCTGCCAGCGCGAAGACGCCGCTCTGTTCGATCTCGCAGAGCCGATTCCCGGAGCGGGCACGGAAAAGCTCGCCGCTGCCGCCCGGAAGAATAAAGTCGTGCTGATCGCGTCGCTCTTCGAGAAGCGAGCGCCTGGCCTTTATCACAACACGGCCGCGATCTTTGATTGGGACGGCGATTCGGATGACACGCTCGTCGGTATCTATCGCAAGATGCACATTCCCGACGATCCGCTCTACTACGAAAAATTTTATTTCACTCCCGGCGATCTCGGCTTCAAGGCCTTCGACACCTCCGCCGGAAAACTTGGGACACTCGTGTGTTGGGACCAGTGGTATCCGGAGGGCGCGCGTCTCACGGCGCTGCAGGGAGCGAGCATTCTGTTTTATCCGACGGCTATTGGATGGCACCCCGCGGAGAAGGCTGTATTCGGCGGGGCGCAACACGATGCCTGGCGCACCATTCAGCGAGCGCACGCGATCGCGAATGGTGTTTATGTCGGCGTGGTGAATCGCGTTGGCTTCGAGACTGGCGACATCCGCGGCAATTCCGTGCCCGGCAAAGGGCTCGAATTTTGGGGAGGGTCATTTTTTTGCGACCCCTTTGGCCGCGTGCTCGCGGAAGCTTCGCACAACAAGGAAGAGATTCTGCTTGGCGAGGTTGATCTGCATCATATCGAGGACATTCGCCGCAACTGGCCCTTCCTTCGCGACCGCCGAATCGACAGTTACGCTCCCATCACCAGCCGCATGCTTGACGGAAAGTGACGGGACGGAAAATGCCCAGACGAACAGTGGCCCGAAGATCTTTCGCGCGAGCCAAACGTCCTCCGGCCGCACAGGGCTACCACATGCCGGCCGAGTGGGAGCCGCACGAATCCACTTGGCTTGCCTGGCCGCATTTTCGTGGCGACTGGCCGGGCAAGTCCGAACCGATCCCATGGGTCTATGCCGAGATCGTCCGCAACCTGGCGCGGCATGAGCGCGTGGACCTGATCGTCAATGATGTGAGTTGGGAAAGGCGCGCGCGCACAATACTCGAAAAAGCGGATGCGCTCTCGGACAACATCTGCTTTCACCGCTGGCGCACAGATCGCGTGTGGACTCGCGACTCGGGCTGCATTTTCCTGACTCCGCCCGCGGATCACGCAGAGTCCGAACTGCGCGCTCTGCACTTTCAGTTCAACGCCTGGGCCAAGTATCCGAATTACAAGCTCGACGAACAAAATGGAGAGCGCATGGCGAAGGCCGCCGGTGCTCGCCTCGTGCTGCCGTTCGTTGTTGATCCGTTCAATGAAAAGCATCGTGTGGTGCTCGAAGGCGGATCGATCGACGTCAACGGCTGCGGCACTCTTCTCACAACTGAGGAGTGTTTGCTCTCCACTACCCAACAGCGCAACCCGGCCATGGATCGCGCTGCCTATGAACAGCTTTTTGCCGACTATTTTAGCGTGCAGGCCGTCATCTGGCTCGATAGCGGCATCGCCGGCGACGACACTCACGGCCACGTCGACGACATCACCCGCTTCGTCGCTCCGAATACCGTGGTCACGATGATCGAGCAGAATGAGCGGAGTGAAAATTATGCAGCCCTGCATGCGAACCTAGGCCGTTTGAAAAACGCCCGCACTTCCGACGGCCAGAAACTCGAGATTGTCGAAATCCCCATGCCGCGTCCGGTCGTGTTCGAAGGCCGCCAGTTGCCCGCCAGCTACGCTAATTTTTATATTGCGAATGGAGAAGTGCTGGTGCCGGTCTTCAACGATCCGAACGATCGCATTGCGCTCAACTCGCTCGCGGAGCTGTTTCCGACCCGCGAAATCGTACCGATCTATTCCGGCGATCTGATCTGGGGATTCGGCGCGCTCCACTGCATGACGCAGCAACAACCGACGGCGGGTAATCAGTAGTCTGGAGGTAACCATGGCACCACGCCTTTTGTGGTTTGTGTTTATCATTACAACCCTCTTTCCCGGTTCAGTTGTCTTCGCGCAGATTCGACAAATCGATCCCAAGAAACTGCCTCACGATGAGCGCGTCCAGGCTGCCTACAGCGACGCCCTTGCCATAGAGCCTATGGCCCACAGTTGGAGCGACAAGTGGACACGTGACACACCGAAAGAGCGCGTAGCCTCTGAACTTGCTTCCGACCTGCATGACCTGCGCTCGGCTGAGATTGCCGCGCCGCACGATGAAGAACTACTGCTACTTACGGGAGTTGTGGCGCACCTGGCTTATAATGTTGATGTCGAGGAAACCTACGAAGTGGCCGTTGAGTCGTTCGGGAAAGCTCATCAACTTGCTCCCGATGACTACCGGGCCGACTGGTTTCTGGCCGGCCATCGCTGCCAAGCAAACGAGGTCAAAGCGGGCATGGAGCAAATGCTCGAGGTGGAAGATCGAATCCCGTGGCAGCAGCTTCCAGTGGAATTCTGGGACGACTACATCAACTGCTCCACAATAGCCCTGATGCCTGCTCACACCTTGCGCGCGGTGGATCACGCTGTGCATTTCGGGGAAAGTGCTTCTAGCTACAATTTCGCTGTTGACGTTGCCCACAAGCGATACAAAGCTACGGATGTTAACGCGAATTACCCAGCGCATGAGGTTTGGCAGGCTACTGAAAAAGACGGCAGTGTTCAGTTCACAAGCCAGTTTTGCGGGATGGGATTCTCTGCCCACAGCGATTGGCACCTGGACATCAGGGATGTCGCCAAGGGCATCTGCTTGTCAACCATTGAAACGGGGCCTTATCCCAGCAAGTCTGGAAAAAGCACACCGACGCTGCTCGTACTCACACGAGCGGCGAAGCATCAAGAAACGCTTGAGAACTTTGTCGAATCTGTCCTAAAGGCTCGGTACGTATTAGCCCGACCCATCGCAGCGATCTCTTGCCCCTCAGAAAAGTGTCTCGCTTTCGAGATCACCGACAGGGACCTTTACGCGTCCGAAGGCGGCGGCCATTTTCTAGTCGCAGCTTTCGCAGGTCAGCCCCCGGACTTCCCGGGGTTGCTCTTCGAAAAGCCCGATGGTCCACCTCCTGCAAAAGCGGGCGCAGACGTCGCCTATTATCATCCGATCGAAAAGCTGCAGCGGCTGCCTGGAACTCTCTATTCCATCGTTGAACTCGACTCAAATGCCTCGATCTTCGAGAAAGCCAATAGCGACTTCGCTTATCTGCTGAAATCGATTCGGCTTGATTGAATCGCAGAAAACACTGGATCCAATGGCAACGGACTGGCTCAGTCATCATTTACACTCGTAGCCGTGAACGCCGAGATCATTGCCGTCGGCTCTGAGTTGCTTACTCCGTATCGCCAGGACACGAACTCGCTCTACCTCACTGAGAAACTGAACGATTTAGGCATTGAAGTGCGTTTCAAATGCATCGTGGGCGATGACGCCGAGGGACTCACTGCGGCCGCCAAACTTGCAATGAGACGATCGGACATCATCATTTTCACGGGTGGCCTCGGCCCCACTGAAGATGACGTGACGCGCGAGGCAGTGTCCGACGCGCTGGGATTGAAACTGCAACGCGATCCTCAGGTCATCGCGAGGATCGAAGAGCGCTTCGCCAAGCGCGGCATGAAAATGTCCGCCAACAATGCCAAGCAAGCTGACATCCTGACCAGCGCCGCGGTGTTGCCGAATTCGCTTGGCACCGCGCCCGGGCAGTGGATCGCCGGAAAGTACGACGGGCAGGAGCGGCTCCTCATGCTGCTTCCCGGCCCTCCCTACGAACTCAAGACCCTGTTCGAAACCGAATGCATCCCACGGCTCCGTGCTCGAATCCCCGTCCAGCACATCGCTACGCGCACGTTCAAAATGGCGATGATTCCTGAATCGCAAGTGGACGCGCGGGTTGCGCCAATCTACAAAACTTATACCGACGTGCAGACTACGATCCTCGCGGGCGGGGGCGAGATTCAGCTCCACATGCGCTGCCGCAAGGATTCGCAAGCGGACGCCGAAGCGCGCGTCGAGGAACTCGCCGAAAAAATCGAGGACGAACTCGGCGACGCCATCTTTTCTCGCAAAGGTGAAACCATCGAGCAGATTGTCAGCTATCTGCTGCAGATGCGCAGCATGACGCTCGCGGTGGCCGAATCCTGCACTGGCGGCCTGCTGGCTGAGCGCATCACTTCGCTCAGTGGTAGCTCGCGCTATTTTCTGGGCGGCGCCATAGTCTACTCCAACGAACTAAAAACGCAATTCGCCAATGTTCCTAAAGCCCTGATCAATCAGCACGGAGCGGTGAGCCGCGAAGTGGCGGCGGCGATGGCTGAAGGCATCCGCAAGAGGTGCCTGTCGAGCTATGGAGTTGGAATCACCGGCGTCGCTGGCCCGAGCGGCGGCACTGAGCAAAAGCCCGTGGGCTTGGTCTACATCGCGCTCGCGGGAGAAGAAGGCACACAGGTCGTCGAACGCAATTTTCCCGGCGACCGCAAACGCATTCGCCAGTTCGCAACGCAACAGGCGCTGGAGATGATCCGCCGGGCGCTGTTATAAGGCGGCGTTATAAGGCACTCTTATAAGGATGCGAATATTTATCGGCATCGATCTCGACCCTGAAGTCCGTAGCCGAATCGCGCGCTTCCTCGAAGGGGTCGAGGGTTTTGCGCCCGATGCCCGCTGGGTGCGTCCGGAGTCGCTGCACGTTACATTGAAATTTATCGGAGAACAAACGCCAAAGCAGGTCGAGGCCATCACCGAGCGTTTGCGGCGGGTTGAGGGCAGCGCGTTCGAAATTCGCGCTGGCGGATATGGGTTTTTTCCGACGGCAAAGGCTCCGCGTGTGTTCTGGATCGGAATCCAAACCGGACCACAACTTGCCGACCTGGCAGAAAGCGTCGATGCAGCCGCAGCAGAGCTCGGGATTCCGCGCGAAGACCGGCCTTTCAGCCCACATCTAACTCTGGCGCGCGCCGGTGGCGGGACAAGCTCGGGCTCGCCGAAATGGCGCAAAGGCGACGGCCCCAACACAGTTTTCGCAGTGCTCGAAAAGCGGCTCGCCGCAATGGGCGAGCTGGATTTCGGCACAATGACCGCCCACGAGTTTATTCTCTATCAGAGTCAGCTTTCACCGGGAGGATCGAAGTACACGAAGCTGCAACAATTTCTGCTGCACCGAAAGTAGTGGAGATACGGGTCTCCACCAGCAAAATCGACATTAGATAGATGAAGATGAATCCCTACCTCATCACCGCCGCTGTGGGCTACCTGCTGGGATCGATCCCATTTGGCTTCCTGCTGGTGCGGATTTTCAAAGGTGAGGATGTGCGCGCGAGCGGCAGCGGCAACATTGGCGCGACGAACGTGGCCCGCAAGTCGCCAGCACTCGGGATTGCGACTCTCGTTCTCGACGCTGCCAAGGGCCTGGCTGCGGTTGTGTTCGCCCGAACTTGCTTGGATGTACCCCATCCGGAACTTCTAGTGACCACGGCGGCGTTCTTCGCCGTGCTTGGCCATCTGTTCCCCATCTGGCTCAAGTTCCGCGGAGGCAAGGGCGTTGCCACAAGTCTCGGAGCTTTTGTATTACTCACCCCGAAATCCATTTTGTGTCTGGTGGTTCTGTTCTTGATTATCGCTGTCGCCTTCCGCTACGTCTCTCTGGGATCCGTAGCTGTAGCAGCGGCTTTTCCGCTGCTGGCGTGGGCGCTTCACGAATACACGGACTCGGGGCAACTTGTTTTGATCACCCTGGTTTCGGCGCTCGTCCTTTGGAAGCACCGCCAAAACATCAGTCGTCTCGCCGCCGGAACCGAATCAAGGTTAGGAAAACGGTCGGGCACTGAATCGAAAACGATTGGGACAACCCACCAATGAGCCGCATTGCCATCATCGGAGCAGGCGCCTGGGGCACAGGATTGGCAATCGCTCTGGGACGCAAAAGAACTCATCAGATTCGGCTGTGGGCCAACGAACCGGAAGTTTCCGAGAGCATCGCAAGAAACCGGATCAACGAGCGCTTCCTGCCGGGCTTCATTCTGCCCGAATCGATTGAAGCGACGAGCGATTTGAGCACGGCGCTTGATGCCGCGGAGATTGTGGTTAGCGTGATGCCCTCGCAACACTGTCGAGCTCTGTTCGAACGCATGGCGCCTTCGCTCCCTCCGGAGATACTCATTGTCAGCTGCACCAAAGGACTCGAAGACGGGACTCTATTGCGCATGACCGAAGCGATTGCCGATGTGTTGCGAAGCCGCAAGTTCTCAGCTCGCCTGGCAGCGCTCAGCGGACCGTCTTTTGCCAAAGAGGTAGCACGCGGCGATCCGACCGCGGTGACTGTGGCGTCGGTCGACAGCGAAGTAACGCGCGCCGTGCAGCAAGCGTTTAACGATTCGCGCTTTCGCGTCTACACCAACGACGATGTGATCGGGGTGGAGTTAGGCGGCGCGCTGAAGAACATCATTGCGATCGCCGCCGGCGTCTGCGATGGACTTTGCCTCGGCCACAATTCTGTCGCCGCGCTGATCACCCGAGGCCTCGCCGAAGTGGCGCGTCTGGTCGTAGCCTGCGGCGGCCGCCTCGATACCATGGCTGGACTCGCCGGACTGGGCGATCTGGTCCTAACCTGCACTGGAGATCTCTCGCGTAATCGCAGCGTCGGCGTTGAGCTGGGCAAGGGCCGCAAACTTGCCGACATCATTGCCGGCATGCACGGGGCAGTCGCCGAAGGGGTTTTCACCACCAAAGCTGCGGCCGGTCTAGCCCGCAAGAAGAACATTGAGATGCCAATCACCGAGCAGATGTTTGCCATCCTCGAAAATGGCAAGTCGCCGCAGCAGGCTATCGAGGACCTGATGACGCGTGCGGCGAGGTCCGAAATCTACTAAGCGCCGACCCTGCTTCTTACCCGTGCAGACTGCCACTTTGAGTGAGCCACAGCGAGTTAACCAGGCCGGGCTCACTGCAATCCAAGAGCTCATTCTGAGACACACTTCAAGGAGGATGAGGGCCGGCGTACCGAAGCGCTTCGAAGCTGCGCAACGCAGGGTCTCGGGTGAGCAGTTCAATGGCCAACAAGATCGAGATGTCGAGTTCGATAACAATAACTTCACTTTTCCCGAGAGCGAACCCAGTGCCCAGCACCATGCCTCGCGGCGCGCTCACTCGCCTCTCAGTAGCCTTGATATACAGCCACTTCGGGCCGGTGCATTCCTGGATTTTTTATCGCTGGTGTTTTTTCAGCCTGTGGCGTGCCTGGGGGTACACGGTCACGTCACTGCTCCCCTGGGGAACTAAGACCGGGTTTGCCATCACAGAAACAGTAAACGATCTTGCGCAGCCCTTGTACAGTCTTTTCGTCAGATTAGAAACACCCAGTGTTTATGCTGGTTAGGTAGTGGTGCCCGGAGACGGAATCGAACCGTCACGTCCTGTTAGGGACCCGGGATTTTAAGTCCCGTGCGTCTGCCAGTTTCGCCATCCGGGCACGTCGTGCAAACCATTCTATCGGAACAGGATGTCTTGACTCGCTGCAATCTCGGCTCCGCATTCCTCTGTGAAAGCGGCCTCCTCAACCCCATTTCTGCTCTTCCACTCCCTTCACCAGCAGCCATACCATCAGCGCCGCTTCCGCAGTGAAACCGAAAATCTCAATCAAAATGGCCAGAAAATGGGAGTACGAGCAAGTAAGAAAGTTCGGTTCGCACGCGGGACAGCCCGGAAATCGCGATGGTGTGCACTCGAACATCGAGTAATTGACTGGGCATCCCGCTCCCCTTCACAGGGGAGTCTGAAGTAGTAATCATGATCGAGGTTGTGGACCGAAGAGATGCATGGGTCGGACTGAGTTCCTGACCTGAAACTTGATTGCGAGCGGGCCTTGGTTGGATTGGCACTTTTCAACGAGAGCGAAATGGCGCGCTCCTCAGAGTGCATGGATTAGTGCGCTCGAAAAGAGCTTGACACCGTCGACATTGTTAGAGACGCGATATTACGTCAACGATGCAAGATAACAGCGCACTCTCCCTATGCTCTTTGGCGTGTTCGAGGGGACAACAATATGCTGTGACCCCACTTGCCTCGCTTTGTCGCGTTCCCTGTTGGAGGCCGAAATCCACTCAAGGTGAACATGCGGGAGGACCGACATGTTCACTGTGGTGGATTACGACCCAAGTAGGCCTGTTTGCGGATAACGACTTAACCGAAACAGAGCCAAACCCAATTACTGAACAAAAGGAGAACAACAATGGAACCGACTTTGGAATACGCGCAGAGTAGCAATCATTCGTCCAAACCACCACGCATTTGCAACCTAACTCGGATCGGGGTCATTCTGATCATGGCGACGTTGTTGTGCGGCCTTCTGGGGCTCTCCGAGGCGCAGGCAGAGACCTACGAGATCTCCTCGCTGGCCAGCTTCAATTACACAAACGGCTCCTCTCCCTACGCCGGGCTGGTCGAATACAAGGGGAACTTCTACGGGACAACACAGTATGGCGGAAAAAACGGCTTTGGCACGATATTCGAAATCACCCCGAGTGGCACGCTAACTACACTGTACAACTTCGACAGTTCGGACGGGGCCAACCCAGAAGGGACGCTGGTCCAAATTAACGGAAAGTTCTACGGGACAACTTCGGAAGGCGGGGCCTACAACACCGGCACGGTCTTCCAGTTCACTCTCCCCGCGAAAAATGGAGAGGATGGCACGTTGATTTTAATGCACAGCTTCCTGGGTGCGAACGGCGACAACCCAGTCGCGGGGCTGGTCCAGGGCACCGACGGGAACCTCTACGGGACAACGGTTCTTGGCGGGGCCAACTACGATGGCACACTGTTCAAGATCAGCCCGTCGAAACCGTACAAGCTGACCACGCTTTACAGCTTTTGCTCTCAAAAGAACTGCCCAGACGGATCCTTCCCCTACGCACCGGTAATCCAGGCCAGCAACGGGGACTTCTACGGGACAACCTCTGCTGGCGGAACAGGCTACGTTGGCACGGTCTTCGAATACTCGCCGGGCAAGAATGGGAGCGTGGGCACGCTCTCTACACTGCATAGCTTCGACAGCAATACCGAGGGCCACTGGCCCTACACGGGGCTGGTCGAATACAACGGGAACTTCTACGGCGCAACTGAGTCGGGCGGGCTTGTTGGCACACAGGACACCGGCCAGGGCACGATCTTTGAAGTTACGCCGGCTGGCACCCTGACGACGCTGTACGTCTTCACTAACGTCGCGAACGGCGCCAATCCCTACGGGACGCTGGTCCAGTACAACGGGAACTTCTACGGGACGACTGAGGGAGGCGGGACATACGGCTATGGCACGGTCTTCCAAGTAACCCCGGATGGCGTGCTGTTGACTGAGGTCAGCTTCGACAACCTAATGAACCAGGGGGACACCATCCTCGGCTCCTACCCCATGGCGGGACTGCTCGAGTACAACGGGAGCTTCTACGGAACAACTACTGCAGGCGGGGCTAACCCCTATGGCACGGTGTTCGCCATGGTGGCCAAGTGAGGCGTTAATGAAGATGAATGAGGTGCTGGGAGAAAATTCCCAGCGCCATCCTCACGGCCATCGTAATCTTCCGTTGACGCGCGCAATGCGTTTAAACGCTCAAGAGGTGGTTCCGACAGCGGGGAAGCTGAGCGCCGCTATCCAAGGGAGCAAGAGTGGACTGACCAACGCAAACCCGATCACGCGTGGCATCTTCGAAAGTTTGCCAGAGCGGTCGTAAGGCAACGAAGGGAATACTCCGGTGGGCGACGTCGAAACACATGCAACTCCTTATTTGTTAATATTTTGCAAGTAAGTCCTTATTCTTTAATATTTTAGCCAAAATAAGGGGGGAAGGGGGTCCCGAGCCCTAGTGTCGCAACCCTGAAGGGTCCCCGCAAGACAGTGGCGCAAGCGAGTTGTCTGAGAGGGCCAAAAGCGAGAAGCGAACGACCAACGAAGAAAGACCAACGACCGCCCTACAGCGTCCGCTTAAACAACGGCACCGCCAACGCCAGCGTCAGTACCGCAAACACCGATAGATAAATCATGTCCGGAACAATCGCCCCCAGCCCAGTTTCCTTCAGCAGCAGCGATTTGAAGCCGTGCACCGCGTAACTAAACGGATCCACCTTGGCTATCGCCCGCAGCCACGCCGGAAACGCCTCTACCGGATAGATCGCGCCGCTGGGGAAAAACAGCAGCGTATTCAGAATCCCAAACATGGCCCGCGGCACCAGCGGGTCCTCAACCCGCGCCATCAACAAGAACATCATCGAATTGAACGCTAGCGAGGTCAGCACGATCATCAATAAGAGGCCCAGCATTGTCGACAGATTGAATATCGTCCCCACTCCCGCAATCAGCGATCCAATCACCGTAATCACAACACCGGTCATCACCGCCTTGATCGCGCCCGCTCCGTTCAGGCCCAGCACCAGTTCGCCCTTAGTAATCGGAGTAACCAGGTATCCCTCATGCACCCCACGCGCCTTATCGTCGATATAAAGCATCCCACCGCCGATCATCACCGATACGAACATGGCCAGTGAGATCGAGCCCGGCAGCAGGAATTTCATGTACTCGATATACGGATACAGCTCGACCACCTCGAGCGCCGTCTGCTGCAACAGGCGTGGCGACACGTCCGGCTGATTCAGCGCGTCGGTTACCGCATTCATCTCGTCTTCGAGAGTGGAACTCATGAAGTTGTCGCTGTTGTCCACGATCAGAGCGATCCGCGGATGATTCTTTTCGTACACCATCTTCGAATACTGCGGCGGAATAATGACCGCGCCCTGAATCTTCCCGTTGCGCACGTCCTCGCGCGCCTGGACTTCGTTGTCATACGGGATCGCAATAAACGTCCGCATATTTGCCCGCACCGCGTCAAACGCTTCCTGAATACGGATCGCCTGTGTCCCATGATCCTCGTCCACGATCCCCATCTTCGCGTCCCGGATCTTTCCTCCAAACGCATTGCCAAGCACGATCAGCTGCACCAGCGGCATCACCATCGACACCATCATCAGCGTCGGCGACCGGAAAAACTTGCGCATCTCGCGCTCGATAATCGCCATCATCCGGTTCATGGCCGCAACCCCGGACTCAGCGGCATCTGGTATCCATATGCTTTCACCAGTTCATCGCGCAACTGCCGCCCCGTGTAATGGACAAACACATCGTCCAAAGTAGTGTTCTGCACCGTCAGCGTCTTCAGACCCACCGCTGCTACTACTGCCATCTCCACTAGGTCCGTGGTCGTGCCCGAGCCATTCGACGTCAGCACCCGGAACATCCCACCGCTTTCGTTTTGCACCGACGTCACTCCCGGCAATCCACGCAGCCGCTCTTCCCAATCGGCCGGCGGATGCTCGAACTGCGCCTCAATCACGTTCGTTCCCGGAACGCTAGCCTTCAACGTCTCGGGAGTATCCAGCGCCACCAGCTTCCCGTGATCCACAATCGCAATCCGATTACACAGCCGGTCCGCCTCATCCATGTAATGCGTCGTGATCAGTATCGTCAGTTGGCGCTTCGCCTTGATGTTCGTCAGCATTTCCCACACCGCCACGCGTGACACCGGATCCAGCCCCGTGGTCGGCTCGTCCAGAAAAAAAATCCTCGGACTATGCACCAACCCCCGCGCAATCTCCAGCCGCCGCCGCATCCCGCCCGATAAAGTTTTCGTCTGTGCGTCCCGCCACTTGGTCAGGTCTACCGTTTCCAGAAGTTCGGCAATCGCCTCTTTGCGCCGCTTCGCCGGAACGTCATACAGCTTCGCGTAAATACTCAGATTCTCTTCCACCGTTAAATCCAGATCGCTGGTCAGCGCCTGCGGAATCACTCCAATCGCCCGCCGCACCGCTCCCGGATCCGATGCCACATCGTGTCCCGCTACCCGAGCCGCCCCTGCCGAGATCGGAATCAGCGTCGTCATCATACGGATCAATGTAGATTTCCCCGCTCCATTCGGCCCCAGCAGCCCAAAAATTTCCCCCTCCTTTACCGCAAACGAAACGTCGTCCACGGCCGTGAAGTCCCCATACTTCTTCACGATGTGCGAAACTTCAATCGCATTAGGAGCGTCCGCCGCGATCTCACTCCGCAAGCTGAGTTCCGATGCCGAAACACTCATGCCGTTCGTGGTGTTCCCGTTAACCTTGTTTACGTTTTCACTCATGCCTTGCCCCTCTGCAACCTTGGAACTCTGAAAATTTGGAAACCTCCCTATCCCCCCTTTAACTGCGCAGGCGACACCAGCACCTCCGCCGTCATCCCCGGTACATAGGCTCCCTTCGGATTCTCCAGCCGCACCTTCAACGCAATTGTCCGTACATCCCGTTTCCGGCGTCCAACATCCCGCTGCGTCGCAAAATCCGCTTCCGCCGCCTTATAAAAAACTTTTCCCGGAATCACGGTTCCTCCCGGCAATCGCACCCGCAGCGCGTCTCCCAATCCAATATGATCGGAATCCGTCTCCGGAATCGCCGCGAAAACCCACGTGTCGCTGAAATCCACCACCGTCACGATCGCCTGTCCCGCATTCACCACTTCGCCCTCGCGCGCCGCCCGCACCAGCACCGTCCCCGTTACGGGCGAATAAATCTTCGTGTATCCCAGCCGCACCTCCGCTTCCTTCAACTGCGCCGTCGCGTTCTCCACCTGAGCTCGCGTCGATTCCACCGTGCTCTGTGCCGCCGTTGCCTGATTCGTGCGCGCGACCGCCGAAGTCAGATCCGCCTGCGCCGCCGTCACTTGGTCTTTCAGCGACTGCACACTCGCCTCTTGTGCCTTCAGATTCATCTCCGCTTGAACCCGGTCCTGATCGGATGCCACCCCCGCTTGGGCCAGCCCAATCGTCCGCCGGCTGTCGCTCTCCACCCGCGTCAAGGTTGCTTCCGCCTGCGCCAGTTGCGCCCGCGCCGATTGCAGCTTTGCCTGTGCATTCGCCACGTCGCTCGATGTCGATCCTTTCGTCGATTTCCTCGTATACTCGTTCGCGCTCATCTGCGACCGCATACTCCCAATCGTTGCCGCCGCCGCTCGTTCCTCCGCCTCCAACTCCGATGGATCGAGCAACGCAATCAGATCTCCCTGCTTGACCTGCGTCCCTTCCTCGACCAGCAACTTCACAATTCGCCCCTGAATTTGCGGACTCACCACGATCTGGTTAGCATCCACTGTCCCCACCAAGACCAGGTCCTTTCCCCCGGGCGTAGAAAAAAAGTAATACACCGAGGCAATCACCAAGATGATCCCCAGCATAATCAAGAATTTATTCCGAGCATTCATTGCGAATCTCCATGCATCCTTCTTCCTTCACAACCTGACGTGGGACGGCCGCCCCCGGCCTTCCAGCCGAGCAAAGCTCAGCAGCGAAGTGGCAGCACCGCGTCTTCCGCGTCTTGGCGCTGGTCACACAAACAGCGCCGCCGAGATAAAATCCAGAACAAACGCCCGCCGCTCCCGTATCCGCTCCACCGACAAAGGGTCCACCTTCATCAGCGTCTTCATCAGGGGAGCCGAAGTGAAATAAAACACAATCACCGCCGCCATCGAAGGCAGAAAATCCATCGGATTCACCGCCCGAAATTCCCCCGCCCGAATCCCCTCCCGCAACACCTCTACCAGTTTCCCGAAAACCGGACGAAAATATTCCTTGGCCACCCGCTGCATGCGAGCGGTGCCTGCGCCCGACCGCATCCACTCCGCTTGCACCACCCGCGGAAACCGCGGATTGGCTGCGATGTAATCGAAATAAGCGCCCAGATACTCCAGCATCTTCTGCCGCGGAGGCAGTTTGCTTTCGAGCACCGGCATTACCCGCGCCCGCATCCCGCTGAACACATGGTCCAGCACCGCTTCGTACAACGCATCCTTGTCCTCGAAGTAGTAATAAAGCAGCGCCTTGTTGACATGCGCTGCCCGCGCGATCGCATCCGTTCGAGCGCCCGCAATTCCATTCTCGGCAAATTCCGCCACCGCCGCTTTCAAGATCGAGGCCCGGCTCTCCTCCGGTTGACCTCTAGTTCCCAGACGAGGCCCGCTTGCGTGGAGGCTCGTGCGGGGGCGGGCGACTCTCGCGCCCAGCCTTGCAGATTCCTTCATATAATTAACCAGTTAGTTAGATTGTACCACAAGCCCCCAAAGATGCACGTTCTAGGCGCTCTTTTTTGTAGCGACTAGGCCGAGATTTTCGCCTGCGCCCCAACAGGGAAATTTCATTACGCCCTGGAAGAAGAAGCAGAGGAAGGCAACGAAGAAGAGAACGACGGGGATACCAGAAAGCCAGCCCGGTAAACGAACGACACCGGCTCCATCAACCTGAAAGCCGCCACCGAAACTAGAGCGCCCCGCCGGCGATTGAAGGCACCAGCAGTACCTCATCGCCATCCTGGAACGAATACGAAGCGCCCCCCAGGAAGCGGATATCTTCCTCATTTACATAAATATTCAGGAAGCGCCGGGTCTCCCCCGCTTCATCCCGCAAATGGGGCTTCAAGTCGGGGAACTGCAAGTCGAGCTCCGAAAACAACTCATTGAGATTGGCAACCGAGCAAACAACGCTGGGAGTCCCAGCAGTGAGGCGCCGCAAAGCCGTAGGAATTTGAACCGTGATACTCATAGAGAACCTCCCGGGCTAAGAGCCCGAACAGAAAATTAAGTGGTCGTTGGCTGTTCGTCGCTCGCTCTTCGCCGAACTTGCTATTCAAATCAAGCCAATCCGCAAGGTATCACCAAAAAATTGAGCGAACAGCGAACGACGACGCGCGAACGACTAACGACCAACGACTGCGGCGTCCGCAAAAGCCGCCGGCAAACTCGCCGCCTTCGAAGCCAGATACGCCTCGAACTCGGCAAGCTTCGGAGCGATCGGCGTTTCAGCCTGATATTTGTCCGCCAGTACGTCGGTAGTCTTGAGTCCGTAGCCTGTAATGCAGAGCACGGTCGTTTCATCGGGCAGAATGCGGTCCTGCTGGATCAGCTTGCGCGCGGTTCCAACCGTGACGCCGCCCGCGGTCTCGGTGAAGATGCCCTCGGTCTCCGCAAGCAATTGGATGCCGCTGACCACTTCGGGATCGGAAACGTCTTCCGACCATCCACCACTCTTGGTGATAGCCTTCAATGCGTAATGTCCATCGGCCGGATTGCCGATCGCCAGCGAGCGAGCAATCGTCTTCGGACGCTGCGGTTCGATCTCGCTGCTGTACTGCTTGATCGCGGTAGAAATCGGCGAGCACCCAGTCGCCTGCGCGCCAAAGAACTTAACGGGTTTGGGATCGACCAATCCGAGGAGAATCAGTTCGTCAAACGCCTTCTTGATTTTCGTGATCAGCGATCCGCCCGCCATAGGCACCACGATGTTATCGGGCAAGCGCCAGCCCAGTTGCTCGGCGATTTCGTAGCCCACCGTCTTCGAGCCTTCAGCGTAATACGGACGAAGATTGACGTTCACGAATCCCCAGCGATGTTCATCGGCGATCTGCGAGCACAAGCGATTCACATGATCGTAGCTGCCGTTAATGCGCACCAGTTCCGCGCCATAGACTTGCGTGCCCAGAATCTTCGCCGGCTCGAGATCGGAAGGAATGAATATCCACGCCTTCAACCCTTCGCGAGCCGCTTGCGCCGCGACTGCGTTTGCGAGGTTGCCCGTGGAAGAGCAGGCCACGGTATCGAACCCGAAGCTGCGAGCATTCGCCAGGGCGACGGCGACCACGCGGTCTTTGAAACTCAAGGTGGGCAGGCAAACCGAGTCATTCTTGACGAGGAGCCGCCGCGATCCAATCTTCTCGCCCAGCCGCGGAGCACTCACCAGCGGAGTGAATCCCACCGGCAGCGACGGCTGAAAACCCTCCGGCAGCGGCAGCAATTCGCGATAGCGCCAGATGTTCGGTGCGCGCGAGGCGAACAGGTCGCGCGAAATGCGCGAGCGCAGCGAATCGTAATCGTAGGTAATTTCGAGCGGCGAGAAACAATCTTCGCAGATACTGCGCGGCTGGTTGCCCCAGGTCTTGCCGCATTCGCGGCAGCGGAGGTGGTGGGTGCTCGTCTCCATTTTGCAACTTCCTTCTGTGACTGCGGGACGAGCCGGGTAAAAATACCCCAGTTACGACAAAACCCCTTTTCCGAATGGGAAAAGAGGCTCGGGAAATGCGAATCAAATTTCGCTTACCCGAATCTCATGGTCCCCGTTACCGGGCGAGAGTTGGCACCTGCAATTGAGATAGATGATCTCGATCCGGTTGCCGTGGCGTCCTAGGGCTCGTCCCTCAGCCACTCTGCATGAAATTCCGATTTACTCAATTAAGAGCAAACTTGGAAATAGATGTTATTACCGACCGGGCGGTCTGTCAAGAAGGATCTCAACGACAGCGATTTCACTGCCAAAGCCGCCGAGAAATCTCTTGTGGCTCTGGTGTCACATGTTGGCCTAGCGTTTAGCAGTCAAATTTTTTTGCAAAACTGAACAAACCTTGTCTACTTGCCGCAGACCGGTCTGTACCATCCGGTACCCCCCTCCCCCCTACTTTTTTGATCTACTAGAATCAAAGGGTTAGGCGCAAAATATTCACGAATAAGGACTTGCATGGAAAGTATTCAGGAATAAGGAGTTAGGTTGCCAAAGAGCGCTGAAAATGGGTTTGGGGCAGCTTCGAGGTGCGTCTTGGCCGGCCGGACGCGCCTCAGAACTGCCCCAAACAGCCGTCATTGTCGCAGTGATCGGAATTGGAGTCTGTGATGGCAGACACAGCCCGATTGTGATGAAAAATGGTCGGACGCCTCTGGCAGGAGTGGACGCCGGTTCTAGGAAACTTTGGAAGCAGACCGGAGCGGCCTGCACACGGATTCAAACCAGCGGCTGATGTGCACCTGGGCGTGGGCTTCGCCGCAGAAATGCCGTGCGGTTGGGCTCATGGCCGCAGTCAAATCCCATTTGATGACCGCGAGCTTTTGATCGCTGCACTCGATCACAAACCAATGGATCGGATTCTCACTGACGATCCCGCAAATCTCGCACTGAAATTCCCTAAGACTCGACATGCGATCACACGGCTACCGGAGAAGGTGAGAATTAGCCAATCCGGGTCAATGAGTGTAATCGGGATATTACGTCAACAATCGGATAGTTTCTGGTCTGCCGACCACTCGACTGGAATCGGCAAAGCCCGAATGACAGGTACACCTAGTTCTGATTTCCGCCCCCGTGGGTTTGACGGCAGACCTTGCAAAACGTCGGCGGCTCTGTGTTGTCCACGAGGTGCCGCACCGGTTTGAACGTTCTTATATAGGCAAACATCGCGACAATATCCTCGTCCGTCATCCCTCGGTAGGCGTGCCAAGGCATGATCTGGTTGAGCTTCCTTGCTCCGACAAATCCCATGCGGATCACCTGAGTAAACATGGCTTGGTCGTAGTAAGAAATCCCCGATGGGTCGGGAGTGATATTGGCGCTCGCCACGCGGCCCCAGGGTCCATCAAGAATGAACCCGCCGGCAAAGCCCATGCCCGGCAGCGGTTGCCCATGTCCGTCCTGCGGCGTGTGGCAATCCGCGCATCCAGCGATTGTCACCAAGTATTTCCCGCGCTTTTCGGGAGTCGAAACATCGGGTTCAGGCACTGGCGCGTCCAGTGGCTGGGGCACGTTGCGGATCAAGTATTTCACCGGGAAAATCAGGTCGGTCGTCGGCTGTTGCTTGCGCACCGGCGGCAGCGACCGCAGGTACACGATAATCGACGCCAGGTCTTCGTCGGACATGGCTCGGAAATCCGGGTACGGCATGAACGGAAACAGCGCCCGCCCGTCGTGGCCGACGCCCTCGCCGATGGCGCGCGCCAGTTGATCGTCACTCCAGCTTCCCACGCCCGTTTCCGGATCCGGAGTGATATTCGGTGCATACACCTTTCCGGGAAAACCCTTGAGGATGTTCATGTCCTGGCCTGCGCCGAGCGTGTTCGGCAGCAAGGGCGCATCGTGCGCTGTCCAATCATGTTCTGCGTGGCACCCCATGCAATCACTTACATTCCGGACCAAGTACTCGCCGCGGCTTAAGCGTTCCGGCGTGCTCTGAAACTTCCGTGCCGTGAGAGCGCGTGTCCTCGGTCCGACAAATGGATGCCATCCGATGGTAAAAGTGATCCCCGCGACCAAAACGAGCACGAGCACGGCGAACACCAAACCCACCGTCTTTCCAAGTCTGTTCATCCTAGAAACCTCCTGACCGGCGCTGCGAGCAGAGCGGTGAGAACGATGCCGGTCATCCGCATAAATTAACGCCTATCCAACCCGCGGTGGAATGCGGAGTAATGATACACAAAATCCCCTGGAGCGACAGGGAATGGGTAACGGGCAACCCGGAAGTAATCCCATAACGGGGAAAGCCAGGCTGGGAAAGGCGTCTGGATAGTTTACGTAACCAGGCGTTAGCACAAGCTTGCGCTGTCTGTTCGCCTTTTATGGTGTCAATGAGTGCAATCAGGATTTATCGACAGATGAGAAGCGAGCTTATTCAGAACCCCTGTTTTTTCCTGAACCAGACCTGTTGACGTGAACTGTTGCCGTGGGACGCTCTTGTTTGTAGTAGCCCATGTAGTCGAACGACCCGCTCGGCATCAGCATTAAGCCTTTAGAGCCTGTATCCAACAAAGCAACTCTCCGCCTTCGCTGACGCTGGAGGCGGCCCGACATCCGAGGCACTGGCTGGGCTGGCGCCGTCTGATGGGCATTACGTGGTGATTACCGTCACTGACGAATTCGCTCCCACTGGAACACCATCTCATGTGTTACCAGCGGCAGTTGCAAGGTGATCATCTGAGGGTCGCTGTCGCCGCCGAGATCATAGTAGTTAGGTCGGCGGTCGGGAACACAAGGTAAATTGTTAAATGCGGAAACAAGAAGGCTTTTCGCTGATCGAATTGTTGATTGTGGTGGCGATCATTCTGATCATCGCCTCGATTGCGATCCCGAACCTGCTGCGCGCGCGCATTTCGGCCAACGAGGCGGCCGCGGTGGGAGCGCTTCGTACGCTGAACACAGCGCAGATTTCATACAACTCCACCTACCCGACGGTGGGCTTTGCCGGTACCCTGTCTTATCTGGGCGGCACGACCTGCGCCACCACAGCGCCGACTTCGAGCACCGCTTGCTT
>JBEKQC010000014.1:0-94237 GCA_049520095.1 Terriglobales bacterium
CGCGAGCGTATACGGCTGGCTCCAGCCACCATGAACGTCCGCGAAGTCCAAAAAGTAGCAGCCGAGTATTTACGCCCGTTGAACCAAGGGTTTGAATCCATTGGCTCAGCGACAAACTTCAATCACTACGTCGAGACAACCTATATCCCAGTCGTTATGCCGAGCATGGCAAAGAGCACGCAGGATCGCTACAAAGGTGTCATCAGGAATTATCTGGTCCCAGCCTTTGGTGACCTGTGCCTTCGTGATTTGTCACGCTTGACCGTCCAACGGTACTTCTCGGAGATGGCGAACTCTGCACTGGCACACGAGTCGAAGGACAAGATCAAAGATGTTCTTTCGAGCATTCTCGGATCCGCTGTACAGTTCGACCTCTTGGCAAAGAACCCTGTCGAGAGCATCCGTCTGCCCGCACAAAGGACGGGTCGAAAGCGAAGCAAACCGTACATCACTCCCCAACAGTTCGAAGAACTCGTCGCACGCATTCCAGAGCCATACGCGTCAATGATCTTTGTCGCGGTCTACACGGGGCTCAGGGTGAGCGAACTTGCTGGACTGAAGTGGAACGATGTGCACGTCTTCGAGCAAGTGAATGCAAACGGCGAAGCAGAAGTTCGCTACTCCATTTCGATCGACGAACGCTTCTGCCGCGGCGACTGGGGAGCACCGAAGAGCGATGCGAGCAACGCAACCATCGGCATCAATGAATGCGTGTACTTACGCATTCAACGACTCAAACTGCTGACAGTCGCGGTTCGTGCTGGCACGGGAACTCGGCAGTACAAGGTGGTCAAGTCGGACAACCCCGAAGATCTGGTGTTCCAGTCCATAAGCAAGGGAGCACCGATGCGGGACAACAATATCCTGAGTCGGCATATCAAGCCTGCTGGCAGGAAAATGGGACTGGGCTTTGTAAACTGGCGGTGCCTCCGCACTTCGCATGCGACTTGGCTGAAGATGGCTGGAGCGGATGTGAAGGATGCTCAGGCACAGATGCGGCACTCGCGTTCGAGCACCACGCTGGATATTTATCAGCAATTCGTTCCCGAATCGCAGCAGAGAGCGGTTGAAAAACTCAGCAGCCTATCGAAACGTGTGCAGTAATCGGACGGAATTGGGCCCAAATGGACCCAAAATGCGGGATGGCGACGGAGCTAAGTGCTTGAAAACATGGTGGCCAGGGACGGAGTTGAACCGCCGACGCCAGCCTTTTCAGGGGCAACAGGAGCAGTACTTACAGTAACTTACAAGGACGTGGAAGGCTGCGAAACTCCTGTAAGGGCGTGCAAGGCAACCGAAAAGCGGGCTAGAACGACGGGCTGGGCCCGAGGATACTCGGGCTCCTGGCCTCTACCGTGTCAAAGGCGGGTCAAACGTAACCTGGAATGAATAACAGAATCGCAGAAGAACCGCCAAAGACTTATACGGACACACCCAGAACTAGGGATAAACGGGTGGGAAGAACGGGTGCCCATGGGGCGCTAACCAAAGCGTCACTCCCCTGCCGAGGGGTCCACGTCAGGTGGAAGCAAACCCAAGTTCACCAACCTAAAATGCATTGCTAGTCGCGAGACCTTGTACATCGACGCGAGACGCTGCACCGCATCACGATCTAAGGTTTGAAATTGATCCAAGTCCTTTCGCAGCATGTGCTCGGGCATGAGGAGGGCTGCTGCAAAACGATTCGCTTCAATCTCATTCCAGTCCACACCTTGCGACGAAACGCTGTTGCGCCAACTCACCCGAAAATCAGTGTCCACGTGTTCGACATGTCCCATTCCGTCTGCGTAGTGCAAAAAGAAGTGAGCCAATTCGTGAGCAGTAGTAAACCTCTGACGGTTGGGATGCTGGTCGGGATTGACCGCAATCATCACGTTGCCGTTCTCGCGCACTATCGCTCCAAAAATATCGCCGCTCGCGGAGAGGTTTACCTGCGTGATGCCGTAACGCTGAGCTATCTGCTCCAGCGGTATCGGGCGGGTAGTTATCTCACATTCTTCTAGAACTTGTTCCGGCGTCGTGCTCATCGTTAACTCTCCTCTTCGCTGCGTCCAGACGCCATCTTCCGGAGCTTTTCCAAGTAGGCATGCTTTTCGATGCCGGTTTCGGTCGTAAGGATTTGTGGCAATTCGACCGTCGAGGGCACCAACTCAGCTACGGTCACATGTAGCGCATCTGCGAATTGCAGCACTTGATGCAGGAGCACCCGCTGCTTTCCGCTCTCAATATTCGCGATTGAAGACCGATTTAAACCTGAGAGAGTCGCCAGTTCCTGCTGCGGCACGCGCTTCTTTTCACGGAGGTCGCGAAGCCTGCGACCGAACACACGATAAAGGGCTTCTGGATCACGCGCCGACGGCACGCTTCTATTGTAGACCACACTGTCAAGGGGTTGCCATCCATGACACTTGTTTCCAGTGGAAACACTAGATTTCCATAGTTTGACAACCGACGATTGGCTGGACTAAAATCTCATCTCAAGTCCCTCTTCAGGGCGCGAAATTCATCGTTGAAAAGGACCAGGCCAATGGCAGACAAGAAGCACAAAGTAGAGTTCAAGGCACATCACACAGTTCGTGAAGAAGTACCCGTCAGGTTCAAAACTCGCGATGGAGAGCGGGTTTCGTTCGAGGCCAAGAAAAAGTGAAAGAGCCGGTTCGCGTGAAATTCATGGCGAAGGACAAGTAGATGGCAAGCTATCTCGCTCGGGTCGAATTGCACAAGGCGCGCTGATCGCGCTGAGAAGGCCGACCCGGAAGATCGGGAGCACGATGAAGTGCCCCAAGAGGAAGCGGCCGCATAGCCGATCACCAAATAAATTAACATCGGATTGGCGCAAAACCAGTCCGGTCGGAAAGGACAAATATCATGCCAGAACAAGTTCACCACCGCCTGGTGAAGATCACCATCAACCACAATCATCTTGAATCGCCCACGCCGACTTCTGGGACAGCACTATACGACCTGGGGGGAATTCCGGCAGGCGACACGCTGTTCCGGGAAGTGCCGGGCGAGAAGAACGACAAACCTATTGCGCGCGATAGCGCTGAAATTCACCTGCAGGAGGGCGAGAAATTCTACTCGGAAAAAGGAAACCCCAAACCCACTGAAGCCGCCATTGTGATCGACCGCAACAGGGTGCTATCGCCTTTTGAAACCACCGGCGCAGCGCTATATGCGCTGGGCAAGGTGCCAAATGGATTTGCGCTGTATCGTGAGGTCTCCGGCCCTCAGGAAGACGAAGCGATTCTCAACAATGCAAACAAGGTAACTGTCCACGAAGACGAGAAGTTCTATTCGAGCCCTGGGCACGTAACGCCGGGAGCAGCCAAAAGATGACCGAAACTGGACAACTGCTTTCGTCCGCAGATCTGGCTTATCTGCAAGAAAAGAACTACACGTTTGATGTGGCTACTGTTGGGGGAGTGGTATTCCTGATTATTCGGGCCTACCAACTCCCTCCCGCCTATACGCCGCGAAGCACTGACCTGTTGCTGAAATTGCCGCCCAATTTTCCAATTTCTAAACCGGACATGTTCTGGACCTTCCCCCATGTAAGGCTCGTAAATGGTAGCCAACCGAGCTCGGCCAACGTTTTTGACACCCAACATCAAAACCGGCAATGGCAGCGTTGGTCCAGGCACACCACCATATGGCGCCCGGGGGTCGATGATTTAAGGACGTTTTTGTCACTGATTCACCAGGAACTCCAAAAGGGAATTTGATGCGATACTCGATGACCTTCACAGAGGAGCAATTTGATGCTCTGATTGCACACCTGTTTACCGAGTTCTCGACAGTTGAGCGCGCAGCCTACCTGCTTTGCGGCCTTGGACAAACCGCCAATGAAACGAGATTGCTCGTGCGTCAGGTCATCCCAATCGCTGACTCCGTCTTGCTTGCGCAGACGGAAACTGCTTTCACCATACCGTCGCGCTCTTTTTTGCCAGTTCTCAAAATCGCAGATCAGCAGTCGGCGTGTTTCGTTCTAGTTCACTCACACCCGCCCGAAATCCCTAATCATTCCCTCCAGGACGACAGAGAGGAGCGCAAGCTTTTTGCTACCGCGTACAACCGTGTTGCTGGCCCAAGCAAAGTTCATGCCAGCCTCGTTCTGAGTGCACCAACCTTGCCGCGCGGCCGCGTGTGGTTGGACGGAGGAGCAACATCACCGATCGATGTGATCCGGGTAATCGGCAGGCGCTTCCGCTTTTTCCTCAGGACTCCACCGACAGCCATTGACATCAGTCCGTATGACCGTCAAGTGCGCGCCTTTGGCTCTGATTTAATGCCTCTGCTGAAAACACTTACGGTCGGGATTGTCGGAGCTGGTGGTACCGGCTCCTCGGTAACCGAGCAACTGATCCGTCTTGGCGTCAAGCGGCTCATCATTGCGGACGGCCAAAAGCTGGAGCGATCTAACGTCAGCCGAGTGTACGGTTCCAGCGTAAACGACGTCGGTCTATCAAAGGCAACGGTTCTGGCACACCTTGCAGACCGAATCGGGTTGGGTACGGAAGTTGCGGTCATTGATAAGCCGGTCACGTATAGATCAGTCCTTGAACGCTTTCGTGACTGCGACGTGATTTTTGGGTGCAGCGATGATGAATGGGGTCGGTCACTCCTGTGTCGCTTCGCGCTTCAATATTCTGTTCCGGTTTTCGACCTGGGCGTAAAACTCGATTCTGATGGCGGGGTTGTTCGATCGATTGTTGGCAGGGTAACCCTCCTGATGCCGGGCACGCGCTGTCTGTTTTGCCGCGGCCATATTTCCCCAGAAGTGGTGAGCGCTGAAATAGCGGAACAACTGTCACCCGGCGAGGCCGCGCGCCTTAGAGAGCAGGGATATATTCGCGAACTGCCAGGAACAGAACCGTCAGTTGTGGCATTTACAACCGCTACTGCTGCATTTGCGATTGCCGAATTCCTTGACAGGATTGCCGGCTATAAACCTGAAGATCAGAACTTTGGAGAAATTGTGGTCCGATTTGACGGCACGGTGATCCGCAAGCCTGGACACATTAGTTCCGACTCATGCTTCTGCACAGATCACTCTATTGTGGGTCGCGGCGACCAAGATCGCTTTCTTGACCAAACATGGAGACCGGAATGATTGACCTTATTCGGAAATACTGGAGACGACTCCGTCGCAAACGGTCACTCGGCCGCTGGCATGTCGTCGATTCGATGACAGTGCTTCCGAAGAGACTTGGCTCCGATATTTATATAATCCGACGGAACGGTGTGGATAGACGCGTAGTATTTTGCTGCCCTTGTCGATGCGGCCGCCGGATCGACCTTAGCCTCATCAATACGGATCTGCCGCATTGGACGATGCGTATGGACCGACATAAAGTTTCTCTCCGGCCGTCAGTTTGGCTCCAAGCCGATCCTTGCCGCAGCCATTTTCTCGTGCGCGACAGCAAGATCGTTTGGGTCGGGCATTGATATCCATGCAGTCAAGAAGGAGCATCTTATGGACACCACAATCCAAGCCGGCGGAACGGATGATCGGCCCGAACTAATATTTGCACTCGTGGGTTTCGCAGGTGCCCCGTTAGATGATTTGTCGACTGCGCTTAAGACCTCGCTGAAAACCTTCAATTATCAGCCAGTGGATATTCGTCTCTCCGACCTCTTGGTAAATGTTCGCGGGGTAACTGTTCAAGACCGACAGCCAGGTGAGTGCGCTCGAATAAGGTACCTGCAGCAAAAGGGCGATGCATTCCGAGACAAGCTCAAGAAGAAAGACCCCCTCGCAAGGGCTGCGATAACCGCAATCCGAACCAAACGCGCGGAAAGGTCAGGAAGCCCCGATAAGCCGGCCGCGGCACACGCCTATATCCTCCGTCAGCTAAAGCTTCCCGAGGAGGTAAACCTCCTGCGCCATGTATACGGCTCTGCATTTGTGCTCGTCGGGGGGCATGCGCCAAGCTCAATTAGAATCTCACATCTCGCCAGCCTAGCGGCGGGAAACGTCTCTGAAGCAACTCAAGTAATCGATGTCGACGAGAAGGAACACACTGAGTTCGGACAAAATACTCAAGACACGTACCCCAAAGCGGACTTCTTCGCAAACTTATACCCTCCCGGAGCGGAAGCTGAGGTTGAGCGGTTCGTGGAGTTGCTCTTCGGCCATCCTTTACATACGCCAAGTCCAGATGAATACGCGATGTACCAAGCGAGGGCAGCGTCTCTTAGGTCGTCAGACGACAATCGGCAGGTCGGCGCAGTCATTGTTAGGCGCGGGCAGGATATCTCTAGGAAAGACGCAGATGTCATCGCTGTAGGAACGAATGAGGTTCCGCGCGCCGGTGGAGGCTTTTACTGGGACAAAGATTCACCGGATTATAGAGATCAACAGCTCTTAAAACGGGGTCAGGATCGTGCCACCAATATAAAGATCGATGTACTGGCCGAATTGATAGAAACAATGAAGCAGAAAAAGTGGCTACAAGATACGATCGCAGAAACAAATAAGCACGATATAGCACGCGACCTCCTTCCCAGCCTCAAGGGAACACAATTTCTCAACATAGGCGAATTCAGCCGACCCGTACATGCGGAAATGGCAAGCTTGATAGATGCCGCGCGAAGAGGCGTTCCCGTCGCTGATCAAGTAATGTTCGTAACGACATTCCCGTGTCACAATTGCGCAAAACATATTATCGCCGCCGGCATCGAGCAAGTAATTTATCTGGAGCCGTATCACAAAAGCCGCGCGTTGCAACTCTACGGTGAGGAAATCGTCTCAGACTGGTTAACTACAGATAAGGACGCAACAAAGGTTGGTTTTTTTGCATTTACTGGTATCGGACCGCGCCTATACGAGCAATTGTTCTCAATGTCAGCCCGCGGCGCAAAGATGGGAAACTCCCTTGAGACTTGGCAGGAGCGTCGTCGTTCGTTGAGGCCACTGTATGTCCAGCACAATGCATCCATGCTCTATGTCGCCGCTGAGCGGCAAGCACTCGATGAACTGCCGACTGAAGTTTATGACTGGGATAAAAAGAGTGTGTGTCCAGACCCGGATGCCAAAGCTGGTGAATAAGAGCTTCACAGCTTGGGGATGGTGGCTGGAGCCCCCCTTGGCCAGTTAGAGTTTTCAGACAGCCCGTTTTTCGAGTTCGCGGAAGTCGGACAACGGGACGAACTTCACCTTGCGCTTGTCAGCCGTCATCTGAGTCTTGCCCGTCAACGGAATCTTTCGCATCTTACCTTGCGTGTGGCGCACCTTGAACTTTCCAAAGTTGGGAAGTTTCAGAGTGAATCCATCTGTGTCGATGTTCGCACTGATTTCAGCGACGATGCTATGCGTCACCGTGTTGACAACGAAATCTGCTTCGCGGTCGGAACTGAGGTTGAGTGCTTGGCGAACCCGCGCCGCAATGGTCTTACGTCCGGCAACCAGTTGTCTGTGATCCACGAGTCGTTTCCTCCAGCGCAGTTTAGTCGGAATCGGGTAAACAATGAATTTGTAAGTTCCGACGTGATGCGAAGCTGAGACATTTGACCGAGCGCGAGCTTATCTACCTTCATCACTTAACTCCACGGAACAGAAGCAACACAAGAAGGTAGCACCACGGTCGAGTACTCACAAATAAGAAGCAGGCGCTAGACGAACACACGGCGAGCATTATAGGCGTGTTGCTGTAAGCTCAAGTTCTCTCTACTCAGCCGGATACCAAGGTGCCCAGCGGACGTCCAGAAATTTCGTGTCAAGCGCGTTGTTCTAAGTACATAACTCTCGTGTCGGTGCGGCATCAGTTCACACCCACAGGGAGGCTTCAATTGAAAACCAAAGGTGCAAAGGCAGCAGATTTCAAGAAAACGGCAGCCGGGGATAAGCCCGAGCCGAACGGCAACGAGAAAGCAGCGAAGGCCCCGGTCGCGAAGAGACAGACTCTCGCCCCGGCAGACACGACGCTCGTAAAGCGCGGCTTCGTGAAGATGTTCGTGGACTTCGTCGTGAAACGAGGGTCCGCGACGACTGACGATCTAGCCGCGGAATTCGTAGGACGGCAGGTCGAGGGCAAGAAAATCTCGAAGCAGCGCGTTTTCCGCTACGCCCACTGGTGCGTGAAGAACGGAGTGCTCAAAGCCACGTAAGCGGCGAGATTTCGGCTTAAGTGTTCTTGCCTAGCTCGTCCCATCGATCCGTGGAGCGAATCGTCTATGCGAGTTGCAATTTATGCCCGCGTGAGCACCAAAGACCAGAGCTGCGACCTCCAACTGCGCGACCTGAGAATCTACTGCACTGCGCGGAAATTGAAGGTCTTCCGAGAATACATCGACGCGGGCGAATCCGGTGCTAAGGATTCGCGGCCAGAGCTGAACGACCTGATGGCCGAAGCACGCAAGCGGAAGTTTGACGCCATCCTGGTCTGGCGCTTTGACCGCTTCGCCAGAAGCACGAAGCATTTGCTGCTAGCGCTGGATGAGTTTCGGTCGCTCGGCATCCAGTTCATCAGCTACCAAGAGAACATTGATACCAGCAGCCCATTGGGGCAGGCACTTTTCACGATAGTCTCGGCGGTCGCCCAGCTAGAGCGAGACCTGATCCGCGAGCGGGTGAATGCTGGTATCCGCAATGCCCGCGCTTCTGGGAAACAGCTCGGCCGTCCGCGTCGGATCGTGAGTCAGGATGAGATCGTACGGCTGAAGGCTGAGGGATTCAGCCTGCGGGAGATCGCTAAAAAGCTGGGAGTTGGCTACGGGACTGTACGTGTTCGACTGCGAAACCTGTGAATCCCAACTGAAAGGAGGAGTGCAATGGTGACACGCAATAACAACGGCGAGGTCGTGAACGAAATGAACATCTCAATCACGCAGGACGGCACCGTAATTCGGACGAACACGATGTATAGCAACGGGCGTCCGATCGTCCAAAACATTACCGTCCGAGATAGTCAGGGCAGCGTTCGTACGACAAGCGTGATTGGCGGAAAGATTCTGCCCTAGGTGGAGATCCACGGGGCGGGTTCCCAGAAGGACCGCAATCGCCGTGAGGCGATCCGGGATAGAAACCTTCGTCCCGCGCTGCAGGGAGAGAGGGAAAAGGCGGGCGGCAATTTGTTACCGGGGTGAAAAAGGGCGATACAGCCCCGTATAACCCGTTGGCTATAGGGACGGGCTAGGGGTGAGCTAGGGTCGGAGACGAGCCTAGAACGGCAGGTAGGTGTGGTAGGGGGGCGTTCTGTGCAGGATCTGCAGCTGCCAAGTGGCCGAACCATGCACCGGTGTCTGGCCTGCACCTTTAGAACCACGCCGCTCTGCCGCAGATATGCCGAGAGAGGCAAGATCGAGAGCAGCCGGGATTGGGAATCATGACAGAACAAACATAGGAAGGCTGCCGAGCAAAAAGGTTTAGCCCGAAGCGATCGAGTCGGCCTCATCCTGTTTCTTTTCCGCTGCGGACTCAAACACCTCTATGACGTTTTCATCCAGATCAACGCAGCGAAATACTTTTCGGCCCGATCTGTCCTGGATTGGACTGACTTTCGATTCGATCAAGCTTCGTACCTTATCGTGGCAAGCCTCGATGTTAGAGCATTCTATGCAGAGAATTGACCTTGTCTGAAACGGTTCTCTATCGAATAGATCAAATTCGCTTAAATGCTCGCGGGAAATCAAAGAGATGATTCCGCCTAGGTTGACGAGGGTCCTGGATTCGCGTGCCACCTTCAAGCCGAGCACCTGATGATAGAACCACCGGGATTTCTCAAGGTCGCGGACGATGACCTTTACAGCTTTTGCCTTTGATACCAAGCGAACGGCCTTCTTCTTGCCTTTCGCTTTGGCAATACTCTGAGTGGTCCCCCATTGCTCCCCCTCAGCCCGAGGCGCTCGTTCAAGCTTCTTGATGTACAGAGACTGACCGTCATCCGTTCTGAGCTTCCAGTGCCTTCCCTTTAGATTCTGCGATTTCGCATCCACAGGGACGACTTCCTTTACGGTAGCTTTCCTTCCGTCCGGAAGTTCTAGGCTTTCTTCGCTAGCTCTGTCGGGCAGGTGGGCGACAAATCGGTCGACCACGATTCCAGGTTTCAAAGCCGGTTTGGTTAGCTCGGTATTAGCGGCTTGGTCATATTCGAGGCGTTCTAATCGCTGCGCAAGTTGCGTAATGTATCGTTCGTCTTGAAGTTGGCTCCGATAGCGCTGCAGCCACTCAGTCCCAGCTATTACTCCCAACAGGCCACCGGCCATCGACGCGAGGGTATCAGTGTCCGCGCCTTTTGAATTGGCAGCCTCTGCGACCCCATTCTGGGGGTCAGGAGCATACTTGGAAGCGATATAGATTGCCGCCGCAGCACAGACAGTTCCGGAACCGCTCATGGACCTATCGAAGCAACCCAGGTCGCCGAGGATTTTGGAATCGATCGAAATCGCGCCAGCCTTGATTCCTGCCAAAATTCTTTCCAGCAGTGCCAACATTTCAGACTCAGTCCTTGACCACAAATGATCGAAAGACCCTTGGTGAGCGCGTTGCGCCTTCTCCCGCCAACTTGAAAAAACGCCAGCTCCTTCGGGAAACAACGACCAGTCTGCCCGATGGTTGAGAGCTAGCTCGATCAGTTGGCCGTAAGCTAGCGTTCCGGACATCCGAAGCGCGCGCCAGAGAACAAACCCATACGCAAGTGCGCCAAGCAGAGCGCGGGGATGGCCGTGAGTACAGATGCCATTTAGCAAGATTGCTTGTCCGGTGGGGCGGAAACTCTCGTCACGAGCGCCAACGATCGCGTGTGGCAAGATTCGCATGTCGACGCCATTGCCGCCAGCATCGAAATAAGCCTTCAGCGTCGGACCGTCCTCAGGTAAAGACCAGGGCGGCCGCCCCTCCAGCCACGTATCCACAGCCCGCTTAGTTGCACCGCCTCCACCCCGTTGGTACAGCTTCCACGCAGGGAATTCCTTGAACACGAGGTGATCAAGCCATTCGTGGCCGCACAAGAGGCTTCGAGCAGTGCACAGCAGAAGCTGAGTGTCGTCGCTGAATTCCCCAGCAAGAATTGATTCCTCGTGAGGCATGAAGCGCCCCCCGGACTTGCGACGCCAGGTTTCGAAGCCCGTTGCAAGTGTCCCAGTTCCGCCATCGCCGCTTCGAACTCGCCGGGCGGGCATCTCATTGGGCCATCCTAGAGCATCCCCCACAGCCGCGCCCAAAAAGGCCCCTAGAGTCTTCTCTGAGGCTTTGGTTGCAGCGACATTACCGTTATTCATGGGCACCTTCGGCTATTTTACGGTACTCGAATCGAACGGCGTCTCTTCGGGTCTTTGCCCCGTTTTTAGCATGCGACTCAGCTTGTATTTGTCATACAGATCGGGCGCGATCACGACTCTCAGCCCTCGCACTGTCACTTCCGGTGTCTGCAAGTAAAGAAGCCTGACAATCTCGTTTCTGGCCTGCTCGACGCTGTAAACAGCCAATCCTAGAGTATCTTCCAGTGCGATCATGTCGGGAATCAAGACTTCAGCCTGCTCATCCGTCACACAATAATCAGGGGTGAGTGCCGTCCGAACATAATTCCTGTTGTGAGCGCCTGCGATCCTAGGTGCAAACAAATTCTCAAAAGCCAAGTGACCGCTCCTCACGTCCCGACCGAATGCTGCGGCTGCGTTTCGCGGACAGAAACGAGTTCCATCTTTCCACAAATATTTTCGATCAATGAACAAGATGACCCAGTCTCGAAAGAGAATCTCCTTGGCCCTCGCTTTCTCGAAATACCAGGCATTGGGGTATTCGATGGAGCAAGAGATATGATCTTTGTGCCCATCAAGCCTCTGTAAATCAGTTGGCGCAAAAATGTGTCGCTCGTCCTCCTCCAAATTCTTTGTTGCGAGCACGCCGAAGGTACCGGACAGGATCTGCCCCAGGTTTCGGGACGGCGTAAAGTGGCATAGCCTTGTTATGCCCCGTCGCTCGACTTCCGCTTTGATCTTCTCATTCACGCTTTGCTCGCCTGGTACAAACTCTGATCGGTCGGTAGCAGTTCCGTGACCCGTCCGGTATGGGTCATGACAAGACGAGTCTTGGCCCTAGTCGCGCCCACATAGATGAGCTTTCCATCATTAGCCTGGGCCTCGTCCTCCCCGAGTGCTTTGATTTGTTCCGCATCGGGAATGTTCGAGGCTGTGAGGAATGGGAGAATCACGGTATCAAATTCCAGTCCTTTCGCCCCGTAGAATGTTCCGTAGTAGATCTTTGGGCCAGCCTGCCAAGTCGTTAGGTCACGGTCCAACCTAACTGCCGAGCTTGGCAGATGTTTGGCGACCGTCAAAACGGGATCCCATGTGCGGCCAAGTATGGCAACGGTCTGCGTCTTGGCCGACTGGATCGCTAGTTCGCGGATTAGCTCGATCTCTCTCTGTACGGATTGGCATTCCACGAGTGCAGGCAGAGGGCCGTCAGCTTTGGGGGAAACCGGTTCAACTAAGTCCGGGGTTCCCTCGTAGTAAGGCATGCGACTGATAGCGAGGCCGAGCTCCGCGATTTGGCGAGTGTTCCTGTAGTTCTCCTTGAATTCCCATACCTTTGAAACGTTCAAGCCAGCCGATTTCCAAGACATCCTTCGACCGTATATCTGCTGAGCCATGTCTCCAAAAAACGTCAGAGACCCTTCGGGCGGTATCGATTTGGCAAGAGAACGAATCATCTGCGGTGAAAAGTCCTGCCCCTCATCGACGACAACGTGTTTGTAATAGCGCTGGGAGGCGTCATGGTCGAATTCTTCACAGACTGCGTTAGCCATGTCGTCCCAATCGAAGTCTTTACGTTCCGCTTTGCGAAGTGAGAGATATTTTTCGTATATGTCAAAAACGATGGCACGTGACTTTCGATCGAGGGGCGCTTCGGCTCGACCGATTCGCTGGGCCTCTGTGTAGCTCAGTGCCGAACCTATCCCGTGTTGCTCAATCCACTCGATTTCCCTTGAGAAGAACTCCAAACTGCGCCCGAATATGCTGTGGTTTCCGCCTGCTTGAGCGACTGCCAGAATCGCTCTCCCAATTAGCAATTCTCGGAGTTTCCCCTCACAGATCGAGTTATTACGCATTCGACCTCGACTGCTTAAATAACCGCGCGCGAAAAGATGGTAGTTCTCGACCACAACATTCCTGAAATTTGTGCCCTGGAAATGCTTAAGGTAGCTAACTAAGGCGCGATTGAATGTCACGAGAAGGGTTCGCCCACTATTCTCAGTGTTTGGATTTCCCAAATAAGCGGCCCTGAGAATTGCGAGTGTGGTTTTTCCGCTACCTGCCGTCCCCAACACGACAAAATGTCCTTGAGTCGGCAGGTACAAGACATCTTTTTGACGCCCGATCGGGAGTGGAAGCGTTGGCGGGGCCATTCAAGAGCTCATGCTCTCTGATGCGGACCCAGATGGTCAAGCGGAGAATGCACGGGGATTATCACAATGCGACATCGCAGGAATAACTTCCCACCCGAGCTTGGAACCCCAGCTCCCTACGTGTCAAGGCGTGCCTATGCAGGGCTCATGCCTCGCCCGCCCACACCTGCTACAGGACAAGTACCGCAGAAATTCGATACAGTTGGCCTTTCCATTGCGTCTGCCAGGCGAAAACTGTTCTCATATAAGCTATTCTTTCGATGACTGTCGATGAAACAACGCGGCGAACAGACACTCGCTTAACTCCAGTGACTCTTAACGAAGCCCAAACCCGTGCCCAGCAAATCGATCCACAGTTGCGGGCTGCCGACTGGAAACTCAACGACCGCACACAGGTCCGGCTGGAGGTTCCAGTTGATGGCTACGACGCGGAGCCATGGAACGGCATTACTGACTATTGCCTGTACGACGCAAGCGGCAACGTGCTCGCCGTCGTCGAAGCCAAGCGATGCTCTCGCAACGCGCGCGAGGCTGACGAACAACTCCGTTACTACGTCACCGAGATCGCCAAGCGACAGACTTTCGCGCCTTTTGGTTTCATGGCAAACGGCCATGACATCTGGTTCTGGGAAGTCGGCCTAACGAATCCGCGCCTCGTGGCAGGATTCTTCACTCCCACGGACTTGGAAAGATTGAAGTTCCTGCGTCAAAACCGCCAGCCGATCGAAGCGACCTCCATCAATGGCTCCATCGTCGAGCGCCCCTATCAGCACGAGGCCATTCGCCGCCTCGCTGAGGCTTTCGCCGCCAACAAACGCCGTGCGCTTCTCGTCATGGCCACTGGAACAGGCAAGACACGCGTAGCCATGGCCTTGATCGACGTCTTTCTCCGCGCTAAGCAGGCGCAAAACTTTCTCTTTCTGGCGGACCGAGATGCCCTTGTTGAACAGGCCTTAACAGACGGCTTCAAGACACATTTACCCAATGAGCCGCGTGACAGAATTTACACCTACCAGATCGACAAGACGAAGCGACTCTTTGTTGCCACCGAGCAAACGGTGGCGCTCTGCTACGCGAAATTTAGCCCCGGTTTTTTCGATGTCATCATCTTCGATGAAGCCCACCGTTCATTATTCAAGCGATTCACCGAGGTAATTGAATACTTCGATGCTCGGATGATCGGGCTCACCGCCACTCCCGCGAATTTTATCGACCGAGATACCTTCCGCCTTTTCGGTTGCGATGCCAACGTGCCGACCTTTCTCTATGACTACCCGCAGGCCGTGAAAGAAAACTTCTTGGTCGATTTCACCCTGTACCAAGCGCACACCAGTTTTCAGCGGAAGGGCATCAAGGGTGTGGATTTAAGCGAGGAAGATCGGAACGCTCTCGCTGAGCAGGGGATTGATCCGGACAGCCTGAACTACGAGGGAACCGACATCGAAATCGATGTCAGTAACAAGGACACCCTCCGCAAGCAATGGGAAGAAATCATGGAGACGTGCCTTAAAGATCAGTCTGGGCAGCTACCGGGAAAAACAATCGTTTTTGCCATGACGAAAAATCACGCTCACCGCATTGCCGAGGTTTTTGAAGAAATGTACCCGCAGCATGTTGGCCTCGCGCAGGTCGTCACCTCGACAACCGAACGCGTGCGTGATGGCAGTTACGGCGATGGTCTCATTACAAAGTTCAAAAAGAACAACCTGCCCCGCATCGCGATTTCGGTGGATATGCTCGACACGGGTATCGACGTGCCGGAGGTCGTCAATCTTGTCTTTATGAAGCCGGTTCAGTCGCGCATAAAGCTGTGGCAGATGATCGGTCGCGGAACGCGAAATCAGCAGGCCTGCAAATACCTTGATCGGCTTCCAGACGGCAAAAAGACCGAGTTCAAGATCATCGATTTTTGGCAGAACGATTTCAACAAGAAGGCCGACGACAAACCGTCTGTGGACATGCCAGTGCTCGTGTCGTTATTCAACACACGACTGAAGATCCTGGAATGTCATCTCCCAGACCATACCGCGGAGGCTTTCCGCCAAGCAGTGTCGGACCTGCGGGCCATGATCGGCCGAATTCCGCGCGATTCCTTTCCGATCAAGAAAGCATGGATACAAATTTCATCAGTGTGGGATGACGATTTCTGGGCACTCATAACGGCTACAAAACTGGATTTTCTGCGTCTCCAGGTCGCGCCGCTTCTCCGCTTCGCGCCAGATGTGGATGTGGCCGCCGAGACTTTCACTCACAAGGTGGAGCGGTTGAAACTGCAAATTCTACAGGCCACGCCATCGCCGCAGTTACTCCAGTCCATTGCAGAAGACGTGAGCTTGCTGCCCGATATTGCCGAGCTTGTCCATTCGTCGCCTAGCGCTGCGCTTGCTCTCTCAACTGATCTTCCTACTGCCGCGCCAGCGCAACTCACGCAGATGATTCGTGATCTCGCGCCCCAAATGAAGAACCGTCGTGATCGCCCTAACGCCTTCTTGAAGATCGACTTGCCTGACTTCATTGCAAGCCACGGCTACATCTCGGTCGGTGAAGCCGGGCAGCAGATACTTATTGAAGAATACAAACGGCGCGTGGACGCGCGTGTGCTCGAAATCGTCGCAAGACATCCGGCGCTTGCCGCGCTCCGCGAAGGCCGAGAGGTTAGGGACGATCAACTGATTGACCTGGAACGTACGCTTCATAGGGAACTCGGACGTGAGGACATTCAATTGTCGAGTCGAAATATGCGGATCGCCTACGGTGTGCGGGTTGACAATTTCCTGGCATTTCTGCGGCACCTGCTTGCCCTCGATACCCTTCCTGATTACGCTCAGGTGGTGCAGCGGGGCTTCGAGCAGCACATTCAAGCGCATAACTACAATGCCGAGCAGATACGCTTTCTTCGGTCCGTTCAGGAGGTTTTCCTCGCGAAGCGTACGCTAGTTGAGGCTGACCTTTACGACCCGCCGTTAACTAACTTTGGACGTAATGCGGTTGAACGCTTCTTCACTCCCCAGCAAATTGGAGACCTTCTCCAACTGACCCAATCACTCGCGGCTTAGACTATGCTTACCGACACGACACTCCGCTCCGCCGTCGAAGCTCTCTGGGACAAGCTCTGGTCCGGCGGGCTGGCCAATCCCCTCGATGCCATCGAGCAACTGTCTTTTCTGCTCTTCCTTAAACGGCTTGACGAGCGCGAACAGGACGCCGAACGCGCCGCCAAACTTCGCGGCAAGAAGTTCACACCGATTTTCCTGAAAGTCGATCTCCGCTGGTCCCATTGGACACAACTCCCGGCCGACGCGGCGCTCAAGCATGTCAAGGAAGTCGTCTTCCCGTTCATCAAAACGCTCGGCGGTACGGGCGGTTCCTTCGCGGCACAGATGGAAAACGCCGAGTTCAAGATCAATAAGCCCAGCCTGCTCATCGAGGCCTGCAAAGCAATCGACGCCATGCAGATTTCGGCGCAGAACCAAGACGTGCAGGGTGACCTCTACGAGTATCTGCTTAGCAAGCTCAACACTGCCGGCCAGAACGGCCAGTTCCGCACGCCGCGCCACATTATCCGCATGATGGTCAACATGTGTGATCCTCGCCCAGGCGAGCGCATCTGTGACCCAGCCGCCGGAACCTGCGGCTTCCTTGTCAACGCCTGGCAGCACCTCCTCGAAACCCACACCGACCCGCGCGACATCACCTACGACGAGGAAGGCTACCCCCACGGCCTGACTGGCAGCAAACTCACCAAGGAAGAGTACGAGTTTAGCCAGACCAAAGCCCTGACCGGCTTCGATTCTGACTCGGGCATGACCATGCTCCGTATAGGCAGCATGAACCTCATGCTCCACGGCATCACGGCTCCGAACTTCCGCTATACCGATACTCTTTCCAAGGTGTTCACCGAAGAACGAGCCTACGACGTGGTCCTCGCCAATCCACCATTCAAGGGCGCAATCGACGCGGCGGACGTGAACCCCACTCTCCCGGTCAAGTGCAAGAAGACCGAGATACTCTTCCAGCACCTCTTCGTACGTCTGCTTGAGAATGGCGGACGCGCCGCGGTCATCGTTCCCGACGGCGTGCTGTTTGGCTCCTCCAATGCCCACGTCGATATCCGCAAGAAACTGATCGAGGAAAACCGTCTCGACGGCGTCGTCTCGATGCCTTCGGGCGTCTTCCGACCCTACGCCGGGGTTTCCACCGCCGTCCTCCTGTTCACCAAGGGCGGCTCGACGGAGAAAATCTGGTTCTACGACATGGAGCACGACGGATATTCATTGGACGACAAACGCCAGAAGGTCGCCGAGAATGACATTCCCGATGTGCTGGAGTGCTGGGATCACCGGCGCGACGCGAAATTCCAGCAGAACCGCGCCCAGCGCCTGGCTGACCTACAAAGGCAAATTGCCCCGCTGAAGAAAGGCCGCCTCGAACATCACGCCATCATCCACCGACTTAAATTTGAGGAGGTCGTCTCCAAGACGGCTGACAAAGCCCGTGCCACCCGCGAGAAAGCTGAGGCGGAACTTGCTGAACTTCAATCCCGCATCACGCCGCTACAAACGGAGATCAACCAGCTGACCCGCCAGTTTTGGGTCACCAAGGACCAGGTAAAGGCCGAAAAATATGACCTCTCAGCCAGCCGCTATCGGCAGGTTGAACAAGACGAAGAGTTTTACGAGCAGCCGCAAGTCACGCTGGAATGGTTAGCGCAGTTGGAGGTTGTTGCGGCTGGCGAAGTTGCAGTGCTGAAGGAGAGGCTGACCAAGCCGTGAAGACGCCTATAGTCCAAGTCGGTGAGCTTGCCTTAAATCACTCCGGGGCGTTCAAAATTGGCCCATTTGGAAGCTCGCTGAAGAAGACGGAGCTTGTCAAAAGTGGCATTCCTGTTGCTGGCATAGAGAACGTCCTGCCCAACAAGTTCGTCAAAGGCTTCCGTCGCTTCATCACTTCGCGGAAATTTGACGAACTTTCCGATTACGAGATTCTGCCAGATGATGTACTTGTGACGACGATGGGTACAATCGGGAGGGCTGCCTCTGCGCCGCCTGACCTCGGCCGTGTCATCTTCGACTCACACCTTTTTAGGATGCGCGTCGATACGAACCGCGTATTTCCACGCTATCTCTGCTACGCACTCAATAGTGACTTGGTTGTCTCCCAGCTCGGCCGAATGGCCAGGGGGGCGATAATGGAAGGGCTGAACACGACGATTCTTCGGGAATGTTCAATCCCTCTGCCGGAGATGTCCGAGCAGCGGCGGACCGCAGGGAGATTGGAGCAGGCGGACCGGCTAGCTCACACCCGCCGCTACGCCCTCGAACTCACCGACACCTTCCTTCCCGCTGCCTTCCTCGAACTCTTCGGTCATGGTTCGTTTCCACGCGTCGCTTTAGAGGAACTTGCCACAGACGAGCGCAATTCGTTCGTGAACGGCCCGTTTGGCAGCGACCTTCTCACCAGCGAACTCAGGGATTCGGGTGTTCCGGTCATCTACATCCGCGACATCAGTTCGGGTCGCTACGAGCGCACCAGTTGCGTGTTTGTCACGCCAGCAAAGGCGGCGGAACTTAAGTTCTGCAACGCCAAGCCTGGTGACGTCCTTGTTGCCAAAGTCGGCGACCCTCCAGGAATCGCCGCTATTTACCCGGCAACAGAGGCGGAAGGAGTCATAACTCAAGACGTGATTCGCATCCGTCCGAACACCGAACTCGTTTCAGTCTTCTATCTGCAAGGATTCTTGAATTCACCGCTCGCCCATCAGGAGATGACCAAGATCATGGTCGAGGGTACACGCTTGCGGTTCAGCCTGGGGCAGTTCAAAGAGATCTCAGTTCCTGTGCCTCCACTCCCCCTCCAGCAAAAGTTCGCGGCGTTGGTGGAGCAAGTGGAGCGCCTGCGAGCAGTGCAGCGGGAGGCGTTGCGTCAGGCCGAGCACCTCTTCGCCTCCCTCCTCGACCATGCGTTCAGCGGTTACCCGCGCTCTAAATGTCCAGAGCGAAAATCTTGAGATTCCCGCCCGTACAATTCCCTCCCGCTAAACCCTTGAATTTCGCGCCTTGCGGGTCCTGGATTCAGGTGGGGTTTTTAGCTCGGCCCTCTGAACCTCATTTTAGCCAGCGCCGTCTGTCCCCACAAAGGATGGGACAACTCGTTTCGCAAATCTGTGGATGACGATTGTTAGAGACTGTTGGGGTGGAGGTAAGCTCTGATTGCCTTCTTCTTCTCGAATCCTCATGCCTTGGTTACGGAATCATGAGATCATGACGCGAATTCCGGATTTTCTGTACTTCGCAGTTTTTTTGCGGCGGATTACATCCTCCGGGTAAAACCCGCTGCGCAGTCGTGACTGTTCTAGCGGGGCCCTCAGCCGAGTCGTGGAGGTCATGGGATCATGGGATCATGGGAACATGATGTGAATCGGATTACATCCTCCGGGTAAAACCCGCTGCTCAGGCGTGACTGTCTAGCGGAGCCCTCACCTGAGTTGTGGAAGTCATGGGGTCATGGGATTAGGGGATCATGATGCGAATTCAGGATTTCTCAGGACTTCCCAGTTCTTTGTGAGAGGGACTGGATATGCCGAAGGATGCACCTCGAAAGCAGGCTCCCACCTCGACGCCTGAAAAGAACGAGCCCAAACCAACTGCAAAACCAAAGAAGCATGCTCCGGAGCACAAGCCGAAGCCGGAGCTCCCCAAACTAGAGCCGGAGATCCCCAAGGTGCGGTCCGAGATTGCCTCTATCGGTCGTTTCCGTCCTTCCTCGGCCCGTGTCGCCCGCGATATACGGGACCTTCTATAGCGCCGAGCCTTCGGCTCCTCTAACAGTTCCAGTCCCAATAGCTGCTGATTTGGGCAAGTGGCCGATAAACCCTGCCTAATGTGCCGTAGGCGGAGAGAGTCAAGAACTCTGCCTCAAGTTCGGGAGGCTCGGAGTTGCACCCAAAGTCTATTATGAAGCCGCGTTCGCCTTTCCTCTTCATGCTCACTCGTTCGGGATCTCCTCGTCAAACGACGACTCTTCACCAGGAATTTCGCCAGTCACCTCACCACAGGGAAACTTAGTAGTCTTGTGCGGCGGGGCGTCCGCTTTAGCATAGTAGCGGTCGTACTGAGTGGCGATGTCGTCAAACGTCAGACAGAACTTTTCTGCTGTCATCCGGCGCTCTGGCTTGCTCCAGTAGTCGGACGTGTTGAACGCCCAGAACATGATGCATGCGATACGATCGTAGCTGTACTGATCAGTGAACTGGACGTTCTCCTTGATCACGACTCCACCGGGGCCGAACATAGACGGGACGCCATGCTCGTAGAGGAACTCTACGAATGGATCGGATGAGGTCCCGGTCACATTCATCTTGTTCCAAAGATCAGCTAACTGCTCCGCAGCACTGAGTTCGCTCCGGAGCATAGTTGTGATCTCTCCGGCTTCTATCAGTCGTTGTCGTTCCTCCATCGGGAGAGTGATCGTCCTTGAGATTTCTGCTCGGATCTCACTTGCACTCTTGGATCGGAATGGGGCGGGTTTTGGTTTTGCTCCTATGTGTTCAAGTTGTGGAGGAGCAACGGTGACCGGTGACTGTAACTGTTGCTGTTGCTGGTCGCCGCTCTCCTCCTTCCTGCTTCCAGATACCAAACACCTAACACCAAGCTTCGTTTGCTTCGAATCTGAGGCAGGCTGAAGCAAATCGGAGCAAATGTCATCGTTTGCTTCAGTTTGCTTCGAGCGTGAACGACCACTCGCCAGACCTCCCTGTCGCCCAGCCTCAGCCCGCTTAGCACGCAGTTCCTCTTCCTGTCTGCCGGGATGAAACTTCTCCCAGTCTTCTCCATGGACCTTCTTGAGCCACTCCGTGAAAGCTGGCTCAGGTGGAGCGGGAGCCTTGTTGTCCATCGCATTACCGAAGTCCCGTCTCAGCTCATTAGGCTTGTCGAATACGGCCCAGGGGACATCTTTCACCGTGTAGAAGAAAAGCAGGCCTTGAGCTGCATACTCGTCCAAAATCTCAGCGAGCCGCGCAACACAAGCTTCAGTATTGAGTTCGGGCCAGTCACCGTCATCCAGCAGACACTTGAGATGGCCCATCCTTTCAACGATTAGTTCGTGGTCAACCTCAATCCGAGCGTAGCGTTCAGAAGCAAGGCTGAAGAGAAATGGCCACAAAGCGTGACCGAGTGGGGAAAGCTTTCGCAGGCGTCGTCCCTCAAATAATCCTGTTGCATCAAAGATCGGCATTTTTCCTCGCTTTCAGCAGACGGCCCACGTGGACAGCTCCACTTTGGCAACAGAGGTGAGCAACATCCTCGCACTTGCCTTGCATCTGCCAGTACGCGTGCTTTCCCGGAGCGAAGAAGTCCATGGCTCCACAGTCGTAACTAACGCCTGTGAACTTCCACGTCTGTCCGTTGTGGTCGATTGTGATGTTCATAGCACTCCCTCCTGTTGAATCCACCGACTCCGTCGGCATGAACAGCGACGAACAGAGGCGCAACGGAGCCGGTGAAACCTCAAGTGTCTTTTGGAACCGTCGCTGTTCGAGTTTTGATACTGCGTTTCCGCACAAGTTGACAAAGGGTTTATTCTTCGTCGTCATGTGCGACTGCGCGTTTTCTACGTTCTTCCGGCGAGATGAACTTCCCATCGATGATCCAACCGTACAAAGGATCGCCACGCTTGCGATTGCGCATACGCTCGATCTCCTCTGCCTGCGTGCCGCACTGCACCATTCGTGCCCGGAAATAGAAGACGCAAGTGGCGCGAAAGCACTTCTCTGGATCGCTGCGAAAAGGCGCGTTGCCGTGCCACTCGTGCACGTTCGCCAGCAGCACGTCCCCGTTGCTGTAGGGGACAGCAACGCGGAACCGGGGGAAGATGAGTTCACCACCAATGGCGTTGGTGAAGCACGTCATCGGAGCAACGCTGCCGTACAGATTGTTCCCGTCTTTGTGAACGTGCGTGCGGAAACCCTTGTTGACCTGAATGGTGGTAAAGACGGTATCGCCGATCAACCATTCCGGCCATGTAGCCAGTGCGGCGAGATGTTGCGAGTTGTAAATCTCTTCGAGGTTTGCCGCGTACAACTGATCAACCCGTTCGACGTACGGCACCAAACGCTTGAAGAGGCGAGGATGCTTCCTATTGAAAGCAGCCTTCTCCGCGCAAGGATGATGGCGACCGTCCCGGTCGAAAGACCCGAGGATACTGCTGCCTGCCTTCGGATCGGCACCGTGACCTGACGCGGTGTCTCTTCTTGCCGCTGTACCGGGAGGAGCAATCTCCTTGTGCTTCAGAACCTTTAACGCTTCCTGCCGCAAGCCAACGGGTACCACTTTCGGGAGCCATAGGCAGAGGAAGCCGCCATCCGGTTTGTGGTAAATGGTAGATGGTTCGATGAGGCGGTCATAATGACCCGCCCCAATCGAATGGCCTTCCAGAGCCGCGATGTCCTGCTCCGGTTCTTCGTGAGTGAGGGTGAAGATGGGAGGTTTCATCACTGCACCTCCTCGTTCTCATCCGAGACAAACTGCATTGGTTTGCGCGGTGTAGGCTGAAGAGAAGGAACAGGCACCGGCACCGGCTTGATGACGTTCTCCAAAATCGGAGCCGGTGCGACCGTGACCGGAGCGAGGACGCTAGGCTCCGTCGCAGCCAGCTCGACCGAACTAGCTGCCTGCGAACCAACACCCGTGGCCTCGATCTCCTGCTGCTCTAGGCTTTCGAACTTCTTTGCCATTTCGACAACGGCAAAGAAGGCGGCGTCGGTGGCGTTATGAACGTGCGTATGGATCACGATGACCTCAATGGCACGCTTCCACGCCTTCTCTTCCGCTCCCCAGTTGAGGGTAATGTGGGGGCGGAAATAGACTGCCGTCTTGCGTTCTGACGCAGGCTTCTCTTCCTGCTGCTCGTCTTCCGCGTCGGTCTGCGATGGCGCATCTTCGAAATCAGCGTCAGTAATCGCAGGGGTGGTGCGCCGCATGAACTCCTCGCGGTAATACTCCATGAGGCTGTTCACCGTACGCTGGGGAATTCCCATGTGCTGCACCTTTGTCATCCATTCCCCGTGCTTTGCCTGCTGCTTGAGCTGCCAAAGCTTCTCGCCGAGATCGTAGCGATTCACTTTGTTCGCGGCCCAAAGCCTAGCGATTTCGGCATAGAGTTGTTCCTCGGTTAGTGTTGCGCCGGTGGTTTCGGCTGGTGTCAAATTGGCAGCACCTGCCAATTTGTCTGCTTCCACAGGCGTGGAAAGGGGTAGTGCGGAAAACTCAAGCACCGGCAATTGTGTTTCTGTAGTCATCTCCGTTTCTCCTCTGGTGGGGGCTGCCCACACTACTAACCACCGCTGCTAAGAAAAAACGGGCAAGTTTCAGCGAAACTCTATTTCCATATGTATCTTGTGCTTACGGCTGGCCTGGATTAGGATCTAGACAATATTCAAATGTGAATAATATGTAGGCATCCAAGGTACGTTAGGTAATCCCACGGAGTCCCACGGAGGTAATCGTTACGCATGGAGAACGCACGCGCCTATGCCTACGAAATGAAGCGGATTTACGCCGCACGTTCCAAAGAATTGTGTGCCCGGCTGGAGCGGGCCAGATGCGAAGCAGGTATGACTCAAGAAGCTGTCGAAATCGCGACTGGCCGCAGTCAATCGTTTCTGTCGAGAATTAAGAAGGGCACCCAGGTGATCGGCGTGCCGGAGCTTGTCCAGTTGGCCGCCATCTATCGCAAGCCGCTGCGATATTTCTTTGACGGCTGGTGCACGGTGGGCTGGTCGGCGGCGGACGACGACAGTCGCTATTCTCCGGAAGCCGCCAGAAAATGGGAGCGGGAAGCCAAGGCGCGACGCACTAGAAAGCCGTGGCGACCTAAGAAACGGTTTCCCGGCCAGTAAGAGGTGGTCTTTCTATTTAAGATTTGGATAACAGGAAATGATACGCAGGGACATCCTGCGGCAGGGTCCGGCAAAAACAGCAAGGCATGGCTGCTCTGCTCCTCACCTCCAGGAACACCCGCCATCTCACGCTGGAATACCAGCCACTCACCGTGGTATGGAGTGCCAACTATTTTTGCGGATCACGGCCTAAAACTTAGCCAAATTCGAGGGTACATCGGTAGAACACTCTGTGGACTACACAGAGCCATTTGTCGATGCCGACCGTGCCGCGGAGTTCCTGAGCGTTGCGCGCCGATACCTGCTCGATTTGGCCCGAAGGGGCTACATTCCAGCCTACCCACTCGGTTCCGGCACTCGAAAAATCTGGCGTTTCCGGCTTTCTGAACTTTCACGCGCCCTAACACTTCCTTTCGGGGATAATTCAGCCCAGCAGCCTTCCACGGCCAAGAGGAGAAGCTGATGGCTCGTGGATGGTTAAGAGTTGAAAATCGTAAGAGCGGCAAAATGTGGGTGCTTCGTTTCATGACGACCCGGAAGACCGACGGCAAGCGAGTCGAGCACAAAGTTCCTGTCGGCTTAGTGCGCGATTTTTCTAGCGAAGCGGCGGCGTGGATGGAAGTGGAGCGTCAGCACCTGAACGTAAATTCTCCAGACTTCAAGGGAGCCGTGAGGTTCAGTGATCTTGCCGAGCATTACATTGCGCACGAACTCGGTGATCAGGGCGACGCGGTAGACCCGAAATCGCATAGTACCATCGGTGCGTACAACCGCACCCTCCACAACCGACTAATTCCTCGTTGGGGTAAGCGGGTTGCGTTGGGTATCGAACCGCTGGAAATCGAGCAGTGGCTGAAGGCCGTAAAGAAGGAAGAGCAGCTGGAAAATCCAACGCTGGACAAGACACGGCGGGTGATGTCGCTAGTTTACAAAAGCGGCATGCGGTACGGTTTGATTCCTCGAGACGAGGAGTCGAACCCACTACGTTTTGTCCGCTGCAAGACTACGAGCGAGTACGAAGCCCTGATCCTCACTCCGAGGCAGGCATTCGATCTGCTCATGGCCTTACATGAACCCGAACGCACGTTGACGCTCTTGGCCGCAGCGACTGGGTTAAGAGTTTCCGAATGCCTCGGGTTGCAGTGGCAGGACGTAGATTTTCTAAAGCAGCAGATCTTCATTCGTCGCACTTGGCTATCAGGGAGGGTGGGTTCGCCGAAGAGCAAGGCGTCGAAGGCTCCAGTGCCCATGCACCCTCTTCTCGCGGGGTTCATGCAGGACTGGAAAAAAGAGACACCTTATGGTCAGCCAACAGACTGGCTCTTCGCCAGTTCTCGTCTCAAAGGCAAACAGCCTCGCAGTGCCAGCATTCTGGTTGAGGACTATGTCAGGCCAGCAGCGGTCAAGGTCGGGATTCTCACGGCTGACGACACCCGCAGGTTTGGATTCCACAACCTGAGGCATTCGCTGGCATCCTTCCTGGTCAGTGTCGGCACAAACCCGAAAGTCGTTCAGGGGTTGCTCCGACACAGCGACGTCCACACTACCCTCCAGCTTTACAGCCAAAGCGTGAGTGCAGATCGGCTCGCGGCTCAAGGCACCATGCTCGACGCTATGGGTGTTCGACCGCAGTTGGTAAATTGAAAAAACGGGCTAGCGACGGGCTGGGGAGAAAACGCCAGAACTGGCTAACCCCTTTGGAATGATGGTGGCCAGGGACGGAGTTGAACCGCCGACGCCAGCCTTTTCAGGGCTGCGCTCTACCACCTGAGCTACCTGGCCACTGCCCGCCCGCACAGCTCTGTCCACAAAACGACTGGCGGCCGCACTGGCCATGCCGCTTTTGCTCGTAGTACTTGCGCTCTCACTGGGCGGGACGCCGCGAAGCAAAATAACCGATGCGCAGGAACCGTGCGGAACTCTCGAATTATAACAACCGCGTGCCTTTCGCTCAAAACGGTTGCAGAAGATTTTCGCGGCGCCTGTTCTTGCTCACGCTCTTTCTCGCATTCTTGCTCACATCTTTTCTCACGAACCTAGTGGCCTGCTCGGCACGCCATTCATGATCGTCAGAATGCAACGATTGGCGCCGAACCAGTACGGGATCTCGCGATAGTCGCTCACGTCAAACACGGCCAGGTCGGCATCCTTGCCGGGTTCCAGGTTGCCTTTGCGGTCGGCCAAGCGAAGCGCCCAGGCTCCATTGATGGTCGCCGCTGCGATCGCCTCCGCCGGTGACATCTTCATATGCGTGCAGGCCAGCGACATCACCATTGGTACGCTGAGCGTTGGAGAAGAGCCCGGATTGTAATCCGTGGCTAGCGCGACCGCGACACCGGATTCAATCAACCGCCGCGCATTCGGATACCTTGCTAACCCGAGAAAATAATTCGCCCCCGGGACGAAAGTCGCGACCGTGTTGCTCCGGGCGAGGACCGGCAGATCGGCATCGTTCACGTGGTCCATGTGGTCGAGCGATGCTGGCTGGTAGCGCAGCAGCGGCCCGAGCCGTGTCTCGCTGAGTTGACCCACATGGGCGCGGACCGCGAGATGGTGCTTTTGCGCAGCCGCGAACATCTGCCCGGTTTCTTCGGCGCTGAAGGCTCCACGATCGCAGAATACGTCCGCGAACTGGGCTATTTTCCCCTTAGCAATCGCTGGCATCATTTCGTTGCAGACCAGGCCAACATATTCCTGGGAACGTCCGCGATACTCGGGTGGGACCATATGCGCGCCCAGAAAAGTAGGAACCACCGTGCCGGGCCACTCGCGCGCGGCCGCGCGGATGGCTTCAAGCGACTTCAGTTCGGACTCGAGGTTGAGACCGTATCCGGACTTGGCCTCGACGGTAGTGGTTCCGTGGCGGGCCAAGTCTGCCAGCACCGCGGAAACCTTCTGTGTTAGCGCGGCTCTGCTGGCCTTCCGCACGCCGTCGATGCTGGAGCGAATTCCTCCGCCAGCCTCGGCGATTTCTTCGTAGTTCGCGCCAGAAATCCGCTTCTCAAAATCCACCAGCCGCGGATGCGTGAACACCGGGTGGGTATGGGAATCGACGAAGCCGGGTAGGACGACGCGTCCGCCGCAATCGATTTCGACGACCTTCTTGCGATTCTTCTTGAGCCACGGATCGCGCAGAGCGTCTTTCGTGGTGCCCACCGAGACGATCTTGCCGCCCAGGCAGAGCACGGCTGCGTCTTGAATAATTCCGAGTTCGGAAAGAGAAGAGCCGCGGCGCGGGCCGTTTGCCGCTGACCGCAACGTCAGGAGTTGGCCGATGTTGACCAACAAGAGTGCCGATATCCTACGCATTCCTGCTCCGGGGGAGGAAAGGCCCTGCGGATCTCCTTGTCTCCTTGTCTCCGTGGTGGTTGTTCACGATCGCGCCATGGGAATTCGAACGCCTGTCCTTGCGGCAAACTCCTTGGCCTCGTCATACCCCGCGTCCACGTGCCGAATCACGCCCATCCCGGGATCGGTGGTCAGCACACGCTCGATGCGCTTGGCCATCATGTCGGTGCCGTCGGCGACCGTGACCTGCCCGGCATGAAGCGAGTAGCCGATGCCCACGCCACCTCCATTGTGGATCGAAACCCACGACGCTCCCGCCGCCGTATTCACCAGCGCATTCAGCAGCGGCCAGTCGGCCACGGCGTCCGATCCATCTTTCATGCTCTCGGTTTCGCGAAACGGAGAAGCGACCGACCCGCAATCCAGGTGATCGCGTCCGATCACGATGGGAGCTTTGATCGTACCTTTCTTCACCAGATCGTTAATCGCCAGGCCGAAGCGCGCACGCTCGCCGTATCCGAGCCAGCAGATGCGCGCTGGCAGTCCCTGAAACTTAATGCGCTTACGCGCGAGTTCAATCCAGCGCCGCAGGCTGCGATTCTCGGGAAAAAGTTCGAGCACTAAATCGTCGGTGATCGCGATGTCCGAAGCTTCGCCCGACAGCGCCGCCCAACGGAACGGCCCGCGGCCTTCGCAGAACAGCGGACGAATATAAGCCGGAACAAATCCCGGAAAATCGTAAGCATTCTTCACCCCGCGCTGGAACGCGAAGGTGCGAATGTTGTTGCCGTAGTCGAACGTGACCGAACCCATTTTCTGCAGCCGCAGCATGGCCTCCACGTGCTTAGCCATGGCGTCCAGCGACCGTTCCTGATAAGTCTGCGGATCGTGCCGGCGCAGTTCCAGCGCCGCTTCGAAAGTCATCCCGTTGGGGACGTATCCGTTTAGCGGATCGTGCGCCGAAGTCTGATCGGTGAGAATGTCAGGCACCACGCCGCGCTCGGCAAGTTCCGGAATGATGTCTGCGCAATTGCCGACCAGCCCAACCGAAACGTTCTCTTTTTTGCGGACGGCATTCTTAAGAATGCGCAAAGCCTCATCCAGCGTGGTAACCAAAAAATCGCAATACCCAGTCTTAAGCCGCTTCTTAATGCGTTCGGGATCAACATCGATCCCAAGAAACGCCGCGCCCGTCATGGTCGCCGCCAGCGGCTGTGCGCCGCCCATGCCGCCCATGCCGCCCGAGACGATCAGCTTGCCGCTGAGGTCGCCACCAAAGTGCTTGTCACCCGCCGCGTTGAAGGTTTCGTACGTTCCTTGCACGATCCCCTGCGAGCCTATGTAAATCCACGAGCCGGCGGTCATCTGGCCGTACATCATCAGCCCGGCGCGCTCGAGTTCGTTAAACTTCTCCCAGTTGGAAAAATGCCCGACGAGATTAGAATTCGCAATCAGCACACGCGGGGCGTACTCGTGCGTCTTAAACACGCCCACCGGCTTGCCCGACTGCACCATCAGCGTCTCGTCGTTCTCAAGTGCTTTTAACGCCCGGACGATCGCGTGATAGCAATCCCAATTGCGAGCCGCCTTGCCCGTGCCGCCATAGACGACAAGATCCTGAGGGCGCTCGGCAACATCCTCGTCAAGATTGTTCATGAGCATGCGCATGGCGGCCTCCTGCTGCCAACTTTTGCAGGAAAGCGTGGTGCCGCGCGGGGCGCGAATGCGGGTGTAGGAGGATGCGGGAGTTTCGATATCGACTGGCATAAGAATATGGTAGTGCGTTGGGTGCGGAATCATCAATCACCCTCCCACCTTGTCATCCCGAACGAAGTGAGGGATCCGCAGTCCTCCGCTAAATACTTGTGCGCGGGGGACGAGAGCGGGGGTAGAGGGTCAGGAAGACGGGCGGGTCTCGCCGTGGGCATTTTCCTCTTCAGGTCTATGGGGTGTTGTACCGCTTGCCCCGGGTCCGCAGGCGCCCCTGCTCCACGTTGCAGACGCGAGAAAGCCCACCTCAGGTATTTTCATATTTTGCCCACACACCATGCTCCAAAGGATAAGCCCCTTGCCAAACTGAGAGGCATACAATAGAAAATCTCCGTCGTCTTTGACGCCAGAGATATACCTGAAGCGATCTCCATACGATTTGATGTTGGGACGGTCTCCTACACTCTTATTTGGCAGTTGTAGCGAATTAAAGTAAGAGGTGAGCGTTTCCGTTCCCATTCGCTGCGGCTGATAGCAAGAACTCACAAAACGGTGGGCAGCGCTGAGAATCTTTCCTGTTTCGCGCATATATATGGCATGGGTGAGTTTCTGCCCCATCATCTTGAACACTTCTTTGAGCGCCGGAGGTGTATCCAACACAATGGCCGCGGGATAGGGCGTAATGACGGAGCCAACCTGATGAATCGGATATGCGGTGGTTAAATCCGGTAATGCGTCAGGATAGTTGTTGAGGATTCCCTGCAAGAGCTTCTTTTTCTGCTTGGTCAACTTTGGCGGCGCCTTCATTACATTGCTTGCAAGCTGGGAACTCGAATCCCTCCGGTACATATCCTTTCGGAAAGCACGCTTGCGGCGGCACATGATCTATTGTCGTAGCTCGGCCGATGCCACCACAGGAATAGCAGTCTGGATGTTCGGCAAGAAACCTCTTCCGCCGACCCATCTTCCTTTTGGATTCGGACATTGCCACCTACATTGAACCAACAGATAAGAGCCATTTTATTCCTACTCAATCGCCACCGAAGGCTTCGATCTAATGTCATAGCCACCGGCGCCGTCCCGCCCTTTCCCTCATCTCAACTCCCGAGGGTGCCCCGCTCTTGTGTCTGCGTTCTTTGCAGACACAGGGCGGGGATATTGACTTCCTATCCCGACCACCACTCCCAAATGTACTAAGCGCGGTACGACCCTCGCCCGACCGCCCATCCTTTTTCATCACATCCGCGCTGTGTCCACCATCACAGACTCCACTCCTATGCCATGCAAGAATCATTCCCAGATCGCGGAAGCGAAGCGTGTGCCCGCCTCCAGAGGCGGCCAAACGCTCTTTGACATCTTCGATTCCCCGGGCAGGGCTTGACAAATCAATCGGGACGAAACGGCGGTCAAAACACAAGAAACAGAGCGAAAACCCGTAACTCCTTATTCCAGAATATTTTGATATAAGTCCTTATTTTTCAAAGACCCAAGTCCAAAAATTGCCCGTAACCTCATGATTCCTATAGCGAGGGGGGAGGGGGGTACCCGGTATTAACCAGTAAACATCTAGGCTTTTCTTAATGTGCGTTCTGGATCGGTTGCTGCAAGTGCACGACAAGATAATTCTCGGAAGGAACCCGGCCGAAACTGAAAGGCAGCGGTCCCCAAACCGAGGAATAAAATCCAGCGCCGAGTGCCATCGTGGCAGCATGGGCGTGAGGATCGATCTGCAAAATCTGTTGTGCAGCCACAAATTGCGGCGCGATGGGGAACGTGCTGGTGGTGTTTTCCGGGGTCACTACCAGGTCTCCGGTCTGGAAGGCGAACTTGTCATATTCCACCGGACGCGCTCCCAACAGTTGCATGTAGTACTGGAACCCCCAGTGTCCCTCGAACAAAACACTGCCGGGTTGGTTCTGAGTTTCCCCATGAATCAAGCTGGCCACGCTGCGTCCTGAGTCGGCCAAGGCCGTGTCTCCCCAGGCAATTGACAGCGAGATCATCGCGGACAGGGCGAGAGGGACAACCAATATTCCGGTCCATATTCCGGTCGGCCAGCGAGGGGAGGCGATTCGGACTTCATCCAGCCGCCGGGCCAGCAGAATTGCCGCTGCGGGAATCAGTGGAAGTAGCGAGCGAGCGTTGACCGTCCAGTTCAAGAATGCCGCGAATAAGAATGTGCCAAGAATCCAGAGAGCCAATAGAGCCGAGTCCGCGTCTTTTCGTTTTCGATAGTCCGCAACAACCAGCCCTAGCACAGAAATTCCACCGGCAACATAAAAGGCGAACTGCGCCGCGATCCACACCCAATGCTGTCGCGGATCGTGAATCAAGGGAAGCAGCCAACGCATACCGACGGCCAGCCCGGCGAGTGCCCCGCCAAGACTCCCAAGAATCAACTGCCGGCGATTCCAGAGAAAAAAGGAAAAAAGCAAGATCGGCAGCGCGCATCCGCCGAGAAAGCTGAGGCCCACGAGTCCGCTGGTTAAGCGCGAGGCTTGATCGACGTGTTCTGGCGACCGCGCATATTGAGCGGCGTCCCAGAGCAAACCTCTTCCGTAGAGCGCTTTGGTCCAGAACTGGTATCCGACCAAGCCCGCTACCGGCATTAACAGACACCAGACCCAGGCTGCCATGCGGCGCTGTTTGAGGAGTGAGTAGGCCGGCAGCAGCAGGATCAAAGACGCACCAAAATATTTAGTCAGAGCGCAAGCTGCAATCAGCACACCACTTGCCGCGAGATGAAGCGCCTTGCCTGAATCGATTCCTCGCATCCAGAGAATGACAGCCCAAACCCATAAAGCGAGCATCATGACATCGCACATCACACCCGTAGCGGAGGCCAGGAAGCCGGGAGCGAAAAGCGTAGCCGCAGCGGCGATCATGGGAGATTTGGTAAAGCGCTCAGCCAGGTGATATGTTCCCAAAACCACGGCGAGTGCCGGGAGAAGGAAGCCGAGGTGACATGCTCTTTCCGACCATCCCGCCACGATTCCAACCAAGGCTCCGTAATAGGAGGAAAGCGGAGGGTTCTTGGTGATGGCGGACATGGGCATGTCGGTCACATACCAAACCAGACGAAATCCATAGGGATTGAAAGGATGATGCGCGATCTGTTGCGCTGTCCAGACAAATAGGGGATCGTCAATATGAAAGGCCTTTCCGGAAAAAGGCAGGAGGCAGCCGAGGGTGGCCAAACTGAGGAGCAGATAGGAATGTAAGGGTGTCCAGTAAGGCAGGGTGTTCGGGCTAAGGCGATGTTGAGCGTCTTGAATATCGTGGATCGTCATTCCCACTCAATCGTCCCGGGTGGTTTCGATGTGATGTCATACACCACGCGATTCACCCCACGAACTTCGTTGACGATCCGATTCGAAATCGTCTTTAGCACTTCATACGGCAACGGAACCCAGTCAGCGGTCATCCCGTCTTCCGAATGCACGGCGCGGACGGCGCAAGTGTAAGCATAGGTCCGCTGGTCTCCCATCACGCCGACCGACATTACCGGCAACAGCACAGCAAACGACTGCCAGATTTTCTGATACAGTCCCGCCTTCTTGATCTCGCCCACCACAATCTCATCACACTCGCGCAGCAGGTCGGCGCGCTCTTGGGTGACTTCGCCCAAAATTCGCACCGCGAGCCCCGGCCCGGGGAACGGTTGCCGCTGCAGAATGTCCTCGGGCATTCCGAGATCGCGTCCGATGCGTCGGACTTCATCTTTAAACAAGTCTTTCAATGGCTCGATGAGTTTGAGCTTCATCGTCTCCGGCAAGCCGCCGACGTTGTGATGCGACTTGATGACCTGCGACGGTCCGCGCACCGAGCGCGACTCGATGACGTCGGGATAGAGCGTCCCTTGGACCAGCCACTCGACTTCGCCCTCGTCTTTCTCGATGCGATGCGCTTCGGCGTCGAAGACTTCGATGAACTCGTTACCGATGATCTTGCGCTTCGTCTCCGGATCGCTCACTCCCGCCAGTTTCCGCATAAAGCGTTCCGTGGCATCGACCGCGACCAGGTGCAGCCCAAGACTGTCGCGCAGATTTTTCTGAACTTTCTCGAACTCGTTCTTGCGCAGGACGCCGTTATTCACAAAAACGCAAGTCAGACGCGACTTCCCGGAAACATCGCGCATGGCCCGATCCACCAGCACCGCCGCAACAGAAGAGTCCACGCCGCCGGAAAGCGCGCAGATGGCGCGTCCGTTGCCAACCTGCTGTTTCACCTGGGCCACGGTCGCATCAATAAAATGCTGTGGTGTCCAAGAAGGCTTCGCTCCACAAATATTAAGAGTAAAGTTGCGCAGAATGTCCGAGCCGAGCGGAGTGTGGTGCACCTCAGGATGAAACTGCACCGCCCACATTTTGCGCTCCGGATTTTCGATGGCGGCAACAGCATCGGGAGTTTTGGCCGTCAGCCGGAAACCCGGAGGCAGCTCTTCAGCCGAGTCGCCATGCGACATCCATACCGCAAGCAGATGAGGCAGTCCCTGAAAAAGTTGCGAGTCGGGTTGCTGGATTTCCACTTTGGCGTGGCCGTACTCGCGTTTAGCGGCCGGGCGCACTTTGCCGCCCAGCGCGTACACCATGAACTGCAATCCATAGCAGATGCCAAGCACCGGGATGCCAAGCTCAAAGACACTTTTGTCAGCCAAAGGCGCGTCCTTGTCATACACCGACGAAGGGCCGCCCGACAAAATAATTCCCACCGGACAGTAGCTGCGAATTTCCTCCAGGCTGGCGTTGAACGGTAGCACAACCGAAAAGATTTTCTGTTCGCGGATGCGGCGCGCAATCAACTGCGAATATTGCGCTCCGAAGTCGAGGACAACGATGGATTGGGTTTCCACGGATGAGTGTCTCAGATTGCTTGTCGCACTTGCAACCGCACCGAACCGATAGTTCCCAAAGGGTAAAGATCGGGTCATCGGGTCATCGCGACCTGGGGGGATGGTCTTCAATGACCCGACGTCCCGATCTCGTCCGGCAGTTACTTGACGACGATACTCACCAGCTTCTTCGGCACGACAATGACCTTTACCATCTGCTTACCGGCAATTGCAGCCTTCACTTTTTCGTTCGCAAGCGCAGCCTGTTTGATTTGATCGTCGCTCGCGCCCGCCGGTACCACCACCAAGCCGCGCAGTTTGCCGTTGACCTGCACGGGAATCCCGATCTCGTCCTCCGCCGCCAGCGCCGCATCATACTTCGGCCACGGAGCCTTCAGCAGATTGCTCGTCTCGCCGGTCATCTCCCACAATTCGTGCGCCAGATACGGAGCCATGGGCGCTAGCAGCAAAGCGATGTTGCGCTGCACTTCAATAATGAGCGCAGCGGGGACTCGTCCGCCAGCAATCGCCTCCTCTGCGCCATAAATATCGTTAACCAGTTCCATGATGGCCGCGATGCAGGTGTTGAAATGCCAGCGCCCCTGGAAATCGTCGCTAACGCGCTTGACAGTCTGATGCAGCTTACGCTGAATCGCGCGAGCCTCGGGCGACAACGGCTCTGTCTGTAGAGACGGGGATTGCCCCGTTTTTGCTGGATTTCTAAGGTAGAAGCGATACACCCGCCCCAAAAACCGTTGAATGCCCTCGATCCCCGACTCCTGCCAGTCCAAATCGCGATCCGGAGGCGCCGCAAACAAGCTGTACATCCGCGTAGCATCCGCCCCATAGCGCGCCACCATTTCATCCGGAGACACCACATTCCCGAAACTCTTCGACATCTTCGCGCCGTCTTTGATCACCATTCCTTGCGTGAACAGCCGCGCTACGGGCTCGCCGTTTTTCACCAGCCCCATGTCGCGCATGAACTTCGTCCAGAAGCGCGAATAAATAAGGTGAAGAATGGCATGCTCCACACCGCCAATGTATTGATCAATCGGAAACCAGTAAGCAATCGTTTCACTGTCGAATGGCGCCTTATTATTGTGCGCGTCGGCATAGCGGTAGAAGTACCACGACGAATCGACGAACGTATCCATCGTGTCCGTTTCCCGCCGAGCCGGCCCGCCACACTTGGGACAAGTCGTATTCAGAAACGACGGCACATTCATCAACGGCGATCCGCCCGCCAAAGTGATCGGCACTTTATCCGGCAAAATCACCGGCAGATCTTTTTCCGCGACCGGCACCACGCCGTCCTTGTCGCAATACACCATTGGAATCGGCGTGCCCCAATAGCGCTGCCGGGAGATGCCCCAATCCTTCAGCCGAAAGGTTACGGTTGCCTTGCCAAAGCCTTTTTCGTCGGCGCGCGCCGACATCTTAGTAATCGCTTCCTCGCAGCTCAGCCCGCTGAACTCTCCCGAGTTCACTAGAATCCCGTCCATGGTCGTAAAAGGCAGCGCCGGTTCCGCCATGGTTTCTTCCGGATCGCTTGACTGCGGCAAAATCACCAGCCGGATCTCCAGCTTGTACTTCTTGGCGAATTCGTAATCGCGCTCATCATGCGCCGGCACGCTCATGATCGCGCCTGTGCCGTAGTCCATCAGGATGTAGTTCGCCACCCACACGGGCACCGCTTCGCCGTTGTAAGGATTCTTAGCGTAGCGTCCAGTGAACACGCCATGCTTCTCGATGTTGCCTATATCACCCGCCTCCTTCGCCCGGCACTGCTCAGCGATCAACTTTTCCACGTTGACGCGCAGTTCGGCATTGCGGACAATCATGTCGCACACAATCGGATGCTCGGGCGCCAACTGCACCGAAGTCGCGCCATAGATCGTGTCCACGCGCGTAGTGAAAACCGTGATCGTCGATCCCGCCGGCCCCACCGTCCCGCCCAGATCGAAATCCACCAAAGTTCCTTCGCTGCGTCCAATCCAGTTCTGCTGCATGATGCGGACTTTTTCCGGCCAGCCCTGCAGCTTTTCCAGATCGCGCAGCAACTCGTCTGCGTATTTAGTGATCCGCAAGAACCACTGTTCCAACTCTCGCTGCTCGACGGGAGTGTCCTCGTGCCGCCAGCACATCCCGCCGACAACCTGCTCGTTAGCCAGCACGGTAGCGCACTGCGGACACCAGTTCACCTTGCTCTTCTTGCGATAAGCCAGTCCCGACTCGTAGAGCTTCAAAAAAAACCACTGATTCCAGCGGTAGTAATCCGGCAAGCAGGTAGTAACCTCGCGCGACCAGTCATAGGCGAACCCAAGCCGCGTCATCTGCACTTTCATGGCCGCAATATTTGCCAGCGTCCATTCCTTTGGAGGAGTGTTGTTCTTGATCGCCGCATTCTCCGCCGGCAGCCCAAACGAATCCCACCCCATGGGATGAAGCACGTTGTACCCATTCATCCACATGTAGCGTGCGAGCGCATCACCGATCGAATAATTGCGGACGTGCCCCATATGCAGCGCGCCTGAGGGGTAGGGAAGCATTTCCAAAACGTAATACTTGGGCTTCGTAGGACGAGTCTCGGCGGCATAAAGCGTAGGATCGCTCAGCCAGCGCGCAGCCCATTTCTGCTCAATGCGCTGAGCGTCGTAGCGCTCATCGCGTGCCGGGGCGATGGGTTTGTCTTCCTGTGGCATAGAAAGGTCTATGAAAGCAATTGGTAAACGCCTATTCTACAATGCGACCGCCGTCTGCATGCTTGTGACGCAGCTCACTGTTGAAGATCGCGCGGTCGAGTATACTCGTACGGCATTGACGGGTCCGGTTCCACAAGGGCCCGCTAAGAGGAAAAAAACTGAATGTCTCGCAAGATTGTTTTGTTGCTCTCCTGCGTATGTCTTGCCTTTTTTGGCGCAATCACAATGAGCTGCGGTAGTTCTTCTAACTCCGGCACGGGGAGTTGCACCAGTGGTCCTTACGATGTTGTGGGGGATTGGTCGCTTGATGTCTCGGGCGGCGGCGCTTCTTCGTCCGGAGTTGGGGTGATCAATACCTCGGGGTTAGCCGTATTCTTTCAGACTAGCCTCTCGTCCCCCGCCCCTGGAGATACCGTGGTGTTTCCAGCCATCACCGGTACCTGTTCTTTTTCCGGGGCTGCGGATGCTTATGGCACGCCGGCCAGCGGCGGTGGCACGGCGAGCGATACGGTGCAGGGCAACGTGAACTCCGCCACTTCCATTACCGGCACGATATCCAACGGAAACACTTTCTCACTTGCCCCGAATTCCCCTCTAGGCGGCGCGACCGTCGGTCTTGGCGGAAGCGGATGGTTAGGCGAGGTCGAAGGCGAGGCGGAGCCTATCATTTGGGAATTTACACTCTCGCTGAGCGGGAGCGGCAACAGCATGGACCTTACTGGCGCAGGCCGGCTTCCTTCCGGCACGCTGTGCGATGTTAGCGGGACATTCAGCCAGGAAGGAGGCAACGAAGCCAACCTGAATATTTTCGATGTCTCGCTCTCGTTTGGCGCCGGTTGCCCGTATAGCAATGTTAACGGCCTCGGGTTCGAGAGCGCCTCGGATTACTTCGCCCTGAATGGACACACGCAGGGCCTCACCTATCTGTACGCCGCGTCATCCAATAGCGCATTCGCCCTCGAAATATTTCTACCCGCAATAAATTGAGCGTTCGGCATGCGCCCCGCTGCAAGTCGATGTTGCGGGGCACATTCCTACGGCGTTCGCTCCCAAACTCGGGTCGTCAACTGCAATTGCCGTTCCTGTGCGCTGACGCTACACTTTTAGTTCGAGGTCTAACCATGCTGGTCGTCATGCAGGCGCAGGCCACCGAAGAGCAGGTCCGCGCCGTTTGCCAGAAAATCGAAGCGCTCGGATACCGCGCCCACTCCATGCCCGGAGCGCAACGCACTGCCATCGGCATCACCGGCAACAAGGGCGAGGTCGAATCCGGCACGCTCGAAGAAATGCCCGGCGTGCAGGAAGTCATCCGTGTCACCAAGCCCTATAAGCTGGTCAGCCGCGACACCAAGCCCGACAACACGGTCATCAAGTTTCCCAATTCACGGGTTACGATTGGAGGCCCCGACCTCGCCATCATCGCCGGCCCTTGTGGCATCGAGTCTCGCGACCAAGCGTTCACCATAGCCGAGCGAGTAGCCCGTGCCGGAGCCCAGTTCTTCCGCGGCGGCGCCTACAAGCCCCGCACTTCTCCGTATTCTTTTCAGGGCCTGGGCGAAGAAGGTCTGAAGATCATGGCCGAAATCCGCGACCGCTTCGGCCTGCTCATCGTCACCGAAGCCGTCGATTACGAATCGCTCGACCTGGTCGACCAGTACGCCGACGTGATCCAGATCGGCGCTCGCAACATGCAGAATTTCTCGCTGCTCAAGCGCGCCGGACGCGCCCACAAGCCCGTCCTTTTGAAGCGCGGCATCTCGGCAACGCTAGAAGAATTTCTCATGGCCGCGGAGTACATCATGAGCGAAGGCAACTACAACATTGTCCTCTGCGAGCGCGGAGTGCGCACCTTCGCCGATCACACCCGCAACACGCTCGACCTGAGCATTGTGCCCGCCGTCCAGCGGCTCAGCCATTTGCCCATCATCGTCGATCCCAGCCATGGCACTGGCAAGCGCAACAAGGTGACACCGCTCTCCCGCGCCGCCGTCGCCGTCGGAGCCGATGGCCTGATCGTCGAAGTTCACCACGATCCCGATCGCGCGCTCTCGGATGGCATGCAGTCGCTATTCCCCGATCAGTTTGACGGGCTGATGGCGCAGGTTCGGCAGATCGCGGCGGTGTTAGGGCGCGGCGTCCCCACAGCGAGCAAAGCTCAGGCCGAAGTCACAAGTTCTGCCGACTGATGCTGGGGTGCCCGCTCCACATCTGATAATCTCTTGCCTGCAGTGAGGCCAACTCGTCCTTGAGAAAATTCCTGCTACTCGCCGTCCTCGTCCCGCTCGTCCTCGCCGCCGGCTGGTACTACTTTCACGAGCGCACGCTCCCCGCCTACGGACCGCTCTACCGCGAGTATGCTTACATCTCGAACGGCAAGAGCAACACAGTTACTGTCATCGACCTGCGCAGCTTCCGCCCAGTAAGAACGCTGCAAGTCGGCGCTGAACCCACCGGAGTCGCGGCCAATCCCAAGCGAAACGAAGTATATGTCGTCAACGCCGGCTCTTCGAATGTCAGCGTGATCGACGCCGAGCAGAACAAAGTCGTTGCCACGATCGGCGTCTTCGGACGCCCCTTCTTCATCGACGTCTCTCCCGACGGCCACCGCGCCTATGTTGCCAATTCCGGGTCTAACAACCTTTCAGTGCTTGATCTTGACCGCCGCACGGTTGCAGCCACGCTTCACGTTGGCGCAAGTCCTGGCCTGGCCCGCGTTTCGCCTGATGGATCCACCGTGGTTGTCAGCAATCGCGCCGACAACTCGGTCTCCATCATCGATACAGCGCGCCTCGCCGTGCGCTCCGCCATCAACATCTGCATTCATCCTGAGGACATCGCCATCCTGCCCGATTCCACGAAAGCATTCATCTCTTGTTCCGGATCTGGGCAGGTAGCGAGCATCGAGCTTAAGAAGGACGAGCGTAAGAAGGACGATCCCACGAACGACAAACTGCTTGCGCTCCTCGATGTAGGAAAATCTCCGGTAAGCCTGGCACTGAAACCCGATGGCGGAGAACTTATTGCCTTCAACTTCGACGCCGGTAGCATCTCCATTATTGAGACTACGCCCGACGAAGTGTCAGGTAGTTATCTCGTCGGAGCGCAACCCACGCGCGGCGTGGTGTCGCTAGATAACTCGCGTTTATACATCTCCAACTTCGGATCGAATAACATAGCGGTCTTCGACATCGACTTAGGCAAGATAATCGCCTATCTGCCCGTAGGAACCCATCCTGATGCGCTGGCGCTCTCGCAGAACCAGAACTATCTCCTTGTGCTTGACTCCGGCTCGGGAGACCTCGCCGTCATTCAGAAACGCACACCGAAGAAGAAATTTGAGCCTTCAGAGTATTCCCTGCTGACCATCATCCCTGTCGGCATGCAACCGAACCAGATTGCGGTGAAGTCGTTTCTGGCTACGAAGCTCATGGGTAGTCGCTAGCAGTTTGCGGCGTCTAGGCCGCAGGTTCTTCCATAATTCGAGTCTGCTTCCACGCTTCGTAGAGCGGAGCCCAGAAGGCTCCGAAAGTGAACGCGTAGAGGTATTCTTCCGCCGGAGCTCCGAGGATGAAAATTCCAGAGAGGGCTTGGAGGTTCCAGTGGTCGTAAAAACCGGGGTAACGGAGGCCGGTGACCACGAGAACAATGGCGTAGAGGAGAGTGAAGCTGATCCCGCCTCCCGGGATTTGCCAGCGCAGACTGGGCCGGCGCCACGCGATCCACAGGGCGGAACTCAAACAGACGATGGCAGACTTATAGATGATGTTGATGGCGAATTGTCCGGTAACTCCAAATACGGCAAGGGAGAAAGTGACCAGGAGCATGGTTTCGATACGGAGTTGGTCGCGAGGAATCAGAATGCTGACGGCGGGGCGGTCGAGAATGGCGGGATGAATGCGGCCACCGGTGATCCTGGAGACAAGGGTGAGCAGCCAGCGCAGAATTCGTTCGACGCTGTAATAAAGGTCGAGGAGAAATCCCTTGACCGGCGGGAGTTCAGTTAGGACTGCCGTGATTCCACCGACCGCAAAGCAGAAAGGAAAGCTCTCAAAATCCCAGCGCCCAAACTTCAGGATGGACGGGGGGCTCCAATACGAGGGTACAAATGGAGGCTCTGTGAAGCCGAGGGCGGTGCACGTGAGACTAGCCCACCAGAATTCGCGGAGCATCCAACGCTTTTTTGTCAAGCCAAGACCAAAGAGACGGATGAGCAACCAAAACGCCAGCAGCAGGAGGCAGCCGAACAGGTATCCGTTCATCCCGAAGTCGACTTGCCATTGGGAGACAGGGTGCTCCCGCCATTCTGAGACGGTGCGCGGGCGTGCCGTCAGTTTGCGGTTCGCGAATGCAGTCTATGGCGCGGACGCAAATCGCCTCAATGTCGCGGGGCCCAAGGGGGAAGAAGTCGTCATCTTTAACGACTGCGCGTCAATTGTCAAGCCCCTCGCCAACGGAATCCGTGGGGCGCACCAAGCCTCCCAAATCGCCACACGGCACGGCTTGGTTATTCTCAGCCTGGCTTCTTGCTTAACTCTTCTTCCCGGTAACGGCGTAGAACGCGGTTGCTTCCTGCTCCACGTTCTTGCTGCCGCACTTGGGACATTTTGCGTCTACTTCGTGTTCTTTCAGAGTGAGAATTAATTCGAAGGTTTTGTGACAATCCTTACAGACGTAGTCGTACACGGGCATGGGTGCCTCCCGCTCGATTGCGAACACGAGCTACGGATGAAATTGTACGCCGACAGCCGGCGCTTGTCCGTGAGCGAATCAAACCCTTGAAAAACCGAGGCTGCGGCAGACAGCGAGCCCCGAATGCTTCTCGAAAAAACATTCGGGGTACCCAGCGGTTTTGTTGCACTCGTGATTCAACTCCTATTTCGGCATCACTTCGCGCGCCAGCTTACTCGCAACTACTTCGCGTATCTCGTTGCGCTTCTTTCCCGCTTCAATCATGGCTTCACGCGATCCATAGTGCTTGGCGAGGATGGTCGCCGCTCTGGCGTCAGCCTGATCGATGGCCGCCCAGTTCGAATACATCAGGCCGACGGCAACATCCCAGTCGTGTGGACTGTCGGTGGTCACGTTGGTCCAGACTTTGTACTCGGTGATGATGCCTTCCTTCTTCAAAGCTTCATACGAAGGCTTTAGGTTCTCGCGAAAATCTTTCCAGTACGCTTCTCCCTGGCCGGGCTTGATCTGGAGGTAGGTGACGCGCCACACCGGCCCATAATCATAGTTCGGATTCTGCGCATAGACGGGGAGCGCGGTTAGCAAGGTTGCGACAAACAGCGTGGCCCATAGAACTTTTCTCATTTGATCTCCTAGTTGTTTTTTGGATGGATGGGCATGGCCCAAGTGCGGACGGCGAAGCGTATCATCCCAAGCGACGGTTTACAAATCGTTGGACTTGGCGGCGTACCTAACGGCAGTGTGCCAAGAGCGCATTCGTGAAGATGAACTCATTGCGCGATCGCCGTGCTAGCCTTGCGAAAATGTTCGAGGATGGCTTCGGCCTGAGCTTTCGTCACGACCGCCGACAGCGCCGCCACGTCCGCTTGCTTCACAGCTTGCAGGCTGCCGAAATGTTCGAGCAGACGGCGGGTCGTGGATTCGCCCACTCCGGGGATTTCGCGCAACTCAGTGGCGCGGTCCCGGATCTGGCGGCGCTTGCGATGGAAAGTTACGGCGAAGCGATGGGCTTCGTCGCGGATCTGCTGCACCAGATGTAAGACGGGAGAGTGATGATCGAGCACTACGGGCTCGTCTTCCTGTCCGTAGACGTAGATGATCTCTTCTCTTTTGGCGATGGCGGCGAGCGGCTGGTTGATGGTTTCGAGGGCTTCGAGCGCTTGGGTGGCGGCGTGCAGTTGTCCCAGGCCGCCATCGATCAGCACCAGGCTAGGCATTGGCTTTTTTTCTTCCTGCAGGCGCTGGTAGCGGCGCGTGACCACCTCGCGCATGGAGGCGAAATCGTCGACGCCTTCGACGGTCTTGATGATGAACTTGCGGTAGTCGGATTTTTTCATCTTGCCGTCTTCCCACACCACCATTGAGGCGACCGTTTCCGCTCCCTGAATGTGCGATATGTCGAAACACTCGATACGCTTCGGTAGCTCGGGAAGCGCGAGCGCGTCTTGCAAGGCCTCCTGGATGGCGCGTGCATTCGGCTTCAGGATGCGGAAACGCTGGTCGTAGGATTGCTTGGCGTTGGTGCCGGCGAGATCGATGAGCTCGCGCTTTTCTCCGCGCTGCGGAACGGTGAGATGCACCCGTGTGGCGCGGGCGCCCTCGCCCGCAAGTTGTTCGCTCAGGGCGTCTTCGAGTTCTTCGCGATCTTCGAAGTCAACCGGGACGTAGATGTTGCGGGGGACATAGGGTTGCGCTAGATAGAGCTGCTTGACAAGAGCGGAGAAGAATTCGCCGGGGTGGAAGGAGTCGGCAGTGGGACGGGCGGGGACGCCCGTCTCTCCATTGTCATGTTCGTTTTGTGGTGCGGTGAACCCAGGCAGATCTTCCCAGAAAAACTCGCGGCGGTCTAATACCTTTCCTCCGCGCATGTGGAACAGATTCACGGCGAGCATCTGATTTTCGTAGTGATAGCCAAAGACGTCGGCGTCGTCGCCTTCGACCGCCGCGATGCGCTGCTTCTCCTGCAGTTGCTCGACGGTGGAGATCAGATCGCGACAGCGGGCGGCGCGCTCGAACTCCTGCGCTTCGGCCGCTTCGGACATGCGCTCGCGCAACGATTTGACCAGATCGGTTTGGCGTCCTTCGAGAAAGAGCTTCACATCGCGCACGGCTTCGGCGTAGATCTCCGGTGTAGTCAATTCCTTCACGCACGGACCCAGGCACCGCTTGATATAAAACTGGAGGCAGGGCCGCGGATGGTTGCGGGTTAAATCCACTTTGCACGACGGCACCATGAAGTGGCGATGAATCAGGTCGACGATGCGATAGGCGAGATTGGCGGGGAAGTACGGGCCGAAATAAACGCTGCCGTCCTTGCGCAGGCGGCGAGTTACGTAGACGCGGGGGAAGCGCTCGGCCAGCGTTAACTTCACGTAGGGGTAGGTTTTGTCATCGCGCAGCAGGATGTTGAAGCGCGGCTTCTTCTGTTTGATGAGGTGGTTCTCCAGGGCGAGCGCCTCTTTATTATTGGCTACTACTATGTAGTCGACGTCGACGGCTTCGCGGACCAACGTGCCGGTCTTCGCGTCCTCCCAGCGGCCCTCGTGAAAATAGGAAGAGACGCGCGAGCGCAGGTTCTTAGCCTTGCCGACGTAAATGACTTCGCCTTCGGCGTTTTTGTAGAGGTAAACGCCGGGGGACGTAGGTAGGGTGCGGATTTTCTGGGAGAGATCCATCGCGAAGCTTGTCAGCTAAAGTCTATGATAGGGCCTGCGGCACCCAGGATTCAGCCCATTGGCAAAGCGGAAGTGTCGGACCGGAGATTTCTCGGACATGAAGAGCAGGGGTAGACAGTGCAATCGCTTGGTTACAAAAGTTGCCCGAAATTCCGAGAACCTCTTGTTGCTAAGGGAGAGGCTTCAGATCTACCTCTACGAGCGTGTCAATCCCAGATGCAACGCGAACCAGTTTGCCCCTTCCCGCGCTCTCACTCCATTCGTGAAAGCCATCGGCGGTCAAGTGAAGGATCACATCTTTGTCGGGCGGAATCTCGACTCGGTGATTGTGAACCTGTTGATTAAATAAAACTGACATCTCGGGCGACTCCTTCTGCCCGGGTACTTCGAGTTGGACACTGAACTGCAGCACTTCCTCCTTTGTTTCTTGATTGATTACGCGAAGGTGTATGAATCCCGGCCTCGGGGGCAGGTGCACGGGCAGGTTGCCATAGGTGTGTTTGGCAGTCAGTCTTATTTCCATGGCAGGAGTCCCATAGAGGAAAGCGTTCAGCTCCGGGCTGGAGGGGGTATAGGCTACCTTTTCATCGTCAGCTATAACCGTGTACCTCCCCGGACAGACATTCTGAAACCGATAATGGCCTAACTCATCCGTTCCGATCGTCGGGAGCATGGCTCCCAAACCCACGCCAAGAGGCCACGCAGTTACGCGCACGCCTTTTGCTGGTTGGCCAGCAGGGTCGAATACAGTTCCCTCAATTACGCCCGTGCATGTTGGTTTCTGAATTGCACTCTGTGAGACTGAGAAAACTGCGTAGAGCAGACACGCGAACAGCAAGGCCAGTTTGCTCATCAACGAATGATAACGAAGAAGTTGGAACAGTGGTTAGGAGTAGTTGGCCTAACATCGCGTTTACGCCAACTGCTGCTAGAACGCGAACTGCAGATCCCTCGCTCCGCTCGGGATGACAAGGCAGAATTCTAAGAAGCCCATCCCTTTACGAACTCCACCAAGCTGCGCAACGCGATTCCCGAAGGCCCTTTGGCGATCCAGGGTTTGTTCTCTTCCATCCAGGCGGTGCCGGCGATGTCGAGGTGGATCCAGGGCGTGTCTTCCGCAAATTCTTTCAAGAACATCGCGGCGGAGATTGCCCCGCCCCAGCGTCCGCCGGAATTCACGATGTCGGCAATGTTCGATTTGATGCCCTCTTTGTATTCGTCGTCGAGTGGCAGGCGCCACATTTTCTCGCCCGCTTCCTTATTGGCTTTCGCAAAGCGCTCGTACATCTGGTCGTCGCTGGCGAAGATTCCGGCGTTCACGTAGCCGAGGGCTACGACTACGGCGCCGGTCAGGGTGGCGGCATCCACCAGATGCGTGCAACCCAGTTGTCGGGCGTAGCAGAGGCCGTCGGCGAGAATGAGACGTCCCTCCGCGTCGGTGTTGATAATTTCGATGGACTTGCCGGACATGGCGATCTGCACGTCGCCCGGCTTTTGCGCCTTCCCGGAGGGCATGTTCTCAGTGGCGCAGATAATCGCCGTGACCTTCACTTTCGGCTTCAGCAGCGCGATGGCGCGCATCGCTCCGATCATGGTAGCGGCGCCGGCCATGTCGTACTTCATTTTCTCCATGCCGTCGGCGGGCTTGATGGAGATGCCGCCGGTGTCGAAGGTCACGCCTTTGCCGACCAGGCCAAGATGAACTTTGTCCGCCGCGCCGACGGGGTCGTAGCGCAGGACGATCAGCGCGGGAGGTTCGTCGGAGCCCTGAGCGACTCCCCAGAATGCGCCCATCTTGAGTTCTTTGATTTTGTCGGCGCCATAGGCTTCGCAGCTCAGGCCGACTTCCGCTGCCATCTTCTTCGCGCGCTCGGCCAGTATGGTCGGCGTCATGCGATTGGAAGGTTCGTTGACCAGGTCGCGCGTGAAGTTCTGCGATTCGGCCACAATGCGTGCCGCTTGCAGGGCGCTTTCCAATGCCTTCGTATCGCCGGGCACGTCTTTTGGCACAACGATGGTGACGGCGTCGATCTTTTGGTCCTTGCGATCGCTCTTGTAGTAGTCGGGATCGAAGTTCCCAACGAAGGCACCTTCCACAATCGCACGCACGCCGTCATTTGCAGAGATTCCGCCGGGTGCACCGTTCTCGGGCACAGCGCAGGCAAAGCTGCGGATGCTTTTGCTCTTGAGCGTGCGCACGGCGGCTCCGGCGAGCCGGCGCAATTCCGCAGCTGAAAAATTCTTGGCCTTGCCGCCGCCGATGAGGAGCAGGCGTTTGGCTTTCAAGCCAGCGGGACGGTGGAGCAGCGTAGTTTCGAACGTCTTGCCGGTGACTTCGCCGCTCGAAATCACGTCCTTGGCAGCGTCGCGCACCGACGCATCGGCGCACGCAACCGATGGTGAAGGCATATCTTTTTCGCCTCGGTCTTTTTCGGCTCGATCAAGAACTACTGCGACCAAGCAATCGGTTTCCAGTTGAGACGGAGCGGAGGAAGAAAGGTTTGTATTCATGATGGGTTGTCTTCAGTATCCACGGAAAAAGGGGCAACGCGCAACTCAGCAACGGGCATGTGGAGTGCATGAGAACTTGGGCTGTCCCTGTTCAATTCTGAATCTGCTACCATTCCCGCGTCATCTGGAATCTCATCGCTATGCATTGGTGGGCATCGATTGCCGGCATCGTTCTGATCTTCTTCATCCTGATGGATGCGTTTGAGACCGTGGTTTTGCCGCGGCGCATCAGGCGGAATTTTTTTCGCCTCTCGTCCCGGTTTTACAAGAAAACCTGGGGCCTCTGGACCCGAGTGGGGCGGCATGTTAAGTCCGCGAACCGGCGCGAAAACTTCCTGGCGTACTTTGGGCCGCTGTCGCTGTTCCCGCTGCTGGGCTTCTGGGCGCTAGGTTTGATTTTCGGATTCGCCTGCGTGCAGTACGGACTGGGCGAACATCTGTCCCTGGGCAATGAAAAGATCACGTTTGGGAAGGTGGTCTATCTCAGCGGCGAAACTTTCTTCACGCTGGGGTATGGAGACATCACACCCAACAACTCCGCCGCCCGCGCTCTCGCCGTCATGGAAGCGGGCATGGGCTTCGCGTTCCTCGGAGTTGTGATCGGATATCTGCCGGTTATCTACAATTCGTTTGCCGCGCGCGAGACTGAAATTTCGCTGCTGGATGCGCGCGCCGGATCACCGCCGAGCGCCGCCGAGTTTCTGGGCCGGATGGGCTGCTGTCCCGACCAAAGGGTGCTCGACGAAATCCTTCGCGACTGGGAACGCTGGTGCGCCGACCTGCTGTCGAGTCACATTTCTTATCCAGTGCTGGTTTTCTTCCGCTCGCAGCACTCCAATCAATCCTGGCTGAGCGCTTTGACCGTCATGCTCGATGTCACGTCGCTGGTCATGACCGGCGTGAAAGGCATCCACCCGGACCAGGCGAAGCTCACGTTTGCCATGGCACGGCACGCCGTCGTCGATCTGGCCCAGGTGGTGAACGCGGAATACAGTCCACATGACGCCGGCCGGCTCACGGCAGAAGATCTAACCCGGCTGCGAACGGAACTCGCCCAGCACGGCGTGACTCTCACCATTCCTCAAAACGATGGCGCGGACGCGCAGGAACGGCTGGCCGAACTTCGCATCCTCTACGAACCTTATCTTTATTCGCTGAGTCGACGGCTTTTGATGACCCTGCCGCCATGGATCAGCACCGATCGCAAGAAAGACAACTGGCAAGGTGGTCCATGGGATCGCGCGATTCAGGCGCGAGCGCTGGAACATCCGGGACGACCCGCCGACGACCATTTCTGATGGGAGGATCGGGTGGTGTGAGGTCGTTGGTGAAGTCGCGATCTTTCGTCAACCACCACCTCGAAAGAAAAAGTCTCGTTCGACTGGCGAGCGGTGTAAAATGTAGCCGCTGCAGATCGTGCATCATGGTAATACGTACGCTGTGTCCCTTTTCCACCCCTTCCCCGGGGATTCTGCGGCAAACATAGTCCCACTGGTGAAAATACGCCGTGTCGATTCATCGGTACTGTTTTTCTCTTTTCCTTGCCGTTACGGTTAGCTTCATTGGCGCGCCTGCACGTTCCTGGTCGGTGGGGTTTCAGCCCGTATCTCCGGATGAATTGAGGATGACGAGCGAGCCGAAAGCACCGGGCGCGCCGGCCATCATTCTGTTTCGCGAAGTTGACCGCGACGACGGCGGGACGGCCAATACCGTTAGCGGGATCACCCTCACCGCGCATGAAGACATCTACCTTCGCATCAAGATCCTGACGGAAGAAGGCCGGAAGTACGCCGACATCGAAATTCCGTATTGGAAGGATGCAATCGGCATCACCAAGCTTCACGCGCGCACCATTAAGCCCGACGGATCGATCGTCGACTTCGACGGGAAGGTGTTTGATAAGACGATCGTGAAGGCACTGGGAGTAAGGTATCTCGCCAAGACTTTCACCCTATCCGATGTGGCGGTGGGAGGCATTATCGAATACTTCTACACGATCGACTTCTCTGCACGGTACGCGGTCGAGTCGCACTGGATCCTGACCGACGAGTTGTTCACCAAGAGTGCTAAGTTCTCGCTGAAGCCGCGCACCGGTTCTTTCTTCCACCTACGCGTGCAATGGAATCTGCCGGCTGGCATGCAACCGGTGATCGCGCCGAATCATGACGTCCATCTTGAAGCGCGGGATATTGCCGCTTTTCACGTGGAAGACTTCATGCCGCCCGAAAACGAGTTGAAGGCGAGAGTGGACTTTATCTATACCAACTCTTACGAGAGTGATCCCGACAAGTATTGGAAACAGTTTGGAAAGCAATGTAACGACTGGTTTGAAAGCTTTATCGGGAAGCCCAAAGTCATGGAGCAGGCCGTGGCTCAGATTGTTTCGTCCAGCGATTCGCCGGAAGTAAAGCTCGAAAAGATTTATGCCCGCGTGCAGCAATTGCGCAACCTAACCTACGAAGCAGCGAAGACGGAGCAGGAGAAGCAACGCAGCAAGGAAAAATCTCCGAACAACGTCGAGGAAGTATGGAAATGGCAACGCGGCAGCGCCGTGGATTTGACGTGGCTTTTCGCCGGATTGGCACGCGCGGCGGGCATTGAAACCTACGGCGCGTGGGTGTCCGACCGGTCCAACTATTTTTTCGATCCTAAGACCATGGACGGGAACCGGTTGAACTCGAACGTTGCGCTCGTGAAGGTCAACGCGAAGGATGTGTATTTTGATCCTGGATCAGCGTTTGTCCCGTTCGGGATGCTGCCCTGGAGCGAGACGGGGGTGAGCGGATATAAACTCGACAATGACGGCGGAGTTTGGATCAAGACGACCCTGCCCGACAGCTCTCAGTCCCGCATCGAGCGCAAAGCGGAGCTCAAGCTTACGGATGAGGGAGATCTCGAGGGCAAACTGAAGGCAACGTTCACCGGGCTTGAGGCTTCGCATCGCCGCGTGGAAGAGCGGTTCGCCGACGATGCCGCGCGCAAGAAATTCCTCGAGGATGAGGTCAAGGGATGGATTCCCAGCACCTCCGAAGTCGAACTTACGAACCAGCCTGACTGGAAAAGCTCATCGCCTGCCATGGTTGCCGAATTCACGCTCAAGGTGCCGGGGTGGGTCTCAGGGGCCGGCCGCCGCGCGCTTCTGCCGGTGGGCCTGTTCGGGGCTACGGAGAAGCACTTGTTCGATCACGCCGAGCGCGTCCACCCTATCTACTTCGCGTTTCCGTTCCAGCGGGTGGACGACGTGACCATTGAGCTGCCTTTGGGCTGGCAGATCCTGAACGTGCCCGCGCCACAGAAAAACGATGGGCATGTCGTCGTCTACACTTCAAAGGCCGAAATTAACAAAGGCACGCTCGAACTGCACCGGGTCCTGAATGTAGACATCATGATCATGGAGGCGCAGTATTACCCTGCCTTGCGCGATTTTTTCCAGGTTGTGAGGACCGCCGATGAACAACAGGTTATGTTGCAACCATCGAGTGCCAGCGCGAGGAATTGATTTGCGAAGGCTGCGAATTCTACCTCTTGTCCTGTGCGTGCTCATCGCGGCGCGACACGCGCAGGCGGGCGATGCGCCGTCGTGGATGCACGCGGCTGCCGCAGCCCCGGTACCGGCCCACGACGAAAAGACCGACGCCGTCCTGCTTTATTCCGAGATTAACGTCAGCGTTCAATCCGCGGAGAAGATTAAAACGCACGTCCGCGAGGTCTACAAGATTCTCAGGCCGAGCGGGCGAGAGTATGGCACGGTCATTGTCTCGTTCAACGGTCACAGCAAGATTAATGGCCTGCGCGGCTGGTGCATTCCGGCGCAGGGAAAAAACTACGAAGTCAAGGACAACGAGGCGGTTGAAATTGCGCTCCCGAAGATTGAGGGCAGCGAACTCATCTCCGATGTGAGAGCCAAGTTGGTGCAGATCCCAGCCCCCGATCCCGGCAATGTCCTTGGATACGAATATGAGCAGGAGGAGCAACCGTTAGTCCTGCAGGACACGTGGGACTTTCAGCGCGAGATTCCGGTGGGCGAGACTCACTATTCACTGCAACTTCCGGCAGGATGGGAATACAAGTCTTCGTGGGTGAACCATGAGGAGGCAAAGCCGACGCAAGCGGGAGGCAATCAGTGGCATTGGGCGTTGAGCGATGTGAAGGCGATCCGTCGTGAGGCCGACATGCCGCCCATGCGGGGTGTGATGGGCATGATGATCGTATCTTTTTTCCCCCCGGGCGGCCCGTCGGTGCGAAATGGATTCAGCAACTGGCGCGAGATGGGGGCGTGGTACTGGAGCCTGGAACAGGGGCGAGCCGATGCTTCGCCTCAGATCCAGGAAAAGGTTGCCACGCTTACGGCTGCCAGCAATACTTTGCTCGGGAAGATGACGGCGTTGGCTGAGTTTGTGCAACGCGACATCCGCTACGTGGCCATCGAGTTAGGGATCGGAGGATGGCAGCCGCATCCCGCGCAGGATGTGTTCGCCCATCGCTACGGCGACTGCAAAGACAAAGCGACGCTCATGCAATCCATGCTCCACGAAATCGGCGTGGATTCTTATCAGGTCGATATCAACGTCGAGCGCGGTTCGATTACACCGGGAACGCCGGCCTACCGGGGATTCGATCACCAGATTATCGCCATCAGACTGCCCGCCGACGTTGAGGATTCGTCGCTTTCGGCCGTCATGCAGAACCCGAAATTGGGCCGCCTTCTTTTCTTCGATCCTACCGACGAGATGACTCCGTTGGGGCAGATTAGAGGCCCGCTTCAGGCCAATTATGGCCTGATCATTACCCCGGATGGGGGAGAACTGGTGGAGTTGCCGGAGCAACTGCCAAGCATGAACGGGATTGAACGCGAGGGCAAGCTGACGCTGGACGCAACGGGCACGCTAACGGGCGAGGTGACTGAAACGCGCATCGGGGACCGGGCGTGGCACCAACGCTGGCGTCTGGGGATAGTGAGCAAGAGCAGCGACCAAATCAAACCGATCGAGGATCTGCTGGCGGGCTCGCTGTCGCGTTTTCGGATTACTCGGGCGAACGTGGTCAATCTCCGGCAGCCCGACCAGCCTTTAGGGTTCAATTATTCGTTTGAGGCGGCGAATTACGCGAAGAACACCGGCGGCTTGCTGCTGGTACGGCCGCGCGTGCTGGGTGAGAAAGGGAGCGGCATTCTGGAGACGAAAGAGCCGCGGAAGTTTCCGATTGAATTCGAGGGGCCAGTTAGGGATAGCGATCGTTTCGAGATTACGATCCCCGCGGGCTACGTGGTGGACGACGTGCCGCCTCCCGTTGATGCTGACTTTGGCTTCGCCAGCTATCATTCGAAAACCGAAGTGAACGGAAATCTGATCTACTACAGCCGCACGTTTGAAATCAAAGAGCTCAGCGTCCCGGTGAAACGAGCCGACGAACTGAAGAGGCTCTACCGAATGATCGCCAGTGACGAGCGCAACACGGTGGTGCTAAAAGCGGATGGGAGGTGACGAAACGCCCTTCTATTTTCGCTGGGCACAGCCGCGGACGCATTACAAATCCTCGTGGCCAAATGTGGCGGTCCGCGCTGCGCGCCCATCCTTGTTCACGAGGGTGCCCGTAATTGTCGAAAACAGGCTTTGCGCTTTCGATCCCGGTTAATGCGCTTAGGGGCGATTCTTCGCCGTCCCTCCGATTCACAGCCAGTCCGCAAAAATTCAGGGGCCGGTGACATGGACGCCACAGGCCCCTCTCTCTCGTATCTGTGAAACGCCTTTTTGAAACGCCGGCAATGCCGCGCGTCAATCGCTCAATCCCGGTCAGGTACCGTTGGCGCACTCTTCCCCAGCTGACCTCCGGCTCCGGGATAAGGTTTGTCGTCTCCCATGATTCCTCTCCAGAGAACGCGATTGAATAAATCGGCATTGACCAGGTCGGCGTGGCTGAAGTTGAAACCTTTGGTGGCTTGCGCCCACCACTTGCCATCGTGGAGCGACTTGACGGCGGCGGTGATCGGGCGGTTTCCGGGGTTGTTACACTCCGGTACCAGGGTCGGGTCCACCGGCGGCTGGCACAGGATGCCCGGAATGGAGGCGGTATAGGGCTGCAGGTCGGGTTGCTGGAGGAACACGTCGGACATGGGTAGAGCGTTCGCGTCGTTGAGCCCCAGGTAATTGACGCCGAGGATATCCTCGATGGTCCGAAGCACGTTGGTGGAGTTATACATGGTGTGGACCACCGCGCCGCTGTTGGTGTAGGGAGACGCTATGAACACCGTCGAGCGATGGGCATCCACGTGATCCGGCCCGTTCTGGGCGTCATCTTCCACGACGAAGATCGCCGTATCCTTCCAATACGGAGAGTTGCTTACCGCTTCGACTAGACGGCCTACTGCATAGTCGTTGCTGGCCATTTCGGCGAGTGGGTTTTCCAGTCCTCCAACATTGGTTGAGAAGTTGCCGAAATGGTCTTCCATGAAATCGACCATCTCGAAGTTGGGTAGATTGCCATTCTTCACATACAGATTGAACTCGCGATTCCACTCGTCAAAGCGGTACTGATCGGGAGTGTTGAGGTCCCAGCCTCGATAGTAGAGATCCGTTTTGTCGAGCAGAGACTTACGCACGGGCACCGCCTGCACCACCTTGTCGGCGAAGGCATTGCGGTCGATGGGGATGTAAAACGGAGAGCCGGCATACGGGTCGACATAATAATTCTCGTCGGCGTAGAGCCCGTAGTGGCGAACGGTCAGTCCCGCCCGCATCACGCTATCCCAAATATAGCCACCGAGCGCGTCGGGATCGAGGTCATCGGCGCCTTGGGAAGCGGTGATGTCCTTCGATCCAGGCTCAATGGATGAGCCGCCAGTCGGATCGAACAGGGTGGTAATGCGGACGGTACTGGGGCTGGGGGTTCCCTTGGTCGTGTCAGGAAGGGCGATGCCGATGTTGCGCGGATTGCCGTTCCAGTCGAAGGGAATGTTGTAGTTGGCGTTGCCATAGCCGACGAGCACGTTCTTGGTCGTGGCATCGTTGGCGTGGCCCTGCGTATCCCAGTTCCAGCCGTCGCCGCTCACGTCGCCCGCATCGTAGTAATTGTCCAGCAGCGCGAAGCGTTGCGCGAGTGCGTGCTCGTTCGGAGAGATGGGCTGTGGGAACTGCACTCGCTTGGGATCTCCGTTGCCTTGCGGCAGATCGCCGAGGATCTGATCGTAGGTACGGTTTTCCTTTTGGATGTAGATCACGTGTTTGATGTGGCTGTGCAGGAACGCCATCATCGGATCATGCTTCGGGTTGTTGAAGCCGTTGTTGGCATCCACCAATTGCGACAGATAGCTGAGGGTATTGGCGTCGGGGACGGGAATGGTCGACAACCCCGCCTTCAGCAGGGCCAGGATGTATTCGTTGCGGGAGGTCGGATTCGGCGGCGGGCAGAGAAGCTCCGCATACTCTGGCGGGATGCCCTCGCCGGGGCAATCGGACCGGTATTCAAGGTTTTTGCCCGCGTTGGATTTCATGTTCACTACATACAAAGTGTTGCCGTCGGCGCTGACCGTGACCGAACTTGGGTACCATCCGGTGGGGATGCGGCCGAGGAGTTGTTGCGAAGCTACGTCGATAACAGCTACGGCGTTTTCACCTCCGAGGGTGGCGTAGAGACGAGTGCCGTCGGGGCTGAGCGCCAGGGAGTTGGGACTGGAGCCTTTGTAGTTGTAGCCTGGACGAGCTACGGAGATTCGGCTCTTGACTGCATCCTTCGTGGTATCGATGACTTCGATCTCATCAAGATCGCCGTTCGAGACATAGAGCCAATTCTGATCGGCAGAGAGCACCATGCGATTCGGTTCACCGCCAACATTGATCACCTTGAACGATCCCGAGGCGCTTACGTCGAGTACTTGACCGTCGCGCTGGCTGCTGACATAGGTCTTCACCGGCCCGCCCTGGGGATTCGACACCACTACCGGCCAGTACGGCATTTCGCCTACGGCTGCACTTTGTCCGGGAGCGAAGAAGACAATTTCGTTGGTGACGAGGCGAGTCGCCGTATTGATGATCGACAGGGAATCGTTTTGGTAGTTGGCCACGTACAACGTCGTGCCATCCGGACTGATGGCCAAACCCGCGGCCAGGGCGCTGAACGGGATGAACATATATTGCGCAATGGGGCTGTTGTTGACCGGCGTATTGTTGAACAAGCCGCCAGTGGGGTACTCCTGTATGGGAACGTTGGCTGGTTGGTTATGATTCAAGAGGACGAACGGAGCATCCGGTGTGTAGGTACCGTCGGCACTGGCTCCGCCGCCGGCCGACCCATAAACTTCAACACGGTCGTCGATACCTCCAGCGACGTAGAACTTGGTACCCGAGGGATCCCAGATCAAGCCGTGATAGGTGTTGGGAATGTTGATCAGCTGTTTCTGCTTTGGTTTCGCGCCGCGGACGTCGAAAACGAATACCCACTCCGCATTCGGTGTGGTGGTTGACGACGGCAGTCCGGTCAGGGGGTAGAGCGCATCCCACAAGATGGGAGTACCGTCCGCTCCCTGAGTGTAGAAGCCTGTGTTGTAGCCGGTCGTCAAGACTAGTAAGGCGGTGCCGTCGGGGCTGAGCGCAGTGGTCACCGCACCATTCGCGTTGGCAGACCCATCGGGGCGCAGCCCGGTGGGCAGACCCTGGAAAATTGAGCCGGGCGCGGCGGTAGGAGTAATGTAGAAACCGTCCGGCAAAAGGTTGCCACCAACCGGCGCTAGGTTTCGCCTCTGACCACCCGCCAACGCGGGCGCCATCAGGCAGAGAAGCAACGCCAGCAAAACGCAAGAGCAAGAGCTGATCTTTCGTCGCATATTACCCCCTTGTGAGATTTGGTTTTCTTGCGAGATTCGTTTTTCTTAGCCTCGCGTGGCCGAGAAGAATTGGAATTTTTTTGGGTTTCAAAAACGGCAGCCATTCTACACCCGTTTCTTCCGCTCGCGGCGTTCGTAAAATAATTTTTATCGGTGCAAAACAATTCCCTATCGGAGCAAATGGGCCACCAGATACCGGAGTGCGGGGATCATCCAAATGCACCTTCTTTGATGCAATAGCAATTTCTCAACAATATTGCGCCGTGAAGTGGGGTGAAAATGACCCGATTACCCCGATCCCCCGATGCTCTGCTCCTTCTGCTAACATTTCCCCTTCATGAAACATGTGGGCGAGAACGTGGTGCGCATCGAGGCGGAGGCGCTGCGAGCGCTGGCGGACCGGCTTGCCGGCCCCATGGCGGCCGACTTCAACCGCGCGCTGGATTTGATGTTCGGTTGCCAGGGCCGCGTCGTGGTCACGGGGATGGGGAAGAGCGGCCTCATCGCGCGCAAGATCGCGGCTACATTAAGTTCGACCGGCTCGCCGGCGCTCTACCTACATCCGGTGGAGGCGCTGCATGGCGATCTGGGGATGGTCGTGCGCGGCGATGTTGTGCTGGCGCTCTCGGCCAGCGGCGAGACGGAAGAAATTCTGCAATTGCTGGCGACGATCAAGCGTTTGCAGGTTCCGCTCATCAGTTTGACTTGCGACGACCTGGCAGAAAACCTTGCGGGCGAGAACGCCCATTCCACACGGGCTTCTACCTTGGCATCGGCTGCCGATGTCGCCTTGGACTGCTCGATCTCCAAGGAAGCGTGTTCGCTCGGACTTGCTCCGACCGCTTCCACGACAACCATGCTCGCTTTGGGCGATGCCCTGGCGGTGGCGCTTTCCGAAAAACGCGGCTTCAAGGAAGAGGACTTTGCCAACCTGCATCCGGGTGGAAAACTGGGCAAACGGCTGGCGCGGGTCGAATCGCTGATGCACTCCGGAGACGCGGTTCCGCGAGTGACAGCCTACACGAAGATGCCGGACGTGATCTACGAAATGTCGCGCAAGAAGCTGGGAATGACCGCGGTGGTGGAGGGCGATCGTCTGCTCGGCGTGATCAGCGACGGCGATCTGCGGCGGTTGCTCGAGCAGCGCGGCAAGGACGCGCTCGACCTGACCGCGCAGGATTGCATGACGCGGACTCCTAAGACCATCGGTGCGCAAGAGTTCGCAGCTACCGCGTTAGCGCGCATGGAAGAGACGAAGATCACTTCGCTCGTCGTCGTTAATAGCGATGCTGACAGCGACGTTGATGGCGAGCGGCGCTTGCTGGGGATCGTGCATCTGCATGACCTGTGGGGTACCGAGATGGTGTAGCAAGTTCGCGGACAAGGCTTTCGAGACAGGAGTGTCCGCGCCACACGGGCTTAGTGGCAGAAGCGCTGGAGTTGCGGCGGAGGCGAGGTGGGGAACTCGGCAGACTCTCCGTCCCATCCGGAGCATCCGCGCGCCGTGACGGCGCGGATCACGACCTGCTCCAAGTCGCGGGCTTTCGTCTTCGCCTGCGAGATTTGATCGGGCGTGAGATAGTCGCCACGGTCGAGTTCCGTAAGATCCAGGCTGGCAGCCGAATATCCGGCGTCGAGGGCAATGGTGTACCAGATGTATGCGGTGAAGCGGTCCTGCGGAATCCCGCGGCCATCTCTCAGCGCCTTGGCGTAAAAATATTGTGCCTGGGGAAGGCCCTGATCGGCGGCTATTTTATAGAGCTTTGGAGCTTTGGTGTAATCCCGATCCGCCATCAGACGGCCCAGGTAGTAGGCGCCGAAAGCGTTGTTCTGGTTGGCGGCGATCTTGAGCCATTTCTGCGCTGCGTCGGGGTCACGCCCTGCAGTACCGCCGAGGAAGTAGAGTCGTCCGGCGAGCCAACCCGCAAGCGGGTCGCCTTGTTCAGCCGCCTTGCGATACAGGTCGAGGGCCTGGCCCGGGTCGCGCGCCAGAAAGGTTCCGGTTTCGTAGTAGTAAGCCAATGCGATCTGGGCTGGTCCGTAGCCGAGGTCGGAGGAGCGTCGGAAGTAGTCGATCCCGAGCGAGTCATTTCGCGACGACCCAACCCCGGTAATAGCGTCCATCCCACGCTCATAAAGAGCGTCTGGAGAGGTGCTCTGGGCTAAGGCCATCGTGCTCCATACCACGAGAATTGCAGACAGAATCGTTCGACGCATGGGCTGATTTCCCGTATGAGTGCTGGAACGAGTATAGGAAATGCAGCGCATCAGTGTAGAGTTACGAAAGTTCCGTAAGACTGCACCAATGGCGGGGCAGAGGCAGAAGTGGCAATTTCAGCAACAGCGCAGATCGCCCAAAGAACGGCATTCTATGCGGTCATCGGCTGCTGGTGGATATTTCTCCTGACGTTCTGGCTGAGGAAACGTCCGCCCCGAGCCCGCGAGACAAAACGCGATTGGACTTCGCTCATCGGAATGTTCCTGCAAGGCGCAGGCTACTTCTGCGTTTGGTCTTTCCCCTTGGAGCAGAAACACTTTTCGCCGGACAGGCCCGGTTCACCGGTGGTGGAATGGGGATTGGCGGTCCTGACTGTGGCCATCGCCGCCGCTTCGACCTGGCTGGTGAACGCTGCGGCTCGCCGTTTGGGCAAGCAATGGGCTCTGGCCGCGCGCCTGGTGGAGGGCCACACGCTTATTCAGGATGGGCCTTATCGCATCGTGAGGAACCCCATCTACGCGGGCATGTTTGGGATGCTTGTAGCTACCGGACTGGCGGTGACGCAATGGATTCCGCTGCTGATTGCGATGTTGCTGTTTTCGGTTGGAACCTGGATTCGCGTTCGAAGTGAGGAGCGGTTGCTGCGGCAGGCCTTTGGCTCCGAGTTCGAAGCATACGCCCGCAAGGTGCCGGCGTTGATTCCGGGAATCTACTGAGTCTTGGCAGGTTACGGGAAAACAGGAAGCTGTCTCACAAACCTGCTTGAAGAATTACTACGCATAGCGCTCGCGCATGAAATCGCCAATCGCCGAGTAGGCAGCGGTTAGCGTCTTCTCTTCGGGCAGGAAAACGATGCGGAAATGTTTCGTTCCAGGACGCTGGCCGAAGCCGGAGCCGTGCACCACCGTCACATATTTCTGTCGAATCAGTTCAGTGACGAAGATGTCATCGCCTTCCGGAATGTCGATGCGCGGGTAGGCGTAGAAGGCTCCGCGTGGCGCAACGCAACTCACGCGCGAAGTTTTAGCGCACCACTTCATAGTCAGATCGCGGCGGCTGCGCAGCTTGCGTTTCACTTCGATAAGGTGGTCCTGTGGGCCTTCGAGCGCGGGTTTGATCGCATACTGCTCAGGATGATTCGCGCACAGGCGCGCCCGCAACAGCTTGTTGACGCCTTCGAGATAAGGTTTGATGACGGAAGCTTCGCCGCTGGCAATGCCCCATCCAATGCGCCACCCTGGGGCGAGGTAATTCTTGGATAGTCCGCCGAAAGTAATGACCGGCACATCGGGTGCGACCACGGCCATCGCGACATGGGGATCGTCATCCATTATGAGTTTGTCGTAAATCTCATCGGCAAAGACGATAAGGTTGTGGCGGCGCGCAAGTTCGGCAATCTGCTCGAGCATCTTGCGAGTGCAGACCGAGCCGGTCGGATTGTTGGGATTGATCAGCACAATCCCGCGCGTCCGCGGCGTGATCTTTTTCTTGATGTCGTCGAGATCGGGCTGCCAGCCGTCTTCTTCGTTCAGGTAATAAGTGTTCAGTCCGATTTCGAACTTCGCCAGAATGGCGGAGTAGAGCGGGTAGTCGGGGCAGGGAGTGAGCAGATTGTCTCCTGGATTGAGCAGCGCGGCCAGGCAGATGTCCACCGTCTCGCTGACCCCCGAGGTGACGAACACATCCTGAACATTGGTGATGCCCTTGCGGGCCGCCTCGCCGCGAATCGCGTCGAGCGCCGGCCGTATACCCGAGGAAGGAGAATACCCATTCTTGCCGTCGCGCATGGCTTTATAGACGGCTTCAATCATGTGGGCGGGTGTCTGAAAGTCAAAGTTTAGCGGATCGCCGATGTTGAGCGGCAGAATTTTGTGTCCCTGGCGCGCGACCTCATCGGCGATGCAGGCCAGGTCGCGAATGGCGTAGCGGACGTTTTCCAGCCGTGAGGCAGGGGCAATCTCGCGGGCTTGAGTTATGGGCATGAGGCACTCCAAGTGCACTTAACCGCAGAGATCGCAGAGAAACTTCTTGAAAAACCCTCTGCGATCTCGGCGTATTCTGCGGTTAAAGATTTTCGCTACTCCGCGCGATCGATCTGCGCCTTCTGCAGCTTATCGGAGTAATCCACGTATACGGCCTTCCACTCGGTGTAGAAGTCAATCGCGCCGATGCCGCCTTCGCGATGGCCGTTGCCGGTGGCCTTGGTACCGCCAAAGGGCAAGTGAACTTCCGCGCCGATGGTCGGAGCATTGATATAGGTGATGCCCGCCTCCAGATCGCGAACCGCCGCAAACGCTTTGTTCACGTCCTTGGTGTACAGAGACGACGAAAGGCCATACTCAATGTTGTTCGCGATCTCGATCGCGTTTTCGAGGTCGTCGCAAGGAATGATCGAAACCACCGGTCCGAAGATTTCTTCCTGGGCAATGCGCATCTTGGGATCAACTTCGGTAAATACGGTCGGTTCGAGGAACCAGCCATGCTGGTATTCGCCCTTGTCGAGCCGGTTGCCACCCGTGACGAGTTTAGCGCCTTCGCTTTTTCCGATCTCGATGTAGTCCAGGTCGGTCTTAAGCTGGTTCTCGTTCACCGCCGGACCCATCTCCACAGTCTCATCAAGGCCATTGCCAACTTTGATCTTCTTCGCGCGTGCGACAAAGTGTTCGACGAACTCGTGGTACACGCCTTTCTGCACGATGATGCGGCTGGTTGCAGTGCAACGTTGTCCGGTGGTGCCGAAAGCGCCCCAGAGTCCGCCTTCAACGGCCAGTTCAAGGTTGGCATCGTCGAGCACGATCATTGGATTCTTGCCGCCGAGTTCGAGCGAACAATGCTTGAAGCTCTTGGCCGCCGTGGTGCCGACAATTCTACCGACCGCCGAAGAGCCGGTAAGCGATATGGCGCGGACCACCGGATGCTCGGTCAACGGCGTGCCAACTTCCGAGCCGAAGCCGGTCACGATATTGATGACGCCTTTCGGAATACCGGCGTCGGTCAGCGCCTGCACCAGGTTAAAGGTAGAGAGCGGAGTGTCTTGCGCGGGCTTGATCACGCAAGTGTTGCCGCAGACCACGGCGGGGAGGAGCTTCCACGAAGAGATGGCCATGGGGAAATTCCAGGGCGTGATCATGCCGCAGACGCCGATGGGCTGACGGACGGCCATGGCGAACTTGTTGGGCAACTCCGACGGCACTGTCGGTCCAAACAAACGGCGTCCTTCGCCGGCGTTGTAGTAGGCGGCGTCGATCGCTTCCTGCACATCGCCGCGGGTTTCTTTCAGCACCTTGCCCATTTCGCGGGTCATGTCGCGGGCATAGTCTTCTTTGCGCTCGATCAGGATCTCAGCGGCGCGGAAGACCATCTCGGCGCGCCGGGGCGCGGGCACCAGACGCCATTTCGCAAACGCACGCTTGGCCGCATCCACGGCTGCATCTACGTCGGTCTTATTCGATCGCTGGAAGATGGCGACCACTTCGCGGGTGTCCGCGGGGTTGCGGTCTTCGAAAGTCAGTCCGCTAGCCGATTCCACCCATTCACCGTCTATGAAATTCCGGAAAACCTTGGTCTTAGTCGTGCTGCCATCGATCACCGGCTTGGTCAGGGTATCGGTCGCCATGGAAGCCTCCTGGGAATAGTGCAGACCCTCCATGCTAACAACCGGGGTGAAGACGGGCAAGCGAGGGAGAACCACCTGGCGTGTCCATTCGGGTGTCAAGTTTCGCTGGATCGGGCCAGCCGGCAGTGGGTAATCTAGCCAGTGCGTGGATTTCGACAAACCACTGCCGCTCTGGTATTGGATTTTGATGGTTGCGCTTCTTTGGTCCCTTGTCCAGGCGATTGCGAGCGGATTGAACCGTCAGGTCCAAATGTCTCGAACCAGCCGATTCATACGCGTAGTTCTAGGGTCACTCTGGGCAATCATGATCCTATTAGGGTTAGCTCTGCACATTTGGAAGGTCTACCGATAGGCCCTTTTTTAGCCATTGTCCTGATCTCTTCTGATAAGCACCCCACGTCACTTTCGTAACCCTTTCACCCCCTGACCCAAGTTTAATACCCATCCCAGCAGAGATATGATGGTCATAGTTCGAGAGATATCCCGTATTCTCAGAATCTTGCAGTGAGGTTGGCACAAACTCGTGTCGAGTAAACTCAAGCCGGAACTCTACGTCGCTTGGAGGACGGTGACGTACCGCAGCGTGCTACTGCTGACGCTGGCAGCGGCACTGATCTTTGTTGGGTTCATGCACGTGGTTTTTCCGAAATTCACCGACTCAACGGTGAAGGCGGTAGGGCAATTTTCCTCGGTCTTGATGGAAAAGGTTGCAGGCCTGGCGCCTCCGCTCAAGGCGCCGTCGGCCTCGGTTTCGCAGCAGGCACATTTCACCGCGCTCGATGGCACGGTCCGTGTCAGGAAAGGCAATGGCAATAGCTGGATCAACGCCGACTACAACGTGCCGCTTGAGAAAGGCGACGTGGTGCAGACCGGCGCCGAAGGCATGGCCAAGATTGTTTTCAACGACGGCACCAACTACACCGTGAAGCAGGATTCGCTGATCGTAATCGAAGAGAACTCGGCGAACGATCAGCAACAAACCAATGTTGCCGTGGCGGTGACGACCGGCACCGTGGACCTGACTACGGCGACCTATGTTCAGGGTTCGAAGTCGCAGGTGATTGTCGCCGGCGCGAAGGCTTCGCTGGCGCCCGATTCGTCGGCCATGGTGCACAATAATCCCAAGGACGACCAGCACGAAATCTTGGTGAAGAAAGGCAGCGGCGAAGTCGAGCGCAATGGAGAAGTCGTGCAACTGTCGACCTGGGAGAAGGTCAGTTTCCAAAGCCAATCCAAAACCATGGAACGAGCCACGGAAATCGGTCCGCCCACGCCCATCACGCCGGGAAACATGATGCCGGTTTTCATCAACGCCGGAGAGAAAACGAAGGAAGTGGAGTTTGCCTGGACGCCGATGGCCAATGCCGCCGAGTACCGGTTGCGTATTTCGCACAATCCATACTTTTCGTCATTGTTGCTGGATCGCAAGGTGGAGACGCCGAGTGTGGTTGTGACCGGTCTGCCCGTCGGTGCTTACTATTGGTCGATTCAGTCCTACGATGCGGCTGGCAAGGAGTCGGTGGAAAGCGAAAAGAATCGCTTTACCATCATCGTCAAGACCAAGGAAAAAATAGAACTGTCGCTCGAAATCGATCCTCTGGTCCAGCACGGACACGTGATCGAAGTGACCGGCAAGACCGAGGTGGGAGCGCGGGTGATGGTGAACGGCAGGGAAGTGCCCATCGTCAGCGACGATGGGACGTTCCACTATTTCACGCCGCCCTTGGCGAATGGAGAGAACCTGATCACCGTCACCGCGCAGAACTCGAAGGGCGGAGTCAATACCCACCAGGAAAAAGTGGTGATTCAGTGAGGATTAGGAATCTAGTCGCTCGTCGTTCGCTGATGGCTGCTCGAAAGACCAACCGCAGCGCCGAACAGCGAACGGCGAATGACGGTTTGGGCTGGAAGGTTCAGAATGATGTTCGGAACCGCCGGGTGCCGAGATGGCAACCAGTTCTGCCGAACATCGAAGTAGAATAGAGGAAACGTACAATAGAAGAGGCTAGGGGAGAACGACTCACACGGAAAGGCCCAGGTTCCAGGGGCGAGGCGAATTCCCGGAGAGAGAAGTACTGTCATGTCAAACAACGGGTTTAATAACGGCTCATCGCGTTCGCACAATCTGCGTTCATTGTTCAGCATGTTTTCGAGTGACCTCGCCATCGACCTGGGCACGGCCAACACGCTGGTGTACGCGCGCGGCAAAGGCATTGTGGTAAACGAGCCTTCAATCGTGGCCATCAACAAGAATACCGGCGAAGTTGAAGCCGTGGGCAAAGAGGCCAAGGAGATGCTGGGGCGTACGCCCGGCAACATCGTGGCCATCAAGCCGATGAAAGACGGCGTCATTGCCGACTTCAAGGTCACCGAGAAGATGTTGAACTATTTCATTCAGAAGGCGCACAACCGCAAGATGCTGGTGCATCCGCGCATCGTGATCGGCGTGCCTTCGGAAATCACGCAGGTGGAAAAGCGCGCGGTCATGGATTCCGCCTATCGCGCCAAGGCGAGTGAAGTTCACCTCGTCGAGCAAGCCATGGTGGCCGCCATTGGCGCAGGCCTGCCGATCACCGAGCCGAGCGGCAACATGGTGGTCGACATCGGCGGCGGCACCACCGACATCGCGGTAATTTCGCTCAGCGGCATTGTTTATTCCCGTTCCGTGCGCATGGCCGGCAATCAAATGGATGAGGCCATCATGAACTACCTCAAGCGGAAATATAACCTGCTGGTGGGCGAGCGCACGGCCGAGCAGATCAAGATGGAAATCGGCTCCGCCTATCCGCTCGACAAGCCGCTGACCATGGAAATCAAAGGCCGCAACCTGATCGAAGGCGTGCCCAAGACGATCACGGTGGACGACAGCGAAATTCGCGAGTCGCTGAGCGAATGCGTTTCGACCATTATGAATGCCATCCGCGTGGCGCTGGAACGCACGCCGCCGGAACTCTCCGCCGATATCAGCGACCGCGGCATCGTGCTGACCGGCGGCGGCGCGCTGATCAAGAATCTCGACAAGCGCATCCGCGAAGAAACGGGATTGCCCGTCTCGATCGCCGACGATCCGCTCTGCAGCGTCGTGCTCGGCACCGGCAAGATGCTCTCGGACTTCAAGCTGCTCAGAAAAATTTCGATCGAGTAGATCTCCGCAGGCTTCGAGTGACGATAACCATCTCAGGACGACGGGCTCACTGAGAACTGACAACTGAGAACTGAGAACTGAGAACCGCTGTTATGGACGTCCTCGGACGCTACCGCAACCTGATCGTGTTGGTAGGAGTGTTGTTCGCCCAGGTGCTCGGCTTGGCCGTCCAGGTCAAGCGCACCAGCGACAGCGAATCGACGCGTTTAATCCGCGTTTGGGCGGTGGGCGCGGTCACTCCTTTCGAAAGGGCCCTGGTATGGATGCAAACCTCCAGCGGCAACCTCTGGCACAACTACTTCTACCTTCGCGGAGTGCGCGCCGAGAACCGCAGCCTAAAAGCGCAAATTGAGCAAATGAGGTTGGAGCAGGTGCGGATGAGCCAGGACGCCGATCAGGCGCGCCGTCTGCAGGCCTTGCTCGCCTTCAAGGAACAGTTCATTTCGCAGACCATGGCGGCGCAGATCATCGGGGGAACTGGCAGTGAGTTGTCGCGCTCGGTTTACATCGACAAAGGGTACAAGGACGGCATCAAAGCCGACATGGCGGTCATCACTGCGGACGGCATCGTGGGCAAGGTGTTGCGCGTGTACCGCTCCACCTCGCTGGTGCTCTTGATCGACGACCAGACCAGTGGAGTGGGCGCCATCCTCGACAAAACGCGGCTGCAAGGCATATTGCGCGGCACGCCGTCGGGCGAGGTGGTGCTCGAAAAAGTCATGAGCGACGAAACCGTGCCCGCCGGAGAACTGGTCCTGACCAGCGGCGGAGACGGCATTTTTCCCAAAGGTCTTCTGGTCGGCCGGGTAACAAGAGTTACGCCCGGCAGTGAGCTCTTTCTCAATATTCGAGTGCATCCCGCTGCCGATCTCAGCAAGCTGGAAGAAGTGCTGGTCGTAACGAAGATTGATGAAAGGCAGGCCGAGCCCGACCAGACCGGCGTAGCCCGCGCCGTCGATATCCTGGCAGAGCGCCTGCCGGGAGTGCCTTCCAAGTCCGAGAGTGCTGAAAAAGATGGTGAGAAGGGTGCCGCGGGAACTGCTAAGACCACTACGAGCACAACAGCGCCCGGCGCACCAACTAGCCCAGGCTCCGAGGCGAAGCCAAAAGCCGCGCCCCCACAAGCTTCTGCCAGCGGGGGCGCGCCCGTAGCATCTCCTGCGGGAGCTGGCTCGGGAACAGTTTCCAGCGCTTCTTCCGGATCGTCTCCCAGAACCACGCCGACCTCAACCGGTACCGAGGGTGTGAAAGTTTCCCCCAAGCCCGTGAAGGCAGCGGTTGCGCCCAAACCGCAACCCGCCGTCGAGGATAGTCCGCACTAACGTGGCCATCACTTACACATCGGGAGAACAGGTTGAGGTTTATCGTTTTAGCATTCCTGCGACGATTCTGATTCCGCTGATCGCTGTTTTCCTGCAGGCGTGGCTGTCGCGGCGCTTTCCTTTCTTCACGATCTTCGATCTTCCCTTGCTGGTCGTGATCGGTTTCGCGACGGCGCGGCGCAATCCCCTGGCTGGCCTGTTCACGGGCGGCTTGATCGGCATTCTGCAAGATGCGCTGACGGGTCTCCAAATCGGGCTCTACGGAATCTCGCTGACGGTGGTGGGATTCGGCGCGTCGTCGCTGGGCATCAAGCTGGATGTGGAAAATGCCGGAGCTCGTTTCCTGCTGACGATTTTCTTCTACGTGGTGCATGAGGTCGTCTTCTTCATGATTGCCCGCGGCCTGGTCGGGTTGCGCATAGCGTGGAGCTGGCCGCACGAATTGTTGTCGGGTGTGGCGAATGCAGTGCTGGGCATCCTGGTCTTCATGATGCTCGATCGCGTCAAGCAGCGAACATAATCCACATCGTCATTTGTGGTCATTCATTTGTCATCCTGAGCGCAGCGAGGGGCCTGCATTTGAACTCGCTATGCAAAGATCCTTCGCTTCATTCAGGATGACAGCGCGGATTTATGCCCATATCACGATGGCATAAGCCAGCGCAGCCGCGGCTAGCGTGGACAAAAGATTGACCGCTTGGTTGCTGATCCAGCCGCGGCGCTGCAGCGTCGCCCCCAGAAGGCTGTCGATGAGCATGCCGGCGAAGCCGGCGGCCACTGGGATCCAGAGCTGACCCCGAAGAATCGTCAAGCCCACCGATGCGACCCCAGCAATCGCCATACCGGCTGCCATGCCGGCCACGCTTCCAGAAATCGTGATGCCGCCGTCCGTGCCTGCCGGGACGCGTTCCCAGGTCGTGATCAGCCGCGCATCGGGGCCGCGGTATTGCCCGATTTCGCTGGCCACAGTGTCGGTCGCCGCTTCGGCCAGAGCCGCCACTGTCGCGACTAACCAAGCTCGATTTCCAGTGGCGCTGAAAACCACCGAGGCGAGCGCAGGCACTGCCAGATTGGCCAGGACCTGCCATACGTCCCGGCCTTCGCGCCGCTCGGCAAGCCCGAGTGCCAGCTTGCGGCGGTATCCGAGGCGAGTGGCCAACCAGGTCACTAAAAACAGCGCGGCGAGTGTGGCGAACGCCGCTGGGCCAGCGCCGCCAAAAAGAATGAAACAGGCGATCCCGCCCGCCGGAGCCCCCGATCGATTGACGCCGCGTAGGACGCGAGCCAGCACCGCGAAGCCCAGCGTCACCGCTGCAACGATGGCCAGCTGCTCCGGAGACGACGCCCAGCCGTGTGCCAGAAAAGGGTTCATGATGGTCGACGCCAGCAATCAGCTCCCAGTAGAGTCTCACGTCCTTAACAGCCGAGAGCTGAAAGCTAACCGCTGATGTCCGGAATGCACGATCCGCGTTCGATAACACTATATTCGGTGTCCGGCGCCAACCGACCGCGCCATGTAGTGCTTGACCTTTGGATTCGCGCCGTAATCTGGCGGAGGCAACCCCGGCCAGTTTAGGCTACACTTCTGTACGCTTGGCGGATTCCGGCATCTCAGGTTTTCGGGGTGAACCAATGGCAGCCTCAGTCTGGTCTGGGTATCTAACGTTCGGATTAATCTCGATGCCGGTGCGGCTGTTCTCGGGCGCCCGCAGCAGCGGCATCTCGTTCAACCAGCTTCATCGCACCGACCATCATCGCGTAAAGCAGCAGCTCATTTGTCCGGCGGACAACCAGGTCCTCGAGCGTAGCGATATCGTCAAGGGCTATGAGTATCGCAAAGACGAGTACGTCATCATTGATCCCGAAGAGATCAAGAAGATCGAGCCGAAGACGGCGAAGACGATGGAGATCCTCGAATTCGTGAAGACGAGCGAGGTGGACCCGGTATATTTCGAGTCGTCCTATTACATGGTTCCGGAAGAAGCCGGGCGCCGTCCCTACGCGCTGCTCACGAAAGCATTGGAAGAGAGCGAATTCGTCGCCATCGCCAAACTCACCATGCATAACCGCGAATACACCGTATTCCTGCGTCCGCATAAAGGCGGAATGATGCTGCATACCATGTACTACGCCGAGGAAGTTCGCGAAGTCGAGTCGTTCGGCGCTCCCGATGTGGAGATCAAGGACGCCGAAATCAAGGTTGCGCATCAACTCATTGAAGCGCTGGCGGGCGAATGGGACCCCGAGAAGTATCACGACACCTTTCAGGAAAATCTGAAGAAGCTGATTGCGGCCAAGCTGGAGGGCGGAGAAGTTCAAGCCGTCGAGCAACCGAAGAAGCTGGCTCCGGTGGTCGATCTGATGGCGGCGCTCAAGGAAAGTCTGGCCCAGACGAAGAAGCCCTCCGCATCGGAAAAAATTGCGGAAATGCCTGCCGCGAGCCAATCAAAAACCAGACGCGGCCGCGCGTGAAATCCATGATGAACCTGCCTTTCTGAATATTGCGAGCTGCAACCTGCCGCCCGGCAACCAAACTAGCCTCTGCCCGCTTCTCATTTAGAACGGCGGAAAGACATCACGGCTAAGCCCGCCTGATTTCCCCTCTCGGCCCGGTTCCCGATACAATATCGGTTTCCGCGCAAGACTAACTTTTACTACGGAGTGTGAATGAAGCGGTTTCTCTGGCTGGGGCTGGTTCTGTTTGTTTATGTGATCTGTGCGGGGTGCGGCGACGTTTTCCGCCCGATCATCATCCCGAATCCTCCCGTGTTTCCCAACCCGGCGGCAGCCCACACTGTGGTGTCGATCAACGACAACGGGACCGTCGTGCCTGGCACCGCCATGGTGATCGATGTTTCCGGCGACACGGACGTGAGCATTGCCAACGTGGGCCTCGCTCCGGTTCATGCGGTGCAGCAGACCGCCAGCCAGGTCTTGGTCGTAAACCATTCCGTGACGGGAGCGGTGGCTGACTCAATTACCAAGCTAAGCTTCAGCGGCACCACCATCGTCACCAGCCCCCCTCCCACCACCATCACTCTGCCGGCGAATTCGGCGCCGAATTTTGTGGCTGTTGCGCCGTCGGCTACGACGGCGTATGTAACCCTGCCGAACTACACGCCTCCCTCGGTCGGTGTGGTCACCACTCTCAGCAACCAATTGGCGAACGTTATCACCGTGGGGAGCAACCCGGATGCCATAGCCGTCACGCCCGACAATAGCAAGGTCTACGTGGCGAACCAGGGCGACAGCACCGTCAACGGCTTCACCGTTAATAATACCGTTGGCCTGTCGTCTCGAATCATCAACGGTTCTTTCAATGCGCCGGTCTGGGTGTCTGCGCGCTCCGACAGCCAGCGCGTGTACATCCTGAACGGCACTACCGGGAGTCCTCAGGATGGTGCCGTGAGCACAATTGATACCACCTCCACCGCCGGCCCGGATAACGTGATCGATGCCAGCGTCAATGTCCCCGGCGCCGCCTACATGCTTTACGACGGGAATCTGAATCGGCTCTACATACCGTGGTTTAGCCAGTTGGCGACGCAGGGCCAGCTGACGATACTGGATGTCTCGCAGTCCGTTCCGACGGTTCTTGCGACGGTTCCCATCCCGTCATTTACTCTACCTAATAATCAAAACCCGATCCCTGCCACTGCCACCGCCGTTGCGGCCCTGCCCGATGGAAGCCGAGCGTACGTTGCCTCGTATGCGTCGATTACCACCCAGCTCAATATCTCTTCGGTTTCGGGAGACGGAACCACTGCCACTTATGCCTACACTTTGACGGCAGGGCAAACCCTGAGTCCTGGCATGACGGTTTACGTCTCCAACATGCCGGCTCAAGAGAACGAATTCGACGGAACGTATATCGTTACCGCGATCGTGAGTGGCACCTCCGCTTGCCCGGGCACATGTTTTCAGGCACCCAACACAACGACGCTCGCTTCGACTCCCGTATCGGCTTCAGGAACCGGCAGCAACATCTTCCCGCAGGTCACCGTGGTGTGGACGAACTCGAACACCATCAAGACCACGATCGGGATACCGCCGTTTCCGGACGCGACTATCCCGTATTTGCCCAACGGCACGCCGGATCCGCTCTACGCTCCGGTCTGCGCCAAGACCCGTTTCCGCTTCACCATGGCCGCGGGCGGCGATAGCTCCCGTGCCTACCTGGCGAGCTGCGATGGAGGCATGGTCAACATCATCGATACCACCAGCGACACTTATGCGCTGAATCTACCGGCCCCAGTCGGTACGCTCCCGCCGATTCCACCCAACCCGCAGAACCCACCGCAGAATCCGGTCTTCCTGTTTGCTGGCCCCTGACGTAAGTGTTCTGAAGTTCGTGGTAACTTGTGCCGCAGAGGGTTGGCAGTTAGCAGGGGTTGGATAAGTTGCAGTGCCGAACGACTAACGACTAACGACCAGCGACTAACGACAAGCTGCTAGCCCGCGACCGCAGCGCGTTCCAGCGTCCCGGGGCAGTGGTGGCGTAGCGCCACATTCATGAATACGTTTCCGGTAGCAGTATTGAAGACCATCACCACGGCCTCCGTGTCTTCACTGCTTTTGCTGCCCTGTTCGGAAGTGTGCAGGGTTGGCGGACGAACGTGAAAATGAAATCCCTGGTCGTTGAGTGTGGTGATGGCGTTGCCAATGATCTGGTTGGCCAGCTCACAGACCGCTTCGCGCACCAGATTTTCGTCGGTCTCGGAAACTTCGACCCCCGCCAGACGGCTGGCTAGTTGCACCGCCGCTCCCAGATCCACATCAAAAATAATCCGCCCTTCGATCTCGCCCGTGAGAAAAACCTCGGCAGCGACCCCTTTCCGCCGGTATGCCTCTTCTTCCATGCTCAGGTTCTCGATGGAAATAGGCGACTCCAGCCCCTGCGCCAGGACGGCGTCGGCTGAGTTAATAAAAGGCTGGATCAGGTCCATCCGCATCGATTATGCTCCAGCTCCAGCGCCGCGCGCGTCGTCACGCATCACGTACTTGATAACCTCATAGAGAACTTCCGGCTTCACCGGTTTCTGCACGAAGTGACGGGCGCCCCGCTGCAAGGCGGCCACGATGTTTTCCTGATAGCCGACCGACGACACCATTACGATGCGGGCGCTGGGGTGGTCGCGCACAATCTTTTCCGCCGCTTCGATGCCTTCCATCTGCGGCATGGTGATATCCATCAGAACGATGTCCGGCTTGACCCGTTCGTACTCGCTGATCGCAGAAACTCCGTCGCCAGCCTCACCGACCACCTGCCCGCCGAATGTTTCCACCATCCGGGCCAGGTTCTTGCGGGCGAACACCGAGTCATCCACAATCAGATAGCGCACCGGTTGTCCATCTTCGCTCCGCGTTACGGGCGCAAACTTGTCCATGACACTCCTCCACAACTATCACTTAAACACAATCTACATACCTTCGGGTAGATAACTCTAGGTAACTCTAGTTACTTCCCGAAGTGGCCGCTCGCTTGACGTCGCTAATCTCTCCCCGGGTGCCGTCCCCACGGCCGCGGTCGGGCGCGCACTGCGCCTGCAAGATATTGGGCAGATCCTGGAGGTCCGCGACTCGCATCGCATGGCCGCGTTCGATGGCCGCTTTGGGCATGCCGAAAACTACGCATGTCGCCTGGCTCTGCGCCACGGTGAATCCCCCGGCTTCACGGATTTCCCCCAGTCCGGCCGCCCCGTCTTCTCCCATACCGGTCATCAACAAGCCCATCACCTGTGAACCGAACTCCCGGGCTACGCTGTGGAACAGCACATCCACCGACGGACGGTGTCCATTCACCGGGGCCTCATCCCCCAGCAACGCCACGTTCCCCAGCGGCAATTTCTTTACTTTCATATGCCGGTTCCCGGGACAAATGAGCGCTCGCCCGGCCACTAGCAAGTCGCCCGATTGCGCTTCCTTCACCCGGATCGGGCAGCACTCGTCCAGCCGCTTGGCAAACAGCTCCGTGAACCCGTCCGGCATGTGCTGCACCACTAGAATGCTGCCCGAAAATTCCACTGGCAGCTTCGAGAATAGGTATTGCAGGGCATTCGGACCGCCCGTGGAAACACCGATGGCGACGATGTGCGTCGGCGCGACGGGCCGCAGCTTGCCGGGCGGCTTTCCGCCTACTTCCCCCGGCAGGAACTGCGTCTGCACGCCCGCGCTCTGCGCCGCCGCCCTGATCTTCCTGCTCAACTCGCCGGCAATCTCAGGCATGCGCGCGGAAACGTCAATCGGTTTGGCCACGAAATCGAACGCACCGAGCGTCAGCGCTTTGAGCGTGATCGCCGCCCCGGCAGTGCTGTGCGAGCTGACCACAATCACCGGCAGCTTCCAGCGTCGCATGATCTCTTTCAGCGTATCGATCCCGTTCAGTCCGGGCATCTCCAAGTCGAGCGTCACTACATCTGGCGACAAGTCCTCGATTTTCTTCAACGCAAAATTGCCGTCCATCGCCGTACCCACCACCTCAATCGAGGCATCCTGTTCAAGGATCTTGGGTATCAGCTTGCGCATCAGGGCCGAGTCATCCACTACCAGGACCCGCACCGGCTTGCTCATGGCAGACCCCCGGCCGCGCCTCTTGCCCGCCTGTTGCTACTTTCGATATTCAACGCTGCAGGCACGGCACCCGACAGCAGACCGTCCATCTGCGGGCCGTTTGCATCTGTCCGCCCGCGCGTGAAACGATCCATCAGCGCGATCATGTTCAGGATGAGAACCACCCTGCCATCGCCCAGAATCGAAGCCCCACTCACCAGGTCCGTCGTGATCGATTGATCGTCGAGCGCCTTGATGACCAGCTCGTCTTCACCTTCCAGTCCGTCTACCACGACCCCGAACTTGCGCTCCCCACTGTTGATGACCAGCACGAAGACCTTGCGCCGCGCCGCTTCCGACCCGCTCAAGGCCTTCGACCCCAGGCGGAGCAGAGGCAGCACGTCGTTGCGTAATTGCAGTACTTCGTAGTGTTCCACCTGATGGATCTCTTCTTCCACCGTGCGCGCGATCTCCGCCACCGCGTTCAGCGGCAGGGCGTAGAGCCGCTGCTCTACCCGGAACATCAATGCCCGTATAATGGCCAGCGTCAGCGGAAGGCGCAGACGGAAGGTGGTGCCTCGTCCGGGCGCCGTTTCAATCTGGATCGTTCCCTTCAGGCGTCCCAGCACGCTCTGCACTACATCCAATCCCACGCCGCGGCCCGAGAGTTCGGTGATCTCCTCGGCCGTCGAAAATCCGGGCCGCAGGATCAGATCCAGAGTCTCAGCCTCGGTCAGGCGGGCAGCCTGCTCGGCGTTCAGCACTCCCTGAGACAGGGCACGCTGCCGAACCTTTTCGGAATCAATGCCGGCACCGTCGTCGGAAATCTCGATGACCACCTGATTCCCCTGATGATAAGCGCCCAGCCGCAAGGTTCCCTGCGGCCGCTTGCCGGCGCGAACTCGCTCTTCCGCGGTTTCGAGGCCGTGTCCAATCGCATTTCGTACCAGGTGGGTGAGCGGCTCGGCAATTGCATCCAGAATGCCTTTGTCGAGATCGGTTTGCCCGCCCCGGACCAGCAGTTGGACTTCTTTCCCGCACTGCCGGCTCACGTCCCGCACAATGCGCGGAAAGCGGCGGAACAACTGATCGACCGGCACCATGCGAATCTTCATGACCGAGTGCTGCAAGTCATTCAACACCCGCCCTTGGAATGCCATGGCATCGGCAAACTTTCCCCGTAAGCTATCTTTCGGGAAGCGTTGTCCAAATTCCAACAGTGCCTGTTGCAACATCGATTTCGCCAGGATCAGTTCACCGACCAGATTGAGTACACTATCGATTCTTTCCGCGTCCACGCGCAGCAGGTTGTCGGGACCGCTCGGCACGGCGGGCACAGTCGCCGCTTCGCCGGTTGAAGCCCCGTCGTTGCTAGTAATGCTGCTAGGGACGCTGCTAGCGATGTCGGCAGAGCGACTCTCAGGCGATGCGGCATCGTCGTTCCTTTCAGAATCGGCAGCCGAATCTGGCGGAAGCGCAATCGTCGACCGCGTTTGGGCGCGCACAGGCGTGACTCGGACCGTCAGCGCAATCGTTGGAATGCTGCATTTTGCCCGGATCTGCTCCGCTGGTTTCTCAGACGCGAGAGCCGCTTCGACGCGAGTAATCGGCTCGTGACTGCCTTCGACGGGATAGAGAGCTAGCACCTCGCCCAGTCCGGCGAGGGCAAACTGGATCATCTGCCGTCCGGCGATCGGCATGGCGCACTGCGGGTCAATCTGCACCGCCACGTGATGCACGCGCTTGCCCTCCGCCACGGCCCGGGTGATTGCCACTTGCTCGTACTCCGACCAGCGGTTGGTGGTTGCGGCGGCTTTCCTTTTCGTCTTCTTTGCTTTACCCGAGCCGCCTGGGGCCGGGTGTGCCAGACGAGCAATGTCGGCGCGCAAACACTGAATGCTCGGAAGTTTCGTCTTCTTCTGATACGCCTCCAGTAGTGCCGCAAACACGTCCGCCGCGCGCAATGCGATCTCGGGAACCGCAGCTGCCGCAGCCGTGTTCTCCAGCGCCAGCACGTCCTCGAACTCGTGGGCCAGTTCGCTGAGTTCGCGGAAGCCGCAAGCGGCCGAGTCGCCCTTCAGCGTGTGCACCGTCCGCCGCAGGCTGCGGGCTGTCTCTGCGTCGCCGGGCGATTTCTCCAGCCGCATCGCCTCGTCGTTCAGCTTCTGGACGAGTTCCCCCGCGCTTTCGAAGAACAGCTGCCGAAGCTCTGTCATCCTGTCTTCGGGGGGAGCGGTCACACTTTCACCTCGACTCGCTGGTACGCCGTCCCGCTATAGTGATGCACCATCTGAAATTTTTCCGTGAGCGACAGCAGGCTCTCGGCATGGCCGACAAATAGGTATCCCTCGGGATTCAAACAGCGATAAAACTTTTCCACCAGCCGCTTTTGCTCCGCTTCGTCGAAATACATCATCACGTTGCGGCAGAAAATGACGTCGTTGCGCTGCGGCAGGTATTCGGTCTTCAGATTGTGAAAGTCGAAATGCACCAGTTCCTTGACATTCTTCTTCACCGCGTAGCGGTCGCCCACTTTGTCGAAGTAGCGCAAGCGGTAGCCATAGTCGACTGCCGCCATCTGGTGCTCGCTGTAGGAAGCCTCCTGCGCCGTGCGCAGCACTGAATAGTTGATGTCGCTGGCTAGGATCTCCACCCGCCAAGGCGCGGGCACCAGAGGTTTCGGAACCGGCGCATCGAGCGGCCGCGGACTGCGCATATGGTGGTACGACAACGTATCGGCCACCTGCATGGCCAGGGTGTAAGGTTCCTGCCCCGTGGAACAGCCCGCGCTCCAGATTCTGACGCTGTAGTCGCGGCACTCCTGCTTGCGCCGCAGAAGGTCGTTCATCACGTCCCGCTGAAACAGTTCCAGTTGTGCCTTGTTCCGGAAGAAGCTGGTCTCGTTGACCGTGAGGTTTTCCAGCAGGCACGACAGCTCTTGTTTCCCCTTTTGGCTAATGAGCAGGCGATAGTAGCTGTAGAACGAATCTAGCTGGCACTCCTTCAACCGCCGCAGCAAGCGGTCCTGCAGGAAAGGCGTGCGCCGATCGTCGAAGTGCATGCCGCACTCCTGGTAGACCAGCGCCTGCAGAAGCTTCAATTCGGCGTTGGTGAGGGCGGGTGTTTCGTTCGTGTTCATGTGGGTTGGTTCTTCTTCGCTACTTTCCTGCCGAGGCTTCCTTCGTACTCGCCGTCCCCGTCTTGCCGCTTCCGGCCGCCGCTTTTTCTGTTCGCTTCTCTGACGAGGTTTCGTTAACCAGGTCCCGGCGAGCCAATACCTTGCCGATGTCCAGCAGAATGATCAGCCGCCCCTGATACTTGCCCAGGCCCGTTACACAGTCCAACCCACCTTCCTGCATCATGGCGGGTGCGGCTTCGATTTCGCTTTCAGGAATTTTCAGGACCTCGGACGCCGAGTCCACAATCATGCCCGCGAGCCGGCCCCGGTGTTCCACGACCAGAATCCGATTGCGCCGGCCGATTTCGGTTGCGGGCTGCCCAAAGCGCTTCCGCAGGTCCACCACCGAAACAATCTTCCCGCGCAGGTTGATGACTCCTTCCAGATAATCGGGCGCGTCCGGCACTGCGGTGATCTCTGGTATACGGACGATCTCATGCAGCGATGTGATGGGCACGCCGTAGGTCTCGCGGCCCACCCGGAAGCCCACGATGTGTGTTTCCCGGCTCATGAATGGAATTTCGATCCCGCCGCCGCGGCCCGGGCTGACTTTTCGTGTCCTGGCGTGCCGTCGTTCGCTCTGTCGTTCGTTCTGTCGTCGGACCGCAGCGCAAAACCGTCCATCGAATCCAACAGGCCGCGCGACATCTTCGACATCTGATCGGAGGAAGCGGCTAGTTCGGTGGAGCTTGACGTGGACGACTGCACCAGTTCGCGCATACGTTCCATGGCCTGCACCACCGCTTGCGCCCCGGAAGCCTGCTCCTCTACCGCCGAGTTGATCTCGTGCGTAATTTCGTTCAGCCGCGTGGTGGCGCGCGCGATCTGCGCCGAGCCGTGCGACTGCTCGTTCGTGGCCGCCCCAATCTCCTGTGCGAACTTGTATACCTCGGTCACCACGTTCGAAATCTTGCGCAGCGCGGAATTCAGTTCCTGTCCCAGATTCAGCCCTTCGTTCACGATCGTTGTGCTCTTCTCCATGTTATCGACCGCTTTGCGCGCTTCCCTCTGGATGCTCTCGATCAGCTCGGAAATCTCCTTGGTGGATTGCGCCGATTTCTCCGCCAGCTTCCGAACTTCGTCCGCCACCACCGCGAATCCGAGGCCGTGTTCGCCCGCCCGTGCTGCTTCGATGGCGGCATTCAAAGCCAGCAGGTTCGTCTGCTCCGCCAGATCGTCGATTACTTCGACGATCTTGCCAATGTTGTCCGCCCGCGTGCCGAGCGCGTCAATAATCTCGCCCGAAGCGTGGATCGTCGTATTGATCCGGTTCAGGCCGTCAGTCGCCTTTTCCATGGTGCCGATACCGCTGTGCACCTCTTCCCGCGAACGGTTTGAAATATCGAGCAGCACTTTCGCCGTATCCGCCACCCGCTGGATCGAAGTCACCATCTGGTCGATCGAGGCCGAGGTCTCGCTGACGCTCGAAGCCTGCGTCTGCGTGCTCTTCACCATGTTCTGCACATTCACGCTCATTTCGTGCATGGTGCTCGTCACTTCATCGATAGCCGAAGAAGTTTGCAAGCTGTTCCTGGCCGATTCGTCGGAGGCGCTGGCCACCTGCGTGGAAGCGCTGGCCACCTGGGAGGCTGCGTCCCGTACGTTGCGCACCATCCCCCGCAGACCCTCCACCATGCGCGTGAACGCGTTCGCCAGCGTGTCATTGGCGGAGCGCGGATGGACTTCGACCGCCAGGTTACCCCCGGCGATGGCCTCGGAAACCCCGGCCATTTCCTTCAGGTACTTCACCATGGAGTCGAAAGTCCTGGCCAGTTGCCCAATCTCATCCTGGCCGTGAATGTCAATATTGTGTTCCAGATCCCCAGACTGCCCGATCTGTTCCGCTACGTGAATTAGCCGGCCGAGCGGTCCCGTGATTCCCGTGGCGGTCCGATAGGCAATGACGATGCCTAGAGCCAGGGCGGCCAGTGTACTAACGACCGCAAACAGAATCGTATACGTCGTCGCCGATTGGTCATCCGAGTGGCGCAGTTCCAATAGTTGATGGTTCTCCCGGTCGACCTCGTCCAGAACATCGCTGGAACGCGAGACCCAGGTGCTCGGATCCTTTTGTAGGTAAAAAATCTGCAGTTCCGCCACCGTCGCATTGCCGCTATCCACAGCCCGGCGCTTGTCCACCAGCGGATTGGCGAAGTCGTTCCCCCAAGCCTGCTCCAGCCCCTGCACTTTTTCCAGGTTGCCTCGCTGTTGCGCGGAAACCGACAGTTCCTGGGCGTGGCGGAGCGCATCACTCAACTGGTGCTCGCCCTCATTCATCTTGTCCACGTCCCGGGTGTCGCCGCTGAGCAGGTAGTTCTGCAGGTGAAGCCGGTTTTGCATCATCTGGAAGCGGACCGACGAGGTAGCCTCGGTCATGTCGATGGAACGCTGTGCCGCCGCCTTGGTCTCATGCTCGCGATGCACCCCATACATGTTGATCGCAAAGAGCACCAGCACCGTCGCCAGAATGCCGCTAAAACTTAGATACAGTTTTTTCCCGATATTCATTCTCGAACCTTCCTCAGCCAGCGCTCCGGTCCCTGGCCGCCCTTTTACTGCGTGGGATCAAAACGGAACACCACAATTCCCGTTGACTCTGCCGGGGCAGCCTCGTAACGCCATTTCCTGACTGCATCCAGCGCAGCATTCGCCAACACAGGATGCCCGCCCACCAGCTTTGCGTCCTTGATCGATCCGTTGGCGGCAACCGTGACTTGGACCCTCACCACGCCGCTGATGTTCATGCGCCTCGCCAGCTCCGGATACACCGGTGCCACCTTGCTCTTTGCTTTTCGAGCGATTTCTTCTTGCCCCCAACTCAAGGGGCTGCTGCTTGCGGCCCACGCGCCAATCAGGAGCAGACCGACCGCGAACGCACGGTTCAGGGCTTGAACAGACACAGTTCCTCCATCGTCGTTTTTGCCTTTGCCCTATATTCCTGCAAGGACGACACTGGCGGATAGCGAAAGTTCTTTCTGCGCATTACTTTGGTGATGAACGTAAAGTGATGAAGAATCGATCCTTAACCTCCTCGCCATCACTCATCGCGGGGCTTCCCGCAGCCACGAATTTCGGTACGCCCGGACCGTTGCCGATCTGCATTGCGGAATTCCGACCGCAAAATGAGACATACATGGATCACTTTGGTGACGTTTCACAAGTTGGCACTGCCCCCGGTATTCCCTTGACTCAATTTGAGAATCCAGCGTAGGTTTTAAATATAATTCAATTGTTTTCAACCGCTTAGCTAAGCGATTGGTGCCCGCTGACAACTTACACCGGAAATTCGGGACCCGGCGATGCGTCTCAGTCTGACGAGGCGTTCCAAAAGCTTCTCCTGGAGCTTTCCCGGGCTGCTTTTCAAAGCCGCGACCCTAGCCAGCTCATCCGGTCTTTTTGCGTCTTCACGCGCGCCTTCTTCCAGGCCAGCGGCGCCTACTACTGGAGTCTCTCCTCTGACGGCGAGCTCGTCGGAGCCGAAGCTGACGCCGAAGGCGACGAGGCCGAGTCTTTTCGTGGCATCCGCAGACGAGTCGGCGATGCATCCATTGCCATGGAGGCGGTTCAGAAGCGCTGCCCCTTTTTCGTTAATCGCCTCGACGTGGCCCGTTATCCCTGGCTGGCCTCATGCCACGCGCACGCCGCCATGGCCGCGCCTCTCCTAGTTTCAGGGGAAGTGGTCGGTGCCATCACCTTCCTGAAGAGTGCGCCTGGTGGAGGTTTTGACGACGATGCGCTAGCCAGAGTCACCATCCTGGCGGCTCAGCTCGGCACCGCACTCGAAGCCCTGCGCCTGAACCAGCTTTCCCGCGAAGAGCACCGCCGCGCCAGCATTCTCGTCGAGGTCGCCACCGCACTGCATGGCTTGCCCGACACCTCCGCTGTGATGGAGAGCATCGCCGACCGCCTCCGTGTTCTGCTGCATTCGCCCGCCGTGCTCGTCTTCGTCCAACAGGAGAAACTGTTCCAGTTGCAGGCAGTATCGACCGAGGCCCCCAAACTCGCTCTCTCCATTCGTTCGCGTTTCCAGCAAAGCCAACTCCGCTCCTCACTGGAGATCGCGACCCGCGCCGTCGCCGCCGGCGAACGTATTACGGTAAGCATCGACGGCGCCTCGCACTTCGGAGAGGATTCGCCTCCCGGCGTTCTCATCGCAGCGCCTTTTCGTACCTCGCGATCGCACGGTGCGATTCTCGTCTATCCCCGTCTCGCTCAACCGTTCACGCAGGAAGACAAAGCCCTGGTGTCCGCCCTCGCCGGCTTTGGCGCGGTCGCCATTGCCAACGCCGAGTTGTACGGCATGGCTCGGGCGCAGGCCCACGAACTGCACGAAATCCTCGAGATTTCCTTCGAACTCGGTTCCGCCGGTAAGCTCGACGAATTCATGCAGACCTCGGTGGTGCGGGCCGCCAGTTTCCTCGGCTTCCAGCGCTGCTTCATCGGACTGCTTGAGGAGGACACCTTCCACGTTCGATGGGGATTAGAAAACGGCGTGGCTCGTCCCGTTGACATTCCACTCCGCGATGGCGTCGCGACCCGCACACTGAAACAAAAAAGTGTATTTACCAGCGAAGACCTCACCACGACTCCGGGCACGGACCCGGAGTTCGTCGCCGCTTTCCAAATCCACCAACTCCTCGCCGTCCCCCTGCTCGGTTCAAACGGGGATGTGCTTGGGATGTTCGGAGTGCTTGACCGCATCGAGCCCGGGCCGATCAACGACGAAGACATCCGCCGCGCCCGCGCTTTGGCCGCGCAAATTGCCATCGCCCTCGAGCTTACCCAGAACCTGCACCAGTCCGAGGAGCACCGCCGCCGCGCCGAGGCCTTGGTCGCCATCGCGCTCGAACTCAACACCGTCCTGCATCTGCCCGACTTCATGCGCAACTTCGCGCTGCGCGCCTCGGGTCTGCTCGGAGGCCGCTCGGTTGCCCTCCGGGTGCAGACCTCGGAGCCGGATATCGTCCTTCTGTGCGGCGCCTCTGAAGTCGACGACCAGCAGTTGCTCCGCCGCTTCAGTCAGGCGCTCGCCGCGGCCCTGCCGAAATATCCCACCGATGTTGCCTTCGCACCCGCCGGCGATATCCTGGGAACCGCTCTCGCCTCTAGTCTGGGATGGACCGATTGCACCCTGGTCCGGCTGGCCGGCTCCTCGGGAGAACTGGTTGGCGTGCTTTGTCTCGCCGACCGCGGCGCTCCACCCTCCCCGGAAGATCGCCTCTTGCTGCGCGCTATTGCCGGCCACGCCAGCATCGCGCTCGAGAATGCTTGCCTGTTTACCCGCATGCAGCAAGCCAACCGCCACTGGCAGGAAATTTTCGATGCCATCGGCGATTTCATCGTGGTCCACGATGAGCAGAACAATGTTCTTCGCGTCAATCGCTCCCTCGCCGATTTCATTGGCATCGCTCCCGACCAGTTGATCGGCGTCAACATGCGGGCGCTCGAAGCCATTTCTGCCGGCGCTCCGCCGCACTCCTGTCCCTTCTGCCGCAGCGGCGAAGGTCTCGACGAATATGTGCACCCGGCTCTCGAGCGCACCTACCTGATTTCCACCTCGCGCATTCATGCCGCCAACCAGGGGCCCCCATCGCGCGAGTTTGACGCGATGGGCGCAATGGGGATGAGCAGCAGCGCCCAGCTCCAGACCGTGCACGTGCTCAAGGACATTACCGACCGCCGTGAAGCCGAGCGCCGCTACCGCGAACTCTTCGACAACATTCAGGAAGGAATCTACGTTTCCACGCCCCAGGGCCGCTTCGTTGAAGTCAACGACGCGCTGGTCCGCATCCTCGGTTACAGCAGCCGCGACGAAGTGCTGCAGCTCGACATTCCCACTCAGGTCTATTTTTCTCCCGAGCGGCGGCGGGAACTCGCGGAAACTCTCAAACGCGGCGGCGAAATGCGCAATCACGAAGAAGTCCTGCGGCGCAAGGACGGATCGCCCGTCCATGTATTCATGAATTGTTTTGCCATGCGCGATGCCGCCGGCAACATTCTGCAGCACCGCGGCCTCATGCTCGATGTCTCCGGCCTCCACCAATCGCAGACCGAACTGCAGAAAGAGCGCGATTTCTCCAGCAAAATCCTCAACTATACCCAGAGCCTGATTCTGGTTACCGACACCGAAGGCGTCATCAGTTACGCCAACCGGCGCTGGAGCGGTCTTGGTTTTCAGCAATCCCAGATCCTGGCGCATCCCTTGCCCGATCTGTGCGCCCCTCCGCGCCGTGCCGCGCTCCGCGAAGCCCTCGCCGCCGTGGCCCGCGGCCAACAGGTCGATAACTTCGATCTGCCCCTGGTTCGCGGCGATGGCGTTAGCGCCCAGTTCTCCGTCAACTTCAGCCCCATCAGCGGCGAAGACGGCCGGGTCAGCAACATCGTAGTGGTCATGACCGACGTCACCGACTCCGCCATGCTGCGCTCCAAGCTCATGCATGCCGAGAAAATGGCGGCCGTCGGTCAGTTGGTCTCCGGCGTCGCCCACGAAGTCAACAATCCCCTCACCGCCATCCTCGGATTCACCGACCTCTTGATGGAAAACCCCGAGCTTCCGGAAAGCGCGCGCCGCGATCTGCGCGTGATTCTGCAGGAAGCGCAGCGCACCAAGCAGATCGTGCAGAACCTGCTCAGCTTTGCCCGCCAGATGCCCCCGCAGCGCCAGCCAGTTCAGGTCAACTCCATCCTGCAACGCACCGTGCACTTGCGCTCCTATGACTTCATCAGTCACGGCATTCAGGTGGTCGAACGCCTCGACGAGTCCTTGCCCCAGGTCGTCGGGGATTCGCACCAACTGCAGCAGGTGTTTCTCAATATCTTGAACAACGCTTACGACGCCGTCCGCGAAACCGCGCGGCCCGCTCGCATTGAGATCACAAGCGCCCGCGCCGAAGCTTTCGTCGAGATTTCGTTTCGCGATAACGGCCCAGGCATCCCCGATCCCGGACCCATTTTTGATCCTTTCTTTACCACCAAAGACGTCGGCAAGGGCACGGGTTTGGGCCTGAGCATTTGCTATGGCATTGTCCGCGAACATGGCGGCGAAATTGTTTGTCACAACAATCTGGACTCTGAAGGAGCGACTTTTATCGTCCGCCTTCCGGTTGCATCCGAGACGGCATCCTTCGGAGCAGTTGCAGGAGTGCATCCCAAATGACGCAGTCAGGAACGCAATCAGGAACCCAGTCAGGAACTAAGACACGAACTAAATCCGCACGTGCGCCCGTGCTTCTGATCGAAGACGAGCCTGCCGTAATGGCTCTGGTGCGCGCCGTTCTAGAGGGTCACGGATATTCCGTCGTGCCCACCGAATCCGGCGCCGAAGCCCTGCGCTTGCTCGAGACCGGCGAGTTCCACGGCGTCGTCTCCGACATGCGCACCCCCGGAGGCGTCGATGGCGCCCAGGTCTATGCCTGGATCGCCACCCACCGCCCGGAACTGGCCTCCCGCCTTGTCTTCATTACCGGGGACATCGCCAACGAGGAAACTGCTGCCACGCTGCGCCGCACCGGCGCGCCCTGCGTGGAAAAACCATTTCGCGTCCATGACTTCATTGCCGTGGTCGAGCAGACCATGGGACAGGCTACCCCATGACTCAGAATTTACCGACGCAGAATTTGACGAAGGACGACTTGACGAAACCCGACTTGACTAAAAACGATTTCCGCATCCGCTTGCTGATCGTCGATGACGAGCAGACCATCCGCCGCCTCTGCATGACCGTCGGCGAGTCCCTCGGCTTCTCCTGCCTCGAAGCCGAGAGCGGTGACGCTGCTCTCACCCTGCTCGAAGAACAGCCCGTGCACATGGTGCTCACCGACATGGTCATGCCGCGCATGTCCGGAATCGAATTCCTGGAGCAGGTCAAGCGCACCTACCCCCGCATCGAAGTCGCCGTCATGACCGGCCACGGATCGGTCGAAACCGCGGTGCAGGCGATGAAGCTCGGCGCCTACGATTACATTGCCAAGCCTTTCGCTCCTCTCGATGACCTCCGCCATTTCCTGCGCCGCATGGCCGACAAGGTCCGCCTCGTCGAAGAAAATCTCTACCTCCGCGAACGCTCCGAAACCGAGACCTCCCTCCACGGCATCATCGGTAATTCCACCGGCATTCAGAATGTCCTGCGTCTCATCTCCCGCCTCAAAGACACGCGCACGCCCGTCCTGATTTCCGGCGAAAGCGGAACCGGCAAGGAGCTTGTGGCCCGCGCCCTGCACTTTCGCGGCACCATGGCCAACCGCCCCTTTGTTGCTGTCGACTGCGGATCGCTCGTCCCCACCCTCATCGAAAGCGAATTGTTTGGCTACGAAAAAGGCGCCTTCACCGGCGCTCTTCGTTCCAAGCAGGGCCTGCTCCAATCCGCCGATACCGGAACCATTTTTCTCGACGAGGTCGGCGAACTGCCGCTCGAAATGCAAGCCAAGATCTTGCGCTTTCTCCAGGAGAAAGAAGTCCGTCCCGTAGGCAGCAATCAAAAAGTCAAAGTGGACGTGCGCATTATGGCCGCCACCAACCGCGATCTCGACACCGAATACAAGAAAGGGACCTTCCGTAAGGATCTCTATTTCCGCCTCAACGTCGTCACCATTTCTCTGCCGCCCTTGCGCGAACGCCGTTCCGACATTCCCATCCTGACGGCGTTCTTCCTCGAACGCCTCGCTCCCGGACGCGGCGTCCAGCTCTCCAGCAACGCCATGAAAGCTCTGCTGGCGTATGACTGGCCCGGCAATGTCCGCGAACTGGAAAACTGCCTGGAGCGAGCCGTTGCTCTCGGCGATCAGCGTATCATCGAGGTCAACGATCTGCCGCCCGCGATCGCGCACTCGGAAGTCCACGCCGAAGCGCTAGATTCGCAGGAATTTTCCGGCCGCGCCGCCGACCTCCATGCCACCGATCTCGAAGACATCGAGCGCGCCACCATCGAGCGCGTCTTTTCCCAAGTCAAGGGAGACAAAGCTCTAGCGGGCAAGATGCTGGGCATAAGCCGAGCCACCCTCTACCGCAAACTAAAGCGTTACAACATAGGACCCCGCGAAGAGCCTCCGCAATCCACCACCCTGCAATAAATGAGCAAATGGAGAGACGGGCGTCCGCGCCCGTCCAGTTTGCGTAGGGACAGCCGCCCCGGCTGTCCAAAGCTGAGCGCAGCTCGGAATCACGCATCCTCTCTCCGCCGAGGCGGACCCTACCGAACTGAGACGCTTGTATCACTCTGAGACGCCGTTTCTGCAGGACCAAAGAATCGCCGCGCTCCGTCTCCTTCAACCCTCCGCTAACTGCTTGTCTTTATTTCACTTACTCGTAAGTGCATGACCTTCATGCTTTTGGTGGGAGCCGTGCACCACTCCATGCCGATAAAGCAGAAACGAGTCTCCTGGCAGCTCTTCCAAACCGGGAAGAGGGGGGACTCGTCTGCTCCATTTTCCGGGGTCGAGGTCTCAACGTGCCCAACCAGGCAACTGCTCACGCGCTCGAACAAGGCATGGTAAGCCGCTTGGCCAGGTTCTTTCCCGAAGCCACCCCGGTGCGGATTCCCATCAAGCTCAGCCGCACCAACGGCAATGAAAACACCAATAACCGCGCCAGCCGGAATGGCGGCCCCAGCGCCCACGAAAACCATAGCGTCTTTATTCAAGACACCGTCATCGAATTCGGCACGCCCCACGAAGTCCTTTTCGCGGTGGATCGTCCTCTGGAATTTGCCGATCGCGTCCTCGTCGAAAGCAAAGACCGCGCGCTGCGCGCCGAAGCCTCCGTGGTCGCGGTTCAATATCAACCGGAAAGGACAATTGTTGCTGTCCGTTTCCTCAAACCTGTTCCCAATTGGATTGTGAAATCATGACTGCTTCCACGCAACCTTCCGTCCCGCCTTCCTATGAAGAGCAGGGGATCACTCTTACTGCCTTGCATCCTATCTACTCTGAACTGGTGCGCGAATTTGTGATTGAGGTTCCCGCCTGCCCTATGAAGGACGATGAGGAATTCTCGTCCTCGCCCGAGTCGGTCGAGCAGGCCGCCGCCTGGTTCCAGCAGGTCGACGCGCAGATCCAGGTGCACCAGTTGCGCCAGTTTCTCCAGACTACGCCTCTGGCCAACGAGGTCGTGCTGCGCCAGCTCCTCGTGTACCACATGCGCAAGCCGGTGAAGTCCGGCAGTGACCGCGACAAATCCGATTTCCTGCTCGTCCAGTATTTTTCCCTGTGCGCGCCCTCCGGTCTGGAAGACGCCGACCTCGACCTCGATTACGTTGCCCAGGTGCTCGAACCAGTCCTCGGCCCGCAACAGCCGAAGCTCCCTGAGTGGTTGAGTTCTCTCGATACCATCCTGCAGTCGGCAGCGGGTTGCCAGCGCCTCAGCGAGCTGCTCTACAGCGGCGCCCTCGAACAGGGCCGCAAGCTCAAAACCGAGAACGCGGTCCGCTACTTCGAGCCCTCGGCCATGGTCGCCTTTGCCCGCTTCAGCTTCATGATCCGGCGGATATTTTTTCGCCTCATGCACGACGACCTTAATGCCATCCAGGACGGTTTGCGCGAGCTCGAGCGCCGCGGCGTCTCCACCGTCGATTGCCGGCGCGCGCAATTTTCCGTCGAGGAGCCGGTGGCGCGTCTGCGGATGATCTGCCAATCCTGGAAAGTCATGTTCCATGCCGAATATTCCTCGGGCCACCCTTTGCGCATGCTGGTCGACCTCCGGGCCGCGATCGACGACGCACTGCAGAACCAGGCGCGCAAGATTCCGCTCGCCAACGCCGCCGCCGCTTCCGCCAGCTCGGGCGGCGAAACAAAAGAATAATTTTCCGGTAGAGACGGGGCTTGCCCTGTCTCCGCCAGCCCGGCAGCCTGCGGAGAACTTCGGAGTGGGACTTTGTTTTGAAGGGGGCGCGGCTTCAGCCGCGCCGTAAGTGCCGCAAAAATCAAAAGCGCCTTTACCCGCCGAGCCAGCAGCGAGTTAGACATCGATCTACCGAGCCAGAAAGCCACGATGAGCGCAAACCGCCCCATTGTCCTGATCCTGACCAGCGACCCCGCCTTCTCGCGCGAGATTACCGCGCACTGGCCCCAGGCCCCGTCTTCCCATTCCGATGCTCCGGAATTCATCGTGCTCGGCGAAGGTTTCTCACGCGACCTCAAGGGCAGCAACTACGACCTCGCCATCGCCGACGTCTCTTACTACGAAAAGCGACAGCACCAGGACGAGAACGATAAGAGCATCGATATCCATGTAGATATGGATACTAATAAAGATAAGAACGACCAAAGCAAAGACCACAGCGCCCCGATCAAGGCTCTGAAGCAGTTGCTCGCCGCCGCCGGCAAGCCTGCCATCATGATTCATTCCAATCTCGCGCCTGATTCTTACAACGCCGATTTCTCTGAGGCCGATTTCTCTAACCCCGATTGCTCTAACCCCGATCTCTATAACCTCGACGGCGCCGTTCTCGACCTGCGTTGCGACCTCCGACTCTGGCCGGCGATAGCGGGTCTCATCGGATGCGAAATTCTGCGCCGCCGACAAGCCGAGTCTCGTGCCCGCGAAGCCGAACAAGCCTGCGCTGCCGCCCAAGCCGACGCCACTCTCGGACGCTACATGCTCGAGATGCGCACCAACGTCAACAACGCACTCACCACTGTGCTCGGCAACGCCGAACTGCTGGCTCTCGAGCCCGGGCTGCCCGCCACCGTGCAAGCGCAAGCCGATACCATCCGCAACATGGCGCTGCGCCTCCACGAAGTCTTTCGGCGCTTCTCTTCGATCGAGAAAGAACTCACCGTCGCCGCCCGCGAGTCCGGCAAAAAAGCCGCCCACGCCGCCGCCGGCAAGTGCTGAGCGGAACTTATGAAAGATATCTTGTATAACTTGGCTGGCAAAACAAGTCGTCGGACTGTAGCTCTGGCATTGCTCATAGCGCTTTTAGCCAGCCAACCAGCCGCGTCGCAAACCTCGTCCCCGCCCAAGCCACAGTCTGCGCCGCAGTCGGGAGAAGACTTGCCCGTTCCCGGTCGTCCCGTGCCTGCCGATCACGGCAAGTTATCGGAGCACAACATCGAATGGTTACAAACGCAGCCACCGCAGACACAAATGGAGTTTCTGCTAGGTGCGGCCGTGAATCATGATGTGGGTGCAACCAAGCTAATCGCGGAGATGGTCGAAGGCTGGCGCGGCAAACTTCATCGCACGCCCCGCTGGGAGACCTTGCAGGACACCGCGCTCTATTCCAATGATTTGCGAGTCCGTGCGGCGGCCATCGAGATCAACCTGGCAGTTACAAACCTGGCGAAGACCGACGAGGTTGCTGACCATCTGATCGAGTCGGCGCGAAAGTATCCCGGCAATCGCCCGTTCGCGGCCTGGGAACTGGGCATGCTGGCGAATCGAGGCATCGAGGCCGAGCGCATTCACGAACTGCTGGCGGAGTGGATCCATGACCCAACTCAGCAAACCCGCTTTTGGTCGGTCGAAGGACTCGCCCACCTCGGAACGGATGAAACCATCAGGAACTTTCTCGACGTTTTCCGCAACGACCCATCGCTCGATGTCCGCGAACGTGCCGGCTGCAGCTTGGCGAAGTCCGGTATGCTGACCCGTGCGCAACGCATGAAGGCTGTTCCCGGACTGATTGACCTGGCCGATGACCCATCGCTCGACCCGACCACACGCAACTGGGTGTACCAGGCTCTGCGCGAAATCACCAACGTCAATCTGCCCAACGATACCGCGACCTGGCGCAACTGGTACTCTACCCACGGGGCAGAGAAGTCACGAGAATTCGGCGCAGGCGCTTCATGGTCGGTGCTAGGCAATAGCTGATTTTCGAAAGGTGGGCGGACGAACGGATCATAACGGAATCGTCTTTGGCTAACTGGCCATTCACCCTTGCACTCCGGTTCCTTCCAAAGTAAAATCCGACTATGGCAGCCAAAAAAGTGGGAGTGCGCCTGAAGAAGAAGCTGCGCACTAAACGCGCGTCGAAGCGCGCCTAGAGGGTCGCGAATGCCGCATTACGGTTGAGGGGGTGGTGGTGTGCCCGCCCTTAGACCAATGACTGATAAGAGACGAAAAGAGACCGCGCCGCCCACAGCGCAAAAACCAAAACGAGCAAGTGACCCACCGACAAAACAGAAATCCAGCATCCTTGACAAGCTAGATCGACCGTTTGTTAGAGGGGTGGTGGTCGCCGCACTGGTCGCCGTCCTTTCCTATGTCGGATGGAATGTCCGCCAGCATCTCCTTGAGCGCCAGGCACAAACGAAGGAACGCGTTGCAAGGGCGGAAACGACGCAACGTGAAGCAGCAAATGCCGTCGGTAGGTTGATTACGGCGAGCGCTGCAATCGTGGCTGCACACGAGAAAGGCTTCGACAAGAAGCAGCTTAATGGCACAATCGATGAATACAACCAGCTTCAAGACGAGTGGGACAAAGGCGTGGCTGTCCTCGAGGCCGATCTTCAGAGGGACTTCCCGGCGCAACATATTCAGGCAAAATGGGATCAGGTCCTGGACCACCTGGGCACGCTCGACGACCGAGTCGCGAAGCTGGACCAGTTCCTAACGACCGACGAGAGTGTCGGACATAAGCAACAGATCACCCTTTGTCGGGAGACCATAGCGGACGCAGAGGCCGGCCTGACGGAGCTAACGGCCCTAATGTCGACGTACATTGCCTCGATCGGCACCTGAGAAGAGGACTGGCTGTGCCGGCTTCCGCACCGACCTTACCTCCGATGACTGTCCTAGTTTTCCGGCCCTACGCAAACAAAAACTCCTTCGTCCTCAGCTCCTTGATCGTATCCCGCAGCCTAGCCGCCTTCTCAAATTCAAACCGCTTCGCCGCTTCCCGCATATCGCTCTCTAACTTCCCAATATAAGCGTCCAACTCTTCCTGCGATTTCAGATCGGGGATACCATCGGCCTCGAAAGAGGTCAAATCGGTGTAATCGGCGCCCACAATCGCGACCAGCGTCATATCGAGCGGGCGAATGATCGATTCAGGCGTAATCCCGTTTTCTTCGTTATAGGCCTGCTGGATGGCGCGCCGCCGGTTGGTCTCGTCAAGTGCCTTTTTCATGGAGTCGGTCATGCGATCCGCATAGAGAATCGCCCGCCCATTCAGGTTCCGTGCGCAGCGTCCGATGGTCTGGATCAGCGAACCGGCCGAGCGCAGGAAGCCTTCCTTGTCGGCGTCGAGAATCGCGACCAGCGACACTTCGGGCAGGTCAAGTCCTTCGCGCAAAAGATTGATGCCAATCAATACATCGAACTCGCCCTTGCGCAAGTCGCGCAAAATCTTCACCCGCTCCAGCGTTTCGATCTCGGAGTGCATGTAACGGCATTTCACGCCCACTTCGCTGTAATATTCCGCCAGGTCTTCGGACATGCGCTTGGTCAGAGTGGTCACCAGCACGCGCTCGTTGCGAGCAACGCGGTCGCGGATCATGTGCAGCAAGTCGTCAATCTGCCCTTTGACCGGACGTATCTCGACCGGCGGGTCGATCAAACCAGTTGGCCGGATGATCTGTTCCACCACCACGCCCGCCGACTTAGTAAGTTCATAAGGACCAGGCGTAGCGGAAACATAGACGATCTGATTAGTGCGATGCTCGAACTCTTCGAACGTAAGCGGACGATTATCCAGCGCCGAAGGCATCCGAAATCCGTACTCGACCAAAGTCTGCTTGCGCGACCGGTCGCCGTGATACATCCCATGAAGCTGAGGCACAGTCTGATGCGACTCGTCGATAAACATCAGAAAATCGCGCGGAAAATAGTCAAGCAAAGTTGGCGGAGGTTCGCCCGGAAGCCGTCCAGTAAAGTGCCTCGAGTAATTCTCGATGCCATGGCAGTAACCCATGGCCTTGATCATTTCCAGGTCATACATCACCCGCTGATGGATGCGCTGCGACTCCACCAGCCGTCCCTGCTTTTCCAATTCCACTTCCCACCACGCCAGTTCGGTCTTGATAGAAGCCACGGCTGAGGCTCGCGTCTCCTCCTTCATCACATAGTGCGTCTTAGGATAAATCGGCAGCCGCATGTAACGCTGCTTGACCGTCCCAAACAAGGGATCGATCTGCGAAAGCGATTCAATCTCATCGCCAAACATTTCCACCCGATAAGCATTGTCATCATAAGTAGGATAAATCTCGATAACATCGCCCCTTACGCGAAATGTCCCGCGCCGAAAATCCCCTTCCGTCCGCTCATAGAGAATGTCGACCAGCTTGCGCGTGATGTCCGCGCGCTTGATCTTCTGTCCCTTCTCCAGAAACAAAAGCATCCCGTAATAAGCCTCCGGCGATCCCAACCCATAAATGCAACTAACCGATGCCACAATCAAACAATCGCGCCGCTCAAATAACGACCGCGTAGCCGACAGCCGCAACTTGTCCAACTCATCGTTGATAGTAGATTCCTTTTCAATATAAAGGTCCGCCGCCGGCACATAGGCTTCCGGTTGATAGTAGTCATAGTAGGAAACGAAATACTCCACGGCATTATGCGGGAAGAAACTCTTAAACTCGTGGTAGAGCTGGGCGGCCAGCGTCTTGTTGTGGGCCATGACCAGCGTGGGCCGATTGGCCGCCTCGATCACTTTGGCGGCGGTGTACGTCTTGCCCGATCCGGTGACCCCGAGCAGAACCTGATGCTGCTCGCGATCGAACACCCCGCGGGTCAGGGCGTCGATGGCTCGTCCCTGGTCTCCTTGAGGCTTGTAGCTGCTTACCAGCTTGAAGTCCACAGCTCATTATATGGGAGTGTAGCGGGTTCCCGACGCCATGCACTTCCGTGTAAATATGCTCTTTAGCAGGCAGCTATCGGAAGTTCGTTCTAAGCGATTCACCTTAGAGACTGAGCAAAATGCCCTGCGTCTCTCCCCGCCAACTGCCTGTAATGACCGCGATTACCGCCATTTTCCCCCGCAAAAACGCACAAATGCAAATTTTCATATTTCGTTAACCCTCGGTGCGCCCTTTGGCCGTGTGTTTGCAAAATGAGACGCAACGACCCGAATGCAAGATGCGCCGAGGGGCGCGGGTTTCAGCGCCACTTGCCGCAGCCGGGACGCGTCGAACAGGGTCAGTGTCTGTCGGCGCAATCTGTCTTCAGGTCTGGTTTCTATGCCAGCTACTATGCCAGCTACTATGGAAGAAAATTTCGAGGAAGTAGGCCCACGCGAGCGGCAGATTATCGAGCTGCTGCTCCAGGGATGTGACAATTCGGAAATCGCTCGCGATCTGCATATTGCCGAGCGCACAGTTAAAGCTCATTTCAACCGCCTGTTTCTGCGTTTCGGAATCAAGGGCGGCATCAAGCGCGTCAAACTAGCGACTTTACTTTATAGGAGGCAATTATGGTTGGAGAAACAGCAAGCCGCCGGCACGGGACCAAGTCCAACGCCCGCGAACAATTCATCATTCAACGCGTAGCCGAAGGCTGCAAGAACCGTGAGATCGCCGATTCCCTCGGCACCACCGAGCACGTAGTAAAAAATTATCTTCGCCTGATCTACGACAAACTCGGATTGTGGAACCGAGTCGAGCTGGCCCTATGGTACGAAGCCCGTCAGCACGAGCAGGTCTATCACGCCTAATTATCTCTAAGTAGGGGATTCCTGAAATCGGGATCCTTGAAGTCCGGTGCCCCATCCTTGCGCGTCCCTTTGCGCAAGAGCCTGCCCTGAGCGAAGCCGAAGGGGTGGGATTCCACAGTCGCGTCCCTTTCATAAGCGCTAACTGAGGCTGTTTGGCTTGAAGTGGCATGCCGACTTCCGGGAACCCCGTTTCTGGCCAATACTTCGGCATGGATCGTCGAGGGAGAGTCGGGTGCGCCTGGCTTCTTGTGACCGGCTAAAGACACAAAGCGTTACCTGCAGGACTTCGATCGGGTGCAGAAAACCGCGACGTCCGAGCAGGAGCTGTTCGATCAAATGACGGAGCTGTACCCGCATTGGGTAGCCAATCAGTCGTGTTTGATGTTCGGATTCCCGCAGCCATAACCCACATCAACCGCTGATGCGGAAGAGAAACCGGGGGAGAAACCGAGGACGGACAGGACGTTCGCCAGTTTCCATCCGTCGAAAAATGGAGAGCGTTCCGTCTGTCCCCGGCTTCCTAGGACTTGCGCTTCCGAGCTGTTCGCTTCTCTTGTCTCTGAAATGGACCCTGATCCAAACCCAATTCGTGTTCGATCTTATTCAGCTTCGCGAGTTCATCACCGACGTAGACCTGAGCAATGTAATCCCCGGATTGTCCCCACCGTTCATCGTATGGGCCTACAAAAATATCGCGAGGCAATTTGTTTCTCGCGTGTGGATTCTCGTACACAATTGTTCGCAGCACCCTTCGCTCATATGCAGCACGGTTGTTCTCCAAAAGAGCGACGAGATCCTCCCATCCCAAGCCCCGCTGTTCTTCCAATTCGATTCTCTCTATCTCAAACTTCATTTCCTTTTGGCCGACTGCGAACCGCTCCAGCGCGATCACAGCACTGATTGTCGTGTTCTGTGGAGTCTTGAGATGCGGATGGATCATCTTCCCACCATCCATGAAGACATTGTCTTGGACTGTGGTGCCAGACCAGTCTCCCGTGGTCTTATTGTGGGGAACAACAAATCCGACTCCACCAAGCATCGCGCCAAGGACAATGCGCGGAGTGCAAATGTCCACCAGATTGAACCGCTCGTTGAAAAGAACGAGGGAACAGCATTCCGAATCGTAATCGCGAAACTTCTCAGCCGCTTTGCCGATTTTCCCGCGAACGCCCACGTGTGGATCGAAGGCACGACCACCCGTGCCAGTTAGGCTTTGGTCATCGGCAAATTCCTTTACTTCAAACCACAATATCTGGTCATGGTGGGTGAGCCGATAATCAACCCGCTTCGTCGTTCCGGGATATGGCGGTTCGCGTTCAAATGTCCCCAGCTCATACTGATCGACGTACTCCTCGAAAAGCAATTCTGAAACATTCTGCCGTTTGAGAAATGCTGCGAGTTCCCGTTCGGATACGCGCCACGCCTTCGGACTGATCCGACTCCCTCGAAGTTTCCGACTGCGCAGCCATCGGTAGACCGTCTCCACAGCGAGTTGTAACTGCTCGGCGATTTGCTCATGTGTCAGGTAAACATCAGCAAAGTCTTTCATAAATATATTATGTCGTCCATAGTAGTTCAAAGTAAAGCAAACTAAACTGGGGACAGACGGGACGTTCACCAATTTCCTCTCGTCGAAAAATTGAGGAACGCTCCGTCTGTCCCCGGTTTGTCCTAATTTGAGCCAGCACGGCGACCGCAGATTGTTCTGTCACTGTTTCAAATAGCGAAGCGCAACACATCCTGATTCAAAAATCTTTGACTCAACGAGTTTTAGTTGTAATCTCTCCCGCAGGCTGACACCTTCCAACAACCGTCTCCCCTCTCCTACAAAAATTGGCGCAACGACAAAACGATATTCGTCAACCAGGCCAAGCTCTATAAGCTGTGAAGGAATATCTACACCACCGACCAGAATATTTTTGCCTGGTTCTTGCTTCAATTTAAGTATTTCATCGCGAAGGTTCGTACGAACAATTCTCGTATTTTCATCTTCTGCGCTGGCCAACGATCGTGAAAAAACAACCTTCTTCTTGGAGACAAAGGTTTGAGCAAATTCGATATCCGCTTTTGTCTCGGACTGGCTTTTTGCGATATCAGGCCAATAAGGAACCATCAATTGATAGGTTTTACGCCCATAGACGAGCA